>NZ_JBITXX010000020.1:0-130305 GCF_044544925.1 Streptomyces sp. NPDC053431 | reverse complement strand
CCCAGGCCCGCTGGCGAGCGGTCACCGCACCCCACCTCGTCGCCCTCGTCCGAGCCGGCGCCCGCTTCCACAACGGCCACCCCGCCGAACAGGACGAGACCTTCGCAGCATGAACCACCTCAACTGATCCACAAGTCTTGACTATTGCTCCTGCAGCGGGTCGGTCGTCGAGATGACGCGTCCGATGTCGTCGTACGAAGTGCGGTAGACCGGTGTGATGGTGGTGCCGCCAGGCGGAGTGTAGGCAGGGAGGGTGAGCGCGGTGGTTCTACCGAGTCGGTCGAAGTCGGATCGGGTGACGGCTCCGTTCTCGTCCCGGGAGCCGCTCAGGTCGCCGAAGGTGTTGTAGCCGTTCGTTGTGGTGGGCTTCTTCTGCTGGGCGGCGCTTCCGTAAATCTCAGTGCTGACGGCGGGTGAGGCCTGCTCAACGAGGCGACCAAGGGCGTCGTAGCGGTAGGCCGTGGTGTAGGCGTCGGGGTCGGCGCCCGTCTTGTTGCCGCGCGGACTGGTGGAGGTGAGGAGCAGGCCACGCCGGTCGTAGGTGTTGCGGGTGGTGATGGTCGTGATACCCGAAGACAGAACGGCAGTCGTGACGTTGCCGACCTGGTCGTAGTCGAGGTGCTGCGTCTGGGACTCCGTGGCAGAGACGCGTCGCGTGGTGTCTGTGAGCCGGTCGTCCTTGTCGTAGGTGTAGTCGACGGAACGGTTGAGGCCGTTGGGATCGAGGACCGACCGAGTGATGCGTCCGGTGACGTCCACATTGAACGTTTCCATGCGAGCGCCGCCGTCGGTAACCTGCTTGATCAGGTAGTTGGCACCGTCGTAGGTGTTGCTCTCCTGCAGGATGTCCCGGTGGGTGCCGTCGCTCTGTTCGACCTGGAGGGCGGTCGTAGTGGCGAGCAGGCCGTCGTCGAAGTAGGTGAACGACGTGGTTGAACCGAGGGCATCGGTAGTAGAGGCGAGACGGCCGGCGGGGTCGTAGGCGTTTGACTCCAACACGAGGTCGCGTGGTTCGCCTGACGGGTGCCCGGTCCAGTTCTTCAGGACGGTCTCATTGATGTCGCCGCGTGGCGTGTAGGTGTAGGTGGTTTCGATACCGAGGGCGTCAATCTCGCTGGCCACCTGGCCGAATTCATCGTAGCCGAACTTCGTGGTCTTCTCTTCGGCATCCGTGATCGAGTCATTGAGTCCGCGTTCATCATAGTGACGCTTCGTCTTGCGAGCGACATCGCCGCCAGTGAGGTCCTCGACGATCTCAGCGAGGAGGTTTCCGTCCGCGTCGAACTCGCGCGTTGTCTTCGCCGTGTGAGTGACACCGGTGATCTCGTTCTTGACGCCGGTGCCGGTCTCCGAGGTGACGTTCGACAGCAAGTCGTAGCCATAGGTGGTGGTTACACCGTCCGGGTACGTGTCGGAGATCTGAGTCTCGCTGACCTTGCGGCCGAGTCCGTCGTACGTGAAGGAGGTGATGAGTTTGTTGGGGGCTGTGACCTGGGCGAGGTCGCCGTTGGCAAAGTAGGCGTATGCCGTGACGGCGCCCTCGGGGGTCACTGTGCTCGAAACCAGTCCGGCAGGCGTCGTACCGCCGTTGAAGGCCGGTTCGGTTCCGGAGGTGTAGGTAGTCGAGGAGCTTCTGCCGTCGGCAAGGGTCAGCTTGTCCGGTAGCCCCAGGGTTGTGTAGCCCGTTGTCGTCTTGTAGCGGTTGTCGGCCGGGCCGGAGGAGCGGGCGTCGCGGGCGACGGTCTGCTTTCCGTTGCGGGGGTCGAGCGGGTCCGCGGTGTTGTTGTAGTACTCCGCATAGGAGGTCCAGCAGGAGTTGTCGTCCCGGCAGGTGGTACGAGAGACCATGTTGCCCTGGGCGTCATGGCCGGTGACGGTGGAGTGGCCGTTCGGGTCCGTGACCGTGTGAAGGTTGCCACCGGTGTCGTATGCGTAGGTAGTGCGTCCACGCGCCGCATCGATGGAGGCAATAAGGCGGTGCCCGCGCAAGGCGTCGTAGGTGGTGTACGTGTTGACACCCTTGGGGTTGGTGACAGTAACGGTCATGGCGAGCGCAGAGGTACTGGAGTGCTCACGGGAGTGGTAGTGCTCGGCGACCTGGTCGGCGGTGAGGCCGTGTTGGTAGATGGCGACTTCGTCGATCTGGCCGGTGAAGTAGGACACCTCGGCGGGGGCGGCGGGCCAGTTCTTGGCGAAGCCGGCGCCGATGTAGGTGCGGGTGTTGGACTGGTGGTTCACCGCGCCGGTCAGAGTGGCGGCCTGGACGCCGTCGAGGTAGAGGGTTTGGGCGCTACCGGTGGCGGTGACGACGGCGTGGTGCCACTGATCGTCGTTGACGTTTTCGGCGGAGGCGACCTTCGCCGTGCCGAGGCCGGGTGAGTAGAACTTGCCGTTGAGCTTGCCGTCCGTGCCCACATACAGCAGGGGCGCGTACGTACCCGTGGCGGTGGGGCCGACGGGGTTGGACTGGTCGCCGATCAGGACGCCGGGCTTGGTGGTCTTGAACCACAGCTCGACCGCGAGATCGGTGGAGCCGCGCAGGATGCTGCCGGGTATCTCGGCGTAACCGTTGCCGTTGAGCGTGAGGGCGGTGTTGTCGCCGGTGCCGAAGACGCCGTCGGTGCCGAGGGTGGCATTGGTGTAGGAGCCGTCGCCGTTCTGCGCGGCGGTCAGGCTGTTGGCCACCGGGCCGCTGGACTCGTCAAGGCGCCAGTAGCCGGCCGGGGCGTCGACGGTGACAGCGCCGCGGTAGTGGGGGCCGTCGCCGGCGACCATGCCGGTGCGGGCGCGGTAGTGCTTGCTGATCTCGGCCTGGGAGAGGGCCCTGGGATAGAAGGCGACCTCGTCGATGGCTCCGCTGAAGTAGCCCCAGGGGTCGTTGGGGTCGATGGCCGCCCAGCGGGTACCGCAGCAGTTCTTGCCCAGGAAGACCCGGGTCTGGTCCAGGTGGGTGATCGTGCCAGCCACCGAGCCCGCAAGCATTCCGTCGACGTAGAGGGACGAGGTGTTCACGTTGCCGACCAGTACGGCGTGGTGCCATTGGCTGTCGGTGACGGTGTTCTTGGACACCGGTGGGATCCAGTTGGTGGTCGCGGAGTAGAACTGGCCGTGGAGCTTGCCGTCCGTACCCACGTAAAGCAGCGGGGTCGAGTGGGTGGGCGTCTCGCCTTCACCGATGTCGACGTTCGACTCGGCAAGCAGGATGCCGGACTTGTCGGTACGGAACCACAGCTCGGCGGACAAGGTGGTGGAGCCGCTCAAGGATTCAGGGGCGAGCTCGATGTGGGAGTCGCCGTTGAAGCCTGCTGCGGTGTCGTCGCCGTCGGCGAAGGCGCCGTATGTGCCGAGCGCGATGTTGTCGCCGTAGGTTCCGTCCGCGCCGTCGAGCAGCGCGCTGGAGGCGGTGGTGCCGCGGCGGTCGCCCAGGCGCCAGTACTCGTGCGGGCCGGATGCGAGGACCTCGGCACTGTAGGCGGCGGAGCCGGCCGAGAACGAAGGTGCGGAGACCTTCCACGTGCCGTTCTTGGAGTCCGTCACCTGGGTGACGCGCTCGGTGTCGGAGTCGTAGACAACCCGAGAGTCGACGCGTCCCGACGGGAGCGTGACCTTCGTCATGCGGGATGTTGCAGCCTTCGCCGCGTAGTGCTCGGCGACGGTACCCGCGTCGAGGGTGTGGCCGTAGACGGCGACCTCGTCGATCAGGCCGGTGAAGTGACCCAGCGGGTCGGCCTTGTCGATGCCCTGCCAGGGCACGCTGGTCCACCCCGTACCGACGTAGGTGTAACGCTGCTCCAGGTGATCGATGGCGCCGGTCTTGGAACCGACGGCTGTGCCGTCGAGGTACAGGGTCTGCGCGGTTCCGGCGCCCGAGAGGACCAGGTGGTGCCAGGCGCCGTCGTTGACGACACCCGTCGTGGTCATCGGCGTCCAGGAGGTGCCGGGGTAGTAGAACTGGCCGCGGAGCTTGCCGTCCGTGCCGACATACAGCAGGGGGGTTGCCTGACTGACGCTGTCGACGGCCTCTATGCGCTCGTTCGCCTGCGACAGCAGCACACCGGGCTTGGTCGTCTGGAACCACATCTCCACCGACGCGAACGGCGAAGAGCCCAGAGCATCATCGGCGAGCACGAGGTAGGACTTGTCAGGGTCGGCGGCAGTGCCGTCGAAGGAGCCGGCCTTGTTGGTCGTGCCGGTCAGTGCGCCCGCCTGTCCGTGAGCGACGTTCCGGTAGTAGGCATCGTTCAGGCCCGTGCCGGAGACGGTCTCACTCGCCGCAGTATCGCCCTCGGTTTCGTTCAGCCGCCAGTACGCCGACGGCCCGGCGTCCAGCACCGTGCTGCGGTAAAGGCTGCCGTCCTCGTAGGTGTAGAGGGTGCAAGCAGTGTCGGATGACGGCGGGCACACCTTGGTAAGGCGGTCGCCCTCGTAGGTGTAGGTCCACTTCAGGACTGCGCCCGCGGCATTGACTGCGCTCGTCGACGCCGTCTGCACGTGGCCGCCCGACCAGGTGAACGTGAGTGTGCGACCGGACAAGACGTCCTTGGCCTCGGTCAACTGATTGTTGGTGTAAGTCAGCTGCTGAACCCGGCCGTGACCGTCAGCGATCTTCGTGAGCAGGCCTGTGGCGCTGAACGTGTAGAGGCTTCCCGTACCGTCGCGCAGGGTCCAGCCGCCACCGGTCTCCGCCTTGAGAGCCCCGATGGAGCCTGAAGGAGCGGCATAGCTGCCATCGGCGTTCTTGCCAAAACGCACCCGGCTACCAGTCGCCAGCGTGATCACCACGCTACCTGTGCTTTCGGCCGTAGCACGCATGTCCCAGCGTGTTGCCCAGCCCGCGCCGAAGGCATTCTTCTGCCGCGGATCCATCGAGTTGTACGTGCGGGTCATTGAGAGCTCGGGGCCAACTGTGGGCACAGCTGCGTCGGTTGCGGCGGTGCCGTAATTCCCCGAGCGTTCGTCGAATGCGTCGGAGGTTGTCGAGGCACCGAACTGGCCGGTGATGGCCGGCTGGGGAACCTGCGTGGTGAGGAGCGACGGGCCAGGCCTTACTGAGGTCACGCTGCCGTCGTAGGCGTATGCGTACCAGGCGTAGGTCTTTGACCAGGAGAGCCAGCCGCTGGTGACCGCCCACTGCTGTGAGGTCACACGCGGGCCCATCTTGCAGTTCTTGCGAGTGTCCTTCCCTTCCACTTCGCAGACCTCGAACTGGTACTGCAGTGCCTTCGGGTAACGGTCGCGGTCGACACCAGATGCCCAGAGGGTGGGGGTCAGGGTGTTGGTCACGGCACCGCTGGGAGGCGCGATGCGGATCAGCTGCGGCGGAATATTGACAGCGGAGACTTTGATCCCGACGGGGGGTACGCCAGCACCGCTGAAGGTGGCGATGCCGTTGTCGTTCATGGTCCAGAGAAGCGTGTAGTCGCCAGGCGGAAGCGGGGCGATCTTCGCGTCGACGGTCACGCTCGCGCCGGGAGGCACGTCGGCGGGGATCGCCGACCAACGGATCTTCGAGGTGTCCGCGATCTCCTTGCCTGCGCCGTCGTACAACAGGTACCGCAGGGAGAAGTTGCCGTTCTTCGGCCATGTTTGCTGCCCGCGGTTGGTAACGGTGACGCGGAACTCACCATCGGCGGTGGCGGTGATGGGGGTAACGAACTCCCCCATCTTGTACGTGGCGCCGTACTTGGTCCACGTCACGTCAAGCGCCGGCTTTCCGCTTGAGTCGTCGGAGCCGAACGCCTTCCACGCGTAGGAGTCGGTCGTCGACGCCTTCACCGCCAGGCCGTAGTTCGCCTTTCGCCCATGAGTCCAGTCATCGACCAGCTGGCGACCGGATGAACCGAGGTTGATCGACTCCCAGGCCGGTCCCCCACACGGCAACGAGCTTGATCCGGATGCCTGCCAGGCATGCGCGAATGACTTGGATGCCAGCGCAGCACCGGTCGAAGGGCCCGGGTAGGTGCTGGTCGTGGACTCGTACCAGTTCGACGTAATCGGATGGACGGTCACCGGTCGGGCGGTGCACGAGTAGGACCAGGTGTTGTACAGCGCAAGGCGGGCGTTGACGATCCAGGCGTTCTTTAGTGTGGTCTCGACACCGGCGAAGCGTAGGAACGCAGCAGCTTTGTGGCTGCCCTTGTCGTAGGTGCCGACCCTGAGTTCTGTGCTACCCGAGAAGTTCTGGTTGTAGGGCCACTCCACGTAAGTGCCCGAGCTTGCCGCGAAGGAGGTCAGGGTGGTGACGGTCGGATCAACCTTTACCGGGAAGACTCGCTTCGGATCCCGCAGCCAGTCTGCGTCCAAGGACACCTTCAGGGCCTGACCACCGGCAATGTCCACCAGCTCGTAGTGGACGCCGCTGGAGATTTCACCCTGGTTGGAGTTCGGAGCGAGGTTCGCATCCTCCATCCACCCTGCGGGCATCGTGGCCCGTACCCCGCCCGCGGTGTCCCTGAACGTCACCGCACCCGTCTCCTCGATGCGAGGCGTCAAGCCTTGCATGTAGAGGGGGAAGACCCACTCGGTGGGAGCATCGACGCTGTGAAGCGTGATGACTTCCTTTACGGAAGTACCGCCGGCAACGAACGTCAGGTCTGCGTCAGGGCGCACGGCACGGTAGATGATCGCGCTTTCCTCCGCTTCTCCGGGGGCGTGCGTAACGTCCCGGACGGAGAAGCCCACCGCTGTGTCAGCGCCCGTCTTCAGAGAGACCAGCGGGGCGCCGTCGGCGTACCCGGCGAAGGTGGTCTGAATGTCGCCCGAGGTAATCGTCCAACCGTCCTCGGAAGCATTCACCGCGCGGCCAAGACTCCCGCCTCGGGGGAGTTCCTTCAGAGTCGTGTCGATCGGCTTCCACTTCCCGGATGCCTCGCGGAAGTTGACCGGCTCTTCGTAAAAGCGTGTAGTGAGGGTGCCGTCGGTGTTCTGGAACGTCTTGGACATCCGGTTCCGCTCACCGGCGAGCTCGCGGCTCGTGTTCGGGTCAAAGCCCTTCGGCTCTGCCGCCACGACGGATGCGGGAACGGATGCCGGAGTAGTAACCGCGGACGGAAGCCTCGTACCTGCAGGGCTCAGGACGGATGATGTCCCGCCCTCTGGGGGGAGTTCTCTCTGGGACGGCGTGTGTCCACGGTGGCCACCGGCCGCCGTGGCCGAGGTGTCGCCCGCGGTGGCCCGGTGCGAGTGGCCATCCGCTGAGCCCCATTGCTGGTCGGGAGCGTCAGCCGCCCTTACGGGCATGCCGGCGAACGTCTGCGCGGAAGCCACGCCCTCAGCGCTGGCCATACAAGCCATAACGAAGGCAACAGCAACGGAAACAGGCCGCACGAAACGCACGGAGGCCCCCCTCAGAATGCGATCAAGAGGGGTCAGTAGATCGACACATGGATAAAGTAAGCAAGAACCGTGTTCATTTCGTGATCATCAAGTGAAGATCGTCACCCCGCGAAAGCGAAGAAAGAGAATGAAATGCTCCGCGCCGTGGCGGTGCCCACGGCCGTTGGAAGATGGCGGGCCGAATCACGACGAGGCCAGTCACGAAGGCGGCGGTCGCGAAGGCGGGGGCTCAAGCCGACGCGGGTCACGACGCCGGCGGGATGAAGTCAACGGCGGCGGCGGGCAGGACGCGGATGCTGCGGCCGGGGAAGTCCAGGTTGCGGAAGATCTCGTTGTGGTGGGCGACGGACGCGTCGGGCTCGGCGTAGGGGCCGTCGCCCGCCTCCCGTACGGAGGTGGTGTGGCCGTCGGCGACGAGCACGAGGTCGTAGCGGCGACTGAGAGCCTGGCGGGCGGTGGTTCGACGCAGATCTCGGTGGCGAAGCCGGTGACGAGGAGCTCGGTGGTGCCGAGCGCGTCGAGGGTGGCGGCGAGGTCGGTTTCGAGGAAGCTGTCGGCGCTGGTCTTGGCGACGACCGGCTCGCCGTCCGCCGGGGCGAGTTCGGGCACGATCCGCCAGCCGTCGATGCCGGGTTCGAGGCCGCCGCCGTGATGCTGGACGGTGATGACGGGGACTCCGGCGGCGCGGCCGCGGGCGCGGAGTCCGGCGATCACGGCGACGGTCTCGGCGGCGCGGTGGGCGATTGCGACGAGGGCGTTCTGCATGTCGATGACGAGGAGCGCCGGGGCGTGGGTCGTGCGCGCACGTTAGCGACTTCAGCTCATCCGTACGACGAGATGCGCGCGGTCCCGACCCCGTGCCACCAGACGGGCGTTGGCCTCGTCGGAGTCGGCGACCCAGCGCGCGGCGTGCGCCGGGTCCTTGCCGAAGCGGACGTGCCGGGCGACGAGCCGGGGGACGCGGCGGCGGGCGTCGAGGTCGAGGTACCAGGCCTCGTCGAGCAGCGGGAGGACACCGGCCCAGGCCCCTTCCCCGTGCAGGAGATAGTTGCCTTCGGTGATGACGAGCGGGACCTCGGGAGGTACGGGTATCGCCCCGGCAACGGGCTCCTCCAGCGCGCGGTCGAAGGCGGGCGCGTAGACGGTGGTCCCCGGCTCGGCGGCGCGCAGCCGGACGAGCAGGGCGGTGTAGCCGGCGGCGTCGAAGGTGTCGGGGGCGCCCTTGCGCCCGGCGCGGCCGAGCCGCTCCAGCTCGGCCTGGGCCAGATGGAAGCCGTCCAGCGGAACGAGCACGGCCAGCCCGTCGAGGCGGGCGGTGAGCCGCGCGGCGAGCGTGGACTTCCCGGCCCCGGGCGGCCCGGCGATCCCGAGCACCCGCCGCCGCCCGCCGGCGGCCAGGGCCCGGGCCCGCTCGGCGAGGAGATCCAGTTCCCGCGCGTCCATGCGCGGCATTCTCCCACCGGTACGCACGGACGACACGGGCGCGTGAGCGGGCCGGGCGTGACATCGTGGGTGTCATGATCATCGAAGTCCGCCCGGCCTCGGTCTTCGAGGACGTCCGCGCCGTCATCGGGCCGAAGTCGCCCACGGCCAGCGTCTGCTTCTGTCTGAGCTACCGGATCGGGTCCAAGCTCAACAAGTCGCTCGTCGGCCCGGCCCGTGGCGAGTACGTCGCCGAGCTGTGCCGCCCGGACCCCCCGCCGGGGGTGCTCGCCTACGACGGCGACGAGCCGGCCGGCTGGGCGGCCGTGGCACCGCGCGCGGAGACGTCCTTCGCGCGCAACCGCAAGATCCCCCACGTCGACGACCTGCCGGTCTGGTCCCTGTGGTGCATCCGGGTCCGCCCTGGCCACCGCAAACAGGGCATCTCCCACGCCCTGATCGCCGGCGCGGTCGACTTCGCCCGCGCCCACGGCGCCCCGGCCGTCGAGGCGTACCCCCTGGACAACGGGGACGCGAAGGTCGACCTGACGATGGCGTACGCGGGCCTCCGCAAGAACTTCGAACGCGCGGGCTTCGTCCACGCGGCCGACACGACGTCGGTCCTGGCGGGGCATCCCCGGATCCTGATGCGGCGGGACCTGCGCTGAGGGACCGGGGGGCGGGGCGCCGGAACAGCCCGACCCACGCCGCACCCGTCCACGCCGTACCCGCCGTGTCGCGTTGGCACCACGCCCGTCATACGTATTACCTTGGCCCCATGTCCGCCGCACCCCAGCTCCCCATGCTCGCCCTGGTCACGCTCGTCGTCCGTGACTACGACGAGGCTGTCGACTTCTACACCCGCGCCCTCGGCTTCGAGCTCGTCGAGGACACCGACCGCGGCGACGGCAGCCGCTGGGTCGTCGTGCGCCCGCGCGGCGCTCAGGGCACCGGACTGCTGCTCGCCCGGGCGAAGGGCGAGGCGCAGGCAGCGGCGGTCGGCGCCCAGACGGGCGGCCGGGTCGGCTTCTTCCTGTACACCGACGACTTCGCCCGCGACCACGAGCGCATGACCGCCGCCGGGGTCAGCTTCCTGGAGGAGCCGCGCCACGAGCCGTACGGCTCGGTCGCCGTCTTCGAGGACCTCTACGGCAACCGCTGGGACCTCCTCCAGCCCGCGACCGCCTGACCCGGCGGGAGCCTGGCGCCCCCGAAAAGCCGTGACGTGACCCGCAGGCCTCACGGCCGCGTGACGTCGCCGCTGACCCGGACGGTGCGTCAGGGCGCCTCCGACAGGATCTTCTCGGTCAGTTCCCTCGCCGCCTCGATCGGGTCCGTCTCCGGGCGGGTGGCGGCAAGCGCCAGGGCGCCGTCGATCAGGATGAGGAGCTGGGTGGCGGCGCGGGCCGGCCGGGGGTGGCCGAGGCTGACGAGCTCCACCTCGAAGAGGCCGGTCACCTGCTCCCGGTACGCGCGGGTGACGGCGTGGCCCGGGTGGTCCGGGTCGGCCAGCGCCAGGTCGGCGGCGAGATAGCGGCAGCCCCGGAAGTCCGGCTTGGCGACGACGCGCGCCAGCTCGGCGAACACGGCCAGCAGCCGCTCGCGCGGGTCGTCGCCGGCCGCGCTCATGGTCCGTACGTACGCGGCCGCGTCCTCGCCGGCACTGCGCCGCAGCACCTCGGCGATCAGGCCGTCCTTGCCCCCGAAGTGCTCGTACAGGGACCGGCGGGCGACGTTCGCCTCCTTCAGGAGCGTGTCGACGCCCACGCCGACGCCCTGTTGGTACGTCAGGCGCTGGGCCGCCTCCAGCAGTCGGTCGCGCGGGCCTGGTCCGGTGCGGCTTCCGGCACGGGTTCCGGTACGGGTGCTCATGGAGTCAGTGTGCCCACCGTTGACTAGTAGATCAACCGGTCTATATATTCGAGCGCAGCAGGGAGTAGACCGACCGTTCTATCTAGTGGAGCAGGATCGTGACTTCGTACCTCACCGCCCTCACCGACGCCGAGACCGGCGCCACCACCACCGCCGTCATGAAGCGCTTCAACCAGGCGTTCATCGCCCACGACCCCGCCCTTCTCGACGACCTCGTCGGCGAGGACTGCGTCATGGTCTCGGTCCAGCCCGCGCCCGCCGGGCAGCGCGTCGAGGGCCGGGAGGACTGCCTCGCCTTCTGGCGGACGCTCGCGGCCGACCGGACCACCCGGTTCCGGCCCGAGGAGGTCGTCGTCGCGGGCGACCGGGCGACGATCACCTGGCAGTACACCTTCGGCCCCGGCCCGACCGACCACGTACACGGCGTCAACCTCATGCGGCTCGACGGCGGGCTCATCGTCGAGGCCCTCGGCTACAGCAAGACCGGCGGCGAGGTCCCGCTCGCGACGGACGCCGACACGGGCGCCGGCACGCGTGCCGGCACGCGCGGCGACGGCGACCCCGTCGACGACGCCCACGGAGCCGTCTCCTCCTCCTCGAACGGGGTCTGACATGCGCAGTTACCACGTCGACAGCGGCGCCGGCATCGACGGTCTCGCGCTCCGCGAGCACCCCGCCGCCCCCTCCCCCGGCCCCGGCCAGGTCCTGGTCGCCGTGCGCTCCGCCTCGCTGAGCTACCGCGACCTCATGGTCCTGCGCGGCACCTACGTCCTCCCCGTGAAGCCCGACGTCGTCCCGCTCGCCGACGGCGCCGGCCAGGTGGTCGCGGTGGGCCCGGGCGTCACCTCCGTGCGGGTCGGCGAGCGGGTGGCGGCCTCGGTGTTCCCCAGCTGGCAGGACGGACCGTTCGACCTCCGGCACCTGGCCCAGCTCGGCGGCTCGCTGGACGGCATGCTCACCGAGTACGCCGTGCTCGACGAGACCGCGCTGGTGCCGGTCCCCGAGCACCTGTCCTACGGGGAGGCCGCGACGCTCCCGGTCGCCGCCGTCACCGCCTGGAACGCCCTGACCGGCGACGGGGACGGCACGGGCGGCGGGCTGCGCCCCGGGCAGACGCTCGTCACCCTCGGCTCCGGCGGCGTGTCCCTGTTCGCCCTCCAGCTCGGCAAGGCCCTCGGCGCCCGCGTGATCGCCACCACCAGCAGCTCCGCCAAGGCCGAGCGCCTGTACGAGCTCGGCGCGGACGAGGTGATCGACTACCGGGCCACCCCCGACTGGCACGAGACCGTACGCGCGTTGACACGGGGTCAGGGCGCCGACCGGGTGGTCGACGTCGCCGGCTCGCTCGACGCGTCACTGAAGGCGGTGCGGGTGGCGGGTCACGTCGCCTGCGTCGGCTTCGTCTCCGACTCCGCGCCGCCGCTCGACCCGCGGGTCCTGTTCGGCTCCGGGGCCACCGTGCGCGCGCTCGCCGTCGGCAGCCGCGCCCAGTTCCTGGAGATGAACAAGCTCGTCGAGCGGGAGCGGATCCGCCCGGTCCTGGACCGGACCTTCCGGTTCGACGAGGCCCCCGAGGCGTTCCGGCACTACGCCTCCGGCGCCTCCTTCGGAAAGGTGGTGATCAGCATGGAGGACGGCGCGTGAACGTGGGCGTGCGCGTGAGCCCCCGCTCCCGCGTCCGCCCGGCCGGCGGCCGCCCCGCCGCCTCAGGCCCGCGCCCCCGGCCGGTTCGCCAGGTACTCCTCGAAGGTGATCCGCCCGTCCGCCCGCTCCGGCGTCAGGTGCCCGCCCTCGCGGAACGCCCGGTACGCCCCGCCCGTCAGCGGCACGTTCAGGACCGCGCGGCGGCGGCCGCTCGCGCGCAGGTAGGCGCGGGCCAGGTCGGGGAGGCTCCGCACCTCGGGGCCGCCCATGTCGGCGACGCGCCCCGCCGGATCCCCGGCGGCCAGCGCGCACAGCCGCTCGGCGACCTCCCCGACCTCGACCGGCTGGTCGGAGACGCCCGCCGGGAGCGGCATGGCGGGCAGCCTGGCCGCGCTCTCCAGCACCCGGAGGACCAGGTCGTGGAACTGCGTCGTGCGCAGGGTCGTCCAGCCCAGCCCCGACTCCTCGACGATCCGCTCGACGGCCAGCTTGGTCCTGTAGTAGCCGAGCGGCACCCGGTCGACGCCGACGATGGAGATGTACACCAGGTGCCGTACCCCCGCGCGGCGGGCCGCCCCGACCAGGTGGCGCGCCGCCCGCTCGTCGCCGCCGCGCGTACTGGTGGCGCAGTGCACGACGGTGTCGACGCCGTCCAGCGCCGCGTCGAGGCCCGGCCCGCCCTCGCGCAGGTCGACGGCGTACGGCTCGGAGCGCCGGCTCAGCACCCGCACCTCGTGTCCGTCCGCGCGCAGCCGCCGCGTGACGAGCCGGCCGAGGGTGCCGGTGCCGCCGGTCACCAGGATCGTGGTCATCGCGCTCGTGTCCTTCCGGTCCGCGGGACCCCGGCTGGAGCCCCGTCACCCGCTAGGACCGGCGAGCGCCCGGGAATGTGACATCGCGGCGAACCGTCGGCCCGCGGAGTACGACCCCTCGGGGTTGATCACGATCCACGTCACCTGGCCACTTGGTCACCTGGTCACCTGGTCACCTGGTCACTTCGACATGATGAAGTCGAGGGCCATTCCCTCGGCGGTCGTCCAGTACGTGACGAGCTGGCCGTCGTCCGCGTACAGCGTGGCGACGGGCATGGGGACGTCGATCGGCGTGCTCGCCTTGCTGCCGGCCTTGCTGCCCTGGAGGGTGAGCGTGATGCTCTTCGCCTCGTACTCGTCGCGGTGGCCCCCGGCCACGAGCAGGGCCGCGTAGGCCTCCTCACCGGGAGCGATGGTGACGGGCTTCCCCTGGTCCGGGTCGCTGTCCTTGATCACGGGAACCGTCGTCCGCGCGTCCGCGCCGAGCCGCACGAGCGGGTAGCGGTAGAGGTCGCACGTCATGTCGCCCGTGTTCTGGACGGTGATGAGGAGGTGCCTGGCGTCCTTGCTGTCCGCGGGCTCCTTGACGGCCGAGACCCCGAGGTCGGCGGCGGTGCAGGCGGGGGCGGCGGCACTCGGCTTCTGCGAAGCCGTCCCGCCGGGCTCGGACGAGTTCGTCGCGCTCGGCGTGCCCGGCGTCCCCGGCGTCGCCGGCGTGCTCGTGGCCCCCGTCGCGCTGGGCCGGGCCGAGGGCTTGCCCTGGTCCGCGCCGTCGGACCCGCTCGGCTCGCACGCCGTGGCCCCGAGCAGCGCGGCTGCCACCGCGGCCCCTATGGCACAGGACTTCAGGTGAGTCTTCATGTCGTATCCCCCGTGGTCGGCCGCGGACGGCCGCTGTCGACATCTCGCTTGTCGAGAAAAGTCTGTACCTGCTGTCACCCTCGCCATGCGCGCCGTGCCGTTCTGTTACCGAGGAGGTACAGGGAGGAGGCAATTCCTGCTACTAGAGGGCGAGTTCGGCCCGCACCGTCTTCCCGACGGGCAGCCGGTTCAGGATCTCCCAGCGGGTGGCGAGCGCGTCGACGAGCAGGAGACCCCGGCCGCTGTCGGAGAGCGGGGACGCCGGCCGCAGGAGGCCGGGGCGGCGCTCCGTACGGGTGTCGGAGACGTCGATGCGGAGGTGTCCGTCCCCGCGGTACGAGAGGACCAGCTCGAAGTCCCGGCCCGGCACGCGGCCGTGGGTGACGGCGTTCGCCGCGAGCTCCGCGACGATCTGCGCGGCGGCGTCGGAGACCGCGCTGCCGTGCGGGACGCCCCACCGGTCGAGCTGATGGAGCGCCAGCCTCCGGGCGAGCCGGGCGCCCCGTGGCGTCGAGCTGAAGCGCTGGGTGAACACACGTACGGTGACCGGCTCTTGGCGGGTCTGCTGGGTGGTCATGGGGCCAATGTGGCG
Organism: Streptomyces sp. NPDC053431; assembly: GCF_044544925.1. Taxonomy (NCBI): domain Bacteria; kingdom Bacillati; phylum Actinomycetota; class Actinomycetes; order Kitasatosporales; family Streptomycetaceae; genus Streptomyces; species Streptomyces sp. NPDC053431. The sequence goes on along the minus strand of NZ_JBITXX010000020.1, from coordinate 115,767 downwards.
GCGCGGGCGGCGGGCTCCCAGGTCAGAAACTCGTACGCTGCGTGAGCGTACGAGTTCGGAGGGTGGACAGTGCTCATCACGGCCCGTGACGATGCGGGGTGGGAGGTGCGCGTGATGACGACGACGGACGGATGCGCGGAGCCGGAGACCTCGGACAGCCTGAAGGCCTTCGGGGAGGTGGTCAAGGCGTTCCGCAAACGAGCGGGACTCACCCAGGAGGAGTTCGCCGCGCTGGTGCGGTACTCGAGAGAGACGATCGCTTCGATCGAGCAGGGGCGACGGTTCCCGTCGCCCACGTTCATCGACCGCGCGGAGCACTTGCTGGACGCGTTCGGGGTGATCCGCGCCGCGGCGAAGCACCTGTCGCGGCAGCCGGGGTTGGCGAGTTGGTTCCAGCGGTGGGCGAGGCTGGAGGCGACCGCGCTGTGCCTGTACACGTACGAGAACCGGCTGGTTCCGGGGCTGCTGCAGATCGATTCGTACGCCAAGACGCTGTTCGAGCAGCAGTTGCCGCCTCTGGGCGACGGTGAGGTCGAGGAGAAACTCACGGCCCGCATGGCGCGACGGGAACTACTGACGGAACGGCCCAACACCGCCTACAGCTTCATCATCGAGGAGCACGTGCTGCGGAGGGGAACGGGCGGCCCCGAGGTGCACCGCGCGCAGATCGAGCACGTCCTCCGGATGTCCGAGCGGCGCAACATCGAGATCCAGGTGATGGAGCAGAGCCGGGGGCATCACGCGGGACTCGACGGACCGCTGCAGTTGCTGGAGACGCCGGACAACCGCTGGTACGGCTATTGCGAGGGGCAGCGGGCTGGCCTGCTGCTTTCCGACTCGAAAGACGTCGGCATCCTCCAGATGCGGTATGCCAGGATGCGCTCACAGGCTCTTACCCTGGAAGACTCCCAGAGCCTGTTGCGGCAGATGCGAGGAGCGACATGAGCACCACTGACCTGACCTGGTTCAAGAGCAGCTACAGCAGCGGCGGCGACGGCGACTGCGTCGAGGTGGCCCTCTCCTGGCGCAAGTCCACCTACAGCAGCGGCGGAAGCGGCGACTGCGTAGAAGTCGCCCCCTGCCCCACCACCGTCCACGTCCGCGACTCCAAGCGCCCCGAGGACGCGCGCCTCGCGCTCGCGCCCGCCGCCTGGGGGACGTTCGTCGCGCACTGCGAGCGCCTGTAATGGCCTATCTGGACGACCTGTTCTCCCTCTCCGGCCGCACCGCCCTCGTCACCGGCGGCAGTTCGGGGATCGGCAAGGCCGTCGCCCGCGCCCTGGCCCGGGCCGGGGCGTCCGTCGTGATCGTCGCCCGGCGCGAGGCCGAGCTGAAGGCGGCGGTCGACGAGCTGACCGAGCTCGGCGCGACGGCCTCGTGGGTGAGCGGCGATCTCGGCAGTCGTGAGGGCATCCGGGCGGCGGCCGAGGAGGCCGCCGGCGTCCACGGCGAGCCGGACATCCTCGTCAACTCGGCCGGGATCAACCTGCGTCCGCCGATGTCCGAGCTCTCCGACGAGGTGTGGGACCGGACGATGGCCGTGAACCTGGAGGCGCCGTTCCTGCTCGGGCAGCGGTTCGGGCCCGGCATGGCCGAGCGGGGGTACGGGCGGATCATCCATGTGACCTCGCAGCAGGCGCACCGGGCGTTCGTGCAGTCGGGCGCGTACGGGGTGTCGAAGGGCGCGCTGGAGTCGCTCGCCCGCTCGCAGGCCGAGGCCTGGTCGCCGTACGGGGTCACCGTCAACACCCTGGTGCCCGGCTTCGTGATGACTCCGCTCAACGAGCGGCTCTCCTCGGACGCGGCGAAGGTCGCCGAGCTCGCCGCGCGCACGATGGTGGGGCGCAACGGGCTCGCCGAGGACTTCGAGGGTGCCGCCGTGTTCCTGGCGAGCCCGGCCTCCGCCTACGTCACGGGGCAGGCGGTCTTCGTGGACGGCGGCCTGTCCGTCCACTGACCGGCGCGGGGGGCCGGGGCGCTACGCCGCCGGCTCTCCCGGCCCGGCCGTGAACCACTGCTCGCCCCCGCCGCCGGCCTCGGCCGCCGCGTCGAGGGGGACTTCGGCGACCGCCTCGGCGGGCACCTCCTGCGGGGGCACGGGGGCGGACAGCCGCGCCTTGAGGTCGGCGTTCTCCGCCTCGAGGGCCACGATGCGCTTGCGCGCGAAATAGAGTTCGACGACCGCGTCCTGGAACTCGGCGACCAGCTGGTCCGGGGTGAGCTGCACCATCGTTTCTTCTCTCTTCCTTATGCGGGGGCTATGCGCGTGCGGGTGCCGGCCGAGCCGCGCCACCACAGCTCGCCGTTCTGGGCGTACAGGGTGCCGCCGCCGGCCGCCGAGACGGTGCCGGTGGGCGGGGTGGCGGTGTTGCCGACCTCGACGGTGCCGTCGACGAGGAGGCCCGGCTTGTCGGTGCGCTGCACGATGTGGACCTGGGCGCGGGGGGTGGCGCCGCGGTCGATGCCGATGCCGATGAGGCCGGTGCCCTTGACCGTGAGGTCGTCCAGGTCCGCGTTGTTGCGCAGCACGAGCAGGGCGCCGCTGGTGGGGCCGTGGGTGGCGGTGACGTAGATGCCCTGGGCGGCGGTGCCGGGCTTCTTGGGGTCGGTCGCGCCGGGCGTCTGGAGGTCGATGGAGAGCGCGGCGGCGTTGGCGTCGGAGCCGTCGGTGTAGCCGCGGTGCGCGATCTTCAGGGTGCCGCGGCCCGTCTCCGTACCGGACAGGTACATCGCCGACGTGCCGGGGTTGTCGGAGACGACGTTGAGCGCGACGCCGGTGCCGCTGGTGGCGGCCTGGTAGAGCGTGGCGGTGTGTTCGCTGGTGGACGTCGTCTTGAGGAACGCGGAGTTGACGGTGCTGTCGGTGGTGAACCGCTGCGCGTGCACCTCGCCCTCGAAGGTCTGCACCGGTCCGGCCGCTTCGGCCTCCCCCGCCGTCGCGCCCATGGCCACGGTCACGGCCCCGGCCGTGAAGCCGCCCACGAACAGTCTCCTGGTGACAGTCATGCTCGGTCCCCTCCCCTTGATCCGTCTCTGCGGGCGTCATTCTGACAGGACGTCCGGGTGATGTTCATGCGCGTCGGCCGCCGGCGGGGCCGCGTGCGGCGGCCGCCGCTCGATACTCCGGCCCATGAGCCCAGCCCCTCTGCCGTCCCGGCCGCGCCTCGCCGCCGCGACCGCGTTCACCGCGCTCGCCGTCCTCCTCGCCCTCGGTTCCCCGGTCGCGGCCGCCGGGGGCGACGGCGGGCACCACCGCGAGGAGTGCAACAGTTCGCCCCCGCCCGTCCGCGGCCCGGCGCGCGAGGTCCTGCGGGTCGCCGAGCGGGCCAAGGCGGAGATGGACCTCAAGTCCGTGATCGTGCGGGTCACCGTCGGCGGGCGCGAGCTCGTCACCTCGGCGCTCGGCGAGTCGATGACGGGGGTCCCGGCCGAGCCGGCCATGCACTTCCGGAACGGCAACATCGCCATCAGCTACATGGGCACGGCGCTCCTGCGGCTGGTCGACCAGGGCCGGGTCGGGCTCGACGACCCCGTCGGGCGCTGGCTGCCCGGTCTGAAGGACGGCGATCGGATCACCCTGCGCATGCTGGCCGCCTCCACGACCGGCCTCCGCGACTACGTCACGACGCCCGGCTTCCCGCAGGCGGTCGCCGCGAACCCGTTCCGCCAGTGGACGCCCGACGAGCTGGTGTCGATCTCGACCCGGCAGGACCGCTGGTACGCCCCGGGGACCAACTGGAGCTACTCGCACGCCAACTTCGTGCTCCTCGGCGCCGCCCTGGAGAAGATCACCGGGACCCGCCTGGACGTCCTGCTCCGGCGCGAGATCACGGGGCCGCTCGGGCTGCGGGAGACCCGTAACAGCTTCACGCCCGACATCCCGCGGCCCGTCCTGCACGCGTTCACCGACAGCCGCGGGACGTACGAGGAGTCGACCTTCTGGAACCCCTCCTGGACCACGGCGCCCGGCGCCGTGCAGACCACGGACATCTGCGACCTGGAGCGCTCGGCGGTCGCCATCGGCTCGGGCGAGCTGCTCTCCCCGGCGTCGTACCAGGAGCTGCTGGACCCGGGGACGGTGGGACTCGGCCATGCCACCCGCACCTGCCCGGCGAAGGTCTGCCTCGCGCAGACCGAGGCCACCCACTACGGCATGGGCGTGCTCGTGCTGGGCGACTGGGTCTCGCAGCACCCGCTGTTCTTCGGCTACTCCGCCTCGATGGCCTATCTGCCGTCCGAGGGCCTGGCCATCGCGGTGTCGACCACGCTGGGCCCCGAGGCCCCCGACGGGCACACCGCGCACACCGTCGCGCAGCGCATCGCCGCGGCCCTGGCGCCGGACCACCCCATCCCCGACTTCGGCTGACCGGCGCGGCCGGGGACGCCACGGGCCCCGGGCGGAACATCCGCCCGGGGCCCGTTCACGCGCCGGTCAGGCGCGGCGCGTTCAGCGCAGGTCGAACCGGTCCAGGTCCATGACCTTGGCCCAGGCCGCGACGAAGTCCGTCACGAACTTCTCCTTGGCGTCGTCGGAGGCGTACACCTCGGCGACGGCGCGCAGCTCGGCGTTGGCGCCGAAGACCAGGTCGGCGCGGGTGCCGGTCCACTTGACCGCGCCGGAGGCGTCGCGGGCCTCGAACGTGGTCTGGTCGTCGGAGGTGGACGTCCAGGAGGTGCCCAGGTCGAGCAGGTTGACGAAGAAGTCGTTCGTCAGCTTGCCCGGCGTCTCGGTGAGGACACCGAGGGAGGACTGCGGCTGGGTGACGCCCAGGACGCGCAGACCGCCGACGAGGACCGTCATCTCCGGGGCGGACAGGGTGAGCAGGTTCGCCTTGTCGACGAGCAGGTACTCGGCGGGGAGGCGGTGGCCCTTGCCCAGGTAGTTGCGGAAGCCGTCCGCGGTCGGCTCCAGGGCGGCGAAGGACTCGACGTCCGTCTGCTCCTGGGAGGCGTCGACGCGGCCCGCGGAGAACGGGACCTCGACGTCGAAGCCGGCGTCCTTGGCGGCCTTCTCGACGGCCGCGTTGCCCGCGAGGACGACGAGGTCGGCGATCGAGACCTGCTTGCCGCCGGCCGCGTTGAAGGACTCCTGGACGCTCTCCAGGACGCGCAGCACCTGGGCGAGCTCGTCCGGGTTGTTGGCCTGCCAGCCGCGCTGCGGCTCCAGGCGGATGCGGCCGCCGTTGGCGCCACCGCGCTTGTCGCTGCCGCGGAAGGAGGCGGCGGCGGCCCAGGCGGCGGAGACCAGCTGGGTCACGGAGAGGCCGGACTCGAGGATCTTCTCCTTGAGGGAGGCGGCCTCCGCGGCGTCGATCGGCTCGCTCGTGCGCGCCGGCAGCGGGTCCTGCCAGAGCAGCTCCTCGCTCGGGACCTCGGCGCCGAGGTAGCGCACGACGGGGCCCATGTCGCGGTGGGTGAGCTTGTACCAGGCGCGGGCGAAGGCGTCCGCGAACTGGTCCGGGTTCTCGTAGAAGCGGCGCGAGATCGGCTCGTAGATCGGGTCGAACTTGAGCGACAGGTCGGTGGTGAGCATCGTCGGGCGGTGCTTCTTCGACGCGTCGAACGCGTCCGGGATGGTCTCCGGGGCGTCCTTGGCGACCCACTGGTGGGCGCCGGCCGGGCTCTTGGTGAGCTCGTACTCGTACTCGAAGAGGTTCTTGAAGAAGCCGTTGCCCCACTGGGTGGGGGTCTCGGTCCAGGTGACCTCCAGGCCGGACGTGATCGCGTCCTTGCCGGAGCCCGTGCCGTGGGAGCTCTTCCAGCCGAGGCCGAGCTGCTCGATCGGCGCGGCCTCCGGGTCGGCGCCGACGTTGTCCGCCGGGCCGGCGCCGTGCGCCTTGCCGAAGGTGTGGCCACCGGCGATGAGGGCGACGGTCTCCTCGTCGTTCATCGCCATGCGGCCGAAGGTCTCGCGGATGTCGCGGGCGGCGGCGATCGGGTCCGGGTTGCCGTTGGGGCCCTCGGGGTTGACGTAGATGAGGCCCATCTGGACGGCGGCGAGCGGCGTCTCCAGCTCACGGTCGCCGGAGTAGCGGGCGTCGCCGAGCCACTCCGTCTCCGGGCCCCAGTAGACGTCCTCGTCCGGCTCCCACTCGTCGACGCGGCCGCCGGCGAAGCCGAAGGTCTTGAAGCCCATGGTCTCCAGGGCCACGTTGCCGGTGAGGATCATCAGGTCGGCCCAGGAGATGGCCTTGCCGTACTTCTTCTTGACCGGCCACAGCAGACGGCGGGCCTTGTCCAGGTTGCCGTTGTCCGGCCAGCTGTTCAGCGGGGCGAAGCGCTGCTGACCACCGCCGGCGCCACCGCGGCCGTCGCTGATGCGGTACGTGCCGGCGCTGTGCCAGGCCATCCGGATCATGAGCGGGCCGTAGTTGCCGAAGTCGGCAGGCCACCAGTCCTGCGAGGTGGTGAGCACCTCGGCGATGTCCCGCTTGACGGCGGCGAGGTCGAGGGCCTGGAAGGCCTCCGCGTAGTCAAAGTCCTCACCGAGGGGGTTCGCGACGGGCTGGTTCTTGGCGAGGATCTTCAGGTTGAGCCGCTCCGGCCACCACTGCCGGTTGCCGCCGCCCTGGGTCGGGTGCGAGGCGCGGCCGTGCGCGACCGGGCAGCCGCCCTTGCCTTCCGCCGCCGACGAGTCCTCGGTGACAAGGGGATCGTGATTCTGCTCAGACATCGGTCTTTCCTTCCGAACCATTCGGATCGCGGAGCTCGGGAATTGCTGAGGCGTCGGAGTGATGGCGTCGGTGTGCCCGGCGTACACCCTCTTGGCTACTACTGGAGTAGATCCTATGCTGGACTCAGTCCAAGTCAATACGACAGCGGGACTCGTCCGGAATACTCGCACAGCAAGGCTGGTGACCATGAGCAACCTGCTGGATCGGCTGCGCCGACGTGGCTGGCGGATGACCGCCCAGCGACGCGTGGTGGCCGAGGTCCTGGACGGCGAGCACATCCACCTGACCGCGGACGAGGTGCTCGCCCGGGCGACGGCGAGACTGCCGGAGATCTCGCGCGCCACGGTGTACAACACGCTCGGCGAGCTCGTCTCGCTCGGCGAGGTGGTCGAGGTGTCCGGGGTCGGCCGCGCCAAGCGGTACGACCCGAACGCCCACCAGGCCCACCAGCACCTGGTGTGCGCGGGCTGCGGCACGGTCCGCGACGTCCACCCGCAGGGCGATCCACTGGACGGACTTCCGGAGGCGGAACGGTACGGCTTCACGGTGACGGGCGCGGAGGTCACCTACCGGGGCCTGTGCCCGGTGTGCGGAGCCGTCGAGGCGGGAAGCGGGAACGGCTGAGCGCCGGGCCGGCGACCGTGCGGTTGCCGCTACGGCCGGCCGGGCACACGGCCGCCCGGCCCCACGGCCGAGCCGGCACATCGGACGGCCGGCCGGACACACGGCCGAGCCGACCGGCGCGCGGGGCGCCGGTCGGCTCAGGTGGTGCGCGGGGTGGGGTACCGCTCAGTTCTCGTCCGCCGGCTCCAGCCGCAGCGAGATCGAGTTGATGCAGTACCGCTGGTCGGTCGGGGTCGGGTAGCCCTCGCCCTCGAAGACGTGTCCCAGGTGGGAACCGCAGCGGGCGCAGCGCACCTCGGTGCGGATCATGCCGTGGGAGGTGTCCGCGAGCAGCTCGACGGCCTCGCTGTCCTTCGGGTCGTAGAAGGACGGCCAGCCGCAGTGCGACTCGAACTTCTCCTCGGACGTGAAGAGTTCGGCGCCGCAGGCCCGGCAGGAGTAGACGCCCTTGGTCTTCGTGTCCGTGTACTCACCGCGGAAGGCGGGCTCGGTTCCGGCCAGCCGGAGCACCTGGTACTCCGACGGCGTCAGCTCGGCCTGCCATTCCTCGTCGGTCTTCTCGACCTCGTACGCCATCGTTCGCTCCCTCAGCGGCTGGTCAGCTCCGGTCGGCCCTGGTCGGCCCCGGTCAGCTCGACAGGTGGGCGAGGATCTTCGGACCCAGGTCCGTGACGTCGCCCGCCCCCATGGTCAGAACCAGGTCGCCGGGCTTCGCCATTCCCGCGACGGCCTCCGGGACGGCCGCCTTGTCGTGGACCGGCGTGACGTCGGCCCCGGCCGCACGGGCCGCGGCGACGATCAGCTCGCTGGTGACGCCCGGGATCGGGTCCTCGCGGGCCGGGTAGATGTCCAGGACCACGGAGGCGTCGGCCAGCGCGAGCGCCTCGCCCATCTCCCGGCCCAGCTCCTGGGTGCGGGAGAAGAGGTGCGGCTGGAAGACCACGAGCAGCCGGGAGGCTCCGGCGGCGCCGCGCATGGCCTCCAGGTCGGCGGTCATCTCGGTGGGGTGGTGCGCGTACGAGTCGATGACCTGGACGCCCGCGGCCTCGCCCTTGAGCTGGAGGCGGCGGCCGACGCCGGTGTAGGCGGTGAGCGCCTGGGCGAGCTCGGCCGGGTCGACGCCCACGCGGGAGCCGGCGGCGAGGGCCGCGGCGGCGTTGTGGGCGTAGTGACGGCCGGGGACGGAGACGGTGAAGGTGTGCTGGGTGCCGTCGAGGGCGACGGTGACCTCGCTCTTCATGCCGTTCGGCACGATCTTCAGGATGCGGGCGTCGGAGTCCTCGGACTCGCCGACGGTCAGCACCGTCAGGCCCTCGCGGCCGGCCACCCGGCGGGCCAGCTCGCGGGCGCCCGCGTGCTCGCCGACGACGAGGGTGCCACCGGGGCGGATCTTGGCGGCGAAGGCCTCGAAGGACTCGTAGATCTCGTCCATCGACGCGTAGTTCGCGTGGTGGTCCAGCTCGACGTTGAGGACGATGGCGACCTCGGGGTCGTACTTCTGGAAGCTGCGGTCGCTCTCGTCCGCCTCGGCGACGAAGACCCGGCCGTCACCGTGCCGGGCGTTGGTGCCGGGGCCCGCGAGGTCGCCGCCGATCGCGTACGAGGGGTCGAGGCCGAGCTCGGTGAGGGCGACGGCCAGCATCGAGGTGGTCGTCGTCTTGCCGTGCGTGCCGGCCACGGCGACGGCGCTCAGGCCGTCCATGAGGGAGGCGAGCGCGTCGGAGCGGTGGACGACCGGGATCCCGAGCTCGGCGGCGCGGGCCAGCTCCGGGTTGTCGGCGCGGATGGCGCTGGAGACGACGACGGCGGAGGCGTCGTCGGCCAGGTGCTCGGCGGCGTGGCCGATGTGCACGGTGGCCCCGAGGGCGCGCAGCGACTCGGCGGTCGCGGACTCCTTGGCGTCGCTGCCGGCGACCTTGGCGCCGCGCTGGGCGAGGATCTTCGCGATGCCCGACATTCCGGCACCGCCGATGCCGATGAAGTGCGGCCGTTCCATGGCGGCAGGGATGGCGGGTGCCATGCGGTTCTCTCCCCGGGAGTGCGTGGATGTCGAGGGTCCAGCCTAGTGGCTGGCGCCGGGGGCCCCGGGCGGCACGCCCTCGGCCCCCGGCGGCGGGTCCGCCGTCGCTACGCGCTCACTCGCTGTGCGCGAACAGCTTCAGGACGGGCACGCCGACCTTGTGGCGGGCCCGGGACGCCCAGTCGCGGTGGAAGAACTCCTCCACGTAGTGCGGGGCGGTCAGCACGATCACCTCGTCGGCGTTCACCTCGTCCACGACGGACTTCATCTTGTCCAGGGGATGGTCCTCGACCACCTGCCCGACGGCCTCGCAGCCGGCCTGTCTCAGTGCCTGGAGGGAGACCTCCAGGGCCTGTTCGGCCAGCGGCCGCGCGTCCTTGCCCTCGGGCTCCTCGCCCTCGCGGGTCGCTTCCTTCAGCTCGCCCATGGCCACGTCGTCGATGGCGCGCAGCAGTACATCGGCCTGGTCACCGCGCGGCTGCATCAGAACGATGAAGGAGACGCCCTCGTCGCCGTGCAGGGTGGTGACGAAGTCCACGTCGACGGACGTGAGGGGCTTCTCGATCATCAGAACGCTTGTGAACACCTCAGGAGCCCTTCTGCGGAAACCATCCTTCCCCGTGCCCGCACGGGGACTGCGAGAGTAAGTGTGCCCAGCGCAGGCTAAGCGGAACGACAAATTCCGCCGATTGTCAGATCCGACGGTAGCGGGTGAAGAGGAAGCCGTCCTGCTCCAGCACGGACGCCACGGCGAAGCGTTTCGGAACCGCCACGACGGGGCCTCCGGCGATCCGCTGCGCGGTGCCCGCGGTCATGGTCGGGGAGACGGTCAGGCACAGCTCGTCGAGCACCCCCGCGGCCACGAACTGGCCCAGGAGACGGGGTCCGCCCTCGGTCAGCTGGCGCCGCAGACCGCGCGCCGCGAGGGCCGCCACGGCCCGCTCCGGCTCGACCCCGGGCCCGTCGCCGGCGACCAGCACCTCGGCGCCCGCGCGCTCGGCCGCCGCCCGCCGCTCCGGGGAGGACGCGGCGCCCGTCAGGATCAGGGTCGGCACCAGCGGCTCGGTGAAAAGCGGAAGCGAGAAATCCAGGTCCAGCGAGGCCGTGACGACGGCGATCACCGGCGCCGGCCCCTGCCCCGCCGCCTCCCGGCGGGCCGCGAAGGCGTCCCGCGCCCGGGCCGGGCGGTAGCCCTCCAGTCGTACGGTCTCGGCGCCGACGACGACCACGTCGGCCAGGCCCCGCAGGGTCCCGAAGATCCGCATGTCGGTCTCGGAGGACAGCGGCTGGGAGCGGCCCTCGTGCTGGCCGGCCCCGTCCAGCGAGGAGACCATGTTGGCCCGCAGCCAGCCGGTCTCGCCGGCCTCGGCGGGGTAGGCGTAGGCGTCGGCGAGCTCGTCGAGGGACCACTCCCGGTCGGCGGCGTCCGCCGCGGCCGTCGGGCCGGTCGCGTCCGTGATGCCCGCGGCACGGTCGGTTGCTGTCATGTCCGTCACAGGGAACAGGCGTCGCATCCCCGCAGTCTGACATGGCGCTTACAGTGGGGAACTGTGTCGACCCGTGCCATAACCGAAGCGGCTTCCACCGAAGCGGCCCCGCTCTCGCTCTGCTCCCGAGAGCCGCATGTCCCCGCCGACCGCCTGGTGGCGGAGATGGTGCCGCCGCCCCGGTTCGACGCCGTGCGCTTCGACACGTACATCCCGGACCCCAACCAGCCCAGCCAGTTCGAGGCCGTCAAGGTGCTCGGCGGCTTCGCCGAGGGGCTGGGCGGCGCCCACGCCTCCGGCGCGGGCAGGCGGCGCTGGTTCTCCAGGGCCCCGAAGAAGCCCGCCGCGGCCGGCCCGCGCGGGGTCTACCTCGACGGCGGCTACGGCGTGGGCAAGACCCACCTGCTCGCCTCCCTCTGGCACGCCACCCCGGCCGAGCCCGGGCTCAAGGCCTTCGGCACCTTCGTGGAGCTGACGAACCTGGTGGGCGCCCTGGGCTTCCAGCAGACCGTGCAGACCCTGAGCGGACACCGGCTGCTGTGCATCGACGAGTTCGAGCTGGACGACCCGGGCGACACGGTGCTCGTCTCCACCCTGCTCGGCAAGCTGGTCGACGCGGGGGTCGCGCTCGCCGCCACCTCCAACACCCTGCCCGGCAAGCTCGGCGAGGGCCGGTTCGCCGCCGCCGACTTCCTGCGGGAGATCCAGGGCCTGTCGGCGCACTTCCGGCCGCTGCGGATCGACGGCGAGGACTACCGCCACCGCGGCCTGCCGGAGGCCCCGGCCCCGTACGCCGACGAGGTCGTCGTGAAGACCGCGTACGCGACCCCGGGCGCCTCCCTCGACGACTTCCCGCACCTGCTCGAACACCTGGCGAGGGTGCACCCGAGCCGCTACGGCGCGCTGACCGACAACCTCAGCGCGGTCTGCCTCACCGACGTCCAGCCGATCCCGGACCAGTCGACCGCGCTGCGGCTCGTCGTGCTCGCCGACCGGCTCTACGACCGCGAGATACCCGTGCTCGCCTCCGGGCTGCCCTTCGACCGGCTGTTCAGCGAGGAGATGCTGAACGGCGGGTACAAGAAGAAGTACTTCCGGGCGATCTCCCGGCTCACCGCCCTGGCGCGGGACGCGAAGGGACTCGTGGCGCAGTAGCTTGGGGGCCATACCCGATCGAAAGGGATGCACCATGGCCGCTACGCGTACCGCCCACAACGTCTGGGAGGGCGACCTGCTCAAGGGGTCGGGCGTCGTGACGCTCGACTCCTCCGGCATCGGCTCGTACCCGGTGTCCTGGCCGGCCCGCACGGAGGAGCCGAACGGGGTGACCAGCCCCGAAGAGCTGATCGCCGCCGCGCACTCCTCCTGCTACAACATGGCGTTCTCCAACATCCTCGCCAAGAACGACACCCCGCCCACCCGCCTGGAGACCAAGGCCGAGGTCACCTTCGTCCCCGGCAAGGGCATCACGGGCAGCCACCTCACCGTGCGCGGCGAGGTGCCCGGCGTGGACGCGGACCAGTTCCAGGCGCTCGCCGAGGACGCCAAGAAGAACTGCCCGGTCAGCCAGGCGCTGACGGGGACGACGATCACGCTCACCGCCGAGCTCGCGTCCTGATCCCCGCTGTCGCGTGAGGCGACGTGCGGCCCGCATGGTTCACGTGTCACCACTGTGCGTGGTACACACATGCGGGTCGCACGTCATCTCCTGTACCGCCAGACAGGGAGTTGCCTCATGTCCGCAACACGACGTCAGATCCTCGGCGCCACCGCCGGCATCGCCTTCACCGGCGCCCTCTCCGAACTCTTCGCCGGCACCGCCTCCGCCGCACCGCTGCGGGGCCACCACGCCGGGTACGGGCCCCTGGTCCCCGATCCCGCCGGGCTCCTCGACCTCCCGGCCGGCTTCTCCTACCGCGTCCTGTCCCGGCAGGGCGATCCGCTGCGCTCCGGCGAGGGACTCGTGCCGAGCAACCACGACGGCATGGGCGCCTTCGCCGGCCGCCGCGGCCGGACGCACCTCGTGCGCAACCACGAGAACCGGGTCACCGGAAAGATCGGCGTACCGACCGTGGACGGTCTGACGTACGACCCGGCGGCCAAGGGCGGCTGTACCGCCCTCACCCTCGACGGCCGCGGCGACGTCCTCGACGAACGGGTCGCCGTCGCCGGCACCGCCGTCAACTGCGCGGGCGGGCCCACCCCTTGGAACACCTGGCTGACCTGCGAGGAGACCGAGGACCGGGCCGGCACCAACGGCTACACCCGGGACCACGGCTTCGTCTTCGAGGTCGACGGCGCCGATCCGCGCCGCACGGGCGCGGTGCCGCTCACCGCGATGGGCCGCTTCCAGCACGAGGCCGTCGCGATCGATCCGCGCAGCGGGATCGTCTACGAGACGGAGGACGCCTTCCAGAAGCCCTTCGGCCTCTTCTACCGCTTCCTGCCCGAGAGGCCGCTCGGCGGCACCGGTTCGCTGCGCGCGGGCGGCGCCCTGGAGGCGATGCGGGTGCCGGGCGTCCCCGACCTGTCCGCGGTCCAGGAGACGGGCGCGCGCTTCGAGGGCGTGCAGTGGGTCCCCGTACCGGACCCGCTCGCCACGGAGACCCCGGTCAGACTGCAGGACTTCGGGCCGAAGGGCATCACGCACGCCCAGAAGCTGGAGGGCTGCTACTGGGGCGGGAACGCGGTGTACTTCGTGTCGTCCTTCGCGCGCGCCAAGGACGGCTCCGCCGCCACCCACTTCGGGCAGGTGTGGAAGTACGAGCCGCACCGGCGGCGGCTCACCCTCGTCGTCGTCTTCGGCCCCGACACGGACGTGCGGCTGCCGGGCGAGTCGCCGGACAACATCTGTCTGGCGCCGGCCGGCGGCCTGATGGTCTGCGAGGACGGGGACGGCGCGCAGCACGTCTTCGGCGTGAGCCGGAAGGGCGAGGTGTACGCCGTGGCCCGCGGCGCGCAGAACATCGGCACGCCGGAGGCCCCGGAGTGGGGCGAGTTCGCGGGCGTCACCTTCTCGCCGGACGGTTCGACGATGTACGTGAACTGCTACACGCCGGGGACGACGTTCGCGGTGACGGGGCCGTGGCGCTGACGACCGGTGGGCGCTGGGGGTGACGGAGCTGGTGGCGCTGACGACCGGTGGGCGCTGCCGGTGACGGGGCCCGGTGCCGCTCAGCCCAGCTCGTAGCGCACGTCGGTGAGTCGCTCGGACAGCTCCCACAGGCGGCGGCCGGTCTCCGGATCGGTCGCCGCCGGCGCGTAGGCGACCGGCTTGGGCGCGCCGCGCAGCTCGCCGGGCCCGTCCGGCCCGAAGAACGCGCCGCTTTCGACGTCCGGGGCGGTCGCCGCGTACAGCTGGGGCAGCGCGCCGGTCTCCGGGGCCTGGGCGAGCAGTGGTCCGAGGACCCGCCCGTACACCCACCGGACGAGGGCGACGGGGGTGTCGTTCTGGAGGTTGGTGGCGGTGTAGCCGGGGTGGGCGAGGACGCTGCGCACGGGGCTGCCGGTGGTGGTGAGGCGCCGGTGCAGCTCGTGCCCGAAGACGGTGTTGGCGAGCTTGGCCTGGTTGTAGGACCCCATGGGCGAGTAGCGCCGCGCCCCCTCCCCGCCGTCCGGGCCCGCCAGGCCGTCGAAGTCGATGCGGCCCTTGCGGTGCTGGAGGCTGCTGACGGTGACGACCCGCGGGGCGGTGCCGGCCGCGAGACGGTCGAGCAGCAGCCCGGTGAGGGCGAAGTGACCGAGGTGGTTGGCGGCGAACTGGAGCTCGTGCCCCTGGGCGCTGCGGGTGTACGGCGGGGCCATCACGCCCGCGTTGTTGACCAGCACGTCGAGGCTCGGGTGCGCGGCGCGCAGCTTGTCGGCGAACTCCCGTACGGAGTCGAGGTCGGCCAGGTCCACCCGCCGGACGTCCAGCCGGGCACCTGGCACCTGGGCGGCGATGCCGCTCGCGGCCGCGCGGCCCTTCTCCTCGTTCCGGACGGCGAGGACGACGTGCCCGCCGTGGCGGGCGAGCTCACGGGTGGTGGCGAGGCCGAGGCCGCTGTTGGCCCCGGTGACGACGAAGACCCGCCCGGTGAGGTCGGGGATGCGGTCGGCGTTCCACTGCTCTGTCGCACGGTTCATATGACACACGCTGCCGCTCATGGCACTTGGTGTCAACTGTTGCGCCGAGTGACAGTCGGCCGGGCTAGGATCGGCTCATGACGTCCGAGACCCTGTCCCTGGCCGAACGCAAACGCCTTCTCGTCGCGACCGAGCTGACCGAGGCGGCCCTCCAGCTCCTCGCCCTGCGGGGCTTCGACGCCGTCACGGTGGACGAGATCGTGGCCGAGGCCGGGGTGTCGAAGCGGACCTTCTTCCGCTACTTCGCGTCCAAGGAGGACGTGGTCGTCCAGTTCCTCTCCGGGATGGGCACCGAGATCCACGCGGCGCTCGCGGAGCGCCCGGCCGGCGAGCCGCCGTCCGCGTCGCTGCGGCACGCCGTCGCCGTACCGCTCGCCGCCTGCACCCTGGACCGCCCCGACCACGCGGCCCGCGCGCTGCGGGTGGTCCAGCTGATCCTGCGCACCCCGGCGCTGCTCGGCCGCCTCCTGGAACGGCAGGCCGAGTGGCGCGAGACGCTCGCGGCGGAACTGGCCCGCCGTCAGGGCCTGGACCCGGCGGCCGACCTGTATCCGCGGCTGGCGGCGGGCACCGCCCTGGTCGCCTTCCACACGGCGCTCCAGTACTGGGCGGACAGCGAGGCCGCGGAGGACCCGCTGCTGCTGCTCGACCGGGCGTTCGGGGTGGTGCGCCCGGCGCTCGACGCGCAGGATCGGTGAAGGAGCCGCCGCCGTACGGGAAGGACTCGAGATGCCGAGGAAGAAACAGGGGGACCAGTCCCTACGGGCGCTCCTGAGGCTCCCGCTGGGGGAAGGCGTCGACCTCTCCTCCCATGACGCCTCCGCGACCCCCGGCGGCCCGGTCGGCAAGGCGGCCGGTGTCGCCGCCACCGCCCTGCTCGGACCCCGGCTCGCCGACCTCCAGGAACGCCTGTACGCGGCGAGCACGGCGGGCGACCGGCGCCGGCTGCTCCTCGTCCTCCAGGGCATGGACACCAGCGGCAAGGGCGGCACGGTCAAGCACGTGATCGGCTACCTCAACCCCTCGGGCTGCCGCATCCAGGCCTTCAAGGCGCCGACCGAGGAGGAGCGGGCGCACCCCTTCCTCTGGCGCGTCACGAAGGCGCTCCCCCGGCCGGGCGAGATCGGCATCTTCGACCGCTCGCACTACGAGGACGTCCTCATCGCGCGCGTCCGGGCCCTGGCCCCGCCCGCCGAGATCGAGGAGCGTTACGGGGAGATCGCCCGCTTCGAGAAGTCGCTGACGGACGACGGCGTCACGCTCGTCAAGGTCTTCCTCCACATCTCGCACGAGGAGCAGCGCGCCCGGCTCCTGAAACGCCTGGACAACCCGGAGAAGCACTGGAAGTTCGACCCGGGCGACATCGAGGAGCGCTCCCGGTGGCCCGCCTACCAGGAGGCCTACGAGCTGGCTCTGGAACGCTGCGCGTCCCCCCGCGCCCCCTGGTACCTGGTCCCGGCCGACCGCAAGTGGTACCGGAACTGGGCGATCAGCACCCTGCTGCTCGAGCACCTGGAGGACCTGGACCCGCAGTACCCGAGGGCCGACTTCGACGTGGCGGAGAGCCGGAGGCGGCTCCTCGCCTCCTGAGGCGCGCCCTGCGCGGGATGACGGAGTTGGATCGGCTAATTTCGCCGGGTGACCATTCCTGCACGAAAACTGTCGGCACTCGCTCTCCTGGGTGCCGTACTGGTCGGCTGCGGCGGAGGCGCCGCCGGCCCTGCCGCGCACGGCGGCGCCACGACCTCCGCCAAGCCGACCGGCACCGCCTCCGCCGGCAGCGCCCCCTCGGGCAGCGCTTCCCCGGGCACCCCCGGCGTCGCGCCCAGCGCGAAGGCCGGCGCCCCGCCCGCCCCGGGCCACGAGGCGGCGCCCGCACGGAAGGCGCCGCCGACGCTCGCTCCGGCGGCGGGCGGCCTGACCCCGGTCTACACGCACCGGGCGAAGAGCACCGAGAAGGTCGTCGCGCTCACCTTCGACGCCGACATGACGGCCGACCAGGGGCCGCGCGCGGCCGGCGGCGAACACTTCGACAACCCGCAGCTCATCGCGACCCTGCGCCGGCTGAAGGTCGACGCGACGGTGTTCATGACCGGCCGCTGGGCCGAGCAGTACCCGGACCAGGCCAGGTCGATCGGCAACGACGCCCGCTTCGAGATCGCCAACCACTCCTTCAGCCACTACGCCTTCGCGAACCCCTGCTACGGCCTCCCGACCGTCGCCCGGCCCGACATGGCCGCCGACGTCCAGCGCGCCTTCGACGCCTTCCGCGACGCGGGGGCCACCAACGTCGTGCCGTACTTCCGCTTCCCCGGCGGCTGCTACGACGACGAGGCCCGCCGCGCCCTGGCCCCGGCCGGCGTCACCGCCGTGCAGTGGGACGTGGTCAGCGGCGACGCCTTCGCCAAGGACGCCGACGCCGTCGCCGAGCAGGTCCTCTCCGGCGTCAGGCCCGGCTCCCTCGTCGTCATGCACTGCACCCGCAGCGCCGCCCCGGTGACCGAGCAGGCCATCCGCCGGATCGTCCCGGAGCTGCGCGCGCGGGGCTACCGCTTCGTGAAGGTGTCGGAGCTGATGAGCCGGTAGGGGCGGCCGGGGCGCGGGGTCAGGGCCGGGTGAGGAGCTTGACGACGATCGAGCCGTCCCGCCGCGCCTTGCGCCACGGGAACTCGCACACCATGCGGTCCACCTCGACCGGCTGCTCCACGTAGGTGCGCTCCGGGAAGGCCTTGCACTTCCCCTGGTCCGCGTACTTGGGGCAGTCGCCGTTCGGCTTGCGGAACTGGTGGGCGCGCCAGGCCAGCGTCCCCGCCAGCTGCTCGTCGGGGTGGGTCGGCAGGTACTGGTTGCTGAAGAACGAGCCGATCATGCCGCCCGCGAGGGCCATGGCCAGGAGCACGCCGAGCGCCGTGAAGCGCCGCGCGTCGGGCCGGTCGCCCGTCCACAGCCGCTTGAGCACCGGGGCGAGCCGCTGGGCGGCGACCACGCACGCGAGGACCGTGAGCGCGGTGAGCGTCACCTGAATCTGGATCATGGTGCGGGGGAAGAGCTGCACCTGCTGGTCGGCCTCCATGTGGCCGGCCAGCCAGAAGCGGATCAGCCACGCGCTGCCGAAGCAGGCGAGCGGGGCGACGACCACGGCCTTGCGCAGACCGAGGGCCACGGCGAAGCCGAGACCGATCAGCACGATCACCGCGTACATGTGCAGGCCGGAGAACTCGCCGACCCCCGGGTACTCGCCCGGCTCGTCCCAGGCCAGACCGGTCAGCGGCGTGGTGCCGATGTAGGCGGGCTCGGTGAGCGTGTAGCCCGAGCACCACTGGTCACGGGTGCTGGTCGCGCCGAGCAGGACCCGCAGGTACACCCCGGCCACCAGCAGGAAGCCCAGCAGCGAGCTGCCCAGGAAGAGCAGGCCGCGCAGGCGACCCGTACGCCACGGGTAGAAGAACAGGACGGCGACGAGCACGCCGGGCAGCGACCACAGGTGCCAGCCGGAGTAGACGAGGAAGAGCAGGCCGAAGAGCAGGCCGAGGAACCCGCCGCGCAGCACGGTGCCCCGCGGGGTGAACCGCGGCGAGGCGCGCAGCCACATCAGCAGCTTCGCGATCAGCGGGAGCAACAGGACCAGCACGAACGGGCTGTACGGCTTGTGCGGCAGCGTCTGCTGCAGCGCGGGCAGCAGTCCGACGGCGAGCGCGGGCAGCGGCTTCAGGCACATCCGCCAGAACAGGTAGGCGGCGGGCCCGGTGAGCGCCACGAAGGCGATGAACACCCACTTGAAGGCGAAGGCGGGCTGGCCGTCGAAGAGGCCGAGCTTCGCCGCGTAGCCGAGCAGGTACGGCACGGCCGGCGGGTAGAACCCGTCCATCGCACCGGTGTGCAGCACCTCCTCGCCCCAGCCGAGGATGCGGTTGTTGTCGCCGAAGGGGCCGTTCAGCGGCCAGGGCGTGCCGCGCAGCGCGAAGACCTGCCCCGCCCCGAGGAAGCCCGTGGTCAGTCCGGCGACGGCCGCGGCGGCGAGCCGCGTGGTCAGCCGCCTGACGCGCGCGGTCCCGCGCACGGTCACCCAGCCGACGACGGCCAGGACGACCAGCACCAGGAAGGCGAAGCGCAGCTGGAGGTTGGACAGACCGCTGATCTGCCCCACCCGGGTGAGGGGGCTGTTGTCGACGGACAGCCCCCAGACGGTGAAGCCGAGGGCGGCCAGGAGGGCGACGGCGACCTCTCCGGCTGCCGGACCCCAGCGGCGCGTCATCCGCCGCGCGAGGTCTCCGGACGCTCTTCGCCGGCCGGTGGGGCGGATGTCCGCAGCCGGCTCGGCCGACTCCGGGGACGTGACTGTATGCACCTGTCTGTCTTTTCTTCTACGGCTCAGGGGCGCGCGCCCGTGAGGCTCACCGCATGCGGGATCGGGCACCACCCTGGCACCGGAGAGTGAGATTCCTGAGGAAGCGCTCGGGTTGCACCGGCACCGAGGTGATCTGCGTCTCGGTGCCCGGTGGAGCGGGTGGGACGGAGCGATCGGGGAACGGGGGATCCGGAGGGGTGGGTGGGACGGGGTGGGACGGGGAGGGTCGGGCCGCCGTCAGGCGTTGCGCTGGCGGGGGACCCGGACCGCGCGCCCGAGCTTGCGCTTGACGCGGGTGAAGGTCGAGGGCGGGGCCGGCTGCGGCTTCAGGGTGACGGTCAGCTGACCGCCCTGGGGGGCCACGCTGACGGTGTACGGGCGGCCGCCTTCGGGCGCCAGGGCGAGTGTGCGGCGGTCCGGCTGGCGCGGGATGCCCGTACCGAGCGCGCCGCCGAGCCCGCCGCGGGCGGTCAGGCCCTGGGCGGAGCAGCGGAGGCTGATCTCCCAGGTGCCGGCCTCGAGCGGGGCGCCGTCGGCGAGCGCCGCGAGGTCGAGGGCCACCCGGAAGCCGGCCTGGCCGTAGTCGTACGTCTCGCGGCCGCGGCTGACGGTGAGGTGCGGGGAGGTCTCGCGGGTGACGGGCACCACGACCTCCCGCTTGCTGCCGCGGTGACGGAGCACGACCTCGGTGGTCAGCGCCTCGGTGTCGACCTGGTCGAGGTAGGCGTAACCGGCCAGCTCGATGACGCTGCCCTGCCACGAGAGCTCGTCCACCCGGCGGCGCGGGCTGACGCCGACGGCCGCGTCGGTGACGTCGCACAGCTCGGTGTACGCGGCGGAGTCCGCCGGCGGATAGGGCGCGGCGGCGAACAGCCGCCCGTCGCGGACGACCGTCTTGCCGGGGCGGCCGGCCACGTCCCACTCGACGACGCTCGCGAGCTCGTCGAGCCGGCCTTCCCTGATGCAGTGCACGCGCAGCCGCTCGGCCACGTCGAGCCGGGCGAACACACCGGGGGTGACCCAGCGCTCGGCGTACGGCCGGGCGAGCTCGACGACGGCCCTGCGCTCGTCCGCGGAGTCGTTCAGATAGCGCCGGTCGAAACGGCGCAGCAGCTCGACCTTCGCGTGCCGGGTGATCAGGCGGTCCCGCAGGTCGCCCGGCTCGGTGAGCTCCTCGACGAGGCCGACGATCTCGTCCGCCTGCGACACCATGGTCGGGTAGTCCAGCCCGCCCGCGGTGATGTTCCCGTTGTCGCCCCGGCCGACGAGGTAGTAGCAGTCGTAGTCGGCGAGGATCGATATCACCCGGCTGTGGAGATAGGCGCGGGCGACGAAGTGCTGGTCCTCGCTGATCCGCATGTGCTCGGGGAAGCGCAGCTTGTGCTCCTCCAGCATGGCCCGGCGGAACAGCTTGAAGGGCATCAGCGTCCAGTAGACGACCGCCGGGTCGGCCTGGTCGACGTTCTTGGCGAAGACCTCCCGGACCTCCTTGCGGATGACCCGGCCGACGCCGACGAGCTTGGCGAGCACGGTGTCGGAGCCGTTCTTCTCGGCCATCGCGACGAGCCGCTCCAGGGCCTGCGGGCCGAGGCAGTCGTCCCCGTCCAGGAAGAACACGTACGTGCCGGTGGCGTGCTCGAGCCCCACGTTCCGCGGCCGGCTGGGCCCGCCCGACGCGTCCTGGTGCACCACGGTCATCGCACCGGGATGCGCCGCCGCCCAGGTGTCCAGGAACTCCCCGCTGCCGTCCGTGCTGCCGTCGTCGACGGCCACGATCTCGACGGCGTCCACGCCGAGGCTCTGCCGGGCGACCGAGGCGAGCGTCTGCTCCAGGTACGGCATCGCGTTGTACACCGGTACGACCACGGAGACGGTGGGCGTGCGGGTTGCGCTCATGGTGCGGTGGCTCCCGTGCGGAAAGTGTGAAGGGCGAGGACACCGTACGGCACATTCCGGGGCCCGCGGCAGGGGTCGTTCAGCCTGATCCCGCCGTCCGTTGGGCCTTCGGTCACCTCGGCGGCGTCCTGCGGGCCCTCAGGTCCGCCAGGCGGTCGCCCGACAGGCGAGGGCCGTGGCCCCCGCCGAAAGGATCACGGCCACGGTGAACGCGGGCCAGGGGAGGACGACCGCCGGCGCGTGGGCGTCGGTGACCAGGGCGGTGACGGTGGTGCGGACCGGGGATCCGGCGGTGACCAGGGCCAGCAGGGAGCCGAGGACGAGGGTGGCGACGGACCAGCCGCGGGAGAGGATCAGGGGGCGGGTGGTGAGGGCGCCGACGGCGGCGCCGGTCAGGACGCAGACGCCCGCCGCGAGCAGGCCCTCGGCACCCGCGGCGAGCACCCCGACCCCGCGCGGGTCGCCGATCGCCGTCACGCCGAGCGCCGTGAGGGTGCCGACGAGGAGGACGGCCCCGGTGCCGGTGAGGATCGCCGCCAGGTGTGCCCGGCTCCGGCCGGCCGCCGCCGCGACCACCGTGCGGGCCGCGGGCGGCTCCTGGTCGAGGCAGATCCGTACCGCCCAGGCCGTCACCGGGACGAGTCCGGTCACCGCGTAGCCGAGCGAGCCGAGCACCGGCTCGCCCGGGCGGACGCCGACGCCGACGTACGCCGCGTAGAGGAGGAAGGGCGCGAGCCAGCGCTGCGAGCGCAGGAGGAGGGCGGCCTGGTAGCGGAGCAGGGCGGTCATGGCCGTACGCCTTCGCTGATCACTTCGTGCGTGAGGTCCTCGATGTGCCAGCCCGCGTCCAGCAGGGCCCGGAGGAGGGTGTCGGAGTGGTCCGGGTGGACCGTGGCGGTGAGCCGGCTGCCCCGGACCTCGCAGTCGGGCGAACCGGGCAGGCCGGTGGGGAGACGCGTTCCGCCGGAGGCGGTGACGCGGGCGCGGGAGGCGGTCGCGCCGGGGAGGGAAGGGGTGACGTGGGTACGGGAGGGGGTCACGCGGGTGGCGGCCGTGTGCCCGGGTGCCGGGTCGGCGGGCTCCGTCCGGTGGAGCGTGCCCTGCGACACCGTGTACTCCGCGTCCGCCTCGCCCGCCAGCCGGCGCGGGTCGTGGTCGACGAAGACGACCCGGGCGCCTGCCGCGATCCGTTCCCGCACCGCGCCGTCGAGCTCCGCGCGGGCCGCCGCGTCCAGGCCGGTCCAGGCCTCGTCGAGGACGAGGAGGCCCGGACCGGCGAGCAGGGCCTGGGCGACGGCGACCTTCTGGCTGGTGCCCTTGGACAGCGCGGCGAGCGGCGTGTCCCCGTACGCGCCCGCGCCGAAACGGTCCAGCCACTCCCCCGCCCGGGCCCGCGCCGTACGGCCGTCGAGCCCCTGGATACGGGCCAGGTGCACGAGGTAGCCGGTCGCGGTCAGGGGGAGGGCGGCGGGGAAGCGCTCGGGGACGTAGCCCGTACGAGCGGGGCGGCCCGTGACGCGGCCGGCGCTGGGTGCGTCGATACCGGCGACCAGGCGCAACAGGGTCGACTTGCCGGTGCCGTTGGTACCGGTGACGCGGGTCAGGGTGCCGGCGGGCAGGGCGAGCCCCACCTCGCGCAGCACCCAGGGCCCGCGTGGCGCGTAGCGGCGTCCGACGCCGTCGAGGATCACGTGCGGTCCGCGGTCAGTTGGCGACCTTCTGCGGGGTCGCCTCGCTCGGGCGGACGATGACGAAGCCCTGCCCCTCCAGCTTCAGCTGGACCGCCTCGCCCGAACCGCCGCGCATCATCGAGCCGAAGGACTGCGAGCGGTGCAGCGAGGTCTGCAGGCGCTCGCTCCAGCCGACGACCGCGTCCGTGTCCACGAAGACCGGTTCCTGCGGGCTGACCGGGATCACGATCGGGTTGCCCTCGCACATCAGGGCGATCTTGCCGTAGCCGGTGAAGACGCTGTTGAACAGGCCGCCGCCGGTCATGCCGGCGCCCTTCACCGTCCTGATCTCGTAGTGCAGCGTGGGGTCGAAGCACAGCACGTTGCGGCCGTTGACGGTCAGGGCGTCGCCCTGCTCGATCTCCACGATGAAACAGTTCTGCGCCTCGTGGGCGAACCACGCCTCGCCCTGACCGCGCACGGCCATCAGGGCCAGGCCCTCGCCGGTCACGGCGCGCTTGAGCAGGCCGCCGAGGCCCTGGCTCTTGTGCTCGAACTGGAGGTTCCCCCGGAAGGCGATCATCGAGCCCTGTCGGGCGTGCATCTCCCCGTTGACGGTGTACTTGACCGACTTGGCGTTCTGGAGGGTCATCCCCGGAAACGTCGCCGCCTCGGCGAGGTGCTCACTGGCGAAAAGATCACTCTTCATGCACGGCATCCTGTCCCGGAACGCCTCATTCCCACAAGAATCGTTCGTACGGGCGTCCGTCCGGCCGGTGGCAGACTGACCGGGTGAGCAGCAACGACACCCGTGACGAGAAGCCGCAGTTCGTCCTCCCCCTCGTGGTCCGCATCGAGAAGGCCGCGCCGCCGTCCCGTACCGACGCCCTGGAGACGGCCGCCCGCGCGGTCCTGGAGATCCTGGCCGACGAGCGGTCCCTCGGCGAGGGCGAGTGGGCGCGGGCCATGACGGACTGGCAGGACGCCCGGATCCGCAAGGTGGTACGCCGAGCGCGCGGCGCGGAGTGGCGCCGGGCGGCGGCCCTGCCGGGGATCACGGTGACGGGCGTGGGGGACGGGGACGTTCCCGCCGCCGAGGTGCGGGTCTTCCCGCCCGTCCCGCTCGACGGCTGGCCCAGGGAGCTGGCCAAGCTCCAGGTCTCCGGCACCGACCTCGACGACCACGTCGAGCCCGGGCCGGCACCGGACGGCACGGTCGTGCTGTGGCTCAACCCGGAGCTCGACATGTCCGCCGGCAAGACGATGGCGCAGGCCGGCCACGGCGCCCAGCTGCTGTGGTGGGAGCTGTCCGACACCGACCGCAAGGCCTGGCGCGAGGCCGGCTTCCCGCTCGCGGTCCGTACGGCCGCCCCGGAGCGCTGGGCTCGGCTGACGGCGGGCGAGCTTCCGGTGGTGCGGGACGCGGGCTTCACCGAGATCGCGCCCGGGTCCTGCACGGTGGTGGCCGAGGGGAGCGAGCGGATCGGCGCGCACCTGCGGCCGCGGGAGGCGTAGTCACCGCCGCCGCCCGCCGGCGCGAACCTCAAATCAACCTCTGAACGTCTCCGTGTCCGGATTCGAACGGCTGCTTCCGGGCCATCACGTGAGGGACCGAAGGAGGGGGACATGAAGGAACTCGGTATCGGCATCGGCTGGCGGCCCGAGATCGCGGACGCGGTCGAGGCGCTGCCCGGCGTCGACTGGGTGGAGGTCGTCTCGGAGAACGTCTGCGCCGGCCATCTGCCCGACTCGCTGCGGCGGCTGCGGGCGCGCGGTGTGACCGTCGTTCCGCACGGCGTCTCGCTGGGGCTGGGCGGCGCCGACCGGCCGGACGCCGGGCGGCTCGCCGCGCTCGCGGAGAAGGCCACGGCCCTCGGGGCGCCGCTGGTGACGGAGCACATCGCGTTCGTGCGGGCCGGGGGGCCGCTGACGGCGACGCCGCTCCTGGAGGCCGGGCACCTGCTGCCCGTACCGCGCACCCGGGACGCGCTCGACGTGCTGTGCGAGAACGTCCGCATCGCGCAGGACGCCCTCCCCGTGCCGCTGGCCCTGGAGAACATCGCGGCGCTGATCTCCTGGCCGGGCGAGGAGCTGACGGAGGGCCAGTTCCTGTCGGAGCTGGTGGAGCGTACGGGGGTACGGCTCCTGATCGACGTGGCGAACCTCCACACCAACCACGTCAACCGGGGCGAGGACCCGGCGGAGGCGCTGTCCTCGCTGCCGGTCGAGGCCCTCGCGTACGTGCACGTGGCGGGCGGCCTGGAGCGCGACGGGGTCTGGCACGACACCCACGCCCACCCGGTGCCCCGGCCCGTCCTCGACATCCTCGCGGACCTGGCCTCCCGGGTCTCCCCGCCGGGCGTCCTGCTGGAACGGGACGACCGCTTCCCGGCTCCGGAGGAGCTCGCCGCCGAGCTCGCCACGATCCGCACGACGGTCACCGGGGCCCGCACCCGGCCCCTCCTCATCGGCGCGGGCGCCCGCGTCTCGGGCGGCCCGATGCCGGCCCGGGTGGCGCCCGAACAGACCCCCGTACCCGCCGCGACGCCGACCGGAGCGGCGGCCCGGGTCCCGACGCAGAGCTCCGCCCGGGTCGCCGAGCGGGGCGCGGCCCGCATACCGGCGCAGGTCACCGCGCCGGGCTCCGCTCGGGTCGCCGCACACGGCTCGACCCACGCCTCGACCGACGGCCCGGCGCCCCGCTCGGCGCGGGTCGCCGCGCAGGTCACCGCGCAGGTCGCCGCACACGGCTCGGCGACCACCCCGGCCGACCGCTCGGCCGACCGCTCGGCGCGCGGGTTCGCCGGGGCATCGCTCCAGGAGGACGTGCCCGCGGGCTCCCGGCAGCGGGTCGCCGTCGCCGAGGCGGCGCTCCTGTCGGCGCTCGTGGCCGGGACGCCCCCGCCCGAGGGCTTCGACGTGCGCCGGCTCGGGGTGCAGAGCCGGGCGCTCGCGGCCAAGCGGGCGGACGTCGTGGCGAAGGTGGCGCCCGAGCTGCCGGAGATCCTGGGCGACGGCTACCGCCCGGCGTTCCTCGCGTACGCCAGGAACCGGCCCATGACGGACGGCTACCGGCACGACGCCCTGGACTTCGTCGAGGGCCTGCTCGTCGCGAACCGGCCGGAGGACCCGGACGCCCGGCGGCGGCTCACCGCGTGGTGGCGGGAGCGGGCCGGCATCCGGCCGCCCGGCCCGGCGGCGCGGCTCGCGCACCGGATTCGTACCGCACTGGGAAAGGGGTGAGGCAGCCGTGAACACGACCGCTGTCGTCTTCTACGTCATCGGCGCCTGCGCCGTCGCCCTGCTCGTCCTGAAGCTGAGGCGCACCCGGCGCGGCGCGGGCGGGGCCGTCCACGACCGCTACGAGGCCGCCTTCCTGAACGGCGGCCCGGCCCGGGTGGTCGACAGCGCGCTGGCCGCGCTGCACGGGGAGGGCCGGCTCGTGATCGGCGGCCCCGGGCTCGTGTGGGCCGCCCAGCCGGCCGCGGTGGCGCACGACCCGGTGGAGCGGGCCGTCCTCGACCACCACGCGGCGGCCGGCCACGGCGCGCTCGCCCCGCTGCGGATCGACGTCATGCGGCACCCCGCCGTGCAGGAGATCGGCGACGCGCTCGCCGCGCGCGGGCTGATCGTCGAGCCCCGGGCCCGTCGTTCCGCGATCCGGTGGAGCCTCGGGCTGGGCATCGCGACCCTCTGCATGCTGCCGGTCACCCTGGTGCTGACCATCATGGACATGGAAGGCCCGGACATGCCCGTGCCGTTCGTCCTGAAGGTGCTGCCCGTGCTGGCCGGCGTGCTCGTCACGGCCGTCGTCGTCGGGTCCTCGGCGGCGAGCCGGCTCACGCCCGCCGGCCGGAGGGCCGTCGCCGCGTACGGGCGGGGGCCCGCGCAGCTCGGGGACCCGGGCACGCTCGTCGCCCTGTACGGACTCCGGTCGCTGCCGGACCCGTTGCGTGAGCAGCTGGCCACGGCGGCCCGTACGCCGGTCTACCGGCCCCGCCCGCAGCGCTCGCACCGGGTCCGTTCCGGGTCCGGCTCGTCGTCCTACGACGACGCCGTCCTGCCCGTGATGTGGTGCGCGGCGGCCG
Source organism: Streptomyces sp. NPDC053431 (assembly GCF_044544925.1). Taxonomy (NCBI): domain Bacteria; kingdom Bacillati; phylum Actinomycetota; class Actinomycetes; order Kitasatosporales; family Streptomycetaceae; genus Streptomyces; species Streptomyces sp. NPDC053431. Next base: position 88,835 of record NZ_JBITXX010000020.1, on the reverse strand, counting down.
CCGGGGGCGAGACCGGGGGCGGCGGCTGCGGAGGCGGAAACGCGTGTGCGTCCGGCGGGAGTTCGTGCTCGGGCGGGGGAAGCAGCTGCTCCGGGGGCGGGAGTTCCTGCTCCGGCGGGAGTTCCTGCTCCTCGTCGAACTCCTGTTCCTCCTCGTCCAGTTCCTGCTCCTCCAGCAGCAGTTCCTGTTCCTCGTCCTCCAGTTCCTGCTCCTCCAGCAGCTGAGGGCGGCGCGCTCCCCCGCGGCCCGCTATTGCGGTGGCGGGCCGCTCCGTCCTGCCGTACAACCTGATCATGGTCTGGGTCCCGCTGCTCCTCGTCGCCTTCGTGGTCTCCGGTGTCGCGTGCGCGCGGGTGTGCCGGGACGCCGTCGCCGGGGACACGCGGGGGCACGGGGACGGGCTGACCGTCCGCGAGGCCGCCTATCTCGCGGGCGGACCGCTGCGGGTCGCCGACCTCACGCTGGTCGGCCTGCACCGCTCGGGGCTGGTGCTGCTCGCGCACACCGGCTGGGCGACCGTCGTGGACGGTACGGGCGGCCGTGACGAGGTCGAGCGCGCCGCGCTCGGCGCGATCGGGCCCGGCGGGCAGGCGCGGATCGGGGACGTACGGGAGCTGGCCGCGGCGGCCGCGGGCGTGCGGGCGGTCGCGGACTGTCTGGTGGCGCGCGGCCTCGCGCTGCCGGAGGACGCGCGGCGCGTGACGGCGGCGGGGGCGCGGGAGCTGCGGGGCGCGTTCCTGGTGACGCTGGCGCTCGGGGCGGGCTCGGTGCTGCTGGTGCCCGCGGGCGAACGGGGGCCGGTGGCGGCCTGGTTCGCGCTGCCGCTGGTGGCGGCCGGGCTCTGTCTGCTGATCGCCCGGACCGGTGATCCGGGCCACCACTGCTGGGCCTCGCCCGCCGGGCGGCGGCTGCTCGCGGGACTGTCCGCCCACGACCCCATGACGGCGCTGGCGCGGCGGGGCACCGAGGTGCTCGAACCGGAGCTGCGTGCAGCCTTTCGGGTACATGACAGGCAACACCCGGCGTAGTTCCTGTACAAGGCGCCCCTCGGCACACAACCTCCGTTGTGTCGCCCTGTCCCCGCGGCTCCGAAGGGAAGCGCCGATGATGTCCGTCGCGCTGCACGCGCTGGTGCTGTCCACCCTCCTGACCCCGGCCGCGGCCGGCCTCCCCCGGCTCGACGCGCCGCCCCCCGAGAGCCGCGGCGTGCTGACCGCGGCGCGGGCGGCGGCCGCCGAGGGCATCACGTTCGGGCCGTGCCCGGCGGTCGAGAAGCTGCCGGCCCCGGTGGAGTGCGGCACCGTGCGCGTCCCGCTCGACTACGCGCATCCCGAGGGCCCCCGCATCCCGCTCACCGTCAGCCGGGTGAAGGCCTCGGGCCCGGCTGGCGACCGGCAGGGCGCGCTCGTCCACAACCCGGGCGGCCCCGGGGCCTCCTCCACGTACTTCCCGCTCGTCGCCGGGCTCCCCGCCTGGCGCCGGATCGCCGCCGCCTACGACCTGGTCGGCTACGCCCCGCGCGGGGTCGGGCGCTCGGCGCCGGTCTCCTGCCAGGACCCGGCGGACCGCGTGCAGGGGCCGAGGCTCGCGCCGACGCACCCCTCCGAGGTCTTCAAGAAGGAGCGGATCGCCCGCGCCACCACGTACGCGCAGGGCTGTGCCCGCCGCACCGGGGCGGCGCTGCGGCACTACCACTCGCTCAACAACGCCCGCGACCTGGAAGTGCTGCGGGCCGCGCTCGGCGAGCCGCGCCTGACGTACATGGGCGGCTCCTACGGCACGTACTTCGGCGCGCTGTACGCGACGCTCTTCCCGCACCGGGTGCGCCGGATGGTCTTCGACGCGCCCGTGAACCCCGCGCCGCGGCAGATCTGGTACGTCAACAACCTCGACCAGTCGCTCGCCTTCGAGCGCCGCTGGGCCGACTTCCGCACCTGGGCGGCGAAGCACGACACGGTGTACGGGCTCGGCACGACGGCCGGCGAGGTGGGCGAGAACTACGAGAAGGTGCGCGTCGAGCTCGCCGCGTCCCCGGCGGGCGGCAAGGTCGGGCCCGGGCAGCTGCACGGGGCGATGCTCCAGGCGCTGTACGACGACCGCTTCTGGCCGGCCCGGGCGGGCGCCCTCGGGGCGTACCTGAAGGGCGATCCGAAGCCGCTGATCGCCCAGGCGGCGCCGGCCGCCCCGGCCCGCTCCGGCGAGGCGGAGGCCGGTGACCCGGGGAACGCGACCGCCGTCTACACGGCGGTGGAGTGCAACGACGCCCCCTGGCCGGAGGACTTCGCGCTGTGGGACCGGGACAACACCCGGCTCGCCCGCCAGGCCCCCTTCGAGACCTGGGACAACGTCTGGGCCAATCTGCCCTGCGCGTACTGGAAGGCGCCCCGTCAACGGCCGCTGGACGTGCGGACCGGACCGGGGGCGCTGCCGCCGGTGCTGATCCTGGCGGCCGAACGCGACGCGGCGGCGCCGTACGAGGGAGCGCTGGAGCTGCAGCGCCGGCTGTCGGGCGCGGCGCTCGTGACCGAGCGGGACGCCGGGACGCACGGCATCGGGGGCGGCGCGAACGCCTGCGTGAACGGCTACCTGGAGCGCTACCTGCTGACGGGGGCGGTGCCCGGCGCGGAGGCGGAAGGCGCGTCCGGAGAGGCGGCGGAGGGCGCGTCCGGAGCGGTGCCCGGCTCTGCGGCCGGGGCGGAAGGGACGCCGGTGCGGCGCGCGTCATGCGCGCCGCACCCGGAGCCGGACCCGGTGTCGCTGGAGCGGCAGGCGGAGCTCCGCAAGCCGTCTGATCTTCCGGGTCAAGGGATCACCGCCCGGCTGGGCGCCGGGCGGTGACCGTGTTCGGTGGGCCGGGCGGTCAGGCCAGGCCGGCCACCAGGTCCGCCACGCTCTTGCGGCGGCCGGTGTAGAACGGGACCTCCTCGCGGACGTGCATCCGCGCCTCGGAGCCGCGCAGGTGACGCATCAGGTCGACGATGCGGTACAGCTCGTCGGCCTCGAAGGCGAGGATCCACTCGTAGTCGCCGAGCGAGAACGAGGCCACCGTGTTGGCGCGCACGTCCGGGAAGCCGCGGGCCATCTTGCCGTGGTCGGCGAGCATCCGGCGGCGATCCTCGTCCGGCAGCAGGTACCAGTCGTAGGAGCGGACGAACGGGTACACCGAGACGTAGTCGCGCGGGGTCTCGTCGGCCAGGAAGGCCGGGATGTGCGACTTGTTGAACTCGGCGGGGCGGTGCAGCGCCATGTTCGACCAGACCGGCTCCAGGGCGCGGCCCAGGCGGGTGCGGCGGAAGAGGTTGTACGCCTCCTGGAGCTCGTCGCTCGTCTCGGCGTGCCACCAGATCATGACGTCGGCGTCGGCGCGCAGACCGGACAGGTCGTACGTGCCGCGGATCGTGATGTCCTTGGCGGCGAGCTGGTCGAACAGCTCCTGGACCTCGTCGGCGTAGCCGCCGCGGTCCGCGGGCAGGACGTCGCGCAGCTTGAACACAGACCACAGGGTGTAGCGGATGACCTCGTTGAGGTCCTTCGCCTTCTTACCGGCGTTCGGGATCTTTTCGGGCGCACTCATGCGTCCATTCTCGCCCGTCACGGACAGTGCCCCGCACCAGGGTCGGCCTTTGGCGACGTGGCGATGATCTCGTCGGCGGCCCGCCGGCCCGAGGCGACGCAGGCGGGAATGCCGACCCCCTCGTACGCCGCGCCGGCGAGGGTGAGTCCGGGCAGCCCGGCGACGGCGGCGCGGATCCGCTCCACCCGGGCCAGGTGGCCGACCGGGTACTGGGGCAGGCCACCGGTCCAGCGGGTCACGGTGGTGGCGACCGGCCGGGCGGCGAGGCCGGTGGCGGCGCCGAGGTCCTTCAGGGAGGCGGCGACCAGGTCGGCGTCCTCGCGGTGCAGCTGCGCCTCCTCGCCGTAGCGGCCGACGGAGGTGCGCAGCACGAAGAGGTCGGGGGCGGCGTCGGCGACCCAGCGCCACTTCTGGCTGGAGAAGGTGGAGGCCTTGATGGTGTGGCCGTCGACCGGGGGGACGAGGAACCCCGAGCCCGGCAGGGCGGGAAGAGGTGCGCCCGGCAGGGCGGGGAGCGGCGCGCCCGGCGGGGCGGTGCCTTCGGCGCCCCCGGGCAGGTCGGAGCGGCGGAAGGCGAGGGTGACCAGGGCCATGGAGGCGTACTCGATCGAGTCGAGTTCCCCGGCCGCGGCGGGGACGTGGGTCCGGAGCAGCCCGGCGGTGATGTGCGCGGGGGTGGCCAGGACGACGGCGTCCGCGTCGAGGGTCCGGAGCTCGTGGGCCTGCTGCCGGGCCAGGACCCGCCAGCCGGTGGGCGTGCGGCGCAGCTCGTCGACGGGGGTGCGGGTGAGGATCTCGCCGCCGGCGGCGCGGACCGCGTCCGCGACGGCGCCCGGCAGGGTGCCGACGCCGCCCCGGATGCCGGCGAAGACGGCGCCGCCGAGGCCGGTGGCCGCGCCGGCGACGTCACTCGGAGTGGCGGCGCCGGCCTGCTGGACGGCGCGCACGGCGGCGGTGAGCGTGGGGTGGCGGCGGGCGGCGGCGAAGAGCGCGGGCACGGCGGCCTTCATGGAGATGCGGTACGCGTCGCCGGCGTAGACCCCGCCGAGGAGGGGCTCGACGAGGCGGTCGACGACCTCGTGGCCCATGCGCTCGGCGACGTACGCGCCGATGGCGATGTCGTCGCCGATCTCGGTCGGCGGGAGTTCGAGGTCGCGGCCGATCCGCGTCACGGCCTCGGCGGACAGCAGGCCCTCGACGGCGCGGCCGTCGCCGGGGACGCCCATGACGTGGCCCTTGGGCATGGGCACCAGCGCGCCGCGGGACCAGACGGAGGCGGTGGTGGTGGCGGGGGCCTGGAGCCGGTCGCCGAGGCCGACCTGTTCGGCGAGCGCGACGGCCTCCGGGCGGCGGGCCAGCAGGGACTCGGCGCCGAGGTCGACGGGGGCGCCGGCGATCTCCCCGGTGAGCAGCTTGCCGCCGAGCCGTTCGGAGGCTTCGAGGAGGGTCACCCGGGCGCCCGCGGTGACGAGACGGTGGGCGGCGGCCAGGCCGGAGATGCCGCCGCCGATGACGACGACACGCGGTCCGGCCGGCCGGCCGCCGGTCCGCCCGTCGCCCTGCCCGTCGGCGGTCCGCCCGCCGGTCGTCCGCTCGTCGGCGGTCCGCCCGTCCGTGCGCTGCGCGTTCGCGTTCATGGGGCCGTTCATGGGACCACTCTCTCAAATCGCCCGCGCGCTCCCGATCCGAGGCCTGACCGTGACCGCTTCGCGACCGCCGCGGCGAAACCCGCTCCCCCACCCTGGCGTCCAAGGGGCACCACACACCGAGACCTTGGGGGGTACGGCATGAGAAGAGGGCGTACGGCCGCGGCCGCGGCGCTGCTGACGGCTTCGCTCGTCCTGACCGGCTGCGGGGGCGCCGCCGACGACACGGCCGGTGACGGCAAGGGGGGCATGAGCGCGGCGAAGCCCGGGTACGCGGGCCCGGAGGCCGCGTCGGACGGCGCCGCGGACACCGCCTCGGGCGCCGGGCGGACCACGGCACCGAAGCCGAAGTCGCCGCTCGTGGACCGGCAGCACGTCATCCGCACCGCCGAGCTGACGGTCGAGGTCGAGGACGCGGCGAAGGGGGCGGCCTCGGCCCGCCGGGTGGCCGAGAACGCGGGCGGCCACGTCGAGAACGAGACGACCGAGCGGGCCGACGACAGGCACCTCAGCTCACGACTCGTGCTGCGGGTCCCGCAGGAGCGCTACGACGCCGTCCTGGCCGAACTGGCGGGCGCGGGAAAACTGGTGGCGCGCAAGGCGGACGCCAAGGACGTCACCGAGCAGGTGGTGGACGTGGAGAGCCGGATCGCCACCCAGCGGGCCAGCGTGGCGCGGGTGCGGGCGCTGATGGACCGGGCGACGCGACTGAGCGACGTGGTCACCCTGGAAGGGGAGCTGAGCCGCCGTCAGGCGGACCTGGAGTCGCTGCTCGCGCAGCGTTCCGTGCTGAAGGACCGTACGTCGATGGCGACGATCACCCTCTACCTGACCGCGCCGGAGACCACGCCGGCCGGGGAGGGCGACGAGCGGCCGGGCTTCCTCGACGCCCTGTCGGGCGGCTGGGACGCGCTCGTGGCGGCGGCCGCCTGGGTCCTGGTCGTCCTCGCCGCGCTGCTGCCGTGGCTGGCGGTGGCGGCGGTCGGGTACGCGGTGTGGCGGTGGCTGATCCGGCCGCGACGGGCGCGGATCCGCTCCGTCACGCCCGAAGAGGAGCCGAGCCCTGAAGAATAGGGCTCATGAGCGAACGACTGGTGGTCATCGGCGGTGACGCGGCGGGCATGTCCGCCGCGTCGCAGGCGCGCAGGCTCAAGGGGCCCGAGGAGCTGGAGATCGTCGCCTTCGAGCGGGGGCACTTCAGCTCGTACTCGGCCTGCGGCATCCCGTACTGGGTCGGCGGCGACGTGCCCGTACGGGACGCGCTGATCGCCCGAGCCCCCGAGGAACACCGGGCCCGGGACATCGATCTGCGGATGCGCACCGAGGTGACCGAGATCGACGTGGCCGGGCAGCGGGTGCGCGCCCGGGACCTGGAGTCGGGCGCCGAGTCCTGGACGGGCTTCGACAAGCTGGTCATCGCGACGGGCGCGCGGCCGCTGCGCCCGCCGCTGCCGGGGATCGACGCGCCGGGTGTGCACGGGGTGCAGACGCTGGACGACGGGCAGGCGCTGCTCGAGTCGCTGTCCGCGGCCCGGGGCCGGCGGGCGGTGGTGGTCGGCGCCGGGTACATCGGCGTGGAGATGGCGGAGGCGCTGCTCGGCCACGGCTTCGAGGTGACGGTCCTGAACCGGAGCGAGCAGCCGATGGCGACGCTCGACCCGGACATGGGGCGGCTGGTGCACGAGGCGATGGACGGTCTGGGCATCACGACGGTCGGCTCCGCGCCGGTGACGAAGATCCTCACGGGCGAGGACGGCCGGGTGCGGGCGGTGGCCACGGACTCCGGCGAGTACCCGGCGGACGTGGTGGTGCTCGGCACGGGCGTGGTGCCGGAGACCTCGCTGGCGCGGGCGGCGGGGCTGCCGCTCGGTACGTACGACGGGCTGCTGACCGATCTGTCGATGCGGGTGCGCGGGCACGGGAACATCTGGGCGGGCGGCGACTGCGTGGAGGTCCGCGACCTGGTGTCGGGGCGGGAGCGGCACGTGCCGCTGGGAACGCACGCCAACAAGCACGGCCAGGTGATCGGCTCGAACGTGGGCGGCGGGTACGCGACCTTCCCGGGCGTGGTGGGCACGGCGGTGTCGAAGGTCTGCGACCTGGAGATCGCGAGGACCGGGCTGCGGGAGAAGGACGCCCGGGAGGTGGGACTCCAGTACGTGACGGTGACGGTGGAGTCGACGAGCCGGGCCGGCTACTACCCGGGCGCGGCGCCGATGACGGTGAAGATGCTGGCGGAGCGCCGTACCGGGCGCCTGCTCGGCGTGCAGATCGTCGGCCGCGAGGGGGCCGGGAAGCGGGTGGACATCGCCGCGGTGGCGCTGACGGCGGGGATGACCGTGGAGGCGATGACCGCGCTCGACCTGGGCTACGCGCCCCCGTTCTCCCCGGTGTGGGACCCGGTCCTGGTGGCGGCGCGCAAGGCGACGGGGGCCGTTCGGGCGGCGGGCTGACCCGAGCGGCGGACGGGCCGCGGCGACGAATTGCGACCATGGGGTCACCATGGGTGACTGGGCGCATGATCAGACACACGATGCGCGCGCTCTGCGCCGCCACGCTCGTCATAGCCCCGATCGCCCTGACGGCGACCCCGGCCCACGCGGTCAGCTGCACGGTCAACGGCCGCCCCGTCTCGGGCGGCACCGTCCAAGGCACGGACAGTGCCGACTACATCCAGTGCGGCGCGGTCGCGTTGAACGAACACGTCAACGGCCTGGGCGGTGCCGACTACATCGTCATCAACGGCGTCGTCTCGGGCACCGTCGACGGCGGTGCGGGCGGCGACTACATCACCGCCGGCGCCGGCACCTCGGCGACCGGCAGCATCCTCGGCAACATCGGGAACGACTTCCTCCGCGTCGGTCCGAACGCCGGCACCGTCGACGGCGGCGCCGGCTCCGACTTCTGCCGGGTGAGCTCGGGCAACCCGCCCACCCCGCCCTGCGAGTTCTGACCTCCGTCCGCCGTCCGCCGTGCGTCGCCGTTCCCGGCGGCGCACGGCGGCACGTCGTGACGGCTCAGCGGGCCGTCCGCGTGTGGACGTAGTCGACCAGGCGGGTCAGGGAGTCCGGGTCGGTCGTCGGCAGCACCCCGTGACCGAGGTTGAACACATGGCCCTCCAGGCCCGCCGCGGCGGCCAGGACCTCGTCCGTCTTGGCCTCCACGGCCTCCCGCGAGGAGAACAGCACGGCCGGGTCGAGGTTGCCCTGGAGCGCCTTGCCGGGGCCGACCCGGCGGGCGGCCTCGTCGAGCGGAACGCGCCAGTCGACGCCGACCACGTCGGCGCCGGCCTCGCCCATGAGGCCGAGCAGCTCGCCCGTACCGACGCCGAAGTGGATCCGCGGGACGCCGTAGGAGGCGACCGCGTCGAAGACCTTGACGGAGGCCGGCATCACCGAGCGGCGGTAGTCGGCGGGGGCGAGGGCGCCCACCCACGAGTCGAAGAGCTGGACGGCGGAGGCGCCGGCCTCGATCTGCACCTTGAGGAAGGCCGAGGTGATCTCGGCGAGGCGGTCGAGCAGGTCGGCCCACAGCTGCGGGTCGCCGTACATGAGCGCCTTGGTGTGCTCGTGGTTGCGGGACGGGCCGCCCTCGACGAGGTAGCTCGCGAGGGTGAACGGCGCGCCGGCGAAACCGATCAGCGGAGTGGACCCCAGTTCGGCGGTGAGCATGCCGATCGCCTCGGTGACGTAGTGCACGTCCTCGGGGGTCAGGTCGCGCAGCCGGGCCAGGTCGGCGCGGGTGCGGATGGGCTCGGCGACGACCGGGCCGACGCCGGGCTTGATGTCCAGGTCGACGCCGATGGCCTTGAGCGGGACGACGATGTCGCTGAAGTAGATCGCCGCGTCCACCTTGTGCCGGCGCACCGGCTGCAGGGTGATCTCGGTGACCAGCTCGGGCCGCATGCACGACTCGAGCATGGGGATGCCCTCGCGCACCTTGAGGTACTCGGGCAGGGACCGCCCGGCCTGCCGCATGAACCAGACCGGCGTGTGCGGCACGGCCTCGCGGCGGCACGCCTTCAGGAACGCGGAGTCGTAGGTCTGCGGCTGGTGCTTCGTCGGGTTGCCCTCAGGGCGGTCAATGGCACTCACGCCCAGAATCTTCGCATGTGGCGAGAAGCCGCTCGCCCGGCCCGGGTGTCCCTCCCTGCGCACGGGCCCCGTTCCGCCTACTCTTCCCGGCATGGCTGCGGCTCAGGGACATTTTTCCGATCATTCCGACGGCAATCGAGGGACGGAGAAGGCGGCGGGCGACAGGGTGGACCCCAAGGACCCCAAGGACCCCACGACTCCGACGGCTCCGCCGGAGGCGGACCCGGTGCCGGCCGCGTTCCGGCGGGCGGTCGAGGCGCTGCGCGCGGTGCGACTGCGGCCGGAGATCGAGGTGGACCCGACCCGGCCGCCGCAGCGGCTCGCGCCGTACGCCTACGCCCTGGAGGCGGCGGTCGTGGACGGCGAGGAGGACCTGGCGGACGGGCGTCTGGTGCTGCTGCACGATCCGGCGGGGCACGACGCGTGGAAGGGCACTTTCCGTCTGGTGACCCTGATCAGGGCGGAGCTGGAGCCGGAGATGGCCTCGGACCCGCTGCTGCCGGAGGTCTGCTGGTCCTGGCTGACCGGGGCGCTGGAGACGCGGGGTCTGGCGTACGGCGAGGCGAGCGGGACCGTCACGATGGCGGGCTCGCATTACTTCGGGGGGCTCGCGGAGCGGCGCCCGGCGACCCAGATCGAGATCCGGGCCTCGTGGACCCCGAAGGAGGGTCCGGCCGGGGTGCCGGACACCGGGACGCACCTGGCGGCCTGGTGCGATCTGCTGTGCCAGGTCGCGGGACTGCCACCGTCGGTGGATCCCGCCTCGGGGACGACCTCGGGCGCCGGGGTGGTCTCGCTGCCGCAGCGGCGGGGACCGCAGCATCCATAGCGTCGATTTCCGGACACTTTCGAGTGGGGCGGGCGTGAGGCTCGTACGATGATCGATCGCGCGTCCGAATTGCCCTAATTATCACTCACTAAATCGTGATCTTTCCCTAAAGGCGGGCGGCCCAGCTGCCGAAGGACTCAGTGACCCCTTCAAAGCACGGGTTCGCCCCCGGCTTCTTCCCCGAGCCGGCTCCGTCCCGCACCTTCCCCAGGAGGCCTGGTGTCCGTTCTCCTCGAGCAGCCCGCAAGCCTGGTCGCCTACCGCCCGAACAAGCCGACGGCCATGGTCGTCGTGGCCGACCCGCGCGTCCGCTCCACCGTCACCCGCCACCTGTGGGCGCTCGGCGTGCGCGACGTCATCGAGGCGTCGTCCATCGCGGAGGCCCGTCCCCGCGTCGGCAACCCGCGCGACATCTGCGTGGCCGACGTCCACCTTCCGGACGGCAGCGGACTCACCCTGCTGTCCGAGACCCGCGCCGCGGGCTGGCCCAACGGCCTCGCCCTCTCCGCCGCCGACGACATCGGCGCCGTCCGCAACGCCCTCGCCGGGGGCGTCAAGGGCTACGTCGTCACCGGCACGCGCACCAACATCGGGCACCCCACCCGCCCCGGCGCCGCCCCCATCGGCGCCGCGGCCGCCCGCCTCGGCCACCGCCGCCCCCCGGGTGCCCCGAGCCACCCGGGCGGCTACCGCGAGCTCTCCGGCCGCGAGGTCGAGGTCCTGCGCCTGGTGGCCGAGGGCCAGTCCAACAAGGCGATCGGCGTCTCCATGGGCCTGTCGGCCCTCACCGTGAAGAGCCACCTCGCCCGCATCGCCCGCAAGCTGGGCACCGGCGACCGGGCCGGCATGGTCGCCGTGGCCCTCCGCACCGGGATCATCCACTGACCGGCGGGACCCCCCAAGGGGCATGAAGAGCGGCAGGCGCCTGTCGACGGAACGTTCCGTCTCGGTCCGACCGGTCCAACCGGCCATCGACCGTTCCGGCTGTTCCGTCGATGGGCGCTTGCCATTCACAGATACCCTTGACAGGTGACCGACGCCCAAGACACCGCGAGTGACACCGCACTGCGCACCACCGGGGGCGCCCCCTCGGACGACGACGTCCCCGCGCGTGGGCTGCCGATCCCGCTGCTCGAACCCCGTGAGGGCATTCCGCCCGTCGTCGCGACCGAGGACGCCCTCGCCGAGGTGATCGCCGCCTTCGCGGCCGGCCGCGGCCCCGTCGCCGTCGACGCCGAGCGCGCCTCCGGCTACCGCTACGGACAGCGTGCCTATCTCGTCCAGCTCCGCCGGGAGGGCGCGGGCACCGCGCTGATCGACCCGGTGGGCTGTCCCGATCTGTCCGGTCTCGGCGAGGCCCTCGCCGGGACCGAGTGGATCCTGCACGCCGCCACCCAGGACCTGCCGTGTCTGCGCGACATAGGCATGGTGCCGACCCGGCTCTTCGACACCGAGCTGGCCGGACGGCTCGCCGGCTTCCCGCGGGTCGGGCTCGGCGCGATGGTCGAGTCCGTCCTCGGCTACGCCCTGGAGAAGGGCCACTCCGCCGTCGACTGGTCCACCCGGCCGCTCCCCGAGCCCTGGCTGCGCTATGCCGCGCTCGACGTCGAGCTGCTGGTCGACCTGCGCGACGAGCTGGAGAAGGAGCTGGACCGGCAGGGCAAGCTGGAGTGGGCGCTCCAGGAGTTCGACGCCATCGCCTCGGCACCGCCCGCCCCGCCGCGCAAGGACCCGTGGCGCCGCACGTCCGGCATGCACAAGGTGCGCCGGCGCCGTCAGATGGCGGTCGTACGGGAGCTCTGGACGGCCCGTGACAAGGTGGCGCAGCGGCGGGACGTCTCCCCCGGCAAGGTGCTGAGCGACGCGGCGATCGTGGAGGCGGCGCTCGGGCTGCCGCCGAACGTCGGCGCGCTCTCCGCGCTGCCGGGCTTCGGGCAGCGCATAGGGCGGCGCCAGCTGGAGCAGTGGCAGGCGGCGGTGGACCGGGCGAAGGCCCTGCCGGACGCCGAGCTGCCGCAGCCGGGCCAGCCGGTGGCGGGTCCGCCGCCGCCGCGGGCCTGGGCGGACAAGGACCCGGCCGCCGCGGCCCGGCTCTCCGCGGCCCGCGCCGCGGTATCGGCCCTCGCGGAGGAGCTGAACCTGCCGCAGGAGAACCTGATCACCCCGGACACGGTCCGCCGCGTCTGCTGGGAGCCGCCGTCCCCGGCGACCCCGGAGACGGTCGCCGCGGCCCTCACCGGCCACGGCGCCCGCCCGTGGCAGGTCGAGCTGGTGACTCCGCTGCTGGTGACCGCCCTGGCCGCCCAGGCCTGACCGCCGGCCGCGTGCCGTACGGGGTCCTCACTCCTCCAGAAGGGTGAGGGCCCCGTCCTCGTCGCGCGCGTAACTTCCGCTGGTCGCGCCCTCGACCTTGCCGTGCTTCAGCCAGTGCTCGGACATGGTGTGCACGAGCTTGGCCTGGCGCTCCCAGACCACCTGGTGGCCCGCGCAGGAGATGCGGAACATCAGCTTCTTGGGCCCGGGGATGTTCCGGTAGAGCTCGGGGGTCGAGAAGTACAGCAGCCCGAGGTCCGGCGCGGTGTTGATGATCGTGTCGTGCTCGCCGTACACGATGCACACGGGCACCTTGTCGCCGAGGATGTCGTGCAGCCGCACGGTGGTCGAGTTCCAGCCCCACCAGAACGAGTTCCGGATGCGGTTCAGTCCCTCCGGGGATCCGGGGACCTTTCCGCCCCATTGGGAGCCCTTGGGGTCGGCCGCCATCATGGCCTTCCACACGTGGTCCAGGATGCCGTCCTCGCGCTGGTCCGGGCACCCCAGGTCCCTGCGCCACGCGCTTTCGACGCCGTTCTTGGTGCCGACGGTCATGGGGTACGCGAAGGCGCCCTCCGGCTTGGACACCGGGAGCGGCACGGGTGCCCCGAAGTCGGTGCCGGGAGCGCTCTTCCTTCCGTTGGGCGGGAAGATCGGCGCGCACAGGAAGAGGCTGCGCACCTTGTCGGGGTGCTGGATGGCGTAGGGACCGAGTTGCTGCGCGGCCGCGGACCAGCCGATGAGGTCGAGCTTCGTGACGCCGGCGCGGGCGAGGACGAAGTCGACGACCTTGCCGACCTCGTCCCAGTCGCTCTGGGAGTTGTTCAGCTGCGCGCCGTACTCCACCGGGCCGTAGTAGGGCGTGGGGTTGGGGTTCGGGCTGAGCAGGTCCCGCTGCGCGGGAGTGGGGCTGACGTTCTTGTGGTTGTCCATCGTCGGCCGGGTGGACAGGCCGGAGCCCTGCAGCTCCATGATGTACGCGTCGAAGCCGGCCTTCGCCAGTTCCGCGGCCCAGCTGTAGTTCTTGTACGGCAGGTCGAAGCCGGCCACGGCCGCGACGCTGCGGCCGTGCAGCATGAGCACGGGTCTGCGTGGCGACCCTGCCGGGAGGGAGGCCTTGTGCTCCCGGACGAAGAGCTTGGCGGGCTTTCCGGCGTTCGCGGGGATGGTGGAGATGTGGTCCACGTAGAGGTCGGTGACCTCCGGTGCGGCCGTGACGACCGTGGTTGCCATGGGGTGCTCCGTTCCGTCGGGCGGGGCCCTGGACGGTCGTCCCGGGCCCCGACCAGGGTCCGCTCGGGCAGGCGCCGGACGCGGTCGACGCGACCGGGGTGATCCGGCGCCCGACCCGATCGGCCGGGCGCGCACAGGCGCACGAAGGGCGCACGCCCGTGCTGGTGCCCGGGCCCTGTCGTCGAACTCCCGCCTGCCCCGCGGGCAACGGCGGGAGTTCGATGACAGGACCTAGCGCCAGATCGCGGAGAAGCTGTCCAGCTGGATCCAGGAGATCGTGTTGGTGGAGGTCGCGCCGTAGACGTAGACCTCGCCCTCCCGGGTGACCTCGATCCGGCAGGAGCTGAAGCCGTTGCGGTTGTTGCGGGGAGCGACACCGCGGACGTAGGTCGTGGCGGGCCACAGGTCCTGCGGGAGGACGCCGACCAGGTCGAGCGTGTCGGGGGTGCTGCCGCCGTCGAACTCGTGGCCCGCCTCGCAGCTGACGCCGCCGCGCATCTGGAGGAAGTCGGTGCCCGCGATGCGCACGACGCGGGCCTGGGGCGCGTTGCCGCCGAGGGCGGTCAGGTGGGTGTGGCCGAGCCTGGCGAAGCCGGTCCAGGGCCGGATGATCTCGATCGCGCCCGCGGACCCGTCGGTCCCGACGGCCGCGGCGGGCGTGGCGCCGAGGAGGGTGGTGCCGGCCGCGGCGGCGGGGACGGCGAGGGCGGCGGCGAGCAGGGAGCGGCGGCTGGTGCCGGTGGTCACGGTGTGAGCCTTTCGGAGGCGGGAGAAGGGCGGTGGCGTGCGGAGCCGGTCAGACCCACGGGACGGAGAAGTTGTCGAGCTGGATCCAGTCGATCGTGTTGTCCGGCGTGGCGCCGTAGGCGTAGAGCGTGCCGTCGTCGTTGGCCTCGACCCGGCAGACGGCGAAGCCGTCGCGGGCGTTGCGCGGGCAGCCGGCGTGCAGGTTGCGCAGGGGCCGGAGCGCGGCCGGGAGGGTGCCGATGACGCCGCCCTTGGCGGCCTCGGTGAAGTGGCAGGTGATCTTGCCGCGGAGCTGGAGCAGCCGGACGCCGGCGACGCTGATCAGGCGGGCCCGCGGGTCCGCGCCGGCCGAGGTGAAGCCGGACGCGACCCCGCCGGCCGTGTCCAGGCCGATCGGGGTCCAGTCGACGAGGACCTCGACGGAGAGGTCGGTCTCCGCCGGGCCGGGCAGGTACTTCAGCGTGAAGGTGCGGGGCGAGACGGTCTTGCCGTCCGCGAGGTAGTGGGACTCGACGAAGCCGAGGAGGAGCCGGGTCTGCTCCTCCCCGCCGCCGGCCGGGGTCCAGGTGGCGACGCCCTCGGGCTCGCGCAGGACGTCGTCCTCGGGCGTGCGCCGGATTCCGCTCGACTGGAGGGGCGCCTCGGTGGGCCAGTGGAGGGTGGCGACCACGGCGTCGTCCCGGTCGTCGTGACCGGTCCAGAGGTACAGGTGGTCGCCGAGGGTCGCCATGCCCTGCGGGTAGGGCTGGCTGCGGGTGATCGTGTGGAGGGCGGTCCGTCCGGGGCCCTCGAAGTCCGCCAGGTCGTAGAGGGAGTAGCTGAAGGGGTTTCCGGATTCCGGGTCGCCCAGGCGGCTGCCGACCACGATCCGGCCGCGGTGCGCGTCGACCGCCGGGAACTGGAAGACGCCGGTCCCGGCGGGTGCGAACGTGCGCACGAGGGACCGGTCCGCGCAGTCCACGCCCTTGTTGGTGGCGGGGTCCCAGGGAACGTACGCGGTGGTGGCCACGGCGCGGCCCTCGGCGTACACGACCGGGTCGCCGGGGCCGGGGAAGGGCTTCCAGGGCTTGCCGAGCCCCTCCAGCCAGAGGTCGACGCCTCCCCCGGCCCGCGGTACGACCCCGAAGGAGGTGCCGTGACCGAAGCCGCGCAGGTACATGCGGTCCAGGATCCGGCCGTCGACGGTCAACCGCGTGCACATCAGGTCGCCCTGGTAGGCGCGGTGCCTGCCGTCCACTTCCTCGTCGGTCCTGGTCTTCTCGTCGTCCAGCCGGACGCCGGCCGGCATGCACTGCAGGACGTAGATCTGCTGGGCGACGCTGTCGACGGCGAAGGACTGCATGCGGGTGGCCTGCGACGCGGTGGCGGCGCGTGAGATGAGTGTCTTCGGTAAGCGTGTGCTGTCGATCGCCTCTACGGGCATGTCTCCCCCTGTGGATACGCGGTCCGGCGGCGGCCCTGTCGTGATCATGGACCGTCGGCGACAGACTGTCAGACCTCCGCCGTGCCCCCCTGGCCGGGTGTGACGTTCGCCGCTCCCGGCCAGGGGGGTGGGCAGCTTGGTTACCCGCAAGTAGCATGGGGGTAGCAAGCGCGCGCTTAGCCGCGTGCCGGGCAGCGCGCCCGCAGCAGTGCCATCCCGCACCCTGGAGGAGAGCCATCGTGCCTCGTACCGTCAGGGACGTCGTCTTCGTCGACGGCGTCCGTACCCCGTTCGGCAAGGCGGGCCCGAAGGGCATCTACCACGAGACCCGCGCCGACGACCTCGTCGTGAAGGCCATCAGGGAGCTGCTGCGCCGCAACCCGGGCCTCGACCCCGCCAAGATCGACGAGGTCGCCATCGCCGCGACCACGCAGATCGGCGACCAGGGCCTGACCCTCGGCCGCACCGCCGGCATCCTCGCGGGCCTGCCGCAGTCCGTGCCGGGCTACTCCATCGACCGCATGTGCGCCGGCGCGCTGACCGCCGTGACCTCGGTCGCCGGTTCCGTCGCCTTCGGCGCGTACGACGTCGCCCTCGCCGGCGGCGTCGAGCACATGGGCCGCCACCCCATGGGCGAGGGCGTCGACCCCAACCCGCGCTTCGTCAGCGAGAAGCTGGTCGACGAGTCCGCCCTGTTCATGGGCATGACCGCCGAGAACCTGCACGACCGCTACCCGACCATCACCAAGCAGCGCGCCGACGAGTACGCCGTGCGCTCGCAGGAGAAGGCCGCGAAGGCGTACGCCGACGGCAAGATCCAGCAGGACCTGGTGCCGATCTCGGTCCGCCGCACCTCGCCCGAGGGCGGCGAGACCGGCTGGGGCCTGGTCACCGCCGACGAGCCGATGCGCCCGGGCACCACCCTGGAGTCGCTGGCGAACCTGAAGACGCCGTTCCGCGTCCACGGCAACGTCACCGCGGGCAACGCGGCCGGCCTGAACGACGGCGCCACCGCCTCGATCATCGCCTCCGAGGACTTCGCCCGCGCGAACAACCTCCCGGTGAAGATGCGCCTCGTCTCCTACGCCTTCGCCGGCGTCGAGCCCGAGGTCATGGGCTACGGCCCGATCCCGGCCACCGAGAAGGCGCTGGCCCAGGCCGGCCTGTCCATCTCGGACATCGGTCTCTTCGAGATCAACGAGGCCTTCGCCGTGCAGGTCCTCGCCTTCCTGGAGCACTACGGCATCGCCGACGACGACGCCCGCGTCAACCAGTACGGCGGCGCCATCGCCTACGGCCACCCGCTCGCCTCCTCCGGCGTCCGTCTGATGACGCAGCTGGCCCGCCAGTTCGAGGAGCAGCCGGAGGTCCGCTACGGCCTCACCACCATGTGCGTCGGCTTCGGCATGGGCGCCACGGTCATCTGGGAGAACCCGAACCACAAGGACGCCGGAGGCAGCAAGTGAGCACCACCGCAGAGCTTCTGAAGGGCGCCGCCGAGCTCTTCCCGGACGAGGTCGTCACCTCGGCCCACGTACGTCACTTCGAACTCCCCGCGGGTGCGGGCCGGTTCGCGCTGATCACGCTGGACAACGGCTTCGACCACACCAAGCCGACCACCTTCGGCCCGCAGTCGCTCGCCAACCTCAACACGGCGATCGACCAGGTCGAGGCCGAGGCCGCGAACGGTGAGATCGTCGGCGCCGGCATCACCGGCAAGCCGTTCATCTTCGCCGTCGGCGCGGACCTCAAGGGCGTCGAGCTGCTCAAGCAGCACTCCGACGCGCTCGCCATCGGCAAGGGCGGCCACGACGTCTTCAAGCGTCTGGCGAACCTGGCCGTCCCGACCTTCGCGTACTACAACGGCGCGGCCATGGGCGGCGGCGTCGAGGTCGGTCTGCACTGCACCTACCGCACCGTCTCGAAGGCCCTGCCGGCCTTCTCGCTGCCCGAGGTCTTCCTCGGCCTGGTGCCCGGCTGGGGCGGCTGCACGATCCTGCCGAACCTGATCGGCGCGGAGAAGGCCGTCTCGGTCATCATCGAGAACAGCCTCAACCAGAACCGCCAGCTCAAGGGCAAGCAGGTCTTCGAGCTCGGCATCGCCGACGCCCTCTTCGAGGGTGCCGACTTCCTGGAGCAGTCCCTCATCTGGACCGCCCAGGTCCTGAAGGGCGACGTCACCGTCGAGCGCCCGGAGATCGACCGCGGCGAGGGCTGGGACCAGGCCGTCGCCAAGGGCCGTGCCATCGCCGACTCCAAGGTGCACGGCGCCGCCCCGGCCGCCTACCGCGCCCTCGACATCATCGAGGCGTCGAAGGACGGCGACCTGCAGAAGGGCTTCGACGCCGAGGACCAGGCCCTCGCGGACCTGATCATGGGCGGCGAGCTGCGCTCCGGCATCTACGCCTTCAACCTGGTGCAGAAGCGCGGCAAGCGCCCGGCCGGCGCGCCGGACAAGAACCTGGCCCGCCCGGTCACCAAGGTCGGTGTCGTCGGCGCCGGTCTGATGGCCTCCCAGCTGGCCCTGCTCTTCCTGCGCCGCCTGGAGGTTCCGGTCGTCCTGACCGACATCGACCAGGAGCGGGTCGACAAGGGCGTGGGCTACGTCCACGGCGAGATCGACAAGCTGCTCGGCAAGGGCCGCATCAACCAGGACAAGGCCAACCGCCTCAAGGGCCTGGTCTCCGGTGTCCTGGACAAGGCCGCCGGCTTCGCGGACGCGGACTTCATCATCGAGGCCGTGTTCGAGGAGATGTCGGTCAAGCAGAAGGTGTTCGCGGAGGTCGAGGCGGTCGCCCCGGCGCACGCGATCCTCGCCACCAACACCTCCTCGCTGTCCGTCTCGGAGATGGCCTCCAAGCTCCAGCACCCGGAGCGCGTGGTCGGCTTCCACTTCTTCAACCCGGTCGCGATCCTCCCGCTCCTGGAGATCGTCCGCGGTGAGAAGACCGACGACGCCTCGCTGGCCACGGCCTTCGCCGTCGCCAAGAAGCTGAAGAAGACGGGCGTGCTGACGAAGGACGCCCCGGCGTTCGTCGTGAACCGCATCCTGACCCGCTTCATGGGTGAGATCCAGAACATCATCGACGAGGGCACCCCGGTGGCCACGGCGGAGAAGGCGGTCGAGCCGCTCGGTCTGCCGATGTCCCCGCTGGTCCTCCTGGAGCTCGTCGGCCCGGCCATCGGTCTGCACGTCTCCGAGACCCTGAACCGCGCCTTCCCGGAGCGCTTCACGGTCTCCCCCAACCTGAAGGCCGTCGTCGAGGCCGGCAAGCGCGGCTTCTACGTCTACAACGCGGAGAACGGCT
The DNA here is from genome assembly GCF_044544925.1 of Streptomyces sp. NPDC053431. Lineage (NCBI taxonomy): Bacteria > Bacillati > Actinomycetota > Actinomycetes > Kitasatosporales > Streptomycetaceae > Streptomyces > Streptomyces sp. NPDC053431. The sequence continues at coordinate 69,668 of NZ_JBITXX010000020.1, read as the reverse complement.
TCAAGCCGGAGCTCGACCCCGAGGTCGCCGCGCTGCTCAAGCAGGGCGACGTCGTCCTGACCGAGGAGCAGGCCCGCGACCGCGTCCTCGACGCGGTGGCGCAGGAGATCGGCCTGATGCTGGAGGAGGGTGTCGTCGCCGAGGCGCAGGACATCGACCTCTGCCTGATCACGGGCGCGGGCTGGCCCTTCCACCTGGGCGGCATCACGCCGTACCTGGACCGCGAGGGTGTCTCCGAGCGCGTCAACGGCAAGCGGTTCCTGGCGCAGGGCGTGGCGAGCGTCCCGGCGTAACACCGCGCGCTCACCTGTCCGTGTGACGGCCCCGGCACCCTGGTGGTGCCGGGGCCGTCATGCTGGGTGCATGGAGCTTCTGATCGTGGACGGTGCCAACGTGGTCGGGTCGGTGCCCGACGGCTGGTGGAAGGACCGGCGCGGGGCCGCCGAGCGGCTGCGGGACCGGCTCGCCGAGCGGGGTGGGCCGGAGGGCGGACCGTACGAGATCGTGCTCGTCGTCGAGGGCCGGGCCCGTGGCGTGGCCTCGGTGCCGGGGGTCCGGGTCGAGGAGGCGCCGGGCAGCGGCGACGACCTGATCGTGGAGCTCGCGCGGGACGCGGCCGACCGGCCGTGCCTGGTGGTGACGGCCGACCGGGAACTGCGGCGCCGGGTGGAGGCGGCGGGCGCCCGGACCACGGGGCCGCGCTCCCTGCCGTCGTAGGAACGGCGTCGCGGAAGGCCGAGCGGTGCCCGGAAGCGTGGCTTCCATGATCAACAGTGGTTAGGATCGCCGTTTCCGATCTTCCTCGTCACTGTCGAATGGGACCCTCCCGATGCGTATACGCGCCCTCCGGCGCCTCGCGGCCACCTCGGCCCTTGTCGTCGCCACCTCCCTCCTGGGCGCGCCCCAGGCCCTGGCCGAGGACCCGGCTCCCGTCACGGTCGGGGCGAAGGCCGTCTTCAACGACCCGGCGACCAGCCCGAACGCCGTGCGCGACGAGCTGGTGACGCTCATCAGGAACACCGAGCCGAACGGGCTGATCCGCGGCTCGATCTACCTCTTCACCGACGGCGTCGTCCGCGACGCCCTCGCCGCGGCCCACCGGGACCGGGGCGTCCGCGTCCAGATCCTGTTCGACCACGACGCCGTGGCCGACCAGAAGCTGGAGGACGGCGTGTGGAAGGCGACCGGCAGCGAGTTCTCCACGCTGGGCCAGCGGTTCGGCCGGGTCGTGAACTACGGGGAGACCGTCGACGCCGACACCACGGGTTCCTTCGTGCTCGGCTGCCCGGAGAACCGGGGCTGCATCGGCAACCGGGACCTGAAGAAGTCCGACGGCACCGTCGAGCACGCCATCAACCACAACAAGTACTTCCTGTTCTCCAAGGTCGGCGCCACGCCGAACGTGGTCTTCCAGTCCTCCGCGAACCTGACGACCAACCACCGCACCGGCATGTTCAACAACGCGGTGGTCGTCCCGCACACGGGGCTCTACGACGAGTACACCCACTACTGGAAGGACCAGCTCGCCCACGGCACCAACGGCCCCGGCCTGGACGACTACTACCGGACCACGGACGTCGGCGCGTACAAGACCTACTTCTTCCCCCGTATCGAGTCCGACCGGGACACCGGTGACACCTCGGCCGTGGACCCCCGCGAGGACGCCTCCACCGACACCGTCGTGTCCCTGCTGAAGAACGTCTCCTGCACCACGACCCCGGCCACCGAGATCCGGGTGGCCATGTACGCCTTCACCCGGACCCAGGTCGCCGACCGGCTGGCCGCCCTGCAGGCCGAGGGCTGCCGGGTGCAGGTCGTGGTGAACGGCGAGAAGGGCAACGTCGGAACGGGGGTGCGGACCGCCCTCACCTCGGCCGGCCTCACGACCCTGCGCCAGTGCGGGGGCTCGTACGGCGTCCACTCCAAGTACCTGCTGATCGACGGCACGTACCTGGGGACGCCGCGCAAGCTGGTCTTCACCGGCAGCCACAACTACACGTACCCGAACCTGCGTTCGCAGGACGAGACCCTGCTGAAGATCGACCAGGCCGAGATCTTCGAGGCCTACCGGCAGAACTTCGACACGACCCTGCTGGGCAGCGGCTCCTGCCAGGGGGCGCTGGCGTAGCGGCCCGTCAGTACTCCGCGTCCCGCCCCAGCCGGCTCAGGCGGCTGTGGCTGCGTCCGTACACGAAGTAGACGACCAGGCCGATCACCATCCAGACCGCGAAGCGGAACCAGGTCTCGCCCGGCAGGTTGAGCATCAGCCAGAGCGAGGCCGCGATGGAGAGGATCGGGAGGACCGGCACCCAGGGGGTGCGGAAGGCCCGGTGCAGGTCGGGGCGGGTCCGGCGGAGCACGATGACGCCGACGGCGACCATGACGAAGGCGAACAGGGTGCCGATGTTCACCAGCGTGGCGAGCTCGTTGATGCTGGTGAACCCGGCCACGACGGCGATGATCCCGCCGAGCAGGATGGTCGGCCGGTAGGGCGTCTTGAAGCGCGGGTGCGTGACGGAGAAGAACCGCGGCAGCAGGCCGTCGCGGCTCATCGCGAAGAACACCCGGGTCTGGCCGAGCAGCAGGATCAGACAGACCGTGGTGAGGCCGACGGCGGCGCCGAAGCTGATGACGCCCGCGTAGAAGGGGTGGCCGACGGCCTTGAAGGCGTCGGCGAGCGGCGCGCTGACGGACAGTTTGGTGTAGTGCTGCATACCGGTGACCACGAGGGCGACCGCCACGTACAGCACCGTGCAGATGAACAGCGAGCCGAGGATGCCGCGCGGCATGTCGCGCTGCGGGAGCTTGGTCTCCTCGGCGGCGGTGGCGACCACGTCGAAGCCGATGAAGGCGAAGAACACCACGGAGGCCGCGGTGAAGATGCCCATGACGCCGAAGTTGGTCGGCTCGTAGCCGAAGATCAGCCCGACCATCGGCTCGTCCCAGCCGGAGATGCCGCCCGGCGGGGCGACGGCCGGCGGGATGAAGGGCGTGTAGTTGTCGCCGACGATGAAGAACAGGCCCGCGACGATCACGATCATCACCACGGTCACCTTGACGGCGACGACGACGGCGGTGATCCGGGCCGAGAGCTTCATGCCGAGGACCAGGATCGCGGTCAGGACCAGGACCAGGATGAACGCGAGGAGGTCGAAGGTGCCGCCCGGCACGTCCGGGCCTTCGAGCGCGGCCGGCAGGTGCCAGCCGACGTTGTCCATGAGGGAGCGCACGTAACCGGACCAGCCGACGGCGACGACCGCGGTGCCGAGCGCGAACTCCAGGACGAGGTCCCAGCCGATGATCCAGGCCGGCAGCTCGCCGATGGAGGCGTACGCGAAGGTGTACGCCGAACCGGCGACGGGCACCGTGGAGGCGAACTCCGCGTAGCACAGGGCCGCCAGGGCGCAGACGATGCCGGCGGCGACGAACGCGAGGGCGGTGGCCGGGCCCGCGTTCTCCTTCGCCACCTTGCCCGTGAGCACGAAGATGCCGGTGCCGATGATGACACCGACGCCGAAGACGGTGAGGTCCCACGCGGACAGGGACTTCCTGAGCGCGTGCTCCGGCTCCTCGGTGTCCCGGATCGACTGCTCGACCGTCTTGGTCCGGAACATCCCGGAGTTCGCGCGTGGCTGTTGGTCCGTACTCACGTCGTACCTCCCTGGCATGGGGCTGCCCGCCCTCAGGCCAGGATGCACGCGGAAGGGCCGGTCGGCACCCGAAGGTGTGGTCCGACCGGCCCAAAGGTGACGCCGATTGGGGGCTTCGCGTCAGTCGCGGGCGGGCTCCACGGCCTGGCTGCTGCCCTCGAACCGGCCGTCCAGGCGCGAGACCAGCCCGGTGACCTGGCGTGCGATGTCCGGGGCGGTCAGCCCGATCTCGGCCAGCACCTCGCCCCGCGAGGCGTGGTCCAGGAAGCGCGGCGGGATGCCGAAGTCGCGCAGCGGCACGTCCACGCCCGCGTCGCGCAGGGCCTGGGCGACGGCGGAGCCGACGCCGCCGGCACGGCTGTTGTCCTCGACCGTGACGACCACCCGGTGCTGCTCGGCGAGCGGTGCCATGGCCTCGTCGACCGGCTTGACCCAGCGCGGGTCGACGACCGTGGTGGAGATGCCCTGCTTGTCGAGCAGGTCGGCGATCTCCAGGCACATCGGGGCGAGCGCGCCCACCGAGACGAGCAGCACGTCCGGCCGGTCGCTGTCGGCCTCGCGCAGCACGTCCATGCCGCCGACCCGGCGCAGGGCCGGGACGGCCGGGCCGACCGCGCCCTTGGAGAAGCGGACCACGGTGGGGGCGTCGGTGACCTCGACGGCCTCGCGCAGCTGGGCGCGGACCTGGTCGGCGTCGCGCGGGGCGGCGAGCCGCAGGCCGGGCACGACCTGAAGGATCGACATGTCCCACATGCCGTTGTGCGAGGCGCCGTCGGTGCCGGTGACACCGGCCCGGTCCAGGACGAAGGTGACACCGCACTTGTGCAGGGCCACGTCCATCAGGACCTGGTCGAAGGCGCGGTTGAGGAAGGTCGCGTAGACCGCGAACACCGGGTGGAGCCCGCCGGTGGCGAGGCCGGCCGCGGAGACCGCGCCGTGCTGCTCGGCGATGCCGACGTCGAACACGCGCTCGGGGAAGGCCCTGGCGAACTTGTCGAGGCCGACCGGCTGCAGCATGGCGGCGGTGATGGCGACGATGTCCTCGCGCTCCTTGCCGAGCGCGACCATCTCCTCGCCGAAGACGCTGGTCCAGTCGGCGCCGGAGGAGCTGATGGGCAGACCGGTGTCGGGGTGGATCTTGCCGACGGCGTGGAAGCGGTCGGCCTCGTCCTGGAGGGCGGGCTGGTAGCCGCGGCCCTTCTCGGTGAGGCAGTGCACGATGACCGGGCCGCCGAAGCGCTTGGCGCGGGTGAGCGCCGACTCCAGGGCCTCGATGTCGTGACCGTCGATGGGGCCGACGTACTTCAGGCCGAGGTCCTCGAACATGCCCTGCGGGGCGATGAAGTCCTTCAGGCCCTTCTTCGCGCCGTGCAGGGTCTCGTAGAGCGGCTTCCCGACGACGGGGGTGCGCTCCAGGATGTCCTTGCCGCGGGCGAGGAAGCGCTCGTAGCCGTCGGTGGTGCGCAGGGTCGCCAGGTGGTTGGCGAGGCCGCCGATGGTCGGCGCGTAGGAGCGCTCGTTGTCGTTGACGACGATGACGACCTGTCGGTCCTTGGCGTCCGCGATGTTGTTGAGCGCCTCCCAGGCCATGCCGCCGGTGAGGGCGCCGTCGCCGATGACCGCGACGACGTGGTCGTCCTTCTTCAGGATCTGGTTCGCCTTGGCGAGGCCGTCGGCCCAGCCCAGGACGGTTGAGGCGTGCGAGTTCTCGATGACGTCGTGCTCGGACTCGGCCTGCGAGGGGTAGCCGGACAGGCCGCCCTTCATCTTGAGCTTGGAGAAGTCCTGGCGGCCGGTGAGCAGCTTGTGCACGTAGCTCTGGTGGCCGGTGTCCCACAGGACCTTGTCCTTGGGGGAGTCGAAGACGCGGTGCAGGGCGATGGTCAGCTCGACCACGCCGAGGTTGGGACCGAGGTGCCCGCCGGTCTTGGAGACGGCGTCCACGAGGAAAGTCCTGATCTCTCCGGCCAGCTGGTCCAGCTGTTCCGAGGAGAGCCGGTCCAGATCTCGCGGTCCCCTGATACGGGTCAGCAGAGCCACCCGTGCCTCCTTGCGTTTGAACTGGTCGAGCTTGCCGATTTGTCGAGTCTAATGTTCCGTCTTGGATCGTGGGCAGCGGGCCGGGGGTGGCGCACCACCCGGATGGCCGACACACCGCTGATCTGTCCGGCCGTGCACTGGTCCGGACGCAGCAGCGCCCGGCGCCGGTTTCGGCGCCGGGCGTACTGTGGCGAGCGTTACGTCCGCCTATGCGCGCATCACGCGCGGCCCGCGGTCTTCTGCGTGCGACGCGAGACCGAGTCGATCACGACGGCGGCGAGCAGCACCGCGCCGGTGATCATGTTCTGGATCGCGTTGGACATGCCGATCATGTTCAGGCCCTGCTGGATCGACTGGATCACGATCATGCCCAGGAGTGCCGACCAGACCTTGCCGCGGCCGCCGAAGAGGCTGGTGCCGCCGATCACGGCTGCGGCGATGACCAGCATCAGCGTGTTGCCGCCGCCGAGGCTCTTCGTCGCGCCGCCGGAGAGGCTCGCGATGAACAGGCCGCCGAAGGCGGCGAGGGTGCCGGAGATCGCGAAGACGGCGATCCGGACCAGGTCCACGTTGATGCCGGCGCGGCGGGCCGCCTCGGCGTTGCCGCCGACCGCGAAGACCTTGCGGCCGAACAGGGTGCGGCGGGCGACGAAGTCGGCGATCACCAGGACGGCCAGGAAGAGCACCAGGGCGAGCGGCAGACCGCGGGCGCCGGCGGGCTCGTTCATCACGTAGGCGACGACGAAGACCAGGACGGCGACCACGGCGGTGCGCAGCACGATCTCGCTGACCGGGCGGGCCGGGAGCCGGGCGGCCTTGCGGCGGCTGCTGTCGCGCAGCAGGGACAGCAGGTACGCGGCGACGGCGACCAGGGCGAGGCCGTAGGCGGCGATCTTGTCGGCGAAGAAGTAGTTGGTGAGGTTCTCCACCACGCTGCCGGAAGGCGTGTTGATGGAGCCCTCGCCGCCCATGAGCCACTCCTGGAGGCCCATCCAGCCGAGGAAGCCCGCGAGGGTGACGACGAACGCGGGAACGCCGATCTTCGCGAAGAAGAAGCCGTGCAGCGCGCCGATGGCGGTGCCGCTGAGCACCGCGAGCACGATGGCCAGCCACTGGTTCGTCCCGTTGCTGACCTGGAGGCCGGCCCAGACGGCGGCGCCGACGCCGGCGACGGAGCCCATCGACAGGTCGATCTCGCCGAGGACGAGGACGAAGACGATGCCGACCGCCATGATGCCGAGGCCGGACGCGTAGACGGCGACGTTGGCGACGGAGCTCGCGGACAGGAAGTTGCTGTTCTGGATCTGGAAGACGATCGCGATGACGATCAGGCCCAGGATCACGGGCAGGGAGCCGAGCTCACCGCCGCGGATCTTGCGGGTGAACTCCGTCCAGTAGCCCTTGACGCCCTCCTCCCGGACGAGGAGGCGGGGGTCGACGGCCGGGACGGGCGCGGCGGACTCCTCGACGGCGGTCGCGGTGGCCTCGGCGGCCGCGGCCGTCTCGGAGGTCTCGGGGGTCTTGGCGAGGTCGCTCACTTGGCGGCCTCCTTCGCGGCGGTGTTCTCGGTGGTCTCGGCCTTGCGGGCCTGCCTGCGGGTCACGGCGTTGTCCGTGGCGCCGGTGATGGCGGCGATGATCTCTTCGTGGCTGGTGTCGGCGACCTTGAAGTCGCCGTTGTTGCGGCCGAGCCGGAGCACGGCGACCCGGTCCGCGACGGCGCGGACGTCGGCCATGTTGTGGCTGATGAGGATGACGCCGTGGCCGCGCTCGCGCAGCCGCTCCACGAGGTCGAGCACCTGTGCGGTCTGCTCGACGCCGAGGGCGGCGGTGGGCTCGTCCAGGATGACGATCTTCGGGTCGCCGATCAGGGCGCGGGCGATGGCCACGACCTGGCGCTGGCCGCCGGAGAGGGCGGCGACGGGTATCCGGACCGACGGAATCCTGATGGACAGGGTGTCCAGGAGCTCCCGGGCGCGCTTCTCCATGGCGATCTCGTCGAGGACGGAACCGGAGCTGAGCTCGCTGCCGAGGAAGAGGTTGGCGACGACGTCGAGGTTGTCGCAGAGCGCGAGGTCCTGGTAGACGGTCGCGACCCCGAGGTTCTGGGAGTCGTGCGGCTTGGTGATCTGGACGGGGCGGCCGTCCCATTCGATGGTGCCCTCGTCGATCGGGTGGACACCCGAGATCGTCTTGACGAGGGTCGACTTGCCGGCGCCGTTGTCGCCCACCAGGGCGACGACCTCTCCGGCATGGATCTCCAGATCGACATCGGTGAGCACCTGGACGGCGCCGAACCGCTTGGAGACCCCGCGCAACGCCAGCACGGGCGTAGCGGACACGTGAATCATCTCCTTCGCCGCCTGACCGGCGGGGATGTGGTGCGGGGTGTCCCCCGGGAGGGGGAGGAGGGGGTACGAGGGGAGTCCGGCGCCCCGCCCCCGCTTGCGGGGCGTGGAGGACGGGGCGGGAGCGCCGGACCGTTTCTGCGTGGGGGGCCTGGGCGGGCCTGGGGCCCGGCGGGCCTTACTTGATGCCCGCCGCCTCGCAGGCCGCCTTGTACTCGGCGGTGCAGATGTCGGCCGCCTTGTAGACGTTGTCGGCGATGATCGTGGAGGCGATGTTCTCCTTGGTCACGATCTGCGCGTCGTACAGCTTGGCCGGGATGTCCTTGAACTCGCCGGTGAGGCTGGTGACCTTGACCGGGGTCAGGGAGTCGATCTTCTCGCCCTTGAGGAGCTTGACCGCGATCTCGGCGGTGGTCTCGGCCTCGGGCTTGATCTGCTTGTAGATCGTGAAGGCCTGGTCGCCCTTCAGGATGCGCTGCAGACCGGCGAGTTCGGCGTCCTGACCGCCGACCGGGACCTTGAGGCCCTGCTTGGCGAGGGCGGTGATGATGCCGCCGGCCATGCCGTCGTTGGCCGAGTACACGCCCTGGAAGCCGCCCTTGCCCAGGGAGTCGATGGCGGCACCCATCTTCTTGTTGGCCTCGTCCGGGGACCAGTCCGGGATGTCCTGCTCGTAGACGACCTTCTTGACGCCGCCGTCGAGGACGCTGTGGGCGCCCTTCTTGAACAGCGGGGCGTTCGGGTCGGTCGGCGAGCCGTTGATCATGACAACGTTGGCTTCCTTCGCCTTGTCGCCGAGCGCCTTCACGAGCGCCTCGCCCTGGAGGCGGCCGATCTTCTCGTTGTCGTACGAGACGTAGGCGGAGATCGGACCCTCGGCCAGGCGGTCGTACGCGACGACCTTGACGCCCTTCTTCTCGGCCTGCTGCACCCAGGACTTGGTGGCCTTGTAGTCGACCGAGTCCAGGATGATGACCTTCACGCCCTGCGTGACCAGCGCGTCGAACTGCTTCTTCTGCGTCTCGGTGTCCTGCGCGGCGTTGTTGTACTTGACCTCGCAGTCCGAGCAGAGGGCCTTGATCTTGGCCTCGATGATCGGGCGATCGAAGGTCTCGTAACGGGTGGTCTTGTTCTCCGGCAGCAGCAGACCGATGGTCTTGCCGTCGCCGCCGCTCGAGTCGCCGGAGCCGTTGTCGCCGGCCTTGCCACAGGCGGCAAGGGAGAGGGCCATGGAAACCGCGGCCGTGCCTATGACGACGCGACGCGTCACTGCGTTCATGTGGGGTTGCCTCCCTGACGAGGCCGCGACATTGCGGCCGAGGTGGCTGGAAGTCAACTCGGCCGCACGGTCGACGTCAAGGAGTAAATCCTTAACGAGACGACAACGGTGCCATTCGTTATCTAAGTGAAGGCAGGAGCCGGTGCCGCCGAGGTGCGCGACAGGCCGCCCATCGGGCTGACATTGCCGACAGAGCTGTCCAAAAGCGTCGAGTCGCCCATCTCGCTCAGCACCAGGGCCAGCGCCCCCAGCACCTCCGCGCGGCCGCCCAGGGCCCCAGGGGCGAGCGAGAGCTGCCGGGCGGCGCTGGGGATGGCGTAACGCGAGACGGAGTCCCTGATGGGCGCCAGGACCAGCTCTCCGGCCTCGGCGAGGTCGCCGCCGAGCACCACCCGGCTGGGGTTCAGGAGATTGCAGAGGTTGGCGATACCGCTGCCGATGTGCCGCCCGACGTCGGCGACGACCCGGCGGCAGCCCGGGTCGCCCTCCCGGGCCAGCTGGACCACCCGCTCCATGGTCAGGTCGGGGCCGTGGCTGGGCTGCAGCAGCGGCAGCACGTAGCGGGCGGCGGCGAAGGTCTCCAGGCAGCCCCGGTTGCCGCAGCGGCAGACCGGCCCCGACTCGTCGAGCGTGATGTGGCCGATCTCGCCGGCCGTGCCGCCGGGGCCCCGGTAGACCCGCCCGTCGATCACCAGCCCGGCACCCACACCGCTGGCCACCTTGATGTACGCGAGGTCCTTCACGCCCCGGCCGCTGCCCCAGACCAGCTCGCCCAGCGCGCCGAGGTTGGCGTCGTTGTCGACGTGCACGGGGACGCCGAGGCGGGCGGACAGCTCGTCGGCCGGATTGATCCCGCTCCAGCCCGGGAGGATCGACGTGGAGCCCAGGGTCCCCGAGGAGACGTCGATCGGGCCGGGCACGCCGAGGCCGACGCCGACGACCTTGTCCCGGCCGATGCCGGTGGCCGCGATCAGCCTGCTGACCAGCTGTTCCGCCCGGTCGAAGCCCTCCGCGGCCGAGGCGTCCACATCCAGCGGTTCGGCCTCCTCGGCGAGCACCTGGTGGGCCAGGTTGCCCACCGCGACCCGCAGGTGGGTGTGGCCGAAGTCGACGCCGATGACGATGCCGGCGTCGCCGCTCAGCGAGACGCTGCGGGCCCGGCGGCCCCCGGCGGAGGTCGGGGTGACCTCGACCGTTCCGCCGTCCTTCAGCTCCCGCACGATGTTGGAGACCGTGGCGGCGGACAGGCCCGTCGCCCGGGCGATCTCCGCCTGGGTGAGCGATCCGGCCATCCGTACCGCCCGGACGACCCGCTCGAGATTGGCCCGGTGCAGCGAGGACTGCGACCCCGGAGTCTCCATTGACTCTCTCCACCCTACGACGTGTACAAGTTATGAACTCCAAGCTCCTTCGTGGGGCTTGTCGCCGTCAAGTCCTCGACGGTAGTCGAAATCGGACGCAAAAGGTCCGGTCCCGGGTGGAGTCCCCGGGACCGGACCTCTGGGCGCCGGTGTCGTTACTTGAGCGTGGCCGAAGTGAGACCCGCCTGGACCTGCCGCTGGAAGGACAGGTAGACCACGAGCATCGGGATCATGGCGATGGTCACGCCGGCGAAGAGCACCGGCAGGTCGGTCTCGTACCCCTGCTGCTGCTGGAGCTGGATCAGACCCTGGGTGAGCACGTACCGCTCGGGGTCGTCACCGCTCTGCGGCTGCATCAGCACGGTCGGCAGCAGGAACTGGTTCCACTGCCCCAGCGTGTTGAAGATGCCGACGCTGAGCAGACCCGGCTTGGCCATCGGCAGCATCACCTGGAAGAAGGCCCGGGTGTGCGAGGCGCCGTCCAGGATCGCGGCCTCGAAGACGGCCGTCGGCAGCGTGCGGAAGAAGGAGTGCATGAAGAACACGGTGAACGGCATCGAGTACGCGACGTAGACCAGGACCAGGCCCTGGTAGGTGTTGAGCATCCCGAGCATCTTCACCATGAAGAAGAGCGGGACGAGCGCCAGGAAGACCGGGAACATCGCGCCGGCCACGAAGAAGTAGTAGATGAGCCGGTTGCCCCAGAACTGGTAGCGCGCCAGCACGTAGGCCGCCATGGAACCGAAGAGCATGGTCAGCGGCACCGAGAACACCAGGACGATCAGGGTGTTCACGAAGTAGTCGCCGATGCCCTTGTTCCACGCCCGGCCGAAGACGTCGAGGGACCAGTTGGCCGGCCAGCCGAAGGCCGACCCGGCGATCTGGGAGTCGGTCTTGAAGGAGCTCAGCACGAGCCAGATCAGCGGCAGCACGATCATCAGCGCCCAGAGGGCGAGGAAGCCGTGCGAGAAGACGTTGAGGACGGTGCCCTCGCGGGCGGGGCCCGGGGCCGGGGTGCTCCCCTTGCCGGCGGCGCGCGGCCGGGGCACGGCGGCGCCGCTCGTGGTGGGGGCGTCGGTCTTCTGGATGGGTGCAGTCATCGTGGGTTCTCCCGCTCAGAACTCGAGGCGCTCGCGGCGGGTGGCGCGCAGCGTGACCACGGACACGATCAGGGTGAGCAGCAGCATGACCACGCCCATGGCGCAGGCGTAACCGCTCTTGCCGAAGTAGAGGAAGTTCCGCATCATGACCGTCGACATGGTCTCGCTGTGGTGGTCGGGGCCGCCGCCGAACTCGCCCTGGGTCATCGTGGAGACCAGCACGAACATGTCCATGGCGACGATGCCGAGGTAGACCCACGCGGTCTGCACGGCGTCCCACAGCAGCGGCAGCGTGATGCGGAAGAAGGACTGGGCGCGGCCCGCGCCGTCGATCAGCGCCGCCTCGTAGATGTCCCGCGGGATGGACTGCATGGCCGCGGAGAACAGCACCAGGTAGAAGCCGACGCCGTGCCAGACGACGACGGCCACGAGGGCCCACAGGACGAAGCCGGGCTCGTTCAGCCATTCCACCGGCCGGTCGGCCTCGATGAGGCCGAGCTTCAGCAGGAGGCCGTTGAGCATGCCGCCGGTGTCGCTGCGGTACACGGCGCCGAAGAGGACGGCGAGGATCGCGAGCGAGAGCACCTGCGGGAAGAAGTACACGACCTTGTAGAACTTGGACCCGGCGACGCCCGCGACGCCGCCGGCCCGGCTCCGCCCGCCCGCGTTCACCATGAAGGCGAAGAAGAGGGCGAGCAGAATGGTGATCACCGGGATGAACACCAGGAACAGGATGTTGTGCCAGACCGCTCCCAGGAAGATGTCGTCCTCGAACAGCGCGACGTAGTTGTCGAGGCCGACGAAGGAGAAGGTCTGCGACTGGCCCTTCCAGTCGGTCAGCGAGTAGCCGAACGTCTGGATGTACGGCCAGATCACGAAGACCAGATAGAGGGCCACGGGTATGAAGAGGAATCCCGTGACGAACTTGTACTGCCCTTTGCGCATGGCGTTCCCGTCCCTGATGTCCCCGGCGGATTGATACGCGATTCGGTGCCGCGTGTCAGTCGCGGTGGTTGTTCTTGGACGCCGGGTCCTTGGCCGCCTTGTCGACCGCGGCCTGGGCCCGCTTGAGCCATTCCGCGGGCTGGATGCGCTTGGCCATCAGCTCGTTGGAGGCGTTCTGGATCTCGGTGTCCATCTCGCTGTACCACTCGGTGTACAGGTAGCGGAACGTGTTGGTGCCGGCCGCCTTGGAGGCCTCGACCGTGGACTGGGTGCCGGGGCGCAGCTTGACGCTCGGATCCACGCCGTCCTGCAGGATGGTGAGGGAGTTGGCCTCCTTGGCGAAGAGCGTCGACCACTCCTTGGAGAGCATCATCCGCATGAACTCCTTCGCCTCGGCCAGGTTCTTGGCCTTGGCCGGGATGATGAAGGGCTCGCCGGAGCCGGCCCGGATCGCCTCGTACGGCATCTTGCTGCCGGGCAGCAGCGGCATCGGCATGAACTTCATGTCGAAGTCGGCCGGGGTCTGCTTGAGCTGCTCGTTCTCCAGCCAGGAACCACAGGTGATGAAGGCGGCCTTGTACTGGTTCCAGCGGGTCTGCGACTCGGTGTGGGTGAGGCCGTTGGTGCCGGGCATGAGGTAGCCCTTCTCGACCACCTCGTAGATCGCCTCGACGGCCTCCTTGGCCGCGTCGGAGCCGACGAAGGCCTTGGGGTCGAGGTTGTCGATCGCCTTCATGGCGTCCAGACCGCCCTTCTTGGCGATCAGGTCCATGATGGCGACGTTGATGTAGTACGGGAACTTGCCCTGGTGGGCGAGGCCGCCGATGCCCTGGGCGGTGGCGTCCTTGCAGATGGCGAGGAACTCGTCCCAGGTCTTCGGCTCCTTCCAGCCCTTCTCCTTGAAGAGCTTGCCGGAGTACCACAGACCCCACACCGTGTAGATGTAGTTGAGGGCGACGGTCTTGCCCTCCAGCACGCCGGCGTCGATCGTGCCGGGGATCAGCGTGTCGCGGACCTTCTTGGCCGGGTCGTCGACGGACGGCGCGTCGAGGACCTCGGCGAGGTCGAGCAGCTGGCCGTTCTTGTGCAGGACGTCGATCTTGATCTTCTGGGCGCCGGAGTCGTCGACGATGTCCGGCGGGTTGCCGGCGTTGAAGCGCGGCTGAAGCTTGCCGGTGATCTCCTGGGTGCCGGTGTGGGTGGCGGTGATGCCCCACTTCTTGTTGAAGCTGGCCTCCCACGCCTTGGCGTAGTCGTCGCCGTAGCCGCCCTTGAAGACGACGACGTCGATCTTTCCGCCCTTGGCGACGCCGAACGGGTTGTCCTTCGTCTTCTCGCCCTTGGGCTTGTCGTTGTCCGTGCTGTCGCCCCCGCTGGAGGCGCAGGCGGACAGGATACTCATGGTCGGCACCGAGATCAGACCGAGTGCGGCGGAACGCTTGATCAGATCGCGACGGCCGAGGCCCTCAGGGTGCTGGGCGGAGGTGGATCCCATGCAAGTCCTCGCCTTCATTCAGGACTCAGGCGGTGTACCGGTCGCCCGTACAGAGTTCGCCACAGGCGAAGGGCCCCGCCACCGCGGTCAATTGCAGCTGGGTCGTGCAGGCGTCGGGCCGTCGTCGGTGTCACGACGGGCGGGACGCCGACAGGTATAGTCCACTTCCGGTCACCGGAGCAAGATCGAAACCAGCTTTCTCCGGCAGTCTTCTCCGAGTTGAGACCTGCGGGGCGACGGAGGAGTTTCTGCCCCGTTTCCTCCCTCGAATTGACGTCAACACCCTTGACACCCCCTGACACTTGCCCTTCTCCTGGGTTTTCGCGCGATCTGTTTGACAACGTTGTCTAGAACTCGCGGCAGGAGCGACGACACGGCATGCACCCCCATCTCAGAGCGGTCTCCCTGGTGGCCTCGGCGGCGCTGATCCTGAGCCTCACCCCCGCGGTGGCTCAGGCGCTTCCGGGCCGATCGGAACAATCCGGCGCATCCATACGGAAGTTCTCCACCTCCTTCGAACCGGACGAAACCCAGCCGACCTGGCGCAACACCGTCGACACCGGGCCCGACGGGCAGAAGCGCGCCTCGGGCGTCGACGGCGGATTCGTCACCGGCATCCCGGGCAACGTCACCGACCACGTCACCACCGTGCGCGCCAGCGGCGAGCACGCGGGCGCCGGCGAGGTCAAGGAGAACCTGATCGACCTCCAGCCGGGCACCAAGTGGCTGGTGTTCGAGCCCACCGCCTGGCTGGAGTTCGACCTCGACCAGCCGGTGAAGCTCGCGACGTACGCGCTGACCTCGGCCAACGACGCCGCCGAACGCGACCCGCGCGACTGGACCCTCAAGGGCTCGGCGGACGGCGAGAACTGGACCGTCCTCGACACCCGGAGCGGCGAGAGCTTCGCCAGGCGCTTCGAGACGAGGACGTACGACACCCCGGGTGGCGGGGCCACCGCCTACGCCCACTACCGCCTGGAGATCACCAGGAACGCGGGCGCGGGCCTCACCCAGCTCGCCGACGTCCAGTTCTCGAACGGGGACACCTCGCAGCCCGTCCCGGAGGACATGCGCAGCCAGGTCGACCGCGGCCCCAGCGGCTCCCCCACCGCCAAGGCCGGCGCCGGCTTCACGGGCAGGCGGGCGCTGCGCTACGCCGGCACGCACCGGGGCGAGGGCCGGGCGTACTCGTACAACAAGGTCTTCGACACCGACATCCGGATCGTCCGCGACACCGAGCTCTCCTACACGATCTTCCCGTCGATGTCGGCGTCCGAGACCGACCTGAACTACCCCGCCACGAACGTGTCGGTGGACCTGGCCTTCACCGACGGCACCTATCTGAGCGACCTCGGCGCCACCGACACCTACGGCGGGGCGCTCACGCCCCGCGGCCAGGGCGCCGCCAAGCGGCTCTACGTCAACCAGTGGAACCGGGTCACCGCCCGGATCGGCGAGGTCGCCGACGGCAGGACCGTGGACCGGATCCTGGTGGCCTACGACTCCCCCAAGGGCCCGGGGAAGTTCCAGGGCTGGATCGACGACGTCACGATCGCGCCGAAGCCGCCGCAGGAGCCCTACGAGCGCCTCTCCGACTACGCCTCGACGCTGCGCGGCACGAACTCCTCCGGCTCCTTCTCGCGCGGCAACACCTTTCCGGCCACCGCCGTGCCGCACGGCTTCAACTTCTGGACGCCGGTCACCAACGCGGCGACGCAGAGCTGGATCTACGAGTACGCGCGCGGCAACAACGCCGACAACCTGCCCACCCTGCAGGCGCTGTCCGCCAGCCACCAGCCGAGCCCCTGGATGGGCGACCGGCAGACCTTCCAGGTGATGCCCTCGGCCGCCGCGGGCCCCCCGCCGACCGACCGGGCCGCCCGGGCGCTCCCGTTCCGCCACGCGAACGAGACGGCGAAGCCGCACTACTACGGCGTCACGTTCGAGAACGGTCTGAAGGCGGAGATCGCCCCGGCCGACCACGCGGCCGTCATGCGCTTCACCTACCCGGGCGAGGACGCGAGCGTCGTCCTGGACAACGTCACCGAGCAGGGCGGGCTCACCGTCGACCCGGCGACGCGCTCCTTCACCGCCTACTCCGACGTGAGGAGCGGGCTGTCCACGGGCGCGGGCCGGATGTTCGTGTACGGCGTCTTCGACGCGCCCGTCACGGACTCCGCCGCCCAGGGCGTGAAGGGGCACCTCCGCTTCGACCCGGGCGCCGACCGCACGGTGACCCTGCGCCTCGCGACCTCCCTGATCTCGGTCGACCAGGCGAAGGCCAATCTCGCCGACGAGATCCCGGAGGGCACGGACTTCGACTCCGTGCGGGAGCGGGCCCAGGACGCCTGGGACGGGGTGCTCGGCCGGGTCACGGTCGAGGGCGCGACCCACGACCAGCTGGTTACCCTCTACTCCAGCCTCTACCGGCTCTACCTGTACCCCAACTCCGCGTTCGAAAAGGTCGGTTCGTCCTACCGGTACGCCAGCCCCTTCTCCGCCCCGGTCGGCCCCGACACCCCGACCCGTACCGGCGCGAAGATCGTGGAGGGCAAGGCGTACGTCAACAACGGCTTCTGGGACACCTACCGGACGGCCTGGCCGGCCTACTCCTTCCTGACTCCGGAGAAGGCGGGCGAGCTGGTCGACGGTTTCGTGCAGCAGTACAAGGACGGCGGCTGGATCTCCCGCTGGTCCTCCCCCGGCTACGCGGACCTGATGACCGGCACCTCCTCGGACGTGGCCTTCGCGGACGCGTACGTGAAGGGCGTCGACTTCGACGCGGAGGCGGCGTACGAGGCGGCCCTGAAGAACGCGACCGTCGTGCCGCCCGGCCGGGGCGTCGGCCGCAAGGGCATGGAGACCTCCCCCTTCACCGGCTACGCCTCGACCGAGACCCACGAGGGACTGTCCTGGTCCCTGGAGGGCTACCTCAACGACTACGGCATCGCGAGGATGGGACAGGCGCTCTACGAGAAGACCGGCGAGAAGCGCTACCAGGAGGAGTCGGCGTACTTCCTCGACCGGGCGCGCTCCTACGTCTCCCTCTTCGACGCGAAGGCCGGCTTCTTCCAGGGCCGCGACGCCGCCGGCGCCTGGCGGGTGCCCTCGGCGTCGTACGACCCGCGGATCTGGGGCTACGACTACACGGAGACCAACGGCTGGGGCTACGCCTTCACGGCCCCGCAGGACTCCCGGGGCCTCGCCAACCTGTACGGCGGGCGCGCCGGCCTCGGGAAGAAGCTCGACGCGTACTTCTCGACCCCGGAGACGGCGAGCCCCGAGGTCGCCGGCTCGTACGGCAGCGTCATCCACGAGATGACGGAGGCGCGGGACGTGCGGATGGGCATGTACGGGCACTCCAACCAGGTCGCGCACCACGTGCCGTACATGTACGACGCCGCGGGGCAGCCGTGGAAGACGGCGCAGAAGGTCCGCGAGGTCCTGTCCCGCCTCTACACGGGCAGCGAGATCGGCCAGGGCTACCACGGCGACGAGGACAACGGCGAGCAGTCGGCCTGGTTCCTGTTCTCCGCGCTGGGCTTCTACCCGCTGGTGATGGGCAGCGGGGAGTACGCGATCGGCTCGCCGCTCTTCAGGAAGGCGACCGTACGCATGGACAACGGGCGCACGCTGGTCGTGGAGGCCCCGCGCAACAGCGCCCGCAACATCTACGTCCAGGGCGTGAAGCTGAACGGGCAGCGGTGGACCTCGACGGCGCTGCCGCACGACCTGCTCGCCCGGGGCGGCACGCTGAAGTTCGACCTGGGTCCGGTGCCCTCGGCCTGGGGAACGGGCGCCTCGGCGGCCCCGGTCTCGATCACCCGGGACGACAGGGTGCCGGCGCCGCGGACCGATCTGCTCGCGGGCGCCGCGGGGCCGCTGTTCGACGACACCTCGGCGACGGCGGGGCCGGTGACCGGACCGGTCGAGCTTCCCGTGGCCGGTCCGGTGAAGGCGGTGCGGTACACGCTGACCTCGTCGGCGGACCGGGCGAAGGCGCCGGCGGGCTGGGTGCTCCAGGGCTCCGCGGACGGCGTGAGCTGGAAGGACCTGGACCGGCGGGACGGCGAGTCCTTCGCCTGGGCGCGGCAGACCCGGGTGTTCTCGGTGCCGGTGCCGGGGACGTACGCGAAGTACCGGCTGGTGACGCCCGGTCCGGGCGGTGAGCTGGCGGAGGTGGAGCTGCTCGGCTGACGCCGTACGGCCCGTGCATGAGGAAGGCCCTCTCCCCGGTCGGTCGGGGAGAGGGCCCTCCGTCGTGGTCCTTGGCCTCGGCCGCGGATCAGGTTGCGCAGTACGTGCTGCGGCTGCTCCCGCTGCACGGTGGTTCCGCAGGGGTGCGTCCGGTCCCAGACGGAGCGCGAGTCCTTCGGCCGGGGGTGCCCTTGGTGTCAGGCCGACGCGGGCTCCGCCTGCGGCTCGGGGGCCCGGGTCAGTTCCGCCACGGCGGTGAGGACGGCCTGCGTCCGGGTCTCGAGGTCGGGTGTGGCGCGGAAGCGGCCCTCGGCGTCGAGGTGGTCGGCGATAGCGGGAATCGACAGGGTCGGTTCGGCCGTGCGCAACCCCACCATGGCGAGCACCGGACGGATCATCTCGATGGCCGGGGCTCCGCCGGAGCTGCCGGCGCTGTAACTGATGAGGCCCACGGGCTTGTTCTGCCACTCGCGGTAGAGGTGGTCGATCGCGTTCTTCAGCGACGCGCAGAAGCCGCGGTTGTACATCGGCATGACGAAGACGAAGCAGTCCCCGGCGTCGATCTTCGCGCTCCATTCCTTGGTGTGCTGGTGCGCGTAGATCCCGCTCTCCGGGTGCTCGGACTCGTCCAGGAACGGCAACGCGACGTCCTTCAGGTCCAGCAGTTCGACATCGAACCCACCCTGCCGGGCGGCGAGTTCGGCGACCCACCGGGCGAGAGGACGGCCGGCCGACGTGGAGCGGACGCTGGCGGAGATGATGTGAAGACGGGGCACGGTGCCGATTCCTTCGTCGAAGAGGTGACCCGGATCCGGACGGGGGATCGGACGGATCCGGGCCGGCGCGGAGTGGTGGCGGATGCCGGTACCGGCCGCACGGGGCCGCGCGGTGCGGGGCTTCTCGCGCCACCAAGTGATTGACACGTCAGCAATTACCGTAGGACAGGGTGAGTGATACGTCAATCACCATCGGTAGAATGGTGACCGTGACCGAGGCACCCCACTGGCTGACCGACCGGGAGCAACGGGCCTGGCAGGCCTACCGCCGGATGTTCCTGCTGCTCAATGCTCAGCTCGCCCGCGACCTGAGCCGCGACAGCGGGCTGTCCGAGCCGGACTACGACGTGCTGTCCAGCCTCAGCAGCACCCCCGGCCACCAGCGGCGGGTCAGCGACCTCGCGCACCACATGCTGTGGTCGCGCAGCCGCCTCTCCCACCACCTGGGCCGCATGGAGCAGCGGGGCCTGGTGGCCCGCGAGGAGTGCGCGACCGACGGACGGGGCGCCGTCGTCACCCTCACGGGCAAGGGGCTGCGCACCATCGAGGCGGCGGCACCGGCGCACGTGGCGTCGGTGCGCCGGTACTTCGTCGACCTGCTGACGCCCGAGGAGCTCGACATGTTCGCGGCGCTCGGCGAACGCGTCGTGGACCACCTCAGACTCACCGGCGGCGGTGTCTGATCCAGGCCCGGCGCCCGGCCGGTTCAGGACGAACCGAAGGCCGGCCGGGCCGGGCATCCGACCGGCAGCACTCCCGTGACCTGCTCGATGCGCGCCCGCACCCGGTCCGGTGAGACATCTCCTCCCGCGGGGATGTACGTGTGCCTGGGGGTGCGGGGCGCGAGCTAGGAGGTGTGCGCGGCCGACTCGGCGCTCCCCTTCCTGATCTGTCTGCCGGTCAGCAGGCCGGACAGGGTGCTGAACACGGCGCAGCTCGCCGCGAGCCCCAGCCAGACCACCGTGGCGCTGCCGGAGGCCGCCAGACCGACGCCGATCGAGGGGCCGGCGAACTTGCCGGCGCCCATCATCGAGTTGGCCATGGCGGTGGCCCGGGTGAGCTCGCGCTCGGGCACCATGGAGATCAGCCAGGGGTGGAACGAGCACGAGTAGGCGCACTCGCCGAGCCCGAACAGCACGGCGTACAGCAGCAGACCGGCGAGGCGTGGGCCGTACGGGGCCAGCGAGAACAGCCCGACGACGACGTAGGACGCCACCCACAGTCCGACCGCGACGCGCAGGCCGGTGCTCTCCGGCAGGTTCTCCAGACGGCGGGTCATCGGCCGCTGGAAGACGGCGATCACCACCACGGTCACGAAGAGCATCAGCGACACCGCGAACAGCGGCATGTCCATCAGCCGGGTGGTCACCAGCGGCGCGGTCGCGTCGAACTGGCTGAAGGCGAACAGCGCCGCGGTCAGTTGGAAGACGGCGACCGGGGCCATCACCCGCCACAGCCGCAGCACCGGAAGCGGCTGCCCGTCCCCGTCGTCCTCCGTGTCCGCGGCGGCCGCGGGCATATGGCGGCGCACCCGCCACAGCGCGACGGTGAGCGGCAGGATGCCCACCGCGTTCGCGAGGAAGAAGTACGGGATGACCGCCCGAGGCAGCACCAGCGTCAGCAGACCGGCGAGCAGCGAGCCACCCGCGAGCGTCGCGTTCAGGACGGCGTAGCGCCGGGCGAACACCCGCCGCCGTTCCTCCGCCGTGATCAGGGCGTTGACCAGCGGGACGATCGCGGCCATGAACCCGCCCTGCCCCGCGCCGACGGCCATGCCCGCGGCCGTCACCGCGACCAGCGAGCCGGCGCCGGGCACGGCGAGGTAGCCGGTCAGCCAGAGCAGGGTGCCGGCGATGCCGAGTGGGATCCGGCCGACCTTCAGCGCCCCGGTGGACAGCAGCAGGGCGACAGCCAGGTTGGCGCCGCCGCTGAAGCCGTAGAACAGCGCCACGCCCGCGGTGCCGACGCCCGGCCGGCCCGCGAGGTACACGGAGGTGTAGGGCATGGCGAGGCCGAGGCAGAACGACGACAGTCCGTGCGCGGCGATCAGCCCGTCGACAGGCCGCCAGCGGCTAGGCCACCGCATGGATCTCCACCTCTCCGAGCGGCTCGACCTCGGCCGTGACCAGGGGCACGGCCTCGTCGAGGGCGTGGGCGCAGGCCTTCTCGTCGTCCCCCGACGCCACCAGGACGGCCAGCCGGGGGATGACCTGCCGGGGCGGCAGCAGCAACCGGGTGCCAGGTGGGGCAAGGACCTCGGCGTGCGCGATGCCCGGCACGGCCGCGGCCCGCTCCACGTCCACCCGGCCCACCGTGCCGTCGTGCGGCGGATAGACGAAGCGGACCTCGGCGCAGCCGGCGCGGTCCGGCCGCAGGTCGGGGGTGCGGCCCAGGGCGAGTTCGGCCGCGGCGACGACGAGGTCGACGCCGGTGGCCAGCCGGGAGGCGTACGGAATCAGGTCGCCGCCGAGGCGCCCGTTGAGCTCCACCAGGCGCGGCCCGGCCGGGGTCAGCCGCAGCTCGGCGTGGGTGACCCCCAGCTCGACGCCGAGCACCCGGTGCGCGGCGATCACCAGGGCCCGCGCCTCCTCGGCCCACGGCTCGTCCTCCCAGCCGGTCACCAGATGCCCGACCTCCTCGAAGTGCGGGGCGAAGCCCAACCGCTTGCGGGCGACGTGCACCGGCGTCACGGCGCCGTCCCGCACCACGCTGTCGACGCTGATCTCCGGCCCCGTCAGGTACTCCTCGACGAGCACGCCGACGCCGGAGGGCAGCTCCCGGTAGCCGGCGCCCGCCGCCAGCGCGAACCCCTCCCGCACCGCCGCCTCGTCCTCGGCCAGGACGACGCCGATGCTGCCGGCCTGCGCGCGGGGCTTGAGCACGACCGGATGGCCGATCGCCGCCGCGATCCGCGAGGCCTCGTCGGCGGTGTGCGCCAGACCGTGCCGGACGGCAGAGACACCGGCCTCCGCCAGCAGCGTCCGGGTCTGGTACTTGTCGCGGCAGCGGGCCGCGGAGCGGGCCGACATGTGCCGCAGGGACAGCTTCTCGGCGGCCCGCGCGGTGGTCTCGAGGACGGTCTCGCCCCAGGTCAGCACGGCCGGGCCGGACCCGGTCAGCTCGGCGAGCGCCCGGGTCAGCGCCTCCTCGTCGGCCGGGTCGGCCACCCTCCAGTCGGCCAGGTACGGGCGCTGCCAGGTGGGTTCGGCCGGCAGCAGCGCGGACAGCCGGTACCGCTCGGCCAGCGACCGCATGGCGTAGCGGCGGTACGGCGCATTGCCGCTGCCCACGATCGTCAGATGCGGGGTGCCTTCGGGCATGACCGTCCCTTCCGTTCGGTGTGCGGGTGCGGGTGGGGGGCGGCGGACATCAGGCCGGGACCCAGCCGTAGGCGTGTTCGACGCGGAAGCCGACGGCCAGCCTGCGGTCGGCGACCATGGCCGTCCGGTACTCCTCCCAGTCGGGGTGCTCGCCCTGGACACCCCGGTAGACGGCGACGAGCTGCTCCACGGCCGCGTCGCACGGCTCCGCGGCGACGGCGGACAGCGTGGCGAGGCCCTCGAACACCGCGTACGCCCCACCGCCGGGCGTGCTCACGTGGAGGCTGACCCGCGGGTCGCGGCGCAGATTGCGCGCCTTGGCCCGGTCGGCGGTGGTGGACAGGCGCACGAAGCCCGCGTCGGCGTCGTACCAGTAGTCGATGGTGGACAGTTGCGGTCTGCCGTCGGCCTTGAGCGTGCACAGCACTCCGCGCCCCCGTTCGCCGAGCAGGGGCAGATAGCGGTCCGGGCCGGTGGAGTGGGGCACGGTGGTGATTCCTTTCGCCGGGTGCGGTGGTTCAGCGGCGGTGCAGTTCAAGCAGCTGAAAGTCGAGGGTGGTGTCCGGGTCGGGGCTGCGCCGCTCGCTGCGCACCAGCTCCACCGTCAGGCCTGCCCGCTCGCACAGGGCGGCGAGGAGCGGGGCGTTTCCGATGCTGCAGAAGCCGAGGAAGAGCCGCCCGCCGGGGGCGAGCCGGGACGGCGCCTCCTGCACGTACCGGCGGTGGGCCTCGTAGCCCGGGTCGAAGAACGCGTGGTGCAGGTCCGTCTCGTTGACGAACTCCCCCGGCGCCTCGGCGAAGTTGGAGTTCCAGAAGATGACGTCGAACGTGTCCTCGGGGCCGAGGGCGGAGAACAGGTCGCTGTGCATCACCCGTACCCGGTCGCCGACGCCGTGCCGTTCGACGTTGCGACGGGTGTTCTCGACGGCGGCCGGGCTGATGTCCAGCGCCGTCACCGCGCGGCAGCCGGACAGGGCCGCGGTCACGGCGGTGACCCCGGCGCCGGAGCCGACCTCCAGGAAGGACCCGTCCGGCGGATAGGGCAGCCACGACGACAGCAGCTCGGTGATCGGCGTGTAGGTGGGGCTGAAGACGTCGTCGAGCAGCTCCCATTCGCGGCCGAGCAGGCTGAACTCGGCGGGGCGGGTGCGGTCCTCCTGGTGGCGGCGCAGCAGAGCGCTGCCGCGCCGGAATCCGGTGTCCTCCACCGTCACGCTCCTTCTCGGGACTCGACGAGGGCCAGGACCCGGGCCGGGCTGCCGGATCCGCCGACGATCGGCAGGGGGCTCGCCACCAGCAGCGCGCCGGTGGGCGGGAGCAGGGCGAGGTTCTGCAGCTGGGTCAGGCCGTACTTGCCGGCGCCGTGCAGATACCAGTGGCACGGGTAGGGCGGCTCGAAGTCGCCCGCGAGCCCGGCGTCCGTGCCGACCGTCTCCACGCCGAAACCGGCCAGCGGGGTCTCCTCGGCGAGCCAGCGGGCGCAGTCGGGGGCGACGCCGGGGGTGTGCCGGTCGTTGATGAAGCGCTCCGGGTCGTCGGCCCGCGCGTCCCAGCCGGTGCGGTACAGCAGCCACCCGCCCTCGGGCAGCGCCCCGTGCGCGGCCGTCCACGCCTCGACGTGCTCGCGCCGGAGCAGGAAGTCCGGGTCCTTCTCCGCCTCCGCGCTCATGTCGATGACGGCGGCCGGACCGATCAGCCGCGTCGGCGCCACCTGGGCGACGTCCTGGCCGCCACGGCCGGAGAGCCAGTGCGCGGGGGCGTCGAAGTGCGTCCCGGTGTGCTCGGAGAGCCGGATGTTGTTCCAGTAGACCGTGGGGCCCGGTTCGTCGAAGTTGCTGATCACCTCGCGGCTGAAGGGCCACGGCTGGCCGCGCTCGGGCGGCAGGCAGATGATCGGGGTGCGCTCGGACAACGGCGCGGTCAGGTCGACCACCTGCACGGTGCCGCCGCGCAGGGCCGTGAGGAGGGTGGCGAGCACGCTCATGCGGCACTCCCCCCGGGCGCGGCCGGGCCGGCCGGCGAGGCGGTGTCGGCGGTGACCGGGGTGCACCACTCCGGGTGCTTCCCGCGGGCGCGCACCGCGTCGTCGTAGTGCCGCTGCAGGGCTTGGGTGAGCGGGCCGGGCCGCCCGTCCCCGACCGTGATCCGGTCGATGCTGGTGATCGGCAGCAGCTCGGACATCGTGCCGCACAGGAACAGCTCGTCGCAGACGTAGAGCTCGGTGCGGTCGATCTCCCGGCGGCGCAGCGGCAGGCCGAGGTGCTCCTGCGCCAGGGTGGCGACCGTGTCGACGGTGAGTCCCTCCAGCACCCCGCTGGTGCCCGGCGGGGTGACCAGTTCGCCGTCGCGGACCATGACCACGCAGGAGCCGGGCGCCTCCGAGACGGTGCCGCGGGCGTTGAGCAGCAGCGTGGTGTCGTAGCCGTTGCGCAGCGCCTCGTGGTGGGCGAGCCGGCTGTTGTGGTAATTGGCACCCGCCTTGATGCGCGGCGGCATGGCGTCGTCGCTGATGCGCCGCCAGGAGGAGATGCAGGCGGCCACGCCCCGGTCGTGGGCGAGGGAGCGCGGGACGGGCGTCGAGGTGATGTGGACGCCGGTCTCGACGGTCGTGGTCATCGGGTCGAAGTTCGGTCCCATGCCGAAGTAGCCGACCACGCACACGTGCGCGTCGGTGCCGAAGTCGTTGGCGAGCACCAGGTCCGAGCACGCCCGCGCGAGTTCCTCGGGCGTGTACGCGATCTCCATGCGCAGGCTCTTCATGGAGCGCCACAGCCGCTCCAGGTGGTCCTGGACGCGGAAGGCGTAGAGCCGCTCGTCGTCGCCGGTGTAGACCCGGATGCCCTCGAAGACGTTGGCGCCCCAGAAGGCGCCCTGGCTGCGGGCGTGCACGAGGCACTGGTCCCAGGGGACGAGCCGGCCGTCCAGCCAGGCGTAGGGCGGGGTGGTCGCGGTCATCAGCGGGTTCCTCTCACTAGGGGCCGCTCCGCCGGGGAGCCGACGGCCCGGTGCAGGGCGGCGGTGAACTCGGCGCCGGTGCGCCCGCGGGCGGCGAGGTGGCCGTCCGGCCGGGCCAGCCACCAGCGGCCGGTCGCCGCTCCGTAGGCGGCGAGCAGCTCCGCGTCCGCGGTGCGGACCACCGCGACGCCGGACGGCAGCGGGCCGGCGGGGGCGGTCATGGGCAGCACCGCCACGGTCCGCACGGACGGTTCCGCCGCGTGGGCGCGCACCTCGGCCACCAGGTCGGCGGCGGTCGCGGTGTCGGGGGCGAAGCACAGGGCGACGAAGCCGTCGCCGAGCAGTTGCCGCAGTCGGGTGCGCCGCCCGTCCGCGTCGACGATCCCGTCCCGCGCGAAGGCGCCCAGCAGGGGCTCGTCGGCGGCGGACTGCACCAGCGGGGAGTCCGCGTAGACGTACGGCTCCGCCATGCGGCCGCTGTTGACCCGGTCGCGGGCGCCGCTGAGGCGGTGCGACAGCGCCAGGATCGTCGAGCGCGCCAGGCGGCGCATGCGGCTGGGCGGCACCATGAAGCGGATGGTGGCCTCGGTGACGCGCAGGTTCTCCCGCGCCGCCGCGTACCGCTCGGTGTGGTACGACTCCAGCAGTTCCTCCCCGCCCTGGCCGGCGTGGACGAGGGCGAGCTTCCAGGCGAGGTTGTCGGCGTCCTGGATGCCGCTGTTCATCCCGCGGGAGCCGTACGGGGGCAGGGCGTGCGCGGCGTCGCCGGCGAACAGGAGCCGGCCGACGCGCAGCCGCTCCACCACCCGCTGGTGGAAGCGGTAGGTGCTGACCCAGTCCACCTCGTACGGGATGTCGCCGATGACGGCCCGCACCCGCTGGTCGAACCGGCCGTCGGCGCGTTCGGCGTCGATGTCGGTGTCCGGCGGCAGCTGCCAGTCGATGCGCCAGATGTCGTCCGGCTGCGGATGCATCACCAGCTGGCGGCCCGGGTTGAACGAGGGGTCGTAGTGGAAGTGCCGTTCCTTGGCCAGCGGGAGCTTCGCCCGGATGTCGGTGATCAGGAACCGGTCCTTGTGGGTGTAGCCGGTCCAGGCCACCCCGACCAGGTCGCGCACGGTGCTGCGCACCCCGTCGGCGGCGACCAGATGTCCGAAGCGCAGGGTGCGCTCGCCGTCGGCGGTGCGCGCCCGCACGGTGACCGCGTCCTCGTCCTGCTCGACCGCGGTCACCTCGTGGCCCCAGCGGATCTCGCAGTCCGGATGGGCCTCGGCGGCCTGCAGCAGGATCTGCTCGATGCGGTACTGGGAGATGTTCACGAAGGGCCCGAAGCCGGGGCCGTGGGGGTACTCGGCCGACCTGATCACCTTGTTGCGCACATAGGTGTGGGCGACCGTCCAGGTCACGCCCTCGTCCTTGATCGGCTGCCCACAGCCGAACTTGTCCAGGACCTCCAGGACGTCCCCCTGGATCAGACAGGCCTTCGAGCCCTGCTTGACCAGGTCGGGGTCCGCTTCGAGCACCATGCACGGCACGCCGAGCGTCGCCAGGCGCATGGCGGCCACCAGGCCGATCGGCCCGGCGCCGACGATGCCCACGGGTGCGTCGAGTCCGGTCACGACGTCGCCACCGCCTCTTCGACCGTGACGGCGCCCGGCACGTCGACATCAACGCCCTGGAAGACCGGGATGTCGCGGACGGACCTGAGGTACGGCGTGCCTTCGGTGTAGCCGGTGCCGCTGGCCGTGCCGAGCATGCGGACCGCCAGGCGGTAGTGGGTCTGCCGCCAGCGCATCAGGGTGCGGGCGAACTCGGCCATCGCCTGGCGCAGCCGCTCGCACTGCTCCGGCGTCAGGTCACCGGAGCCGCAGGCCTCCTGGTAGGCGTCGTCGAGCGTGCGCGGGGCGCGCAGCACCCGGGCCCGTACCTCGGGCACGGAGAGGTAGGCGGGGGAATCGAGGCGCTCGCCGTCGGGCGTGCGGCACAGCGACTCCATGATCTTGTAGTTCCGCGACTGGATCGCACTCGCGCCCTCGGTGAACTCGCGGAACGTGCGGAACGACTCGACCTGCATCGTCGCCAGCATCGAGAACAGCGGGGCGGACTCGCGCAGCGCCGCCTCCGAGCTGTTGATGAAGTGCAGGGCGCGGTCCTCCCGGCGCTCGCCGAGCGCCGAGATCGCGGCCCGCAGCTGTACGGCGAGCAGCGCGAACGTCGTCTCGAACGCCTGCAGCACCCGCAGGAAGAGGTACTCGTCGTGGCAGGTGTCCACGGGCAGCACACCCAGCCGGACGGCCTGCCGCTCGGCGAGCGACATGTCGGCCGTCACGATGGAGCAGGCCTGCCGGACGACTTCCACGGGGTCGGCGGCGACCAGGCCGCCGTCCAGGGCCATCCGGGCCAGGGCGGGCCGGATCGCCCGCAGCCCGTGCCGGCACCGCTTGCCCACCAGGTCGGGCGTCGGCCGCATCCGGGGCAGCAGGGTCGTCGTCTGGTCGAGCGCGGCCAGTTCGAAGGCGAGCGCGTCGGTCACCAGCTGCGCCACCAGCCGGTCGCAGCGCGAGCGGGCGAAGGGCGCCTGCTCCTCCGGGTCGTCCACCGCGGGGAGCTGGAGCAGGCCGAGGGCCAGGTAGGTGGGGTAGTCGTAGCGTTCGTCCGCCTTGTCCAGGGCCGTGCTCAGGAACGAGGCGAGCATCTGTATCTGCGGCCAGGGGGCGCTCAGGGCGGGCAGTCTCTCGCGCGCCTCGCCGAGGAGACGGAGCACCTGCGGGTCGACGAAGTGCTTGCCGACCTGCTGGTAGTGGCGGACCACGACGTCGTAGGGGAACTTCATCGGGTCGGGTTCGTGGAGCCAGCACTGCAGTTCTGCTTGTGACATGGGCCTGCCGTTCGATCGGTGATCGGAACTGGTGGGTTGGTGTCGTGCTGCGAAGGAAGCGGGGACCGTCCGTGGGGGATTGCCCGTGGGACCGTCGGGACGTGCGTGGGGGCCGAGCGTGGGGGCCGTGCGCGTTCAGGATCTTGCCGTGGCCGGTGCGACCGTGACGCCGTCGAGGGCCGCGCACAGCGCGTCCACGTCGTCGGCGTTGTTGTAGTAGTGGAAGGAGAGGCGTACGACGTCGC
Organism: Streptomyces sp. NPDC053431; assembly: GCF_044544925.1. Lineage (NCBI taxonomy): Bacteria > Bacillati > Actinomycetota > Actinomycetes > Kitasatosporales > Streptomycetaceae > Streptomyces > Streptomyces sp. NPDC053431. The sequence continues at coordinate 41,080 of NZ_JBITXX010000020.1, read as the reverse complement.
CGCGGGGGCTCACCGCGATGCCGCGTCGGGCCAGCCGTCGGGCGAGGGCCGGGGGGTCCGCGGCGAGCAGCCCGATGTGGGCCCCGCGCCGCTCGCGGGGCAGCGCCCGCACCCGGTGCCCCCGACCGGCCAGCCGTTCGGCCGCCAGGTCGGTGAGGTCGAGGACGTGCGCGCGGACCTCGCCGAGGTCCAAGGAGCGCACCAGGCCGAGACCGGCGTTCGCCGCGTAGCAGGCGGGGACCGCCGGCGTGCCGGTCTCGAACCGGGCCGCCGTCGGCGCGAAGTCCAGGCCCCTGGGGTCGAAGGCGAACGGGTCGACGCGGCCGAACCAGCCGGTCAGGCGCGGCATGCGCGGCAGGCGGTCCGGGTCGCGCACGTACAGGAAGGCCAGGCCCGGCAGGCCGAGCAGGTACTTCCCCGTGCCGGCGACGAGGTAGTCGCAGTCCAGCCGCGTCACGTCGACGGGAGTGACCCCGACGGCCTGGTACGCGTCGACGAACACGTCCGCACCCGCCGCGTGGGCCGCCCGGGCGATCCGTTCGGCCGGCAGCAGTTCCGCGTCCTGGTAACCGACCAGCGGTACGGACACGATCCGGGTCCGCTCGTCCGTCAACTCGACGTACTGTTCGGCCTGTTCGGCGTGGACGACGTCGGCGCCACGGGGACGCTGGGCGAGCCACACCTGCGCGACGGAGGGGAACTCCAGCGTGGAGGTGACCACGCGGGGCCGGTCCCCCCACTCCAGCCCGGACGCCACCTGGTACGCCCCGACCGAGGCGTTGGGCACCACCGCGACCTGGTCGGGGCGGGCGCCGATCAGGGCCGCGAATCCCTCTCGGGAGCGCCGTACCTCCTCCTCGAACAGCTCCCAGGGCGCGCCGCCGTCCGCCATGGCGTCCAGCATCCGCGCCAGGGCCGCGTCCAGGTCCAGCGACCGGGGGCCGAGACTGCACCCGGCCAGGTGCACCCGCCGCTCCAGGGAGGGGAAACGCCCGCGGAAGTCCGCCGGACCGACGGAGCCTGCCGGGCTCATGCCGGCTCCGCCTCGTGGTAGCGGCCCATCGGGCCGGTCATCGTCAGCTCGGTGCGTACCGCCCACAGCTCGGGGAAGAACTTGTACTCGATCAGGCGGGCCAGCACGTCCACCGGCGTGCCCTGGGTGCCGACCACCTGCGTGCCGATGATGCGGGTGGTGACCTTGTAGTGCCGCACCCGCCACAGCGAGACGCGCTCGTCCCATTCGACCAGGGCCTCGGCAAGCCGGTGTTCGGGGCTGCCCTGCCGGTCGCGGTACAGCTCGGCGAGGTCGATGCCCCGGTCCTTGACCAGGGCGGTGAAGTCCCGGTCGAGGGCGCGTCCGCAACGCTGGACCGAACGCCAGCCGGGCGAGTCCGCGCCGGAGCCGTGGCCCAGGACCGTACGGATGGTCTGGAAGTCCCACGGCGACAGGTGGCGCATCATCTCCAGCTGGCCGGTGACGAGTTCGACGCCGAGGGTGGCCCGGCGCAGCAGGCCGACGGCGCCGTCGAGATCCTCGGCCCGGATCCGCTCGGCGGCCTCCTGCAGCTCCGAGCCGGCCAGCTTCAGCCACAGCTCGGTCGACTGGTGGACGACCTGGAAGAGCAGTTCGTCCCGGTGGATGACCTCGTCGGGGCGGCGCTGGAGCGACAGCAGGGTGTCGGTACGCATGTAGCGCGCGTAGTCGTCCGCGCCCTCGCCGTCCAGGATCTGTTCGGAGTAGTCCCTCATCGTGACACCTCGGGTATGCGTAAGGTCGTGGGCTCGGCGGTATCAGCCGGTTCGGCGGATTCGGTGGGATCGGCTGTCCCGGCGGGTTCGGCGGGTTCGGCGCGCACGCGGAAGCGGGACGCCGTGACGGTCAGCGCGGTCTCCACCTCGGCGCTGGAGGCCCCGCGGAAACGGAACCGGCCGCCGACGTGCTCGTAGTAGGCGTCCGCGTCGGGCAGCACCTCCCCGGGCGACAGCAGTGCCTCGGCGTACGGCCCGGGGCGGCGGCCGACCATGGACGTGGCCTCGGTGATGACACACGGACGCTGCGCGGGCGCGGGCACCAGGAGCCAGCCCGCGACGTCGCCGCCCTCGGTGCGGGGCGGGTCGGCCGGCCGGCGGCCGAGCTGGAGGTCGCAGGCGGCCCGCATCAGGTCGTACCCGTGCACCTCGCGCCAGACGAAGGGGATCTCCGCGCCGCCGACCCGGGCGCCGACCTCCAGGAAGGTGCAGCGGACCCGCCCGTCCCGGCGTTCGACGAACAGCTCCAGGTGGAAGGGGGTCGCGGCGGTGGTCAGCGCCCGCAGATAGGCGGTGGTGGCCTCCGCGACCGCCCGCTGGATCTCGGGGTCGTCCTCCTCGACGGAGCCGAGGAAGGTTCCGTCGTCGCGGAAGCCGAGACAGCTGTTGACGTACCGGGAGGCACGCAGACAGGTCGCGTCCCGGCCGTCGAAGACGCCGTCCACGTGGTGCACCGGGTGCGGGTTGAACTCCTGCGCCAGCAGCGGCCGTACGGCGGGATCGGGCAGCGCGGCCAGGTCGCCGGGGCCGCGCAGGATCACGACGCCGTCGCTGGAGCCGCCGACCCGCGGCTTGACCACCAGCGGCCAGCCGGCGCGGCGGGCCAGGGCGAGCACCGACTCGGGCCCGTCCACGGCGGTGAACGCGGGCACCGGCAGCCCCGCATCGGACACCGCCCGGCACATCACGTACTTGTCGCGGAACGCCACCAGGTCGGCGGTGCGCGGCCCGGGCAGGTCCCACTCCTCACGCAGCCGCGCGCCGGTCATCAGGTCGCCCTCCTTCAGGGCGACGACTCCGTCGGGCCGGCCGTGCCGCCGGGCGAGCACGGCCACCGCGGCACTGACCTCGGCGAGGTCGTCCGTGGCGGTGACGATGACGACGTCCGCCGCGGTGGGCGGGACGCTGCCGCACCCGACATGGGTGGTGACGTAGCTCACGCGGTGGGCGGCGTGATCCACGTAGCGGGCGTAGTCGGCGTAACTCTCCTGCCAGCGATTGACGACCACGACGTGCGGTCGCTCGTCGGCATCCGGGTGGTGTCCGGTCATGCCGTGGGCTCCCTTCGCACGACGCCGGGTGCGGCGTCGTGGTGCGGCCCGGGAGCATGAGTGATTCCCGGGCCGGGATGGACACGGAGCGCGGAGTCGGAACGAGGGCGCGGCCACGGGCGGCGGCCGTGCCGAGGACTCGGCGTTGTGCGACGGCGCTCTGCGCCGGAGGTCGGGGGGATGAAGACGCGGGTGGGGGAGGTCAGGGGGGATGAGGTGGCGGGTGAAGACGCAGGTGGGGGCTCGGAGGGGGGAAGACGCAGGTGGGGGGCTCGGAGGGGGAGACGCAGGTGGGGGGCTCGGAGGGGGAGACGCAGGTGGGGGAAGGTCGGGAGGAGATCAGGCGGAGGTCAGGCGTAGGTCAGGCGTAGGTCAGGGGGTGGTGAAGACGCAGGTGCCGCGCGTGCCGGGGTTGGCGTAGGCGACGACGGCGCCGTCATGGGGCTGCAGGGCGCGCACGAAGGCGCCCGCGTAGCCCTCGGCGTCGAAGAAGACGCCCCAGTTGGCGACCCAGTCGCGGGGCGCGCCGGTGTCCGCGTCGACCACGACCTCGACGGCCGGGCGGACCCGCTCCTGTACCACGTAGTCGCCGTCGGCGGAGGCGGCGAGGGCCTGCCGCCACTGCTCGTCGGTGACCTCGTGGCCGACGACGGTGCCTACTCCGCCGTGGCCGACACCCGGCTTGAGGACCAGGTTCTCCCGGTCCGCGAGGCAGCGCTCCAGCAGTGCGGCGTGGTCGTCGGCACGCCGGCCCGCGGCGCCGAGCAGTCTGGTCCAGGGAAGGACCCGGTCGACGACCGCGCACTCGGCCGCGGACAGCGTGCGGCGCACCTGCGGGTCGTGCAGCAGCGCCAGGCTGCCCTTGCTGGCGAACATGGCGCCTTCGAGGCCGGTGAACAGCACCGTGCGGCCCGCCCGGTGGGCGGCGAGCAGCAGATCGAGGGTAGCGCGGGCCGAAGGGTCGGCCACGATCTCGCTCGCGACGAAGTAGCGCAGGACGACGTCGAGGGGGGTGCCGTGCAGGGTGATCCTGCCGTTCTCCTCGCCGAGGTCTCCGATCTCGCCGAGCAGCAGCCGGACCCCGTGCCCGAGCATCGCCTCCTGCAGGGCGGCGAAGACGTGCCGGTACGCGGCCAGTCCGCCGTTGGCCTCGACGAGCGCGACCACGGGCTCGCCCGAGGCGACCGGCCGCGCCGCGGCGCGCAGCGTGCGCGCGAGCCGCTCGACGGTGTCGACGTGGCCGAGGCCGTGCTCCTCGGTGAACTCCCGGAAGGCCTCCGACTGGAGGAAGGCGCGGTTGAGCTGGGCGGAGTCGGTACCGCCGAGCTGGCTGCCGATGTTGAGCTCGAGCAGCCGGAACGAGCTGCCGTCGTGATAGGCGTCGGCCCGCGCGTAGGCCGGCGGCTGCCCGGTCGCGCCGCGCGACATCAGCTCGGCGAGCTCCGGGTCCATGCCGAGGGCCGCGCAGTAGCGCAGCGGATCGCCGTCGTAGAGCCGTGCCGGCAGCGACACCAGGATGTCGAATACGGCCCTCAGGTCGTCGGCGAAAGCGGAGATCTCGGCTTCCGGAACGAACAGAGGACGGTCGAGCAGCAGCTTCCCGTAGGAATTCGCGTAGGTCTCGGGCAGGGACAGTCCACGTGCCGCGTGGCGAAGCCGTGAAGCCTCTCCCATACATTCGGCGACGTATTTTTCGGAGACGCGCTTGGACACCTGTAGAAACTCCTTACAGCAATGTGCGGGCAGAGCTGAGGCAGAGTTTTTCTGCACCGCGGGGCGAGAGGGACCGGCAGGAAGTGGAGGACGAAAGCCCTCAGGTGTCGGCGCGACTCGCGGCATGAGGAGTCAGGTGGATGAATTCTTGCGGAATCACCGGCGTCTTCAAAATATCCCCCGTGTTTGTGAACAGATCATTAAGCGGGCCACATAGAAGCGCAGCCGCATAAGGCCGTCAAGGGGCCCGCGCGACACCGGGCGCACGGTGACGTGATCCCGCCCCTGCCATGAATCGGACATTCCCTCCTTGCTTTTCGCTCCGGCACCACCGTCGAACGGCCCGCTCCCGAGATGTTTCCGCAGGACTGCCCCGGTCGACCGGTGGAGCGCCCCGGCACTCGGACATTCCGCTTCCGTGCGGACGCCGCGGGAGCGGCCGTGCGCCTTGGGGTGGCCTTTGCCTGCTTGTTGGCCGGAAACCCCCTGCTTCTACGGCTGCCCGAGCCCCGCTGCGACGCCACTGAACGTGATGGGGCGATGTCGGGACTGTTCGCAAGGACGAAGAACCCCGCACCTGGTACCAGGTGCGGGGTTCTTCGTCGTCATGGGATGCGCAGCTCATTCGCCCCGTGGCGCGCGAGCGCCCTGCCCCCGCGCGCGAGACGCAGGGGCAGGGCGCTCGTTCACGTCAGGTCAGGAACTGACAAGCTGGCGAAGCACGTACTGCATGATGCCGCCGTTGCGGTAGTAGTCCGCCTCACCGGGGGTGTCGATGCGGACGACCGCGTCGAACTCGACACCGGTGTCGGTGGTGACCTTGACCGTGCTCGGGGTCGTGCCCTCGTTCAGCTCGGTGATGCCGGTGATGGAGAAGGTCTCCTCGCCGGTCAGGCCGAGCGAGTCGGCCGACTGGCCGGCCGGGAACTGGAGCGGGAGGACGCCCATGCCGATGAGGTTCGAGCGGTGGATGCGCTCGTACGACTCGGTGATGACGGCCTTGACGCCGAGGAGCGCGGTGCCCTTGGCCGCCCAGTCACGGGACGAACCGGAGCCGTACTCCTTGCCGCCCAGGATGACCAGCGGGGTGCCGGCGGCCTGGTAGTTCTGCGAGGCGTCGTAGATGAAGGAGACCGGGCCGCCCTCCTGCGTGAAGTCACGCGTGAAGCCGCCCTCGGTGCCCGGCGCGATCTGGTTGCGCAGGCGGATGTTGGCGAAGGTGCCGCGGATCATGACCTCGTGGTTGCCACGGCGCGAGCCGTAGGAGTTGAAGTCACGACGCTCCACACCGTGCTCGGTGAGGTACTTGCCGGCCGGGGTGTCGGCCTTGATGGCACCGGCCGGGGAGATGTGGTCGGTGGTGACCGAGTCGCCGAGCTTCGCCAGCACGCGGGCGCCGGTGATGTCGGTGACCGGGGTGGTCTCCATCGTCATGCCCTCGAAGTACGGGGGCTTGCGGACGTAGGTGGACTCGGGGTCCCACTCGAAGGTGTTGCCGGTCGGGATCGAGAGCGCCTGCCACTGGGCGTCGCCCGCGAACACGTCCTGGTAGGACTTGGAGAACATGTCCTCGCCGATGGCGCTGGCCACGACGTCGTTGACCTCGGCCTCCGACGGCCAGATGTCGGCCAGGTAGACCGGCTTGCCGTCCTGGTCGACGCCCAGGGCGTCCTTGGTGATGTCCACCTTCATGGAGCCGGCGAGGGCGTACGCGACGACCAGCGGCGGGGAGGCCAGGTAGTTCATCTTGACGTCGGGGTTGATGCGGCCCTCGAAGTTCCGGTTGCCGGAGAGGACCGAGGTGACCGCGAGGTCGTGCTCGTTGACGGCCTTGGAGACCTCCTCCGGCAGCGGGCCGGAGTTGCCGATGCAGGTGGTGCAGCCGTAGCCGACGAGGTTGAAGCCGACCTTGTCGAGGTACGGGGTGAGGCCCGCCTTGTCGAAGTAGTCGGTGACGACCTTCGAGCCCGGGGCGAGGGTGGTCTTGACCCACGGCTTGCGGGTCAGGCCCTTCTCCACGGCCTTCTTCGCGACGAGCGCGGCGGCGACCATGACGTACGGGTTCGAGGTGTTGGTGCAGGAGGTGATGGCCGCGACCGTCACCGCACCGTGGTCGAGGGTGTAGGTCGTGCCGTCGGGGGCGGTGACCTGGACCGGGTTCGACGGGACCGTGCTGCTGACGGCCGGGGCGTCGGAGGCCGGGAAGGACTCCTGGCCCGCCTCGTCGACGCTGTCGACGTAGTTGCGGACGTCCTGGGCGAACTGCTCGGCGGCGTTGGCGAGGACGATGCGGTCCTGCGGGCGCTTCGGGCCGGCGATCGACGGGACGACCGTGGAGAGGTCGAGCTCCAGCTTCTCGGAGAAGTCGGGCTCGGCGGCCGGGTCGAGCCAGAGGCCCTGCTCCTTGGCGTACGCCTCGACGAGCGCGACCTGCTGCTCGGAGCGGCCGGTGAGCTTGAGGTAGTTCAGCGTCTCGCCGTCGATCGGGAAGACGGCGGCGGTGGAGCCGAACTCCGGCGACATGTTGCCGATGGTGGCGCGGTTGGCGAGCGAGGTGGCGGCGACGCCCTCACCGTAGAACTCGACGAACTTGCCGACGACGCCGTGCTTGCGCAGCATCTCGGTGATCGTGAGGACCAGGTCGGTGGCGGTGGTGCCGGCGGGCAGCTCGCCGGTCAGCTTGAAGCCGACCACGCGCGGGATCAGCATGGAGACCGGCTGGCCGAGCATGGCGGCCTCGGCCTCGATGCCGCCGACGCCCCAGCCGAGGACGCCGAGGCCGTTGACCATGGTGGTGTGCGAGTCGGTGCCGACGAGGGTGTCGGGGTAGGCCTGGCCGTTGCGGACCATGACGGTGCGGGCCAGGTGCTCGATGTTCACCTGGTGGACGATGCCGGTGCCGGGCGGGACGACCTTGAAGTCGTCGAAGGCGGTCTGGCCCCAGCGCAGGAACTGGTAGCGCTCCTTGTTGCGGCCGTACTCGAGCTCGACGTTCTGCGCGAACGCGTCGTTGGTGCCGAACTTGTCGGCGATGACGGAGTGGTCGATGACCATCTCGGCCGGGGACAGCGGGTTGATCTTCGCCGGGTCGCCGCCGAGCGCCGCGACGGCCTCACGCATGGTGGCGAGGTCCACGACACAGGGGACACCGGTGAAGTCCTGCATGATCACGCGGGCCGGCGTGAACTGGATCTCCTGGCTCGGCTGGGCCTGCGAGTCCCAGCTGCCGAGGGCCCGGATGTGGTCGGCGGTGATGTTCGCGCCGTCCTCGGTGCGGAGCAGGTTCTCGAGGAGAACCTTAAGGCTGTAGGGAAGCCGGGCCGAGCCCTCCACCTTGTCCAGGCGGAAGATCTCGTAGGACTCGTCGCCCACGCGCAGCGTGCTGCGGGCGTCGAAGCTGTTCGCCGACACGACGGTCTCCTTCATATATGTGCGCGTTCCACCACATCCTGCCGCCACGTACACGTCGTCGATCCGCTAAGGTAAGGCTAAGTTAGGTAACCCTTACCGTGGTGGCGGCTGCGGTGCGCCTCGGCAGATATCTCGATGTCGAGATAACTCTAGTACATCACCGGCGGTCGGTCATGCCCGGCATGCGTCCGATCCGGTGCGGCGAAGTGTGGCGGGTCTCGGCGAAGCGTGACCGGCGCGGGTCCGTCTCTTCGAGGTCCGACCCTCCGGACGGGGTGGGTTGTGAGGGTCGAGCCCGGACGTCATGATCGCGGGATGACTGACGAGACGGTGGTCGAGAAGACCTGGCGGGGGATGCTGGAGGGCCTTCCCGGGCCCGAAGGGGCGAGCCTGCAGTCATGGAGGCCGCCTACGCCGAACCTCGGTTGCGGGCCCTGTTCCCGTTCCCGAGCCATGGTGCGCTCACCTTTCACCGGAACACGCAGTTCCCGTGGAGCAACGACCTTCCGTCCATCGTCGGCGACGCGCAGGCGTGCATCGTCTACGCGCCGCTGCACGCGTCGGAGCGTGTCCTGGGTGAGTCGCTCACACCGCAGGAGGCGGCCGCGTTGGTGGTGAGCCACCTGCCCGACGACTGCGGGCCGGCCTTCGAAGGGCCGTGGCCCCCGCCGGAGAGCGACTGAACCAGCCGCACAGCCGCAGCCGCCGTACCCGTCGGCGCGCGCGACGCGCCTCAGGACCCACGGGATGACGACGGCCATGGCGATCAGGGCGGCGAGACCCGTCCCGCCCGCCGTCGCGGGCGAGAACCCCCTGCGCCACGCGAAGAACGCCGCCAGCAGGACGCCCACGACGACGGGCACGAGCACGCCGGTCAGTCCGGACCGCGTCCCGAAGGAGTAACGCCACACCGCGGCGCGGTAGTCGGCCTCGGTCGGCTCGTGGACGAAGGTGACGGCGGCGGTGTCCCGCGCGGTCGCGTCCCGCATGTGGTCCCCACCTGTGTACATGGCGGCAGATCCTGGCCCCGGCGGCCCGGGCCCCGAACGCCTCCAGCTCCCCGCGGTCAGGCCGCCGCCAGGAAGGTGAGGAGCGCCGCCTCGAAGGCGCCGGGGTCGTCGAGCCACGGGTAGTGCCCGGCGCCGGGCTGAACGCGGACGGCGGCGTCGGCCAGGAGGGCCACGAGCTCGGCCACCGCGCTCGGCGGACTGTTGAGGTCGAGCTCCCCGGCGAGCAGCAGGACGGGTGAGTCGAGGCGGGCGAGCGCGGCGCGGGTGGCGGCCGGGGTGAAGGCGCCCTCGGCTCCGAATCCCGCGACGGCCTCGGGGTTCTCCGGCCGGCCGGCGGCGTGGTGGCGGTGGGCGGCCTCGTCCCAGCGGCCGTACCGGAAGGGCGCGACGGCCTCCCAGTCGGAGCCGGTGCCGTCGTTGATCGCCCGCAGGGCCGCGAAGGCGGCCGGGAACCAGGGTTCGTGCGCACGCCGGCGGGCGAGGGCGAGCCGGGCATCGGCCGGGACGTCCACACCGACCGCGCGCAGACCGGGGGTGACGAGGACGAGCCGGGCCACCCGGTGCGGGTGGCGGGCGGCGTACTGGAGGGCGATGTTCGCCCCGGCCGAGTGGCCGAGCAGATCGACCCGGTCGAGACCGAGGTGCGCGCGCAGCGCCTCGACGTCGTCGACGAGCCGGTCGCAGCGGTACGTGACGGGGTCGGCGGGCCGCCCGGAGGCGCCGGTGCCGCGCAGGTCGGGGACGACGAGGGTGCGGTGGGCGGAGAGTCCGCCGAGGTCGCCGAGGTAGGCGGAGTCGGCGGGGCCGCCGGGGACGCAGAGCAGGGGCGCGCCCGAGCCGGTGAGGCGGTGGGCGAGCCGGGTGCCGTCGGGTGCGGTGAAGGTGTCGCGCAGTTCCATAACCATGTTGTACAACCCGGTTATGAGATCTGTCGAGCCCCGGGCCGGGCGGGGTATAACTGAGTTGTGACAGCGAACGGAACCGACGCGGGCATGACCGAGGAACAGGTCGGACGGATGTTCGCGGGGATGAACGAGGTCATCCGCGCGGGCGAGGAGATGCGCCGCCTGCGCGCCGAGATGATCCAGGTGTTCGCCGGCCTCGGCTGGACCCAGGACCGGCTCGCGCGCCTGGCCGGCATGAGCCAGCCGGCCGTCTCCAAGCAGGTCGCGAAGCCCCGGCCCGAGGAACCGGTGGACGTCTCGCTGGACCAGCACGACACCCCCTGGCTCGAAGGACGCCTGTGGGGCCTGGCCGAGGAGATCTCGGAGGCCCTGGACGGCAACGCCCGCTGCTCGCGCCTGGTGCACGTCCTGACCCGCGGCCGGAAGCGGTTCACCGAGCAGAACGTGGACGCGCTGCGACGGCTGGTCGAGGAGGACCTGCGGGACCACGCGACGGAGCCGGCGTTTCCGGCATACCGGGCGGTGTACGACGGAATCGCCCGCGGCCTCGACGTGGGAGCCCCCGACCAGAAGGACGACGGCCCGGCCGGCTCGGCGTCGGCGCGGCGCGCGCTCGCGTGCCAGATCCAGCGCGTACGCCTGCGGGGCGCCGACGCCTGACCTGCACGGGGGCGGCTGCCCAGTACGGCGACGGCTGCGCCGGACGGGGGCGGCTGACCCGTACGACGACGGCCACCCGGACAGGGGTGCCTGACCTATACGGGGGCGCCTGACCCGGACGACGACGGTTGCCCCGTACGGGAGCGGCTCCTGCCCCGTACGACGACGGTTGCCCCGTACGGGAGCGGCTCCTGCCCCGTACGGCGACGCCCCTGACCCGTACGCCTGCGGCTGACCCGTACGGCGGGACCCCTGACCCGTACGGCGGCGCCCCTTGACCCATACGATGGCGGCGCAATTGCCGTAAAGCGCATGGACACGGACGATTGAGGCATGTTCAGCGGCGCGCATGTGATCCTCTACAGCCGGGACGCGGAGGCGGACCGCGCCTTCGTCAAGGACGTTCTCGGCTTCGACCACGTCGACGCGGGGCGCGGGTGGCTCATCTTCAAGCTCCCGCCGGCCGAGATCGCGGTGCACCCCACGGACGGGGAGCCCAAGAGCGAGGTCTATCTGATGTGCGACGACATCGCCGCGACGCTGGCCGCGCTGGAGGACCGCGGGGCCGTCGCCCCACGGCCCGTCACCGACGAGGGGTGGGGCCGGGTCTGCGCCGTACGACTGCCGAGCGGGACCGAACTGCCGCTCTACCAACCGCATCACCCGGTTGCCCACAGCCTGTCACCCTGATGGCCTACCCCAGCGCGAGTGTCATCTCATATCTGAGATAACGTGACGCCATGGCAGACGACTACCTCGTACGCATCGGCAAGCTCATCCGTGACGCCCGCCAGCACCGCGGCTGGACCCAGACGCAGCTGGCCGAGGCACTCGGCACGAGCCAGAGCGCCGTCAACCGGATCGAGCGCGGCAACCAGAACATCAGCCTTGAGATGATCGCCCGCATCGGCGAAGCCCTCGACAGCGAGATCGTCTCTCTCGGTTACGCCGGCCCGATGCATCTGCGGGTCGTCGGCCGCCGCCGGCTCTCCGGCGCCATCGACGTCAAGACGAGCAAGAACGCCTGCGTCGCGCTGCTGTGCGCCTCGCTGCTCAACTCCGGCCGCACGGTGCTGCGCCGGGTCGCCCGGATCGAGGAGGTCTTCCGCCTCCTGGAGGTCCTCAACTCGATCGGCGTGCGCACCCGCTGGATCAACGAGGGCGTCGACCTGGAGATCGTGCCGCCGGCCGAGCTGGACATGGAGTCCATCGACGCCGAGGCCGCCATCCGCACGCGCTCCATCATCATGTTCCTCGGCCCGCTGCTGCACCGCCTGGACCGCTTCAAGCTGCCGTACGCCGGCGGCTGCGACCTCGGTACGCGCACGATCGAGCCGCACATGATCGCGCTGCGCCGCTTCGGTCTCGACGTCACCGCCACCGAGGGCCTCTACCACGCCCAGGTCGAGCACTCGGTCGTCCCCGACCGCCCGATCGTCCTGACCGAGCGCGGCGACACCGTCACCGAGAACGCCCTCCTCGCGGCCGCCCGCCACGACGGCGTCACCGTCATCCGCAACGCCTCCTCCAACTACATGGTCCAGGACCTGTGCTTCTTCCTGGAGGCGCTGGGCGTACGGGTCGAGGGCATCGGCACCACCACCCTCACCGTGCACGGCATCCCCCGGATCGACGTCGACGTCGACTACTCCCCCTCCGAGGACCCGGTCGAGGCGATGAGCCTGCTGGCGGCGGCCGTCGTCACCGAGTCGGAGCTGACGATCCGCCGGGTCCCGATCGAGTTCATGGAGATCGAGCTCGCCGTGCTGGAGGAGATGGGCCTCGACCACGACCGCTCGGCCGAGTACCCCGCCGACAACGGGCGCACCCGCCTGGTCGACCTGACGGTCCGCCCCTCCAAACTGGAGGCGCCGATCGACAAGATCCACCCGATGCCCTTCCCGGGCCTCAACATCGACAACGTCCCCTTCTTCGCGGCGATCGCGGCCACGGCCCAGGGCAAGACCCTGATCCACGACTGGGTCTACGACAACCGCGCCATCTACCTCACCGACCTCAACCGCCTCGGCGGCCGTCTCCAGCTCCTCGACCCCCACCGCGTCCTGGTCGAGGGCCCCACCCGCTGGCGCGCCGCCGAAATGATCTGCCCCCCGGCCCTGCGCCCGGCGGTGGTCGTCCTGCTGGCGATGATGGCGGCGGAGGGCACGTCGGTGCTGCGGAACGTCTACGTCATCAACCGGGGTTACGAGGACCTGGCGGAGCGGCTGAACTCGGTGGGGGCACAGATCGAGATCTTCCGGGACATCTAGGGAGCATTCCTGAGGGACTTCCCCTGAAGAGCCTCCACGGGGGATTCCCTAGGGGTGATCCCCTCCAGAGGCCGTCTCGCGGACGGTCGTCCCGGAGGTGGTCGCCGCGCCGCAAGGCCGTCCGAGGCCCCGTCACCCGCTTGTCGGGTGCGGGGCCTTCGCTCTGCTCCGGAGGCCGTCCCGGGCTCAGACCTCGCAGGACGTCTCCAGGTCCGCGCCCGTCTCGCCGTCGCAGTCGTCGGTGCCGGCGCCGCCGTTGAGGCGGTCCGGGCCGGGGCCGCCGCGGAGGTGGTCGGGGCCGTCGCCGCCGGCGAGGGTGTCGGTGCCGCCCGCCGTGCCGAGGGTGGCCTCCAGTTGGCCGTCGACGTTGTCGCCGAAGATCCGGTCGGCGCCGCCCCTGCCGTTGACCACGTCGTCGGCGGCCGTGGTCCCGGTGGCCACGCTCGCGACGCTGTCGCCGACGAGCACGATCTCGTCGCCGGAGCCGCCCGTCAGCCGGTCCCGGCCCGCGCCGGTGGTCCGGCCGAAGTGCGCCACGTGATCGCCCACGGCGCCGAAGCCTCCGTCGGGGCCGAGGTCGATGACGTCGTCGCCGCCCGCGCCGCCGGCGTCGCCGTCGTCGGCACGGCTGTCGCCCACGACGAACCCGAAGTCGCCGGGGCCCTCCAGGATCACATCGTCGCCGGCGCCCCGGGCGAGGACGACGGCGTACGAGTCCCCGACGACGAAGTCCGAGCCGTCGCCTCCCGTGATGATGTCGCTCGCGCCGCCGCTCGCGCTCTCGCCGGAGCTGTCGCCGGTGATGGCGTCCTCGTCGTCGCCGCCGTTCAGCGTGTCGGGTGCGCCCCCCGAGGCCTCTCCGCCGGCCGCGTTGTCGCCGATGACGGTGTCGGCACCCGCACCGCCGTCGACGTGGTCGCGTCCGACGGCACCCGTGGCGTCGCCGACCGCCGAGGCGTCGCCCACCAGCAGGTCGTCCCCGAGCCCGCCGTCGACCCGGTCGTCGCCCTCGCCTCCCGCCACGCTGTCGTCGCCGTCGCCACCGGTCAGGACGTCGTCGCCGCCCAGGCCGCAGATCTTGTCGCGGCCGCCCCCGCCGTCGATGCGGTCGGTGCCGGCGGTCCCGACGATGACGTCGTCGCCCGGCGTCCCCTGCGTGCCGGTGACCGTGGCCACCGCCCCGAAGCAGGTCACCGGCTGGGCCCCCGCCTCTCCCGCCCCCAGCCCCACCAGGGCCGCCGCGGCCAGCGCCTGGGCGCCGAGGGCCGCCGTCGTCCGGCGGCCGCGGGTCCGTCGTCGGCCCGGGTCGTGGCCGTCCTGTCCTGCGCGCATGGGTGTGCCTCTCCTTCGATGGGCGACTGCTGCCTGGCGCTCACTGTGCTGGTGAGACGCCGGCCGGCGGACGCTCGCCGAAGGCCGTACCGGTGTTTTCATCCGATCGGATTCCGATATGCGGTCGGACGGGGCTCCACCTGGCGGTTCCACCCGGGTCTCCACCCCTGGGACCAGGTGGGGTGCGGGGCCGCGTCAGTAGCGTTTCGGGGCAATCGTGTCTACCTCGGACAGGAGGAGATTCCCCGTGGCCGTCTCCGTCGTGGTTCTGCTGTTACTCGGAGTCATCATCTTCTTCGTCTGGCGTGGCGGCGGTCTCAAGCTCGGCCACGCCGTTCTGTGTGTGCTGATGGGCCTGTTCCTCGGACAGACCGCCAGCATCGGGCCGTGGCTGCTGAGCGGGACCTCGACGCTGGCCGGGCTCATCGGGAAGATCCAGTTCTGACGGTCCGGTCGGGCCGTCACTAGGCGGGGACCTGGGCCTGCACCACCCAGAGCCTGCCGTCGTCCTCCCTGGCCGCCGTGAGCGTGCCCTCGACCAGGGCGAGCCGCTCCCGCATCCCCGTGAGGCCGTAGCCGGGCACGTGGTCCGCGTCCGGGGGCCCGGGGCACGTGGTGGAGTTCTCCACCCTGAGGTGTACGGCGTCGGGGCCGAAGTCCACCACGATCGCCACCCGCTCCCCCGCCGCGTGCTTCGCCGCGTTCGTCAGGGCCTCGCGGGTGGCCTGCAACAGGGTGACCGCGGCGGCCGGTTCGAGCCGGCGCTGCTCCCCCGTGATGCTCAGAGCGACCTCACCGGGGTGGTTCTGGCGGTGGTCCGTCACCAGACGTTCGAAGGCCTCGGGGAGGGACGGGACGTCGTCCCGCAGGGCCGCCACCGCGTTGCGGGCCTCCGTGAGGCCCTCGTCCGCCAGGCGGTTGGCGCGGCGGACCCGGGCGAGGGCCGCCTCCGTGTCGCCCTTCTCGATGAGGGCCGTGGCCACCTTCAGCTGGACCGACAGCGCACCCAGGGAGTGGGCGAGCACGTCGTGCATCTCCCGGGCGATCCTGGTGCGTTCGGCGAGCGCGGCGGCGCGGGCCTGTTCCCGCTGGACCAACCGCGACTGGTCGAGGAGCTGCTCCGCCTGTTCGGCCCGGAGCTGCGACTGGCGGCGGTTGAGGCCGATGAGGGTGAGGACCAGGATCAGCAGCGGATAGCCGAGGACGTCGCTCAGCGGGCGGTCCGCCACGGTGCAGCTGATCCACGTCAGGAGGAGGCAGACCGTGGTCACGCCGGCGATCAGCTGACCGGACGGGGCCGTCAGCGAGGTGAAGCGCCCGAGGGCGACGCACAGCAGGATGACGGCGGTGGTGTCGTCCGCCGCGCCCACCACGAGGGCCGGCAGCAGGGCGCTGAGGGCGAGCATGGTGGCGGCGGTACGCGGGTGCCAGGAGTGGAGGGCGACGAAGAGGAGCCACGCGATGACGCCGAGGGCGTAGACCCCCCAGATCCACAGGCTGTCCTCCTTCGCGGTGACCAGGGCCACCACGACCATGCCCGTGCCGAGGAACTGGACGACCAGCCAGCCGGGGGCGAGTCGGTCGATGAAGTGGCCGCCGTCGTGCGGGGGTGTCATGCGCACTGCTCCGGGAGGGGTGGGGCGCGGCCCGCTGTCGGGCCGCATCGCCAGGGAGGCGTCGGCGTCCGCTACTTGACGCCGACCTTCTTGTAGATGACGACCATGGCGGTCAGGACGACCACCGCGGCGACGATCACGATACCGACCTTCCACAGGTGGTCCCGGATCAGGTGGTGGAGGATCTCGTCCTTCTCGGGGTCGCCCGACGCGAGGGCGGTCAGTCGCGGCATCACTTGCGGTCTCCCTGCCGTCCGATGTAGTCGAGGACCGAGATCAGTGCGCTGCGCCGCAGGCCGGGGCGGCGACCGTACCGGTCGGTGTTCAGCATGCGGCTCCGGCTCAGGGCCCGGGCGGCGGGTCCGACGTGCTTCTGCACGTCACCGAGGCGGCCCTTCCGCTTCAGGGTGACGACGATGGCGAACCCGATGATCAGCAGCACCGAGACGGCCGCGACCACCAGGGCGAAGCGGACCAGCATGACGGTCATGACCGTGTCGAGGTCCAGGGCGAGTTGCATGTCGGAACTCCTTTCTGACGACTGCCCTCAGCGTAGGGAGGGCCTGGATACGACAAACCCACCCGACGGTGGAGATCAGGACGGAGAAACGCTCTCCGCCCCGCCTCCACCGGGGTGGGATGCCGCCCGGCGGAGGTGCGGGCCTCTCCGGCCCGGCCGCACCCGCGGCCGGGAGGCCCGCACCGGTCAGAGGACGACGCCGGCGACGTCGGTGGCGGCGCCGCTGGTGTCGAACAGCCGGCGGGCGGTACGGCCGAGGTGTGCCGTGTCGTACTCCTGATGGCGCTGGAGCAGCACGGTCATGTCGGCCGCGCCGAGGGCCTCGTCCAGGTCCGGCACGGACTCGATACGGCCCTCCGGCCAGCTGAGGCCGTCGGCGTACGGGTCGTGGCAGACGACCCGGACACCGCGCTCCAGGAGCGCCTGGGCGATGGGCGCGGCGGGGGTGTGCCGGGTGTCGGCGGTGTCCGCCTTGTACGTGACGCCGAGGAGCAGCACCGTGGCGGTGTCGGCGGGCGTGCCCGCCGACTCCAGCTCCTTGACGATCCGGTCGGCGACCCACGGCGGCATGCCCTCGTTGACGCGGTGCGCCGTCTCGGCCATGTGGAACGGCAGCCCCATGGTGGCGACATGGTGCACCAGGTACAGCGGGTCGGCCGGGATGCAGTGGCCGCCGACGCCGGGACCGGGCCGGAAGGAGGTGAATCCGTACGGCTTGGTCGCGGCCGCCTCGATGGTGTCCCAGACGTCGATGTCCATGCTGTGGCACAGCTGGGCGAACTCGTTGACCAGTGCGATGTTGACCTGGCGGTAGGTGTTCTCCAGAATCTTGGCGGCCTCCGCCTCCCGCATGCCGCGGGTCCGGTGGACCCGGGTGACCTGGCGGTACAGCGCCACGGCACGGTCGGCGCAGGCCTCGGTGAGGCCGCCGACGATCCGGGGCGTGGTGGTGATGCCGTACCGGGTGTTGCCCGGATCGATCCGCTCGGGCGAGTACGCGAGGTTGAAGTCGGTGCCCGCCTTGAGCCCGGTTTCCTCGAGCACCGGCAGCACGAGGCTGTCGGTGGTGCCGGGGTGGGTGGTGGACTCGACGACCACCAGCTGCCCGGGACGCAGGTTGTCCCGGACGGAGGCGATGGCGCCGAGCAGCGGTCCGAGGTCCGGGCGGTCCCCGCGGACCGGGGTCGGCGCACAGACGACGATCACCTCGCAGCCGGCGAGGACGGACGCGTCGGTGGAGGCGTCCAGCCGGCCGTCGAGGGCGCGGATGTCCTCGTCGGTGACGGTGTCCACCGGGGAACGGCCGGCGTTGACCTGGTCCACCCGGTGTGCGTCGATGTCGAAGCCGGTGACGTGGTTGCCCACGCGAGCCAGCTCCACGGCGAGCGGGAGTCCGGCGTACCCGATGCCGACCATGCCCACGCGCTGACCGCTCATGTGCTGTCTCCTTGCTGTGAGGACGCGGGCCCTTGCGGGGCCGGCGGGGATGTCATGACTGCCTGTAGGCCATCCGGTAGGGGACGAAGGACTCCGCGCAGCCGAAGTCGAGGGAGGAGCCGGCGACGGTGTCCACCAGCCGGATCTGCTCGATCGAGCGGGGGCCCTCGGCACGCATCTGGCTGCCGTAGGCCCGCAGGGCCTCCTCCTTGGCGCCCCAGAACCGGGTGGTGTCGACGTGCACCCACCACGACTCGTTGTGCGCGGACCAGCGGTCCTCGACGCCCCGGTAGCCGAGCACCAGCTCCGGCGTGGGCTTGAGGCCCGAGGCCTGGACCCGGGCCGCCGCGAACGCGGCCTGGTGGACGGCCTGGTGGTCCTGGTGGAAACCGCCGGCGGAGGGCATCAGCATCAGCCGCGGCCGGGTGGCCGCCAGGGACGCCTCCTCGTGCCGCTCGACGAGGTCGACGAGGGCCCGCATGCGGGTGGTGATGTCGAGCTCGCCGGTCTCGTCGACCCAGGCGATCGCCGCGCGGGTGACGTCGAGCGCCGCGCACGCCTTCTCGAACTCCGAGAGGCGGGTGGACGGATCGCTGACGCTGCCGTACATCCGGGCGGCGCGGACCGTCACGCACAGCACGTGGACCTCGACGCCCTCGGCCGCCAGGCGGGCGACGGTGCCGCCCGGGCCGATGGTCTCGTCGTCCGGGTGGGGGGCCACGACCAGGGCGCGGTCGCCCGGTCGCAGCCCGAACACGGCCGGCCCGGCCGGCCCGCCCCTGGGGTCGGTGCTCACGCCTCGGCCCGCTCGTGTCCCGCCAGCCGCTCCAGGTGGGCGACCGCCGCGTCGACGCCGGGCAGGCCCAGCATCCTGCGGTGTGCGGTACGGACGTTGGCGATGATCTTCTCGTCGGTGAGGAGGCGCTCGCAGACCGCGGCGATGCCCTCGGGGGTGACGTCCTCGATGGGGGCGCCGAGGCCGAGTTCGCCGATGCGGACCGCGTTGTGCGGCTCGTCGGCGTACTGCGGCAGGGTGGCCATCGGGACGCCGGCCTTGATGCCCTCGCGGATGCCGTTGTAGCCGGCGTGGGTGAGGAAGACCTGGGCGCACTGCAGGAGCAGCGGCTGCGGGACCCAGTCGACGACGTGGACGTTGGGGCCGGGGTTCAGGTCCTCGACGGGCAGGCCGCCGCTGGAGACGATGCCGTGGCAGTCGAGGGCGGACAGCCCGCCGACGATGGCGCGCAGGGTGTCGGCCGGGTCCATCATGCCGTCGGGCAGCTCGATGCCCATGAGCTGCATGCCCATGACGACCGGCAGCGAGGTGCCGACGGAGGCCAGGATCAGCGGCTTGTCGCCGGACAGCTCGGCGAACTCGGGCGGCAGACCGCCGACTCCGTCGGTGAGCATCGGCTGGCTGTAGCGGAACGGCTCCGGGGACTCGAAGGCGTTGAAGGCGTAGCCCTCCGGCATGCAGTCGATGCGGCCGTGGGCGTAGATGGACCACTTGTCGTCCTGGACGGGCAGGCCGAGCTCCTCGCGGCGCTGGTTGAGGAGCGGAAGGAGACCGGCCGGGTCGATGAGGTTGCCGGCTCCGGACGGGGCGGAGATGTGCGGGATGCCGAGCTTCTCGGCGATCAGGCAGCCCGAGAGCTCGCCGCCGTCGCGCAGGACCAGGTCGGGGCCGAACTCCTCGGCCAGTGGCAGCACGGCGCGGTAGGCGCTGGCGACCTGCGGGCCGCCGGCGAAGCCGATGAGCTGGGCGCGCTCGTCGACCTCCCCGTTCGGGCCGAGCAGTGAGGGGGCCATGTTCTCGAGGTTGTCGCGGAGCTGGCGCATCTCCTGCATGGCGGCGATGAAGTCGGGCAGCACGGGCTCGACGCGGGCGCCGGAGTCGGCGTACACCTCGGCGAGGTGCGGCGGGAGGGCCACGACGACCTCGTGGCCGGCCGCTGCCAGGGCCCGGACGAGGGGCAGCACGG
Organism: Streptomyces sp. NPDC053431; assembly: GCF_044544925.1. NCBI lineage: Bacteria > Bacillati > Actinomycetota > Actinomycetes > Kitasatosporales > Streptomycetaceae > Streptomyces > Streptomyces sp. NPDC053431. The sequence goes on along the minus strand of NZ_JBITXX010000020.1, from coordinate 21,144 downwards.
CACGGGCGTGGCCCTGCGAGCCGGTGACGGTGGACAGAACGCGCATGGCGGTGGAACCTTTCGGCGGAATCGGTGTGCGGGGTGGCGCCGGACGCGTCAGGACCGGGCGAAGGACGTGAGCCCGCGCTGCGGGGCGTTCACGAGGGCGGTCATGTTGCCCGCGGGGTGAGCGTTGTCGTAGAGCATCTGGTGGGCGGGACCGATGTCCTCGAAGGTGCCGCAGTACGTGACGCAGGGGTCGATGCGGCCGCTGCCGACCAGGCTGATGACCTCGCGGTTCTGCGCGGTGTCCGAGCCGTGCGAGCCCTGCAGGCGCTTGGAGCGCATCCACAGGTAGCGCAGGTCGAGGTCGCCGTTGTACCCGCTGGTGCCGCCGCAGATGGCGACCATGCCGCCGTAGTCGCAGACGAACATCGAGGTGGGCAGGGTGTCCTGGCCGGAGTGCTCCAGGACGATCCGGGGAGCGCGGCGCTCGCCGAGGATCTCCCAGATCTTCTTGCCGAAGCGGCGGGCCTCGGCGCTCCAGGCCTCGGTGGCCGCCGTGTCGGTGACGTCGGGCAGCCTGCCCCAGTGCTGGAAGTCCTTGCGGTTGATGAAGCCCTCGGCCCCGAGCTCCATGCAGAAGCGGCCGCGCTCCTCGTCGGAGACGACGGCGATGGGGATGCCGCCGCGGTAGCGGACGATCTGGATGGCCATGGAGCCGAGACCGCCGGCGCCGCCCCAGATCAGGACCGGGTCGCCGGGGCGCACGGTGTGCGGCTCCCAGCCGCAGAGCTGCCGGTACGCGGTGGCGGCGGTGACGATGAAGCTGCCGGCGTGCTCCCAGGACAGCGTGCGGGGCTTGGGGTGGCACTGGTACTCGTCGACCAGGGCGTACTGCGCGAACGAGCCGTAGTTGGTCTCGTAGCCCCAGGCCTTGAGCGAGGTGGACCACAGCGGGTCGGCGCCCAGCCGCACGTCGGCGGCGGTCTCGTCCCACTTGGCGCCGGACATGATGACCTCGTCGCCGACCTTGACGTCCTTGACGCCCTCGCCGACGGCCCAGACGACGCCGGAGCCGTCGGTGCCGCCGATGTGGAAGTCCTCGGTGGCGCCGAACATCTTCTGCCGCATGGCGATGACGTCGATGGGGCTGCCGAGCGAGGCCCACACGTTGTTGTAGTTGATGCCGGCGGCCATGACGTACACCAGGACCTGGCCGCGGCCGGGCTTCGGCGTGTCGACGACCTCGGTCCGGAAGGCCTGCTTCGGCTCGCCGAAGCGGTCCTGGCGGATCACCGAGGCGTACATGCGCTCGGGGACTTCACCGAGCGGGGGAAACTCGCCTATTTCATAAAGAGACTTGGGCACGTCCACCATTCCCAGGTATTCCGAGGTCGATTGCCGAGAGCCGGCATTGGAACGGATCCCCTTCGTCAGGCGAATTCGTGAATCGCCGAGCGGGATCTTCGGCTTCGGACGCTATCGAGGACGCGAGTTCGGCAACAACCCCCTAATCGCCCCTAGGATCTGCGCCGGGAATGGGCTAATGCGGGTGGGAAGCAGCGCGGCCCGGTATCCCGCCGCAGGGGCGGATACCGGGCCGCGGGGCCTCGTGCCTGGTGGTTCAGTCGGCGAGCATCAGACCGCAGGCGGCGGCGAGACCCTCCTGGACGCCGACCGAGTGCATGGCCCGCAGGTCGAGCTCGCTGCCCGGGAACATGCGTCCCGGGGCGAGGGCCCGCACGGCCCGGCCCATGGGGCCGACCCGGGTGGCGAGGTCGGCGAGCCGGCGCAGCTCGGTCAGGGAGTGGCCGTCGTCGGTCCACGGCTCCAGGTAGACGTCCCGCAGCCGGGCGAGCACGGCGGGCGCCTCGTCGCCGAAGCGCTCGCGGACGACCCGGGCCACGACGAGCAGGCTGGTGAAGGGCATGGCCACCGAGGCCGCGTCCCAGTCGTGGAAGACGTACGAGCCGCCGCCGGCCCGGAACATCTGGCCCTCCTGGAGGTCGGAGTGGTCGAGCGTGGCCGGGATGCCGGAGGCGTCGAGCTCGGCGCACCAGCCGGCGAACCGGCCGGCCAGCCGCTTGAGGGCGCCGTGCACCTGGTCGTCGAGGCCGCCGGTGCGGTGCGTCAGCATGCCGAAGACCGGGCCGAGCAGGGCGGGCCGCAGGTCGGGGAGCCCGAAGGCGAGGAGTTCGTCGTGGTGCGCGGCCACCGTGCGCTGGAGCACCGCGTACTGGAGCAGCGCGTCCTGCCAGGCCTGCGGGTCTGCGGCGAGGTCGCCGAAGAGTTCGCCGCCGTCGGGGTGGAGGGTCCAGCCGCGCTCGGTGTCCACGGCGAGCGGGGCGAGGACCTGGCCGGGCACCCAGGTGTGCAGGGCCTCGGCGAGTCGTGCCTCGAAGCGGGAGGCCGGCGGATTGGCCTTGAACCAGACGCACGAGCCGCCCCGGACGGGCACCCGCACCAGGACGGACCAGGGGCGCAGCCGCACCCGCAGTCCGTCCGCGGCCGGGGTGAGGCCGCGCCGGGCGAGGTTCTCGGCGACCCAGGCCATCGCCTCGGCGCGCCAGGCGTCCTCGGCCCAGGGGGTCACCGCGTCGAAGCCGGCGGTGTCGGTCTCCGTGATCCGGCCCAGTGGCTGGTCGACGGCTTCTGCGAGGGTCATGCGTACTCCTTGGCGGCGGTTTCCCGCTCGGCGAGTTGGGCCGCGCTCAGTTCGCGCAGCGGGACTTCCCTGAGGAACAGGGCGAGGACGGCGGTGACGCCCATGACGCCGCCTCCGATGAGGAACACCAGGTCGGTCGCGTCGTCGAAGGCCGCACGGAACGGGCCGGTCAGCCGGGCGTCGGCGTGGTCGAGGAAGGAGGAGTCCTCCAGCCGGCGCCGGGATCCGTCCTCGATCTCGAAGAACGGCGCGTTCCGCGGATCGCGGGCGACGGCCGGGTCGGCCGCGACGGCCGCGACCTCGGGCCGGGCGGCGGCCTCGGCGAGCCGGCCGGGCAGCGCCGCGAACAGCACCGACAGGAACAGCGCCACCCCGAACACCCCGGCCACCTGCCGGAAGAAGGTGAGCGAGGCGGTGGCGGTGCCGATGTCGGCGACCGGCACCGAGTTCTGCGCGGCGACCATGAGGGTGCGGGTGCAGTTGCCGATGCCGATGCCGAAGGCGACGAGGACCAGCATCGGCACCCAGGCCGGGGTGTCGGGTCCCGCCGTGCGGAAGACGAGCATGCCGGCGCCGGTGACGACCGCGCCGATCACCGGGAACATCTTGTAACTGCCGCCGCTCTTGAGGACCTTGCTGGACCAGATCGTCGAGATGACGACGCCGGCCATCATCGGCAGCATCATCAGGCCCGCTGTGACGGGCGCGTGGCCGCCGACGATCTGCAGGTACAGCGGGACGACGGAGATCGCGCCGAACATGCCGCCGCCGACCAGCATCGAGACGGCGACGGCGACGCTGAACGTGGGGATCCGGAAGAGGTGCAGCGGGATCAGCGCGTCCGCGCCCATCCGCCGTTCCACCAGCACGAATCCGAGGTAGCCGACGGCGCCGAGCCCGGCACAGGTCAGCGACCAGGCGGAGGTCCAGCCGCGTTCCTGGCCCTGCTCGGCGAGGAGCAGCAGCGGGACGGTGCCGCCGGTGATGGTCGTGGCGCCCCAGTGGTCGATGCGCCGCGACCGGACGTGGTGCGGCACGTTCAGCACCCGCACGATCACCACCAGCGCGACGGCCGCGACGGGCGCGTTGATCAGGAAGATCCAGCGCCAGCCGGACAGGCCGAGGACGTCGCCGGCGCCGGCGAACAGGCCGCCGATCAGCGGGCCGAGGAGGCTCGCGGACAGCCAGACGCCCATCGACATGCCCTGGTAGCGGGCCCGGTCCCTGGGCGGTACGAGATCGGCGGTGATCGCCATGGCGACGGCGGTGAGTCCGCCGCCGCCGAGGCCCTGCAGGCCCCGGAACAGGGCCAGTTGGTGCATCGTGTCGGCCGCGGCGCAGGCGAGGGAGCCTGCGGTGAACAGCACGACGGCGGCGACGAACAGCGGCTTGCGGCCGTAGATGTCGGACAGCTTGCCGTACAGCGGGGTGGTCACCGTGGAGGTGATCAGGTACGCGGTGGTCACCCAGGCCTGCAGCTGGAGGCCGCCGAGGTCGTCGGCGATCGTGCGGATCGAGGCGCTCATGACCATCTGGTCGAGCGCCGACAGGAACATGCCGGCCATCAGGCCGGGCATGACCGCCATGATCAGCCGGTGGTTGCGCTCGCGCTCCTCCTGCGACACCCCGTCCTCGGCGGCCTGTCGGGCCGCGACGGGCGCCGCGTCCGCCGCGGCCGCTTCCTCCGCCGTGTCCGCTCCCTTCGCGGCGTCCGCTTCCTTCGCGGCGTTCGCTTCCTTCGCGGCCTTCGCGACGGCCGGCGGCTCGGCGACGAGCCCCGGGTTCGCGAGGTGCGGCGGGCCCTCCCCGCCCGGAGTCCCCTCGTCGCGCGGTGCCGTTGTCATGCGTGCGTCCCCCTCGGTGTCCGCCGCCGGACAGCCGCGCATTCCGACTGCGCGCTTCACACGGAATTCCCCGACGGTCTGAGCCTTCAGAGTGAAGGGAGGCAATACGGCGGGGCAAGCCCCTATCGGGGCCTTTGGCACTGGGGCGACTAGGGGTTGTGGGGGCGGGGACCGACTCGGCTCAATTTAGGACGTCCGCCGGATTCCGCCGCCTTCCGATCCGGATTTCGTGCACGGCCCGAGAGGTGTTCTCGATGATGCCAGCCAGTTCCCCTCCGGTGACCATGCTCGTACCGGATTTCCCTTTCGCCTACGACGACTGGCTCCGCCATCCGGCGGGCCTCGGCTCGCTGCCGCCGGAAGTCCACGGCACGGAGGTCGCCGTCGTCGGCGCCGGCATGGCCGGCATGACGGCCGCCCACGAGCTGTTGCGGCTCGGGCTGCGCCCCGTCGTGTACGAGGCGGGCCGGATCGGCGGCCGCATGCGGTCCGTGCCGTTCCCGAGCGACCCGTCGAGCGTGGCCGAGATGGGCGCGATGCGCTTCCCCGTGTCGGCGCGTGCGCTGTTCCACTACGTCGACCTGCTCGGCCTCGGCACGCGCCCGTTCCCGAACCCGCTCGCCGCGGGCACGCCGACGACGGTGATCGACCTCGCCGGACGGCGGGAGTGGGCGCGGACCGCCGCCGACCTCCCGTCCGTCTTCCACGAGGTGTCCACCGCCTGGGACAAGTCCCTGCAGGAGCGCGCGGAGCTCTCCGTGCTGCGCGGCGCCGTCCAGGACCGGGACACGGCCACCCTGAAGAGCGTGTGGAACCGGCTCGTGGGCGAGTACGACGACACGTCGTTCCACGGCTTCCTGGCCACCTCGCCCGCGTTCCGCTCGTTCCGGTACCGCGAGATCTTCGGCCAGGTCGGCTTCGGCAGCGGCGGCTGGGACACCGACTTCCCCAACTCGATGCTGGAGATCCTGCGGGTCGTCGTCACCGACGCCGACACCGATCACCTGCTCATCGACGGCGGCTCCGAGCGGGTTCCGCGAGGGCTGTGGACCCGCTCCCCCGAGGACCTGGTCCACTGGCCGGCCGGCACGACGCTCGCCTCCCTGCACGGCGGCGCCCCCCGGCCCGGGGTGACGGCCCTGCGGGCCCACGGCCCCGAGATCGAGCTCACCGACGCCTCGGGCGCGGTCCACCGGCACTCCGCCGTCGTGTTCACGCCCCACGTGTGGACCCTGCTGAACCGCGTCGACTGCGACCCGTCGCTGCTCTCCACCGACCAGTGGATCGCCGTCGAACGCACCCACTACATGGGCAGTTCCAAGCTGTTCGTGCTCACCGACCGCCCGTTCTGGCGCGACATCGACCCGCGCACCGGCCGGGAGACCATGGGCATGACCCTCACCGACCGCGCCGCCCGCGGCGTGTACCTCTTCGACCAGGGCCCCGACCGGCCCGGCGTGATGTGCCTGTCGTACACGTGGAACGACGACTCGCTGAAGTTCGCGACCCTGTCGGAGCGGGAGCGGCTCGACGTGCTGCTCGCCCGGCTCGCCGACATCTACCCGGGCGTCGACATCCGCTCGCACATCATCGACGGCCCGGTCGGCGTCACCTGGGAGACCGAGCCGCACTTCATGGGCGCCTTCCGCGCCGGCCTGCCCGGCCAGTACCGCTACCAGCGGCGTCTGTTCACCCAGTTCGCGCACGAGGCGCGCGGCACCGACGGAGCCGGCGACGCCGCCGGCTCCGGGCACGGCGGGCTCTTCCTCTGCGGCGACGGCATCTCCTGGACCCCCGGCTTCGCCGAGGGCGCGGTGACCACCGCGCTCAACGCGGTCTGGGGCGTCCTGCACCGGCTCGGCGGACGCACGCATCCCGCGAACCCCGGCCCCGGTGACCTCTTCGACCTCCTCGCTCCGGTTGTACTCCCCTACGACTGAAGAACAGGACCCACCACATGTCCCTCTTCCGCCCGGACCATCCTCCGGCCCCCGCGCTCACCGTGACGGAGGCCCTCGCCCTGCGCAGCGTCAAGCAGCCGGACGAGACCGCCTACGTCTACCTACGGGACGGCGAGACACCCGACGACACGATCACCTACCGCGCGCTGGAGACGGAGGCCCGCGCCCGGGCCGCCGCCCTGGCCGCCGTCGGACTCGGCGCCGGCGACAGCGCCGTCCTGCTGTACCCGTCGGGCATCGAGTTCGTCCGCACCCTGCTCGGCTGCATGTACGCGACGGTGGCCCCGGCCCCCGTCCAGGTGCCCACCCGGCGCCGCGGCCTGGACCGGCTCCGGCGGATCGCCGACGACGCCGGGACCACCACGATCCTCACCACCGGCGCGATCAAGCAGGACCTGGAGGAACGCTTCGCCGGTGTGCCGGAGCTCGCCGGACTGCGTCTGGTCGACACCGAGTCGCTGCCCGCGGGCCCTGCCGGCTGGGACGGGCCCGCGCCCGGACCGGACGACGTGGCCCTGCTCCAGTACACCTCGGGCTCCACCGGGCACCCCAAGGCCGTGCTGGTCACGCACGCCAACTTCCTGCACAACGTGGCCGAGACCGAGGACATCTGGCCGACCGGCCCGGACGGCGTCGTCGTCTCCTGGCTGCCGCTCTTCCACGACATGGGCATGCTGTTCGGCGTGCTGCTGCCGCTGTGCTCGGGCGTACCCGCCTACCTGATGGAGCCGGCCGCGTTCATCCGCAGGCCGCTGCGCTGGCTGGAGGCGCTCACCCGCTACCGCGGCACGCACGCCGCCGCGCCCAGCTTCGCGTACGAGCTGTGCGTCGCCGACCTCGCCGAGAACGGTCCCCGCGCGCCCCTGGACCTGTCCGCCTGGCGGGTGGCCGCCAACGGCGCGGAGCCCGTACGGCACCGGGCCGTACGCGCCTTCACCGAGGCCTTCGCCCCGGCCGGTTTCGCACCGGAGGCCATGTGCCCCGGCTACGGACTGGCCGAGAACACCCTCAAGGCCACCGCCTCCCCCGCCGACCGGCCGCCCACCGTGCTGTGGGTCGACAGCGAGGCGCTCCTGGAGGGCCGCCCGGAGCCGCGCGACGCCGCCGCGGACGGCGCCCAGCCGCTGGTCGGCGCCGGGGCGGCCGCGTCCCCCACCCGCGTACGGATCGTCGACCCGGCCACCGGTGAGGCCCGGCCCGAGGACGCGATCGGCGAGATCTGGATCTCCGGACCGTGCGTGGCCCGGGGCTACCGGGACCGCGCGGAGGAGACCCGGGAGACCTTCGGCGCCGAGGTGGCGGGCGAGCCCGGTGTCCCGTACCTGCGCACCGGCGACCTGGGCTTCACGCACGACGGGGAACTGTTCGTGGCCGGCCGCCTCAAGGACGTCATCATCCGCAACGGCCGCAACTTCTACCCGCAGGACATCGAGCTGTCCGCGGAGAAGGCCGTCGAGGGGCTGCGCCCCAACTGCGCCGCCGCGTTCTCCGTCGACGACGGCGCCACCGAGCGCCTGGTGGTCGTGGTGGAGACGGACGGCCGGGTGCTGCGCTCCCACGGTCCCGAGCAGGTCCGCGAGCACGTGCGGGCCGCCGTCCGGGACGGGCAGCGGCTGCGGGCGGACGAGGTGCTCCTCATCCGCCGCGGCGCGCTGCCGCGCACGACCAGCGGCAAGGTGCAGCGACGCGCCTGCCGTGCGCTGTACCTGGCGGGCGAGCTGGCGCAGGCCGCCGGCCGCTGAACCGCCCCTCTATCAAGAGCACGACCAAGAGCACGACCAAGGGCACGACCAAGGGCACAACCAAGGGCACAACCAAGGGCACGGGCCCGCCGCTTCGCCGGAGACGTCCTCCGGGAGCCGCGGGCCCGTGCCCTGCGTCGTCCACGCGATAGGTTCGTCGCTGCACGACGCACCGACGACGGAACGAACAGCACGACTACGGGGGTTTGCGCGTGAGCGAGACGGAACAGACGGGCGGGCCGGTCCGGGTCCTGGTCGTGGACGACCAGCAGCTCGTCCGCGAGGGACTGATGTCCCTGCTCGACCTGATGGACGACATCGAGGTCGTCGGCGGAGCCTCGGACGGCGCCGAAGCGGTCCGCATGGTCGCGGAGACCCGGCCGCGGGTGGTCCTGATGGACCTGCGGATGCCGAAGATGGGCGGCGCGGAGGCGACCGCCCGCATCCTCGCCGATCACCCGGACGTGACCGTCCTCGCCCTGTCCACCTACGCCGACGACGAGTCGATCGCCGCCGCGCTGAGCGCCGGCGCACGCGGCTACCTCACCAAGGACGCCAACCGTGAGCAGATCGCGATGGCGATCCGGAACTCGGCGCACGGCCAGTCCACGTTCGATCCCACGATCACCCGCCGGCTCGCGGCCGCGCTCGCCGCGTCCCCGCCGCCGGCCCCGGTGGAGGCCGCACCGGCCGCGCCGGAGCAGCCCCGGTCGAACCGCCGACGGGTCTTCCCCGACGGTCTGACGGCCCGTGAGGTGGACGTACTGCGGCTGATCGCCGAGGGGTTGAGCAACAGCGAGATCGCCTCCGCGCTGTTCATCGAGGAGACGACCGTCAAGACCCACATCAACAACGCGTTCGCGAAGATCGACGCGCGCAACCGGGCCGACGCCGTGCGCTACGCCTTCCAACAAGGGCTGACCCGGCCCTGAGGAGTCAGAGCCGGGTCAGCGGGGCGGGGCGGACCGTCAGGCGGTCGTCGCCCCGTCGCGCGCGACGGCGGCGGAACCGGTGACGGGGGATTCCCCGGTTCGCTCCGGGCCCGTCGCGGGCGTCGTGTCCGTACCGGCGGACTCGCCGGACGGGGTCTGGGGGGCCGGCGGCAGGCGCCGGGCCCGGATGAGGCAGACCAGGGTGCGGTAGCCGACCATCGTCATCGCCATCATGACGAAGAAGGCGGCGATGCCGTCCGAACCCAGGTTGTTCTCGATCATGAACTTGCCGACCCGCTCGGCGAACGCGTCGGAGTTCTCGAGCCCCAGCAGGAAGCAGGTGCGCAGGACCAGGACGGCGACCCAGATGCCGAGGTAGGCCCAGCCGGCGCGGGTGTAGACCTTGTTCTTCTTCTGCTCGTTGCGGTAGACGACCATGGTCCGCATCAGGAAGTACCCGATGCCGGCGCCGATCAGGGTGCCGACCAGCGCGGCCGTGTAGTTCGCCGCGGTGTACGGGGTCCGCTCGTACGTGTCCCAGTACAGGTAGAGCGTGAAGCCCATGGACACGCTGAACTTGATCCAGCCGAAGCTGTGCCGGCCGACCTGCGTCAGCATCACGATGGCGAACAGCGCGCCGCTGAGCAGCAGCGCCTCCTGCATGGCGTCACTCATGTGAGCCCCCTTCATCCGCCCCAGGGACAGGGGCTTTTCTCGTCGAGATCGAAATTACGTCCGGGCGGCCACGGTTTCCTGGGCCCGGTGGTGGAGGAACGGGACCGGACGGGAGGGGAGTTCTCTCCACCCCCGGGTCCACCTCGGGGGTGGACCCGGGGTGGACCCGGGGTGGACCCGGACCGTCCGGCCGCGCTCCCCGGTTCCTCAGCCGGCCCGAGCGGCGAGCCATCGGTCCACCGCCACGGCGGTGCTCGCGGCGTGGTCCTCCATCATCGAGAAGTGGTCGCCGGCGGTGTCGACGACGTCGTGCGGGTGCTCCCAGCGCGAACGCCAGTCGTCGCCCGCCGCCCAGGCCGCCAGCGGCGCCTCGGCGCGCACCAGCAGCGTCGGGGTCTCGACGGGCTCGGGACGCCACTGCCCGAAGAGCCGGAAGTAGCCGCCCATGGCCGTCAGACGCGCGTCGTCCATGGGCAGGAAGCCACCCGTGTCCCCGCCCAGGCCGTCGGCCAGCCGGCTCTCGATGCCGTCGAACGCCTTCCGGCTCGGCGCGTACACATCCATCAGCACCAGCGCCTCGGGACGCACCCCTCGGCCCTCCAACTCCCGTACGAGGGCGTGGGCGAGGAGTCCGCCGGAGGAGTGCGCGGCGACCGCGAACGGCGCCTCGCCGGCGTGGGCGAGCAGGGCGTCCGCGTGCGCCGCGGCGAGGGCCGCCACGCTCGCCGGGAACAGCTCCCCGGCAAGGAAGCCGGGCGCCGGCAGCACCGACACGTCCCGCACCTCGCGCAGCGCGGCCGCGAACCGCGCGTACTCGTGCGGCCCCGACATCGCGAGGACGGACGGGATGCACACCAGGCCGGGGCCGGCGGGTCCCTTCGCGAGGCGTACGACGTCGAGCTCACCGCTCAGTTCGTCGCCGGAGGTGAACACCGGCCGGAACTCCGAGGCGGCGGACAGCAGCCCGGTGAACTCGGCCAGCCGGTCCGTCCGGACGGCGACCCGGGCCATCGGTCCGAACACGCTCGTGTCCCGCGGGGCGGCCGGCGCGACGGCCGCCGCGCCGCCGGCGTGGGGTCCGGCGGCCTGTGCGGCGGCGACGGCGCCCGCGATGTACGTGGCGAGCGCGGCCGGCGTCGGGTTCTCGAAGACGACCGTCGGCGGCAGCGGGACACCGGCCGCCCTGGCCAGCCGGTTGCGGAGCTCGACCGCGGTCAGCGAGTCGAAGCCCATCTCCAGGAAAGGCCGCTCGGGGTCGACCGATCCGGCGTCGGGCAGCGCCAGCACGGAGGCCACCTGCGTCCGCAGGAACTCCATTACCACGGTGGGCCGTTCGGCCTCGCCGGAGCGCTCCAGCCGGTCCTGGAACTCCCGTGCTGCGCCGTCCGTCGGTCCGGAGCGCCGCGGCGGCACCCTGATCAGGCCACGCAGCAGCGGCGGCACCTCGTCGAGTCGGGCGCGGAGGGCGCCGAAGTCCAGCCGCATCGGCACCAGATGGTCCCGCCCTGAGCGCAGCGCCAGGTCGAAGAGCGCGAGCCCCTCCTCGGTGTCGAGCCCGGCGATGCCGGTCCGCAGCGCCGCCTTCAGCTCCTCGTCGTCGCGGTCGCCGGCCATGCCGCTGCGCTCGTTCCACAGGCCCCAGGCGAGGGAGCTCGCGGGCAGCCCGAGCGCCTGCCGGTGCGCGGCGAGCGCGTCGAGGAAGGCGTTGGCGGCGGCGTAGTTGGCCTGGCCCGGGTTACCGGCGACACCGGCGGCGGACGAGAACAGGACGAACGCCGACAGGTCCAGGTCGCGGGTCAGCTCGTGCAGGTGCAGGGCGGCGTCCACCTTGGGCCGCAGGACCGCGCTCAGCCGCTCGGGCGTCAGCGTGTCGAGGACACCGTCGTCGAGTACGCCCGCGCTGTGCACGACGGCGGTCAGCGGACGGTCCGCCGGGATCCCCGCGAGCAGCGCCGCCACCGCCTCGCGGTCCGCGGTGTCGCAGGCCTCGAACGCGACCTCGGCACCGAGCGCGGCCAGTTCGTCGCGCAGCGCGGCGGCGCCCTCGGCGGCCGCGCCGCGCCGGCTGGTCAGCAGCAGGTGGCGCACCCCGTGCTCGGCCACCAGATGCCGGGCGACCAGCGCACCCAGGGTGCCGCTCGCCCCGGTGACGAGCACCGTGCCCGCGGGATCGACCACGGGGCCGGCCCCCGGGACGTCGACGGCGGGCCGGACCAGCCTCGGCGCGCTGACGGCGCCGTCCCGCACCGCGGTCTGCGGCTCCCCGCTCGCGAGTGCGGCGGCGAGCGCCCGCCCGGCAGCGGCGTCGCCGACGGCCACGTCGAGGTCGACCAGGGCGAACCGGCCGGGGTTCTCCGACTGCGCGGACCGTACGAGTCCCCACACGGCCGCGTGGGCCAGACCGGCGACCTCCTCCCCCGGCCGGGCGGCGACGGCGTTCCGCGTGACGAACGCGAGCCGGGTCCCGGCGGCGGCCGCACACGCCAGCCAGGCCTTGAGCAGGCGCAGGGCCTCGGTGGTGCGCTCGTGGACGTCGGTGGGCGCCGGAACGCCCGTGGCGGTCTCCGGCAGGGGAAGGAGCACGAGGTCCGGGGCGGGAGTACCGGCCTCCAGGGCCTCGATCAGGGCGTCGAGCGTCTCGTGGCGCGTGCCGGCGGCGCCGCCGGACGGGTCGTGGCCGACGACGACGCAGTCGCCGAGGTCCGCCCGGCCGGCGGTGGCCACCGGCGTCCAGTCGACCGCGAACAGGGTGTCGTGGTGCCGGCCCGCCGCGCCGCGCAGCGCCTCCGCGGGCACCTCGCGCACGACGAGTCCGTCGGCGGACAGCACCGGCGTGCCGTCGCCGTCCGCGGCCCGCAGGGAGACGGCGTGCTCGCCGGTCCTGGTCAGCCGGATCCGCAGCCGGTCGGCGCCGTCCCGGTGGCGCGAGACCCCCGTCCACGAGAACGGCAGCCGCAGCGGCGCCGCACCGGAGATCTCCGCGCCGACCATCCCGGCGTGCAGGGACGCGTCGAGCAGGGCGGGATGCAGCCCGAACCGGGCGGCGTCGGACGCGGCCTGCTCGGGCAGGGTGATCTCGGCGTAGGTGTCGTCGCCGGACCGCCAGGCGGCACGCAGGCCCTGGAAGACCGGGCCGTAGCCGACTCCCGCGGCGTGCAGCCGCTCGTAGAGGCCGTCGACGGCGAGCGGCTCGGCTCCGGCCGGCGGCCACGGGGCGAGGTCGAAGTCGGGTGCGACGGGTTCGGGCGCGAGCTCGCCGGTGGCGTGCGCCGTCCACGGCAGCTCCTCCGGCGCGCCGTCGGGGCGGGAGTGCACCGACACGGGACGCCGTCCGGCGCCGTCCGGCGGGCCGACGACGACCTGCACGGCGGCCCCCTCGTCGGCGGCGAGGACCAGCGGTGCGGCCAGAGTCAGTTCGTCGAGCCGGTGGCAGCCGGCCCGCTCCCCCGCGCTCAGGGCCATCTCGACGAACGCGGTGCCGGGCACGAGCACGGTGTCGTCCACGGCGTGGTCGGCGAGCCAGGGGTGCGTGCGCAGCGAGAGGCGCCCGGTGAGCACCGTGTGGCCGCCGTCGGCCACGGTGAGGGCCGCCGAGAGCAGGGGGTGCCCGGCGGACTGGAGCCCCGCGGCCGACACGTCGCCGGCGGTCGGGGCGCTGTCGAGCCAGTAGCGGTCGCGCTGGAAGGCGTACGTCGGCAGCTCCACGGGCCGGCAGTCGACGGGGAACACGGTGTCCCAGTCGGGTACCGCACCGCAGCCGGCCGCCTCGGCGAGCGCGCCGAGGAACCGGTCCGGCCCGCCCTCGTCCCGCCGCAGCGTGGGGACCAGGGCGACGGGGACACCGGCGTCGTCGGCGATGCCCTGGAGCGGGACGGTCAGCACCGGATGCGGGCCGACCTCGACGAACACCCGGTGGCCGTCGGCGAGCAGCGCCCGGGCGGCGGCGTCGAACCGCACGGTCTGCCGGGCGTTGCGGTACCAGTAGTCGCCGTCCATCTCCGTGGTGTCGACCGGGCCGCCGGTCACCGTCGAGTAGAGCGGCAGCGCGGCGGCGGCGGGCTGTACGGCCAGCTCGTCGAGCAGCCGCTCGCGCAGCGCCTCGACCTGGGCCGAGTGGCCGGCCGCGTTCGCGCCGCGGATCCGGCGGGCCCGGACGCGGTCCTCGTCGCACGCGGCGACGAAGGCGTCCACGGCGTCCGGGTCGCCGGAGACCACGCACGCGGAGGGGCCGTTGGCCGCCGCGACCGACAGCCGGCCCTCGTAGCGGGCGATCCGGGCGAGCACCTCGTCCTGCCCGGCCAGCACGGACGCCATGGCGCCCTTGCCGGCCAGCGAGCACAGGGCCGTGTTGCGCGCGGCCGTGATCCGGGCCCCGTCGCGCAGGCTGATCACGCCCGCCACACAGGCCGCGGCGACCTCGCCCTGCGAGTGCCCGACGACGGCCCCGGGCTCGATCCCGTACGAACGCCACAGGGCGGCCAGGGACACCATCATGGTGAACAGCACGGGCTGCACGGCGTCGATCCGGTCCAGGGTCGGCGCCGCCGGGTCGCCCCGCAGCACGGCCTCGACCGACCAGTCCTGGAACTCGGCGAACGCCGCGTCGCAGGCCGCGACCGACTCCGCGAACACGGGCGAGGACTCCAGGAGCCCCAGCGCCATGCCCGCCCACTGCGTGCCGTGCCCGGGGAACACGAACACCGGCCGGGTGCCCGGCCGGGCCGTCCCGCGCACCACGTTCGGACCGGTCTCGTCGTCGGCGAGCAGGGCGAGACCGCGCAGCAGCTCGTCCCGGTCGGCGGCGACGACCGCGCCCCGGTGGTCGAACGCCGCCCGGTCCCGTACGAGCGCCCGCCCCGCCTCGTACGGGGTGATGTCGGGGTTCCGGCGCAGATGCACGCGCAGGGCACGGGCCTGGCCGCGGAGGGCTTCGGGGGACTTGGCGGAGAGGAGGACGGGGGTGGGGAGGAGGGAGGGGGTGGGCGCGGGTGCCGGTTCGGGCGCGGCGGCCGGGCTCTCGAGGGTGGAGGCAGCGGTGGCCTGGCCTTCGGGGGCGACAGCCGGCCGGGCGGCCGCCGACCCGGCAGCCGCGGGCTGGGCGGCGGCCTGCCCGGCGTGGGCCCGTTCGTCCGGGGCCTGCTCGAGGACGGCGTGGGCGTTCGTGCCGCTCAGGCCGAAGGAGGAGACGCCGGCGCGGCGCGGCGCGCCGGTCTCGGGCCACGGGCGGGCCTCGGTCAGCAGCTCGACGCCGCCGTCCGCCCAGTCGACCTTGGTCGAGGCCGCGTCCACGTGCAGGGTCCTGGGCAGCACCCCGTGTCGTATCGCCTGCACCATTTTGATCACGCCGGCGACGCCGGCCGCGGCCTGGGTGTGGCCGATGTTCGACTTGAGGGAGCCCAGCCACAGCGGCCGGCCCTCCGGGCGGCTCGCGCCGTACGTCGCCATCAGCGCCTGCGCCTCGATCGGGTCGCCGAGCGTCGTGCCGGTGCCGTGGGCGTCGACGGCGTCGACCTGATCGGCTGCCAGACGGGCGTCGGCGAGCGCGGCGCGGATGACCTCGCGCTGGGACGGGCCGCTGGGGGCGGTCAGTCCGTTGGAGGCGCCGTCCTGGTTGACGGCGGTGCCGCGGACCACCGCGAGCACGCGGTGGCCGTTGCGGCGGGCGTCCGACAGGCGTTCCAGCACCAGCATGCCGGCGCCCTCGGCGAAGCCGGTGCCGTCGGCCGCATCGGCGAAGGACTTGCAGCGGCCGTCGGGGGCGAGGCCCTGGAGCAGGCTCAGTTCGAAGAACGTCGTCGGGGTGCACATCACCGTGACACCACCGGCCAGCGCCAGGGAGCAGTCGCCCTGCCGCAGCGCCCGCACGGCGAGGTGCAGCGTCACCAGCGACGAGGAGCAGGCCGTGTCGACGGTGATCGCCGGGCCTTCGAGGCCGAGGGTGTAGGCGATGCGGCCGGAGACGATGCTGCCGGTGCTGCCGGTGCCGAGGAAGGCCTCGACGCCCTCGGGGACGGTCGTCAGCGCCGACACGTAGTCCGAGTTGTTCATCAGCCCGGCGTACACGCCGGTGCTGCTGCCGCGCAGCGACGTCGGGTCGATGCCGGCGTGTTCGAAGGCCTCCCAGGCCACTTCGAGCATCAGCCGGTGCTGGGGGTCCATCGCCGCCGCCTCGCGCGGCGAGATCCCGAAGAACACCGGGTCGAACCCGGCCACGTCCTCCAGGAAGCCGCCGCTGCGGCAGGTCAGGGGCCGGACGCCGTTGTCGACGTCCCACCCGCGGTCGGTCGGGAAGGGCACGACGCCGTCGCGCCCCTGCTCGACCAGCTCCCACAGGTCCTCGGCCGACTCGACCCCGCCGGGGAAGCGGCAGCCGATGCCGACGATCGCGATCGGCTCGTGGGCCTTCGCCTCCTCCTCGTCCAGCCGCCGGCGGGTCTGGTGCAGATCGGCCGTGACCTGCTTGAGGAAGTGCCGCAGTTTCTCTTCGTTCGCCATGGTCTGTCTCGTCCTCGTCGTTCGCAGGTCAGGAGATACCGAACTCTTTGCCGATGAACTCGAAGATCTCGTCGTCGCTCGCCGACTCGATCGTTCCGCTGATGTCGCCCTCCGCGTCCTCCGGCTCACCGCCCTCGGACCAGCTCACGAGCAGGGCTCGCAGCCGGGCCGTGACGCGGGCCCGCTGTCCGCTGTCGGGCCGCGCCTCCTCGAGGGTCCGGGCCAGCCGGTCGAGGTCGGCGAGCACCGGGGACTCGCCTTGCGCCTCGTCCAGTTCGGCCGCGATGTGGGCGACCAGCTCCGCCGGCGACGGGTGGTCGAAGACCAGCGTCGCGGCCAGCCGCAGGCCGGTGATCTCACCGAGCCGGTTGCGCAGTTCCACCGCCGTCAGCGAGTCGAAGCCGAGGTCGCGGAAGGCCCGGTCGGCCTGGACCTCCTGGGCCCCGGCGTAGCCGAGCACGGCCGCCACCTCCGACGTGACCGTCTCCAGCAGCACCGCCTCCCGCTCGGGGCCGGTGAGCCCGGCCAGCCGCTCCCGCAGCGCCGCCCCGCCGGTGCCGGCCGCGCCCGCCACGCGCTTGGCCCGGGTCTTCACGAGCCGTCCGAGCAGCGGCGGCACCGCGCCGCCCGCGGCACGCAGCGCCGCGAGGTCGAGCCGGATCGGGACGAGCGCCGCCGCACCGGAGTCGGCGAGAGAGGCGTCCAGGAGGGCGAGGCCGTCGCGGTCGGGCAGGGCGGTCACACCGTCCCTGGCCATCCGCCGCACATCGCCGCCGCCCAGGTCGGTGGTCATGCCGCTGTCCTTCTCCCACAGCCCCCAGGCGAGCGAGAGGCCGGGCAGGCCGAGGGACTGGCGGTGGGCGGCGAGGGCGTCGAGGAAGGTGTTGGCGGCCGCGTAGTTGGACTGCCCCGGGTTGCCGAACACGCCGGCGGCGGAGGAGAAGAGGACGAAGGCGGACAGGTCCAGGTCGCGGGTCAACTCGTGCAGGTTCAGGGCCGCGTCGACCTTCGGACGCATCACCGCGTCCAGGCGCTCCGGCGTCATGGCCGACAGCACGCCGTCGTCGAGGACGCCGGCGGTGTGGACGACCGCCGACAGGTCGACTCCCCGGAGCAGTGCCGCGAGCGCCTCACGGTCGGCGGCATCGCAGGCGACGACGGCGACCTCCGCACCCGACTCCCGCAGCTCCTCGGCCAGTTCCGTCGCGCCCGGCGCCTCGGCGCCGCGGCGACTGGTCAGCAGCAGACTCCGCACCCCGTGCTCGGCCACCAGATGACGAGCCACCAGCGCACCCAGCGCACCCGTACCACCCGTCACCAGGACCGTGCCCCCGCCGAACGCTCCCGTTGCGGACTCCACCGGCAGGTCACCGGTGGCAGCCGCCCGTACGAGCCTCGGCGCGAGGCTTCGGCCACCGCGGAGCGCCAGCTGCGGCTCACCGCCACCGACCGCCGCGGCGAGCCCGGCGACGGAGGCGAGGTCGACGGAGGCGAGGTCGTCGGCGGCGACGTCCAGGGCCGCATCCACGTCCACGTCCACGTCCACGTCCACGGCCGCGTCCAGGGCCATGTCCAGGGCCATGTCCACGAGCAGGAAGCGCCCCGGGTTCTCGGCCTGCGCCGAACGGACCAGACCCCAGACGGGGGCGTGCACCAGATCGGTGACGCTCTCGCCGGCCGCTGCCGCGACCGCGCCCGAGGTCACGAACACCAGCGGCGTCTCGGCGAACGTGTCGTCGGCGAGCCACTCGTGCAGGAGACCGAGCACGTGGTGCGCGGCGGACCGGGCGCTGACGGCCGTCTCCGCGTCCATGTCCGCGTCCGGGCCCGAACCCGCGTCCGCCGGGACGCCGAGACCGTCACGATGTCCGAGCGGCACGAGGACCGCGGACGGGACGGGGGCGCCGGCGGCGATGCCCTCGCGGAGCGAGGCGATCGTCGCCCGGTCCACGGCCTCGATCTCCACGCCCTTGAGCGCGGGGAGCAGACCGAGACCGTCCTCCCCGAGCACCGCCCACTGCCCGAAGGGGAACGCGGGTGCCACCGGGAGCGGCTCCCATTCCAGTCGGAACAGGTCGTCGCGCGCGGAGCCGTCGTCGCCGGCCGCGGAGAGTTGCTCGGCGGAGACGGTGCGGAGGTCGAGGGCGCCGATGGTGGCCACCGGCGCGCCGTCGGCGTCGGCGACGGCGAGCGTGACGCTGTCGCTGCCGGCCCGGGTGATCCGTACGCGCAGGGCCGTCGCTCCGGTGGCGTGGAGAGACACGCCGCTCCACGAGAACGGCAGCTTCGCGTCGTCCCCCTCGGCCGCGACGAGGTCGCCGAGGCCGATCGCGTGCAGCGCGGCGTCGAGCAGCGCCGGGTGGATGCCGTACGAGCCGGCCGCGTCGGTGCCCTCGGGGAGGGCGACCTCGGCGAACACCGCACCGTCCGTCCCGCGCCAGGCGGCCCGCAGGCCCTGGAACAGCGGCCCGTAGTCGAGACCGACACCGGCCAGCTCGTCGTAGACGCCCTCGACCTCGGTCGCGACCGCACCGGCCGGCGGCCACTCGGTGAGCACCTCGGGCAGCCCTGCCTGGCCGCCGCCGGCCTCGGAGACGCGACCGGTCGCGTGGAGGACCCAGGGCGCGTCGGCCTCGGAGCCTTCCCGGCGGGAATGGACGGTGAGGGTGCGGCGGTCGGCCTCGTCGGCCGGGCCGACGACGACCCGCAGGTCGACCGCGCCCTGCTCCGGCAGGACCAGGGGGGCGGCGAGGGTGAGCTCGTCGACCAGGTCGCAGCCCACTTCGTCACCCGCGCGCAAAGCGAGCTCCACGAACGCCGTGCCCGGGAGGAGCACGTTGCCCATGACGGTGTGGTCCGCCAGCCACGGGTGCGACCGCAGCGACAGCCGCCCCGTCAGCACCGCGCCGTCGCCGTTCGGCAGGACGACCGCCGCGCCCAGAAGGGGATGGCCCGCGGCGTCGAGGCCCAGGCTCGCCGGGTCACCGGGGTTCGTCCCCGACAGCAGCCAGAGGTGTTCGTGCTGGAAGGCGTAGGTCGGCAGGTCGACCCGCCGGGCGGCACGCCCCGCGAACACCGCCTGCCAGTCGACAGCGACACCATGGGTGTGGGCTTGCGCGAGCGCCGTAGTGAGCGTACGGACCTCATCGCGGTCCTTGCGCAAGACGGGGGCGAACAAGACCCGGTCGTCCTCCGGCAGGCAACCCTGACCCATGCCGGACAACACCCCGTCGGGACCCAGCTCCACGAACGCCGTCACACCCTGCCCGGCGAGGAACTGGACGCCGTCGGCGAAACGCACGGCCTCACGCACATGACGGACCCAGTAGCCGGCGTCGAACGACACCACCAGCTCACCCGACACGTTCGACACCACCGGAATGCGGGGCTTCCGGTATTCCAGTTGCTCCGCCACCCGCGCGAACTCCGCGAGCATCGGCTCCATCAACGGCGAATGGAAAGCATGCGAGACCGTCAACCGCCGGGCGCGGCGACCGGCCGCCTTCCAGGCCTGCGTGATCTCCTCCACCACCGACTCGACACCCGACACCACCACCGACGTCGGACCGTTCACCGCAGCGATCGACACCACCTCGCCCCGGCCACCGATCAGCTCCAGGGCCTCCTCGGCCGTCGCCTCCAGCGCCGCCATCGCCCCACCGTCCGGCAACGCCTCCATCAGCCGACCCCGCGCCGCCACCAGCCGCGCAGCATCCGCGAGCGACACCACCCCCGCGACATGCGCGGCGGCCAGCTCGCCCACCGAGTGACCGGCCACGAAGTCCGGCCTCAGACCCCACGACTCCACCAGCCGGAACAGCGCCACCTCCACAGCGAACAACGCCACCTGCGTGCAACCCGTACGGTCGATCAGGCCAGCCTGCGGGCTACCCGGCTCAGCGAACACGACCTCACGCGTCGGGTACTCGGTCCACTCGTCCAAGACCGCGCAGACCTCGTCCAAAGCCTCCGCGAACACCGGGAAAGCCGCATACAGTTCACGACCCATACCGACCCGCTGAGCACCCTGACCGGTGAACAGGAACGCCGTCCGACCACCGACCGCCTGACCGGTCACCACACCCGGAGCCGCCGTGCCGGCGGCGAGCGCCGCCAGCCCGCGCAGCAGCTCGGCGCGGTCGCCCGCGATGACACCCGCCCGGTGCTGGAACTGCGCACGCGTCACCGCCGAGGCGAGCCCGAGGTCGGCGACGGCCGCCTCCGGGTGGTTCTGGACGTACGAGAGAAGGCTCGCTGCCTGGCCGCGCAGGGCCTCCGACGTCCGGCCGGACACGAGGACCGGCGCGACCGGCGTGTCCACCGGCGGTACGGCGTCCGTCACGGCCGCCGCAGGCGCGGGGGCCTGCTCGATGAGGACGTGGGCGTTGGTGCCGCTGATGCCGAAGGAGGAGACGCCCGCGCGACGCGGGCGGCCTGTCGCGGGCCAGTCACGGCGCTCGGTGAGCAGCTCGACGGCGCCGGCCGACCAGTCGACGTGCGGGGTGGGCTCGTCGACGTGGAGGGTCTTGGGCAGGGTGCCGTGGCGCATGGCCATGACCATCTTGATGATGCCCGCGACGCCGGCGGCAGCCTGGGTGTGACCGATGTTCGACTTGATCGAGCCCAGCCACAGCGGGTCCGCGCCCTCCGGACGGTCCTGACCGTACGTGGCCAGCAGGGACTGCGCCTCGATCGGGTCACCGAGCGTCGTACCCGTGCCATGCGCCTCGACCGCGTCCACATCGGAGGTGGTCAGGCCCGCGTTCGCCAGGGCCTGGCGGATCACCCGCTGCTGCGAGGGACCGTTCGGGGCCGTCAGACCGTTCGACGCACCGTCCTGGTTGACCG
>NZ_JBITXX010000019.1:0-136126 GCF_044544925.1 Streptomyces sp. NPDC053431 | reverse complement strand
TACTGCAGGGGGGACCCTGTGGGAGAGTAGGACGCCGCCGAACAATCATTGTGGGAAAGCCCCGCACCTTCTGGTGCGGGGCTTTTCTGCGTTTAGGATCCGGACATGCGCTATGACCTGATCATCTTCGACAACGACGGTGTGCTCGTCGACAGCGAGCCGATCTCCAACCGCATCCTCGCCGGCTACCTCACCGAGCTGGGCCACCCCACCACCTACGAGGAGTCGGTTCGGGACTACATGGGATCGGCCATGCACCGGATTCACGAGCTGGTCGAGGAGCGGACCGGGCGGCGGCTGCCCGCGGACTTCGACGACGTCTTCCACGCGCGGGTCTTCGCCGCCTTCGAACGGGAGCTGGAGGCGGTGGAAGGGGCCGCCGAGGTGGTCAAGGGCCTGGCCGCGGAGGGGATTCCGTACTGCGTGGCCTCGTCCGGCAGCCATGAGCGGATTCGGGTCGGGCACCGCAAGACCGGGCTCGACACGTGGTTCTCGGACGAGAACGTCTTCAGCGCCGAGGACGTCGGCCGGGGGAAGCCGGAGCCCGACCTCTTTCTGCACGCCGCCGCGCGGATGGGGGTGGCACCGGAGCGGTGTGCGGTCGTCGAGGACAGCCGGCTCGGGGTGCAGGCCGCTGTCGCGGCCGGCATGGACGTGTACGGATTCACCGCGATGACCCTGGAGGAGAAGCTGGCGGGGGCCACCGGGTTCTTCGGGCGGATGGCGGAGCTCCGCTCCAGATTGTGATGGTGATCCATCTACCAAGCGGTAGGTTCCGCCCCTACGCTGTGCCGCCATGACAGATGCGCGGTTGCGGCGTGGGCGGGGCTCCCTGGCGGTCAGCTTCTTCGTGCAGGGGGTCACCTTCGCCCTGCTGGTGACCCGAATACCGGCGATCCAGGACCGGTACGGGATCACGGACGGGCTGCTGCCCGTCTTCCTGGCCGCCGTGCCGGTCCTCGCTGGTGTGTCGAGCGTGGTCACCGAGAAGGTCGTCGCTCGGGTCGGGCCGTCGAACGTGCTGCGCTGGGCGCAGCCCCTCGTGCTGCTCGCGCTCCTGGCCGCCGGGGCCGGCTCGGGGCTGGCGTGGGCGGCCGTGGCACTGGGGGCGTTCGGGCTGGCGGTCGGTGCGCTGGACGCGTCCATGAACATGCTGGGGGTGAGCCTGCAGCGGGCGTACGGCCGGTCGATCATGCTCGGCTTCCATGCCGCTTACAGCCTCGGGGGTATCGCCGGTGCCTCGCTGGCGTGGGTGGGGGCGCACTGGCATCTGTCGCTGTTCGTGTCGTATCTGCCGGTGGTGGCGGTGCTGCTGCCGGTCGTGCTGGTGGGGAGCCGCTGGTACGTGGACGGCGGGGGCGGGCCGGAGGCCGGTGGGGTGGCCACGGACGGGCCGGCCGGGTCCCAGGGCGTGGTGTTCCGGCTGCTGCTGCCGCTGTGTCTGGTGATGACGTTCGCCTACATCGGGGACTCGACGGTCTCGAACTGGTCGGCGAAGTATCTGCAGGACGTGCTGCACAGCTCGGAGGAGCTGGCGACCGTGCCGTACAACGCGTACATGGTGACGACGCTGCTGGGCCGGGCCGTGGGTGACTTCGGGGTGCGGCGGTTCGGGGCGGTCCTGGTGGTGCGGTGCGGGGCGGTGCTGGCGGCGCTCGGGTTCGCGGTGGTGGCGGCGGCGCCGGGGGCCTGGGTGGGGATGGCCGGGTTCACGATTCTGGGTCTGGGTCTGAGCGTGATCGTGCCGCAGACCTTCGCGGCCGCCGGGCGGCTGTTCCCGGGGGCGAGCGACGCGGCGGTGGCGCGGCTCAACGTCTTCAACTACGTGGGTTTCCTGGTGGGCTCGCCGCTGGTGGGGGCGCTCGGGGACGCGTGGAGCTATCGGGGGGCGATGCTGGTGCCGATGGTGCTGGTGCTCGTCACGGTGGTGTATGCCACGTCGTTCGGTACGCAGAAGGCCCGATACGGTGGCGGTCATGAGCGGCCGCGCACTGTTGATGTGGGATGAAGCTGTCACGGGGTACGACTTCGGGCCCGAGCACCCGATGGATCCGGTGCGGCTCGCGCTGACCATGGGGCTGGTGCGGGCGTACGGGCTCGACCGGGCGGTGGACGTGGTGGCGGCGAAGCCGGCCGGGGAGTCGACGCTGCGGCTCGTGCACCGCGAGGACTACGTGGCGGCGGTGCGGGCGGCCTCGGCGGATCCGAAGTCGGCGGACCAGGCGTACGGGCTCGGGACGGTGGACGATCCGGCGTTCGCGGGGATGCACGAGGTGTCGGCGCTGATCGCCGGGCAGTCGGTGGGGGCGGCGGAGGCGGTGTGGCGCGGGGACGCGGCGCACGCGGTGAACTTCACGGGCGGGCTGCACCACGCGATGCCGGGCGGCGCCTCGGGTTTCTGTATCTACAACGACGCCTCGCTGGCGATCGCCCGGCTGCTCGAACTGGGCGCGGAGCGGGTCGCGTACGTGGATGTCGACGTGCACCACGGGGACGGGGTGCAGGCGGCGTTCTGGGACGATCCGCGGGTCCTGACGATCTCGCTGCACGAGCATCCGCGGACGCTGTTCCCCCAGACGGGCTGGCCGGAGGAGACGGGCGCGGCCGGCCCGGGCGAGGGCGGCGCGGTGAACGTGGCGCTGCCGGCGGGCACGGGGGACGCCGGGTGGCTGCGGGCCTTCCACGCGGTGGTGCCCGAGCTGTTGGCCGACTTCCGGCCGCAGGTGTTGGTGACCCAGCACGGGGCGGACACGCATTTCGAGGATCCGCTGGCGCATCTGGCGGTGTCGCTGGACGCGCAGCGGGCGGTGCAGGAGGCCTGTCACGAGCTGGCGCACGCGCATGTCGAGGGCGGCAGGTGGGTGGCGCTCGGCGGCGGCGGATACGCGGTGGTGGACGTCGTACCGCGGTCGTGGACGCATCTGGTGGGGATCGCGGCGCACGCTCCGGTGGATCCGGAGTCGGTGATCCCGTCCTCGTGGCGGGACGAGGTGTACGCGCGGACACGGCAGTTGGGGCCGGGTCGGATGACCGACGGGCGGTGGCCGGTCGGGTGGCGGGACTGGGCGGAGGGGTACGACCCGGCGGACCGGCTCGACCAGGCGATCCTGGCGACCCGTCGGGCGGTGTTCCCGCTGCGCGGTCTGCTGGCCTGAAGCGTTCGTACGGGGCGTGCGGCCGTTACGCCGACAGTGCGGTGTGCCCTGGGTTTCGACCCGGTCGGCGGGTGGTTCCGGCAGCATCGAACCGTGTTGAGTACCGGGGCGCTGCGGGCGCATCTGTTGGCGGCGGGGTTGGCCGGGACGGTGGCGACCTCGCGTGAGGTGAGTCTGCGGAGCTACCGGTTGTTCGCCGCGCGGGATCCCCGGGTGACCCTCGGGCTCGATCCGCTGTGGGGGTGGGACGAGGCGGAGCTGCTGCGTCTGATGGCGGACAGGTGCGGGGTGTCGGGTGATCCGGCGCATCGCTCGGGGCCGGACGTGATCGATCCGGAGCGGACGCTGAGTGCGCTGGACGCGTTCGCGGAGCGCCTGGGGGAGGCGGCGGGGCGGCGGGCTCCGGTGCTCTTCGGGACGGGGCATCCGCACCGGCTGCTGGGTTTCTACGCCGCGCTCGCAGACGCTTTGTCGGCGGCGGGATGTCTTGTTCTCACCCCGGCGCAGGGGAGATGTGTCGACATAACGACCCGGTTCGGCGTACGCACGTACCTCCTGGACCACGTCCGGGGGGTGGCTCTGGTACGAGAGCCGGACCTGCCGGGTACGGGGCGCGAACCCGGAGCGCACACGCACTCGCCGCTGCCGGTTCGGGCGGTGCTGGAAAGCGCCGTGATGGCCGGGGGGCCGCTGCCGGAGCTGGTGGTGGGGGACCACGGTTGGGTCTGCGGGGCAGGTCAGCTGGGTATCGAGGCCATCGGGCTCGCCGACACGGACGATCCCGCGCTGTTCGTCGGGGAGGCGGAGGGGCAGGTGTCCGTGACGGTTCCGCTTGATGACGGGGTGCGCTCCGACTACTACCGTCCACTCACTCGCTATGTACTCAATCGAGCGTGTCTGTCACGGTAAACGGCCGATGGCAGCTCCTCTTCCCCACTCGTACCACCCGCCCCTACTCTGGGCGTGAGCGCGCAGCGACGAAGAGTCACCGGAGGGGAAGCCGGTGGGCGTCGCGTGCGGAAGGTACAGGTGGGTCATGGCTGCTGGCGACAGGCCTCTCAACGAGGTTAAGTTTCTGACCGTGGCGGAGGTCGCCTCGGTGATGCGCGTCTCGAAGATGACCGTGTACCGCTTGGTGCACAGCGGTCATCTGCCGGCGATTCGGGTGGGAAGGTCCTTCCGGGTGCCGGAACAGGCGGTTCACGAGTACCTCAGGGAGTCTTTCGTGGGGGTGGCGACCGCGTAGCGAGCGCGCGGCCGAGAAGCCCGGATCCGCCCTCGGATTACAAGCCGGTCGCTCGGGGCGGTAGGCTAGCCCCTCGTAGGTCGTGTGGGCCCAGACGCCCCGCACCGATCCCCGCTGGCGCGGGGATGTTCCGAGAAGTGAGCGAGGGTAGTCGTGGGCTCTGTTATCAAGAAGCGGCGTAAGCGGATGGCGAAGAAGAAGCACCGCAAGCTGCTCAAGCGCACCCGCGTGCAGCGTCGCAACAAGAAGTAAGCGACGTCGCGACGACGGCGTATTGCGTACGGCGTGGCCCTCCACCGGTTCTCCGGTGGGGGGCCACGCTTTTATTGCGCCGAAATGTGGAGGCGCTACGGTGGCCGTCAGCGGAACACCGATGGAAGACCGACGGAAGGCGCTTCTCTTGGGCAAGGTCGTGCTCGTCACCGGTGCGGCCCGGCACCTTGGTGCCCGTTTCGTACGACGCGTTCAGCGGGACCCGGAGGTCGAGCGGGTGATCGCCGTGGACGCGGTGGAGTCCCCGCACCCGCTCGGCGCGGCGGTGTTCGTCCGGGCGGACATCCGGCAGCCGGCCGTGGCCAAGGTCCTGGCCCAGCACGACGTGGACACGGTCGTCCACATGGACGTGACCGGGACGGCGCTCGGCTCGGGTGGCCGTACGTCGGTCAAGGAGACCAACGTCATCGGCACGATGCAGCTGCTCGGCGCGTGCCAGAAGTCGCCGCGGATCAAACGCCTCGTGGTGAAGTCGAGTACCAGCGTGTACGGCTCCGCGCCCCGTGACCCGGCCGTCTTCACGGAGACGACCCCGGCGAAGTCGCTGCCGAGCGGCGGCTTCGCCAAGGACGCGGTCGAGGTCGAGGGATACGTACGGGGCTTCGCCCGGCGCCGGCCCGACGTGGCGGTGTGCGTGCTGCGCTTCGCGAACATCCTGGGGCCGCGGGTGGACTCCCCGCTCGCCGAGTACCTGGACCTGCCGGTCCTGCCGACCGTGTTCGGCTACGACCCGCGGCTGCAGTTCGTCCACGAGGACGACGTCATGGACGTGTTGGAGCTGGCCGCGAAGGAGCCGCGCCGGGCCACCCTGAACAGCGGCACGTTCAACGTGGCCGGGGACGGGGTGCTGCTGCTGTCCCAGTGCGCGCGGCGGCTCGGCCGGCCGACGGTGCCGGTGCTGCTGCCGGCGGTCACCTGGGTGGGGCAGGCGCTGCGCACGGTCGGTGTCACCGACTTCTCGCCGGAGCAGATCCGGTTGCTCACCCACGGCCGGGTGGTGTCCACGGTGCAGATGCGCGAGACCCTCGGTTTCTCGCCCCGTTACACGACCGCGCAGGCCTTCGCGGACTTCGCGCGCAGCCGGGGGCCCGGCCTGTTGCCGCCGGAGCTGCTCGCGGGCGCCGTGGACCGGCTCGCCGGGCGGCTCGTGCCCGATTCCTCCTCTCCTTCCTCCTCCTCTCCTTCCTCCGATTTCTCAGCCCGCTGAACACCGCTGAACAGGAGCCAGATCGCGATGGCGGACGCCAAGGTCATTCCCTTCGACGACGACCGCCCGCGGGCCCGCCGCAGGCCCGTCAGGGGCGCCGGTGAGGGCTCCGTACGGGCCCTGCCGGCGCAGCAGGCACCGGACGAGCCGCAGGCGGCCCCTGAGGCCCCGGGGGCGGGCCGCTGGGAGCGGCGCCTGGCGGGCGGGCTCGCGTTCCTGCGGCGGCGGGTCACGGGCGACTACGAGGTCGACGAGTTCGGTTACGACGAGGAGCTCACCGACCAGGTCCTGATGTCGTTGCTCCGTCCGGTCTACGAGAAGTACTTCCGGGTGGAGGTGAAGGGCGTCGAGAACATCCCGAAGGAGGGCGGCGCCCTGGTGGTGGCCAACCACTCGGGGACGCTGCCGCTGGACGGGCTGATGATGCAGGTGGCCGTCCACGACCACCATCCGGCGGGGCGTCATCTGCGGCTGCTGGCCGCCGATCTGGTGTTCATGCTGCCGGTGGTGAACGAGCTGGCCCGCAAGGCGGGGCACACCCTGGCGTGCGCGGAGGACGCGGAGCGGCTGCTGCGGGCGGGGGAGATCGTCGGCGTGATGCCGGAGGGTTTCAAGGGCATCGGGAAGCCGTTCGCCGAGCGGTACAAGCTGCAGCGCTTCGGGCGGGGCGGTTTCGTGTCGACGGCGCTGCGGGCCGGGGTGCCGATCGTGCCGTGCTCGATCGTGGGCGCGGAGGAGATCTATCCGATGCTGGGCAACGCGAAGACGCTGGCGCGGGTCCTGGGCCTGCCCTACTTCCCGCTCACCCCGACCTTCCCGTGGCTGGGGCCGGTGGGCGCGCTGCCGCTGCCGACCAAGTGGACGATCCAGTTCGGCGAGCCGATCCCGACGGACGGCTATCCGCTGGAGGCGGCTGAGGACCCGATGCTGATGTTCAACCTCACGGACCAGGTCCGCGAGCAGATCCAGCACACGCTGTACAAGCTGCTGGTGCAGCGGCGGTCGGTGTTCTTCTGAGTCAGGCTTGTTCCGAGCTCGGCTTCTTCCGCGTCCGACTGACGCGTTTTCGGGCAGGGGAATGGGGCGCCCCGCAGGGGGCGCCCCATTCGTGTCCTAGCTCGCGTCGCTGCTGTCGATGCCCAGGCCCGGCAGCAGGCCCGGCAGGATGGGCGGGATCGTCACGTCCGGGACCGGCTGTCCGGACTCCTCGCCGGACGAGGACGAGCTCGGGCCCGTACGCGGCGGGTTGAGCAGTCCGCCCGTGTTGCCGCCGAGCAGGCCCTCGTCCTGGGGCGCGCCCGTGCCGGTGCCGGAGCCCGAGGGGTGGGGCTGCGAGGCGTCGCCGTTGGTGGACGGGGTCGCCGACGAGGTGTGCGGGCGCTGGGTGTCGGCCGGTGCGCTGTGTCGCGGCGTGCTCGGGCCGCCGGAACCGATGGAGCCGCGCTCGGGGGTGCGCGGAAGCACCGACTGCAGCGGCTCGACCTCTTCGTCTATGGCGTCGAAGACGTCGCTCACCTCGTCGCCCACGTCGGTGAGCTGGACGGGGAGCCGGTCGCGCAGTCCGTCCCAGGTGGCCCGGTGGGCCTGGGCGAAGGAGTTGAGCCGGGCCATGGGGCCGATCTCGCCGTCCCGCTCGTAGGCCTGGCGGAGCAGTCGGTGACCCTCGGAGGCGTCGTGCCGCATCCCGTCGAGGACGCGGCGGATCTCGCCGAGTGACTCGTGGTCGAGGTCGCCGGCCCGGCCGCGCTCCATCAGTCTGCGGGCCTCGCTCAGGCGGGTGGAGGCCTGGTCGAGATAGATCCCGCCCCGGTCGGCGTCGTCGTCCGCCATCCCGAGCTTGATGTCCTCCATCCCGCGCTTGAGCCCGTAGAGCGAGTCACCGGGGAGGGCGTCGGAGCTGGCAGCGGCGACGCCGCTGAACGCTCCGGCCGCCACACCGACGGTGAGTCCGCCCGCGGCGAGGCCCTTGGTCCAGCGCGACCGTGGTCGCAACTTCCTGAGTGGGGAGGCCCGATGGGCTCCCTTGCCGCCGGCGGTTCGCTGCTCCGGCACGGTAGGGCCCGCGCCCGCGCTCCCCTCCGCGAGCATCGCTTCCATGGCGGCGACGAGCTGGGCCCGCTGCACCACCTTGACCTCGGGGTCCATCTCCGGCTTCGGCAGCTCGCCGAGACCGTTCGCCAGGGCCAACAGCCGTCCTGCATCGGCCGGTTCGGCCGATGCGTCCGGCTGCTCGGCCGCCGCGCCCTCGGACGTCCGATCCTCCAGGGCCTGGGCGAAGGCGTTCGCCCGCCGGTGCGCCGAAACGTTCGCGATCACTGGCGGCACCTCCTCTCGTCATGACGGTCGACTCCCCGGGGGGTTCGGAAGGTTGCACACCTTGAACGCATCCACACGAAAGAGTGAGTGGAAGTGGACATGGCGTGACCACAGGGAGCCTGCATTTCGCACAACGAGCGGCGCGGCACTTGGGTTACGCGCGAAAGATGATCGGACCAGTGCGTCATCGAGGCGTCACCGACTGTGAGTTGACGGGAGTAGTGGGGACGTGGGGGGGGGGGGGGGGGGGGGGCCTGTGATCCGGGCGACGGTGCGGGGCGCGGCGCGTGTGGGGGGCGCGGAGCGCTCAGCGGGCGTCGTCCGGGAGCAGGCGGGCCAGGGTGCGGACGGCCCGGTACTGCAGGGTCTTGATCGCCCCCTCGTTCTTGCCCATGACCCGGGCGGTCTCGGCGACCGACAGGCCCTGCAGGAAGCGCAGCGTCACGCACTCCTGCTGCTGCGGGTTGAGGCGGCGCACGGCGTCGAGGAGCGCGGCGTTGGAGAGGGACTCGAGGACGGAGTCCTCGGGGCTGCGCTCGACCTCGTTGGCGTCGAGCATCTCGCCGGTGGTCACCTCCAGGCGGAAGCGGCTCGACTTGAAGTGGTCGGCGACCAGGTTGCGGGCGATGGTGACGAGCCAGGCGCCGAAGTCGCGGCCCTGCCAGGTGAAGGTGGAGATCCGGCGCAGGGCGCGCAGGAAGGTCTCGCTGGTGAGGTCCTCCGCCGTCGCCTTGCCGCCGACGCGGTAGTAGATGTAGCGGTAGACCGTGTCGCTGTACTGGTCGTAGAGGCGGCCGAAGGCCTCGGCCTCGCCGGCCTGGGCGCGCTCGACCAGGTCCATCATGCGGGCGCTGTCGCTGTCGGCGGTGGGCCTGCGGGCGGCGGTCGAGGTGCCGGCGCCGCCGCGCGTGCCGCGTCTGCCGACGGCGGCGCCGCTCTCGGCCAAGGCGTAGCAGGGGCCGGCGGGTGCCGGTCCGGCGAAGGCGGGTCCGCTGAAGGCGGGCCCGCCGAGGGCGGGTCCGCCGAAAGCGGGGACGGCGTACGCGGTGGGGACGAAGCCGCGCAAGTGGTCGAGGACCGTTGCGCGCAGCGTAGCCAGGCCCGAGGCGTCAACCCCGACGTGTGGGTACACGGGACTCCCAGAGGCAGAGCTTCCATCACGTGCAGTGCGGGACCGTTCACTCATGGTCGCGAAGTGAGGGTCCGTTGTGCGTCTGAGGAGAATAACGCTTCGTACAGGCAGCGCTACACCCAGTTGCTCAAATCATCGATTAGGTCGCATCTGTTATCGCTTGAAGACGGAACGTGTCGCACTTGGTGACTGATTGCTGATCGGATTGCTTCCGAGTGTGACCAGGGGAGGGGTCGCTTGTGCTCAAGTGCGGGGCGCGGGAGTGATCGTGGCCGCTGTCGGGTAGGGAGCGGTGAATGCCCGGCGGTCGACGTGTACGGGGCTGTTCGACCACGTACGGGTGAGGGCCTCTGGTCCCGGGTTGTCGCAGATGATCGCGGACGAAACGTATCGGCATGATCGGCCCCGGCAGGCGCCGACGCGCCGCGCCGGCCCGGC
The DNA here is from genome assembly GCF_044544925.1 of Streptomyces sp. NPDC053431. NCBI lineage: Bacteria > Bacillati > Actinomycetota > Actinomycetes > Kitasatosporales > Streptomycetaceae > Streptomyces > Streptomyces sp. NPDC053431. The sequence continues at coordinate 126,359 of NZ_JBITXX010000019.1, read as the reverse complement.
GGAGCCCCGGCGTGTCCGGTCGGCCGAGCCGGCTGCCGTTCAGTGCCGGCGGCCTTCGATGCCGGCGGCCTTCGATGCCGGCGGCCTTCGGCGCCGGCGGCCGTTCAGCGCCTGCGGCGGTGCAGGGCGAGCGCGGCGGCCGTGCCGCCCGCGAGGGCGCCGACGCCCGCGGCGGCCGGGATGCCGACCTTGGCCGCCTTGCGGCCGGTCCGGTAGTCGCGCAGCCGCCAGTCGCGCTCCTTGGCGTGCCTGCGCAGCTTGGTGTCCGGGTTCACCGCGTACGGATGCCCGACCAGCGAGAGCATCGGGATGTCGTTGTGCGAGTCGCTGTACGCGGCGCAGCGCGCGAGGTCCAGCCCCTCGGCGGCGGCCAGGGCGCGTACGGCCTCGGCCTTGGCGGGGCCGTGCAGCAGCTCGCCGACCAGCTTGCCGGTGTAGACGCCGTCGACCGATTCGGCGACGGTGCCGAGCGCGCCGGTCAGGCCGAGGCGGCGGGCGATGATCGTGGCGGTCTCGACGGGGGCCGCGGTGACCAGCCAGACCTTCTGGCCGGCGTCCAGGTGCGCCTGCGCCAGGGCGCGGGTGCCGGGCCAGATGCGGTCGGCCATGTACTCGTCGTAGATCTCCTCGCCGATCGACATCAGTTCGGAGACGCGGTGGCCCTTGACGATGGACAGGGCGCTGTCGCGGGCCTCCTGCATGTGCTCGGGGTCCTCGACGCCGGCGAGGCGGAACCAGACCTGGGCCCAGGCGAAGCGGGCGAGCTCGCGGCGCTGGAAGAACTTCCGCTTGTACAGGCCGCGGCCGAAGTGGAAGATCGCGGCGCCCTGCATGACGGTGTTGTCGAGGTCGAAGAAGGCGGCGGCCTCGGTGTCGCCGACGACCGGGAACTCCGGCTCGGCGGGCGCGGCTTCCGCGAGTCCGGCCTGGGCGGCGGCCTCCTCACGCTCCTGTTCGAGCTGTTGCGAGGTCTTGCGCGCGGCTTCGGCGGCGGCCTCGCCTGCCAGGACGCTGCGCGCGGTGGCGGAGCGCCTACGGGGGGTGAGCCATCCCTGAGCGGCCATGCGGTGAGCATAGCCAGTCTGTTCGGTCCTTCCCGACTTGCGCGGATGCCGTGGTGTGAACAGTGGGGAACTCCCTTGTTGCCCGGCGCGCAGAATGGACGCCATGTTCGGACGTACGAAGAAGAAGAGCGGCCCGCGCATGGTGACGCTGATCGGCCGGCCGGGGTGTCACCTCTGCGACGACGCCAGGGCGGTCGTCGAGGCCGTTTGCGCCGAGACGGGAGCAAGCTGGGAGGAGAAGGACATCACCCAGGACGAGGAGCTGTACCGCGCCTACTGGGAGCAGATTCCGGTGGTGCTGGTCGACGGTGAACAGCACACCTTCTGGCGTGTCGACGCCGGGCGGCTTCGGCGCGAACTGGGTGCCTGACCGAAAGGCGGCTACCATCGTGGACGTTTTGTTGGGTTCCGGGGGCGGCGTAGCGAGGAGAGTGTGCGGTTTTGCCCCCTTCGGGATCTCAACGCTCCGGCACGCTCCGCGGTTCCACGACATCGCGAACCGGCCGCGTGACCCCGGTCACTTTGGCCGGACAAAACGGACACCATCTTTGTGCACGCGTTCACAAAGACATAGCCTGCATTCGACGGGGCGGTCCTGGGACGCATGGCCGCCTGCAGCCCCGCTCATCCCGCAGGAGCACCGTGGCAACTGGCCGAACTCACCGACCGGCGACCCGTAGCCGAGGAATTCCCGAGGCCACCGTCGCCCGCCTTCCGCTGTATCTGCGTGCCCTCACGGCACTGTCGGAGCGGTCCGTACCCACGGTCTCCTCCGAGGAGCTCGCGGCCGCCGCGGGGGTCAACTCCGCGAAGCTGCGCAAGGACTTCAGCTACCTCGGCTCCTACGGCACGCGCGGCGTCGGCTACGACGTCGAGTACCTCGTCTACCAGATCTCCCGCGAGCTCGGCCTGACCCAGGACTGGCCCGTCGTGATCGTCGGTATCGGTAACCTCGGCGCCGCGCTCGCCGGCTACGGCGGCTTCGCCTCCCGTGGCTTCCGGGTGGCCGCCCTCATCGACGCCGACCCCGCCATGACCGGCAAGCCGGTCGCCGGGATCCCCGTCCAGCACAGCGACGACCTCGAGAAGATCATCAGCGAGGACGGCGTCTCCATCGGCGTCATCGCGACCCCCGCGGGCGTCGCCCAGCAGGTCTGTGACCGGCTCGTGGCCGCCGGCGTCACCTCCATCCTGAACTTCGCCCCGACCGTGCTGTCCGTGCCGGACGGCGTGGACGTGCGCAAGGTCGACCTCTCCATCGAGCTGCAGATCCTCGCCTTCCACGAGCAGCGCAAGGCCGGCGAGGAGCCCGGTGCCGAGCCGGGCGCCGAGACCGCCGCCGTACCGCCGGCCGCCCGTGGCGCCGCGGACGACAGCCGCAAGGGACCTGACGGGGACATGCCCGCGGTGATGCCGGCATGAGCCTCCTCGTCGTCGGTCTCAGCCACCGCAGCGCCCCGGTCAGCGTCCTGGAGCGGGCCTCCCTCTCCCCGGACGCCCGGGCCAAGCTGCTGCACGACACCCTCGCCGCCGAACCGGCCGCCGAGGGCGCCGTCCTGGCCACCTGCAACCGCATCGAGCTCTACGCCGACGTGGACAAGTTCCACGCCGGTGTCGCCGAGCTGTCCACGCTGCTCGCCCAGCACAGCGGCGTCGGCCTCGAGGAGCTCACCCCTTATCTCTATGTGCACTACGAGGACCGGGCCGTCCACCACCTCTTCTCGGTGGCCTGCGGCCTGGACTCGATGGTCGTCGGCGAGGGCCAGATCCTCGGCCAGATCAAGGACGCCCTCGCGGTCGGCCAGGAGCTGCACACCGCCGGACGCCTCCTGAACGACCTGTTCCAGCAGGCCCTGCGGGTCGGCAAGCGCGCCCACAGCGAGACCGGCATCGACCGGGCCGGACAGTCGCTCGTGACCTTCGGGCTCCAGCAGCTCGCCCAGGAGGCGGACGTCGCCGACTGGGCCCGCGGCAAGCGTGCCCTGGTCATCGGCGCCGGCTCGATGTCCTCGCTCGCCGCCGCCACCCTCGCGCGGGCCGGCGTCGCCGAGATCGTCGTGGCCAACCGCACCGCCGCCCGCGCCGACCGGCTCGTGGAGATCCTCACCGAGCCCGGCGGAACGGGCGTGGCCGCACGCGCGGTCGAGATGGTTGCCGTCGGCGACGAACTGACACGTGCCGACGTCGTCGTCTCCTGCACCGGCGCCACCGGACTCGTCCTCACCGGCGAGGCCGTCGAGACCGCCCTGCACGGCCGCACCGAGCCCCTCCACCTGCTCGACCTCGCCATGCCCCGCGACATCGACGCCGCCGCCCACCGCATGCCGGGCGTCCGCCTCGTCGACATCGAGTCGCTGGCCGAGGCCTCCGCCGACGCGCCCATGGCCGCCGACGTCGACCAGGTGCGCGGCATCGTCGCCGACGAGGTCGCCGCCTTCGGCGCCGCCCAGCGCGCCGCACACATCACGCCGACCGTGGTCGCCCTGCGCGCCATGGCCGCCGACGTGGTGGCCGGCGAGGTCGCCCGCCTCGAAGGCAGGCTGCCCGGACTCGACGACAAGCAGCGCGCCGAGATCACCCAGACCGTCCGCCGCGTGGTCGACAAGCTCCTGCACGCGCCCACCGTGCGCGTCAAGCAGCTCGCCAGCGAGCCCGGCGGCGCCGGGTACGCGGACGCACTGCGGACACTCTTCGACCTCGACCCGGAGACGGTTGCCTCTGTCAGCCGGGCCGACCTGAACGACGGCGACGTCAAGAACCGAGGGCGAGTATGACCGAGAGGGCACTGAGGCTCGGGACCAGGCGCAGCAAGCTCGCCATGGCCCAGTCCGGACAGGTGGCCGACGCCGTCCGGCAGATGACCGGCCGGCCCGTCGAGCTCGTGGAGATCACGACGTACGGGGACACCTCCCGCGAGCACCTCGCGCAGATCGGCGGCACCGGCGTGTTCGTCGCCGCCCTGCGCGACGCGCTGCTCGCCGGCGAGGTCGACTTCGCCGTGCACTCCCTCAAGGACCTGCCGACCGCCCAGCACCCCGAGCTGGTGCTGGCGGCCATCCCGCGCCGCGAGGACCCGCGCGACGTCCTCGTCGCCCGGGAAGGGGTCACCCTGGAGACGCTGCCCGCCGGCGCCCGCGTCGGCACCGGCTCGCCGCGCCGCATGGCCCAGCTCAACGCGTACGCGCGCAGCCACGGCCTGACCATCGAGACCGTACCGATCCGGGGCAACATCGACACCCGCGTCGGCTACGTACGCAAGGGAGAGCTCGACGCGGTGGTACTCGCCGCCGCCGGACTCAACCGCATCGGCGGGACCCAGGAGCTCACCGGCTCCCTGTCGGTCGACCACCTCTCGGTCGACTCCGTCCTGCCGGCCCCTGGCCAGGGGGCCCTGGCCGTCGAGTGCCTGGCGTCCGACGCCGCACTCGTCGCCGCGCTCGGCGCGCTCGACGACCCGCACACGCGGGCCGCCGTGACCGCCGAGCGATCCCTGCTCGCCGCCCTGGAGGCCGGCTGCTCCGCACCCGTGGGTGCGCTGGCCGACCTGCTGGCCGACGGCCCCGGTCACGGGCAGGTTGTCACCGAAATGCGCCTGCGCGGCGTCGTCGGCACCACCGACGGCTCCACGCTGGTGCAGCTGTCCACCACCGGTCCCGTACCCACCTCCTACGACGAGGCGGTGGCACTCGGACGCGATCTCGCGAACGAGATGCTCGCCAAGGGTGCGGCCGGTCTTATGGGGGAGCGAGCACTTTGAGCCCCACCAGCCCGACCACCAGCCCCGCGTCCGCAGCCTTCCCCGGCCACGGTCACGTCACCTTCCTCGGCGCCGGACCCGGCGACCCCGGACTGCTGACGCTCCGGGCCGTCGAAGCCCTGGCCGGCGCGGACGTCCTGATCGCCGAGCCGGAGGTGCTCGAAGTCGTCCGCGGCCATGCGCGCGCGGGCGTGAGCACGCCTGAGCTGACGGTTGTCGACGAGGCGTCAACAACCGCCGGTGTCCCCGTGTTGAGGGATGCGACCAATCTTGTCATGGAGGCCGCGAGGGGCGGCAAGCGGGTCGTCCGTGCGGTGACCGGCGACCCCGGCCTCGACGGCAACGCCGGCCAGGAGATGCTCGCCTGCGCCTCCGCCGGCATCCCCTTCGAGGTCGTGCCCGGCGTCGCCACCGCCGTCGGCGTGCCCGCCTACGCCGGCGTGCCCCTGCGCGACGCGCAGGGCACCGACGTGCGCTTCGTCGACGCCCGCACCGCCGACGACCGGTGCTGGGCCGAGGTCGGCGCCTCCGACGGCACGGTCGTCGTGTCCACGTCCTTGGACTCCGTCGCCGCGGCGGCCGGAGAGCTGGTGGCGGCTGGCCGTAAGCCGGACACCCCGCTCACCGTGACCATCGCCGGTACGACGACCCGCCAGCGCACCTGGACCGCCACCCTCGGCACCATCGCCCAGGTCTTCAAGCAGCGCAAGGTGCTCCCCTCGCCCGAGGGCCACCGCCCGGCGATAGCCGTGGTCGGCGAGCGCAGCGCCCCGGCGCAGCGGGACCAGCTGTCGTGGTTCGAGTCCAAGCCGCTGTTCGGCTGGCGGGTGCTCGTGCCGCGCACGAAGGAGCAGGCCGCGTCGCTCTCCGACCAGCTGCGTTCGTACGGCGCGGTGCCGCACGAGGTGCCGACCATCGCCGTCGAGCCGCCGCGCACCCCGCAGCAGATGGAGCGGGCGGTCAAGGGCCTCGTCACCGGCCGCTACGAGTGGATCGCCTTCACCTCGGTCAACGCCGTCAAGGCGGTCCGCGAGAAGTTCGAGGAGTACGGGCTCGACGCCCGCGCCTTCGCCGGCATCAAGGTGGCGGCGGTCGGCGAGCAGACCGCGGCCGCGCTGGTCGACTTCGGTGTGAAGCCGGACCTCGTGCCCAGCGGCGAGCAGTCCGCCGCCGGCCTCCTGGAGGACTGGCCGCCGTACGACCCGGTCTTCGACCCGATCGACCGCGTCTTCCTGCCGCGCGCCGACATCGCGACCGAGACGCTCGTCGCGGGCCTGATCGAGCTGGGCTGGGAGGTCGACGACGTCACCGCCTACCGGACCGTACGGGCGTCGCCGCCGCCGGCGGACACGCGCGAGGCGATCAAGGGTGGCGGCTTCGACGCGGTCCTCTTCACCTCGTCGAGCACCGTGCGGAACCTGGTCGGCATCGCCGGCAAGCCGCACAACGTCACGGTCATCGCCTGTATCGGCCCGGCGACCGCGAAGACGGCGGAGGAGCACGGCCTGCGGGTCGACGTCCTCTCGCCCGAGCCGTCCGTCCACAAGCTGGCCGAGGCCCTCGCCGAGTTCGGTCTGCGGCGGCGGGCCGCCGCGCTGGAGGCGGGCGACCCGGTGACCCGGCCGAGCGAACGGCGTCCGGGCGCGCGACGTCGCCGTACGACGTGACCGGACCCGCTTGACCTGACGTGACGTGACCTGCGGGGCGCGGACCTCCTCCGGGAGGGCCGCGCCCCGCAGGCGTCGCCCCCGTCCAGCGGCAACAAGGTGTCGGTAAGCGCACCGTGCGGGCGGGCGTAGCCTCGTGGCATGAACTCGTACGGAAGCTTTCCGGGGGCGCGGCCGCGGCGGCTGCGGACGACGCCCGCCATGCGGCGGATGGTGGCCGAGACGCGACTGCACCCGGCCGATCTGATCCTGCCCGCGTTCGTGCGCGAGGGCGCGACCGAGCCCGTGCCGATCAGCGCCATGCCCGGCGTCGTGCAGCACTCGCGCGACACCCTGCGCAAGGCCGCCGTGGAGGCCGTGGAGGCCGGGGTCTCAGGGATCATGCTCTTCGGCGTGCCGGAGGACGAGAAGAAGGACGCCGCCGGCACGGCCGGCACCGACCCCGACGGCATCCTCCAGGTGGCGATCCGGGACGTGCGGGCCGAGGTCGGCGACGACCTCGTGATCATGTCCGACCTGTGCCTCGACGAGTACACCGACCACGGCCACTGCGGCGTCCTCGACGCCGACGGGCGCGTCGACAACGACGCCACCCTGGAGCGGTACGCCGAGATGGCCCAGGTCCAGGCCGACGCCGGCGTCCACGTGGTCGGCCCCTCCGGCATGATGGACGGCCAGGTCGGCGTGATCCGCGACGCCCTGGACACCATCGGCAAGGAGGACGTGTCGATCCTCGCGTACACCGCGAAGTACTCCTCCGCCTTCTACGGCCCCTTCCGCGAGGCCGTCGCCTCCTCCCTCACCGGCGACCGCAAGACCTACCAGCAGGACCCCGCCAACGTGCGCGAGTCCCTGCGGGAGCTCGCCCTCGACCTGGAGGAGGGCGCGGACATGGTCATGGTGAAGCCCGCCGGGCCCTACCTGGACATCGTCGCCAAGGTCGCCGGGTCCGTGGACGTGCCGGTCGCCGCGTACCAGATCAGCGGTGAGTACGCGATGGTCGAGGCCGCCGCGGAGAAGGGCTGGATCGATCGGGACAAGGCGATCTTCGAGACCCTGACCGGCATCCGCCGGGCCGGCGCGCAGATGATCCTCACCTACTGGGCGACCGAGGTCGCGCAGAAGCTCGCCCGCGGGCTCTGAGGACCTGGCGGGCTCCGAGGACCAGCGGGCTGTGAGGACCCGCGGGCTCCGAGGACCCGCGGGCTCTGAGGTTGGGCCTCGGGGGAGGCCCCGGGAAGGCTCCGGGCGGGCTCACGGCGGGCGCTGGGCGCGCGGAGGGGGCGTCCCCGGATGCACCCTGGAGAGGTACCCGACAGGTACCTCTCTGGAGGTGGTCCTCATGATGAACACACTCGTCGGCTGGCACGTCGAAATGGAGTTCAAGGAGGAGGGCGACGTCACGCGGTCCGCGGCGATGGTGCGGCTCAGTGACGGCACCGAGATGCGTGGCCACGGCAGGGCCAATCGCCACCCCTCCGACCCGGAGCAGCTGCGGGTCGGCGAGGAGATCGCCGGCGCCCGCGCGCTGATGGACATCGCCTCGCAGATGCTGCAGAAGGCGCATGTCGAGATCGAGGAGGTCTCCGGGCGGCCCTCCCACCCGATCAATCGCTGACCTCAGTAGACGAGCGCGTCTTCCAGGGTCCGCTGCCAGTACGAGACGGCGGCGCCGTCGTCGGCGTACGTGCCGGCCGGCGCCGTCACCGTCGTGCCGCTGTTCGCGGTCAGGTACACGCTGATCTTCTGGACCGTGCGGGCGTGGGTGTCGGGGGTCGGCTCGCCCATGAGGACCAGGGACGCGTAGGCCGACTCCCCGGGCGCCAGCCCCACCACGGCCTGCGGCTTGCTCTCCTCCAGGATCCCTAGGGGCGCCTGGCTGTTCTCGAAGCCGACGAACGGCGCGTTCAGCGCGTCGCAGTGACGGCTGCCCACGTTGGTGACGGTCAGGACGACGTGGTTGATCGGCCGGCTCACCTTGCTCGCCACGACCTTCGTGTTCTCCGCCGTGCAGAGGGTGCGGGCGGGTCCGTCCGCCGCGCTCCCGCCGGGCTGCTTCCCGCTCGGCCCGCTCGTCTTCGCGGGCGTCGCCGACTTCGCCGCCGCCTTCGTGGGCTTCGGCGTGGACCGCGTGGCCGGGGCGGTCGGCTGCTCGGGCGTCGAGGCCTCCTGCGAGGGGGTGGCCGCCGACGCGGGGGCGGTGGTGGGTGCCGCCGAGTCGCCCGTGCCCGACTGGCAGGCGGTCAGGGCGAGCGCCGCCGTGAGGGCGGCTGCGGGCAGGGCGAGACGGCGAGTGAGCGTGCGCACGATGGATCCCCCGTGGTGTGTGTGGCGTGTGGCAGTGGTGTCAGTGGTGGTGGAGAAGCGCGATCACGACCGCCGTGCAGGCGATCAGCACCGCGACGGCCAGGGCGTCGGTGACGCGGCTGTTCGGCATGACACGCAGCCTGCGGGGCGGCGTGATCCACCCGCAACCGGCACGGGACAATGGGGGACGCTGGAACGCTGTCACCACCGTGACCTGGGGAAACGACCACCCCCTGGAACGCGTTCCCGGGACGCGGAACGGGGGACACCGATGGATGGGGCGAACGGCCTCGCCGGGCTGCTCAGGGCGCTGAAGGACCGGTCCGGGCTCAGTTACGGCGCACTCGCGAAACGCCTGCACGTCAGCACGTCCACCCTCCACCGGTACTGCAACGGCGACGCCGTTCCCGCCGAGTTCGCCCCCGTGGAACGACTGGGACGGATGTGCGGGGCCTCCCGCGAGGAACTCGTCGAGCTGCACCGCGCCTGGATCGTCGCCGACGAGGCACGGAAGCGCGGGAAGGCGGAGGTGACGCCGGGCACGGACACGGGCACGGGAACGGACCCGGGCACGGGCACTGGCACGGGCGCGGGCACGGGGACGGGGACGGGCACGGGCACGGAGAGGGCGACGGCGGGGACGGTACCGACGTGGGTCGAGTCCGGGGGACCCGGAGGACCCGGCGAAGCCGCCCTGGGTGCCGACGGCGCCGAGGCCGTGGAGTCGGTCGTGGTGCTCGGCGCCGACAACCCCACCGCCCCCTCCCGTAGGCGACTCAAGGGCGCCCTCGCCGCCGCCGCGGTCGTCGTCCTCGCCGTCCCCATCGCCTACCTCGTGGGGCGCGCCGGGGACAACGGCGGCGACGACGCCGCAAACAGCGGGCCCAGCGCCGCCTCACCCGCGCCCCTCAGCGCCGGCATCAGCTCGTACAACTGGGCCGCCCCCTGCGGGCAGTACTACGTCCTCGACCAGCCGCCCGGGCACGTCCCGCCCCCGCCCCCGCCGCAGGACACCCGCAGCTGGGCGCGGGCCCTCGGCGGGATCGACGGCGGCCACATGCAGCTCCAGCTGACGGTGACCGGGCGGACGCAGGCGCCGGTCGTCCTCACCGCCCTGCACGTCCGGATCGTGGAGCGCGACACACCGCTGAAGCGGGCGGCGTACTCGATGGGCGACGGATGCGGCAGCGGGATCACCCCGCAGACCTTCGACGTCGACCTGGACGCGCCCCGGCCCTACGTGAAGCCGGTCGCCGGGCAGGACGGGGACCGCGTGGTGCCCGCGAAGGACTTCCCGTACAAGGTCGCCACCGGCGACCCGCAGGTCCTCAACCTGGACGTGCACACCGAGGAGCACGTCGCTTCCTGGTACCTGGAGCTCGACTGGAGCAGCGGCGCCGAGCGCGGCACGGTACGCGTCGACGACGGCGGGCAGCCGTTCCGCACCAGCGCGATCGAAGGACGGCCGACGTACGGCTACTGGCCCGACAAGGGCGAGTGGGTCACCCAGTGACCCACTCGCCGGAGAGCGCCGGGGGCGCCGGTGGGCGTCAGAGACGCTCGGGCGTCCGGATGCCCAGCAGGGCCATGCCCTGGTGGAGGGTGCGGGCGGTCAGGTCGCAGAGGAAGAGGCGGTTCTCGACCTGCTCCGGGGTGTCGGCCTTGAGGACCGGGCACTCCGAGTAGAACGTCGTGTAGAGCGACGCCAGCTGGTAGAGGTACGCGGCCAGCTTGTGCGGCGCGAACTCCTCGGCGGTCTCCTGCACGAGGTCGCCGAACGAGTCCAGGTGCAGGCCGAGCGCCCGCTCCGAGGTCGCGAGAGCCAGCTCGGGGTGGGCCGCCGGCCTGGCGTCGCCCGCCTTCCGCAGGATCGACTGGATACGGGCGTACGCGTACTGCAGGTACACCGAGGTGTCGCCGTTCAGCGAGACCATCTGGTCCAGGTCGAACTTGTAGTCCCGCGCCGCCGACGTCGACAGGTCCGCGTACTTCACCGCGCCGATGCCCACCTGGGCACCCCGCTCGGCGATCTCGTCCTCCGACAGGTCCTGCGCCTTCTCGCGGACGACGGCCGAGGCACGCTCGACCGCCTCGTCCAGCAGGTCCACCAGCCGCACCGTCTCGCCCTCACGGGTCTTGAACGGCTTGCCGTCCTTGCCGAGGACGGTGCCGAAGGCCAGCTGGACGGCCTTGACCCCGTCGTTCAGCCAGCCGGCCCGGCGGGCCGTCTCGAAGACCATCTTGAAGTGCAGCGACTGGCGGGCGTCCACCACGTACAGCAGCGTCGACGCCTTCAGGTTCTGCACCCGGTCGCGGATCGCCGACAGGTCGGTGGCCGCGTAGCCGAAGCCGCCGTCGGACTTCTGGACGATCAGCGGGGTCGGGTTGCCGTCCGGGCCCTTGACGTCGTCGAAGAACACGCACAGCGCGCCCTCGGAGCGGACCGCGACGCCCGACTCCTCCAGCAGGCGGCAGGTCTCCTGCAGCATGTCGTTGTAGCCCGACTCGCCGACGATGTCGGGGTCGCGGATGTCCATGTCCAGCTTCTCGAAGACCGAGTAGAAGTAGATCTTCGACTCGTCGACGAACCGCTGCCACAGGGCCAGCGTCTCCTCGTCGCCCGCCTGCAGGTCGACGACCCGCGCCCGGGCGCGGGTCTTGAACTCCTCGTCGGAGTCGAACAGCGCACGGGAGGCCTTGTAGAGCCGGTTGAGGTTGGACATGGCCTCCTCGCCGGAGACCTCCACGTCCGCGCCCTCGGCCTTGTGGTCCAGCTCGTGCGGGTGCTCGATCAGGTACTGGATGAGCATGCCGAACTGGGTGCCCCAGTCGCCGATGTGGTGCCGCCGGACCACCTGCTCGCCGGTGAACTCCAGGATCTCGACCATCGCGGCGCCGATGACGGCGGACCGCAGGTGGCCGACGTGCATCTCCTTGGCGACGTTCGGCTGTGCGTAGTCGATCACCGTCGTGCCGGCCGACGGGTTGAACGGCACGCCGAGCCGGGCGTCCGCGGCACGCGCCGCCAGCGTCCTCACGATCGCCGCGTCGGTGACCGTGATGTTGAGGAAGCCGGGCCCGGAGACCTCGATCTCCTTCAGCACGTCGTTCGCCGGGATCGCGTCGACGACCTTCGTCGCCAGCTCACGCGGATTGCCCTTGAGCTGCTTGGCGAGCGCCAGGATGCCGTTGGCCTGGAAGTCGGCCCGGTCGCTTCGTCGCAGCAGCGGGTCGGCGGAACCGGCCTCCGGCAGGGCTGCCGAGAGGCCGTCCGCGAGGCGCTGCTGCACGGTCGAAGCGAGGGAAGGGACCGAGGCCATGAGCTTCCGTTCCTGTTGTGTCGTGTCCGGGTGTCCCGGTGGTCTGATTCGCTTGTCAAGTGTCCCATGGGCGAGCAACGTGTTTTCTCCGCCTGTGGACGAATCTCTGCCTGTGGACAACCTCGGAGCGCGTCGTTCCGTCTGGGACAATGGCTGAGGTAAGGCCGTCAGGCCTGTAAGGCTTCGAGAGAACCAAGGAAGAAGGACGAACCGACCGTGGCTCAGAGCAGCACCGAGACCGACTGGGTCTCCCGTTTCGCGGACGAGGTCATCGCCGAGTCGGAGCGACGTGCGCCTGGCAAACCGGTCGTCGTCGCCTCCGGCCTCTCCCCGTCCGGCCCGATCCACCTGGGCAACCTGCGCGAGGTCATGACCCCGCACCTGGTCGCCGACGAGATCCGCCGCCGCGGCCTCGAGGTCCGGCACCTGATCTCCTGGGACGACTACGACCGCTACCGCAAGGTGCCGAACGGCGTCGCGGGCATCGACGAGTCCTGGGCCGAGCACATCGGCAAGCCGCTGACCTCCGTCCCGGCCCCGGCCGGCTCGCCGCACCCGAACTGGGCCGAGCACTTCAAGGCCGCCATGGTCGAGGCGCTCGCCGAGCTCGGCGTCGACTACGACCCGATCAGCCAGACCGAGCAGTACACCTCCGGCGTCTACCGCGAGCAGATCCTGCACGCCATGCGCCACCGCGGCGACATCGACGCCATCCTCGACCAGTACCGGACGAAGAAGGCGCCCAAGAAGCAGTCGCAGAAGCCGGTCGACGAGGCCGAGCTGGAGGCCGCCGAGGGCTCCGGCGCCGCGGGCGAGGACGACGGCTCCGGCGGCGGCGCCGGCTACTTCCCGTACAAGCCGTACTGCGGCCGGTGCGAGAAGGACCTGACCACCGTCGGCTCGTACGACGACGACACCACCGAGCTCGCCTACACCTGCTCCTCCTGCGGCTTCGCGGAGACCGTGAAGCTCAGCGAGTTCAACCGCGGCAAGCTGGTGTGGAAGGTCGACTGGCCCATGCGCTGGGCCTACGAGGGCGTCATCTTCGAGCCCTCCGGCGTCGACCACTCGTCGCCGGGCTCCTCCTTCCAGGTCGGCGGACAGATCGTCGGCATCTTCGACGGCGTCCAGCCGATCGGCCCCATGTACGCGTTCGTCGGCATCAGCGGCATGGCCAAGATGTCCTCCTCGCGCGGTGGTGTGCCCACCCCCGCCGACGCCCTGCAGATCATGGAGCCGCAGATCCTGCGCTGGCTGTACGCGCGCCGGAAGCCCAACCAGTCCTTCAAGATCGCCTTCGACCAGGAGATCCAGCGGCTCTACGACGAGTGGGACAAGCTCGAGGCCAAGGTCGCCGACGGCACCGTGCTCCCCGCCGACGCCGCCGCCTACGCCCGCGCCGCCCGCACCGCCGCCGGCGAGCTGCCGCGCACCCCGCGCCCGCTGCCGTACCGCACCCTCGCCTCGGTCATGGACATCACCGCCGGCCACGACGAGCAGACCCTGCGGATCCTCGGCGAGCTCGACCCCGAGAACCCCGTCACCGACCTCGACGAGGTCCGGCCGCGCCTGGACCGCGCCGAGAACTGGATCACCACCCAGGTCCCGGCCGACCAGCGCACCATCGTCCGCGACGAGCCCGACACCGAACTGCTCGGCTCGCTCGACGACGAGGGCCGCGAATCGCTGCGTCTGCTCCTCGAGGGCCTCGACACCCACTGGTCCCTCGACGGCCTGACCACCCTGGTCTACGGCGTCCCGAAGGTCATGGCCGGCCTCACCCCCGAGGCCAAGCCCACCCCGGAGCTGAAGCTCGCCCAGCGCTCCTTCTTCGCCCTGCTCTACAAGCTCCTCGTGAGCCGCGAGACCGGCCCGCGACTGCCCACGCTGCTGCTCGCGGTCGGCGCGGACCGGGTGCGCAAGCTGCTCGGCGCGTAGGACACCACGGCGCGCAGGTCGTCCACGGCGCGCACACACGGCGGAGGGCCGCCACCCGCAGCACGGGTGGCGGCCCTCCGCCGTCCAGCACGCCCTCTCGTCCCCGAGGGACCTCCGGGCCCCTCCGGGCCCTACGGGGTCTGGCTCTCGGCGAGCTCCTGCTCGACCTGCTGGCGCAGGCGCGGCGTCAGCTCACGCAGGATCGACGCGCTCCGCGGATGCGTGATCCCGTACTTGTCGCTCAGCCATATGTCGAGCTGCTCCGAGGTCGGAAGGTCCCGCCGCTCCTCGTAGTAGTCCCACATCGCCTTGTACGCGGAGTCGGCGAAGCCGTCGAGGGACGGCTCGTCCACGAACTCCTGGTACTCCTGGAACTGCTCCGGCCCCGGCGGCGGAACATCCTCCGGACCCTGCGGGATCGGCACCGGGATCGGCTCGAGACCCTCGACGATCTGCGGCTCGTACGTGCCCTGGTACGCCTCCGGCGAGACGTGCTGGGCCACGAACCACGGATTGCCGTCCTGCCCGCCCTGGGCCTGCGCCTGGTCCACCGCGCCCGGCTGGGCGGGCCCGCCCGGCGCGCCCGGCTGGCCCGGCAACCGGACCGGCTCGCCAGGGACCGGCGCCCCCGGAAGCTGCGCCCCCGAAAGCTGCGCACCCGGCACCGTCTGCATCGGCTGCGGCAGCGGAACCTGCTGCGACACCGGCTGCGCCCCGACCGACGCCTGCGGGAGCTGCGGCTGCTCCACCGCCGGCATCGGCGGCAACAGCACCGGCTCCACACCCGCCGCCGCCAGACCGGCCGCGGCCGTCTCCGCCAGCGGCACGCCGTACTTGGCCAGCCGCAGCGGCATCAGCGCCTCGACCGGCGCCTTACGACGCCACGCACGCCCGAAACGGGCCTGCAGACGCGCCTGGTAGATCAGCCGGTCCTGCTCCAGCTTGATCACCTGCTCGTACGAACGCAGCTCCCACAGCTTCATCCGCCGCCACAGCCGGAACGTCGGGACCGGGGACAGCAGCCAGCGCGTCAGCCGCACGCCCTCCATGTGCTTGTCGGCCGTGATGTCCGCGATCCGGCCCACCGCGTGCCGCGCCGCCTCCACCGCGACCACGAACAGCACCGGGATCACCGCGTGCATGCCCACACCCAGCGGATCCGGCCAGGCCGCCGCACCGTTGAACGCGATGGTCGCCGCCGTCAGCAGCCACGCCGTCTGGCGCAGCAGCGGGAACGGTATCCGGATCCACGTCAGCAGCAGGTCCAGCGCGAGGAGCACACAGATGCCCGCGTCGATGCCGATCGGGAAGAAGTACGAGAAGGTGCCGAAGCCCTTGTCGACGGCGAGCTCGCGCACAGCGGCGTACGAGCCGGCGAAACCGATACCGGCGATGATCACCGCGCCGGCCACGACCAGGCCGATGAGTATCCGGTGCGTGCGTGTCAGTTGCATCGCGGCCACCCGCGATCCCCTCCCGTCAATCGACATCTCGCGGGCACAGACTGGCACATGTGCGCGGAGCCCGGCCCCCTGGGGAGGGACGGGCTCCGCGCAAACACGTACAAACGGCTACTTGTTGGCCGCCGCGACCGAGGCCACCGCATGCTTGGTCGCGTTGATCGCGCCATTCATGATCCACTGCTCCGACGGGCCGGCCGCACCCGCGTACCCGGCGCCGTTGTACGACAGGACGACCACCACGTTGCCCGTACGCGCCACGACGGACGCGTACGTGAAGTCCTCGTCGGTCTTCCGCAGCTGGTACGTCACCACGTTCGCCTGCTCGCCGACACCACCGGCCACCGTCGTCCGCAGCTTCTTCGCGCCCTCGGTCGCCTGGACCTTGCCCAGCTCCTTGGTGAAGTTCTCCGCGGCCCGCTCCTGACCGCTGCCCAGCGTCGCGTCCGACTCGTACCGGAAGAAGGAGACGTCGAGCCAGCGGTACTGCGAGCCCTTCACCCCCTTGTCCTCCAGGCCGTTCCACGAACAGCCGCCACGGCTGGTCACGTCGCTGGACGTGGCCGCCGTGCCGTTCTTGTTCTTCACCTTCGGCACGAGGGCGTCGATCGTCTCCGCCGGAAGCGACTTGCACACGTCCGGCAGCTTCGCGTACTTCGCCGGCTCCACCTTCTTCGCCGGCTCCGAGCCCTTCGGGGCGGCGGAGGCCGACGAGGACGAGCCCGTGTCCGGGGCGCCGGAGCCCTTGTCACCGGAGTCGGATCCGGAAGAGCAGCCGGCGGCGACGAGCATCACCGGGACGGCGGCACAGGCGAGTATGCGGGAGAGTCGCGTGGCTGATCGCTGCATGGTTCCTTCAGTCGCTCGGTCAGTCGCTCGGGGCGGCCGGCGGCCGGGCGGCCGCGGTACGCCGACACGTTACGTGGTCCGGTACGCGGCCCGGAGGCACCCACGGCACCGCGCCGGACGCCTACTCCTCCAGCCGCTCCGCGAGCAGACGCGCCAGATTCCGGGCCTTTTCCTGCAGTTCCCTGCTGTCCGGGACCTCTGCGGACGTCGTCGTCTGCTCCTCGTACTCCACCGTCACGATCACGTTGGATGTGCGGAACACCACGCTCACGAGGCGCTTCGACCCCGACGGACCGGTGGTCAGGAGCGTGTCGTCGAGGAACGCCACGTCACCGAGATCCGTGAGGATCCGCGGCTCCAGACCGGTGGCCGGGGACGCCGGGCCCGTCGGCGTGGTCGGCGTCGTGGCGGTCGCCGTGGCCGCGGGAGCCGTCGCGGCCGTCGGATGCGGTGCGGCGAGAGCACCCGGCAGCCCCGGCCGCCCCGCCGTGAAAGGCACCTGGGGCGGAAGGACCGGCAGATGACCCGCCAGCGGGGCCGCGCCACCGGCACCCGTCACTCCCGAGGGCTTCACCGGGCCCGTGGCCGGCGGCGCGCTCGGCGGAACCGACGGCGGAGTCGTCGCCGGGTGCGTCGCGGGCGGCGGAACGATGCCGGCCGCCGCCTGCTTGCGGCCGTACACCTCCTGCGCCCGGTCGTCGTCGCTCACCGTGGGGTCGTACGAGACCACCCGCTCGATGTCCAGGCCCAGCCGGTGCGCCGCGTCGGGCGCGTCCGACTTCCAGCTGCACCCCACCCGGCGGTCGGTGTCGAACGTCGGGGTCGACGTACCGCGATACGTCCGGTCGCGCTCGGCGTCCGGCAGCGCGGCCGCACCCGGCAGCAGATCCTTGAGAGCGGACCGCGGAACGGCACCGCAGGGCTCGAACAGCGTCCGGTAGCGACCCGGCTGCGCGGCGGGAGCGGCGGGCCCCGCCTTGGAGTCGACCGCTTCGCGATCCGCGGTGGCGCCGGAGGAACAGCCGGTCAGGCCCATCCCGAGACCGAGGGCGAGGGCGACCGCGGAGACCACCGCGGGCCCGGATCGACCGGGTGCGTACGCCTTGCGCTGCACGATCCCAGGCTCCCTTCTTCGGGCGGCATCCCCCGAAAACTGTTTGCTGCTCCGCCTCGCGCGGTGAACACAATGTCTATCGCACGCGCAGCCGTCGATGCCGGTCCGCAGTCACCTGTACGGGCTTTGGCGCCGGTTTTTGCGTTATCAGACTTTTTGGGGGAATCGAGGAAGTATGTCGTACGTAGAGGTGCCGGGTGCGAAGGTGCCCATCCGGATGTGGGCGGATCCGTCGTCCGTCGAGGGCGGCGCCATGCAGCAGCTGCAGAACGTGGCGACGCTCCCGTGGATCAAGGGCCTGGCCGTGATGCCGGACGTGCACTACGGCAAGGGCGCGACGGTCGGCTCCGTGATCGCGATGCACGGCGCGGTCTGCCCGGCCGCGGTCGGCGTCGACATCGGCTGCGGCATGTCGGCCGTCAAGACCTCGCTGACGGCGAACGACCTTCCGGGTGACCTCTCCCGACTGCGCTCCAAGATCGAGCAGGCGATTCCGGTGGGGCGGGGGATCCATCGGGAGATGGTGGACCCGCGGAGGCTCTACCAGTTCCCGACGGCGGGGTGGGGAGACTTCTGGTCGCGGTTCGACACCGTCGCGGATCCGGTCAAGTTCCGTCGTGAGCGGGCCGAGAAGCAGATGGGAAGCCTTGGCCAAGGCAACCATTTTGTTGAACTCTGTGTTGATTCGTCCGGCTCGGTGTGGCTCATGCTGCACTCGGGCTCCCGGAACATCGGCAAGGAGCTCGCCGAGTACCACATCGGCGAGGCGCAGAAGCTGCCCCACAACCAGGGCCTGGTGGATCGCGACCTCGCGGTGTTCGTCGCGGACACCCCGCAGATGGCGGCCTACCGGAACGATCTCTTCTGGGCGCAGGAGTACGCGAAGTACAACCGCGCGATCATGATGGCGCTCTTCCAGGAGGTCGTCCGGCGGGAGTTCCGGAAGGCGAAGGTCACCTTCGACCCGGTGATCTCCTGCCACCACAACTACGTGGCGGAGGAGCGGTACGAGGGAATGGACCTGCTCGTCACCCGCAAGGGCGCGATCCGTGCGGGCTCCGGCGAGTACGGGATCATCCCCGGCTCGATGGGCACCGGCTCGTACATCGTGAAGGGTCTCGGCAACGCGGCCTCCTTCAATTCGGCCTCGCACGGCGCCGGCCGCCGGATGAGCCGGAGCGCGGCGAAGCGGCGCTTCTCGACCCGGGACCTGGAGGAGCAGACCCGGGGCGTGGAGTGCCGTAAGGATTCGGGGGTCGTGGACGAGATCCCCGGCGCCTACAAGCCCATCGAGCAGGTGATGGAGCAGCAGCGGGACCTGGTCGAGGTGGTCGCGAAGCTGAAGCAGGTCATCTGCGTGAAGGGCTGAGACGAGAACGGGGTGCCGCGGCGGCGGCACCCCGTTCTTCGCGTGCTCGTGACCTGGCGGCCCTGGTGCCCGGGCGGGGTCAGAGTTCGCGGTGGACCTTGGTGTTGGAGGCCTGGGCGCGGGGGCGGACGACCAGGAGGTCGATGTTGACGTGTGAGGGGCGGGTGCAGGCCCAGGTGATGGTGTCGGCGACGTCGTCGGCGCTCAGGGGCTCCGCGACGCCGGCGTAGACCTTGGCGGCCTTGTCGGTGTCGCCGCGGAAGCGGGTGGTGGCGAACTCCTCGGTCTTGACCATGCCGGGGGCGATCTCGATGACGCGGACCGGGGTGCCGACGATCTCCAGGCGGAGGGTCTCGGCGAGGACGCGGGCGCCGTTCTTGGCGGCGACGTAGCCGGCGCCGCCTTCGTAGGTGGCGTGGCCGGCCGTGGAGGAGAGGACGACGACGGTGCCGTCGCCGCTCGCGGTGAGGGCCGGGAGCAGGGCCTGGGTGACGTTGAGGGTGCCGATGACGTTGACCTCGTACATCTGGCGCCAGTCCTCGGGGTCGCCGGTGGCGACGGGGTCGGCGCCGAGTGCGCCGCCGGCGTTGTTGACGAGGACCGCGAGGGTGCGGAAGGCGGTGGCGAACTCGTCGACCGCGGCGCGGTCGGTGACGTCGAGGGCGTAGGCGGTGGCCTGGTGGCCGGCCTCGTTGATCTCGGCGGCGAGGGCCTCGATGCGGTCCTTGCGGCGGGCGGTGAGCACCACGCGGTAGCCGGCGGCGGCGAGCTGCCTGGCGGTGGCCGCGCCGATGCCGCTGCTCGCTCCGGTGACGACGGCGATGGGGGTACCGGCGGCAGTCATGACGTGCTCCTCGCGCGTGTGGTCGATTACGTCGGTGGCCTGGTCAGGATAGGCGGGTGGGCGGGATGCCGATCAGCGGGCGCGGGGGGCGTACATGATCACGGCCATGCCGGCGAGGCAGATCAGTGCGCCGATGACGTCCCAGCGGTCGGGGCGGTAGCCGTCGGCGGCCATGCCCCAGGCGAGCGAGCCGGCGACGAACACGCCGCCGTAGGCGGCGAGGATGCGGCCGAACGCGGCGTCGGGCTGCAGGGTGGCGACGAAGCCGTAGACGCCGAGGGCGAGGACGCCCGCTCCGATCCAGATCCAGCCGCGGTGCTCGCGTACGCCCTGCCAGACGAGCCAGGCGCCGCCGATCTCGAAGAGGGCGGCGACGGCGAACAGGGCGACGGAGCGGGCGAGGAGCATGGGGGAAGACTGGCACGGCGGTCGCGGCGGCGGCCCGGTCGGGGGGTTCGGTGGCGGGTGACACGCTGCGACTGACCAATAGTCAGAACATATGGTGATCGATCGGTATCTTCAGGGCATGACTGCGATGCGCAAGGCGCTGCTCGGAGCGGCCCTGGCCGCTGCCCTGGTGACCGGCACGGCCGCGGTCCCGGCCGCGGCCGCGGCCCCCGAGGCGGATGTGGCCCACCATGGTCATGTCTCCCTCTGGGGAAGGCGGCTGGCGGTGTGGCTGGTCAGTGAGAACCACGGGCCGTCGAACGTCTCCCACGCGACCGTGCGGCTCGCCTTCTCGGCGCCGATGGCCAGGGGGCAGGAGCTTCCGCCGGCCTGTCTGTGGAGCAGTGACCGGGTGATCTCGTGTCGCACCGGCGCGCTGCGGGCGGCCGGCGCGGCCGACGAGCTGGCCCTCGACCTGCGGACCGCGGGGCGTCAGGACGAGCTGACCGTGGACATCCGGACGGTCTGGCGGGACGGTGTCGCCGACACGAATCCGCGGAACGACCGGCATCACGTGCTCGTTCTGGCGACCGGCGACCCGTACGTGTTCTGAGGTCCGCTGCCGAGATCGCCGCGCCCGGGCGGAACCGGGGCGCCGGGCGCCGGGCGGCGGTGCGTGGCCACCCCGTGGTCGCGTGGCTACCACGTGGCCGTGTAGCCGTCGGGGCGGACCAGGAGGGTGTCGCGGCGGGCCGGGTCGGCCCAGGTGGCCCGTATCGTGCGGGCGGCGGTGGTCGGTGCCGTGCGGGGCGGTGCCGGGATGGCGCCCTCGGGGGTGATCAGCACGAACTCGCCCGCGCGCAGCAGCTCGTAGAGCCGGCCCTCGCGCAGGGCCAGGTCGGGGACGCGGCGCGCCCCGGTGCCGTAGGAGATGCCGACGCCGCTGATCTGGCCCAGGGCGCGGGCGGCGGCCGGGCGGACTGTGCCCAGGAGCCGGGCGGCGAGGCTCCGGGCGGTGCGCTGGAGCGGGGTGCGGGCCATCGCGAGCCGGACCAGGGCGCCGCTGCTGCGCAGCACCCGGGTGCCGACCGGGTGGCGCTCGGCCTGGTAGCTGTCGAGCAGGGCCTCGGGGTCGGGGGCCTCGCCGCGCAGGACCGCGGCGAGCTTCCAGGAGAGGTTGGCGGCGTCCTGGAGGCCGGTGTTCATGCCCTGGCCGCCGGCGGGGGAGTGGACGTGGGCGGCGTCCCCGGCGAGGAAGACGCGGCCGGAGCGGTAGGCGGGGGTCTGGCGTTCGTCGCTGTGGAAGCGGGAGACCCAGCGGGCGTCGTGCATGCCGTAGTCGCTGCCCAGGGCGCGGCGGGCGATGGTGCGGAGCTCGTCGAGCTCCACGGGCTCGCTGTCGGGCACCTGGCGGGTGCGGTCCCAGCCCATCACCCGGTACCAGCCGTCGCCGAACGGGGCGATGAAGGCGAAGGCGTCCCCGGAGGCGGCGACGGTCAGCAGCTTGCCGGGCTCCTCCTTGAGGCGGACGTCGGCCAGGACGATGGACTTGATGACCGAGACGCCGGGGAAGGGCAGGCCGAGCGCGCCGCGCACGGCGCTGCGCACGCCGTCGGTGCCGACCGCGTAGCGGGCGGTGAGGGTGGCCGGGCCGTCCGGGCCGGTCAGCTCGGCGGTGACGGTGCCGGCGTCCTGGCGCAGCCCGCGCAGCTCCGTCCCGTAGCGGAATTCCACACCTGTGGACACCGCGCGGCGCTCCAGGAGGCGCTCCACCTCGTACTGCGGGGTGATGAGCAGGAAGGGGAAGCGGGAGGCCAGGCGGGAAAGGTCGAGGGAGAGCCGGCCGAAGAGGCGCAGGGAGGTGAGCCGGGTGCCGGTCGCGACGAGGTCGTCGGCGAGGCCGCGGGCGTCGAGCTGCTCCAGTGTGCGGGCGTGGACGCTGAAGGCGCGGGTCAGATTGCTGATGCCGGCGGGCCTGCGTTCGAGCAGCGTGACGCGGTGGCCCGCCGCGGCGAGGTCGCCGGCGAGCAGGAGGCCGGTCGGTCCGGCGCCTACGACGAGCACGTCGGTGTCGGTGTCGGTGTGCCGGTGACCGGAAGGGGTGTTCGTGGTGCCCATGGTGCTCATCGCCGCCTCCAAGGGATGCCTACGCCTGTTGGCCAACGACTGTTGGTCAACGCTTGTTGGCAAATGTAGACCCGGCCGCGATGGCGTGTCAACGCCTGTTGGCCTACAGTTGTTGGCATGACGACCGCACGCCGCTCCGACGCCACCCGGACCGCGATCCTCGAGGCCGCCCGCGAGCGCTTCGCCGCCGACGGGTACGAGCGCGCGACCATCCGGGCCATCGCCCGCGACGCCGGGATCGACCCGTCGATGGTCATGCGCTACTACGGCAACAAGGAGGGGCTGTTCGCCGCGGCCTCCGCGATCGAGCTGGAACTCCCCGAGCTCGGCGCGCTGCCGGCCCGGCACGTCGGCGCCACGCTCGTCGCCCACTTCCTCGACCGGTGGGAGCGCGACGACGTGCTGACCGGCCTGCTGCGGGTCGGCGTCACGAACGCCGCCGGCGCCGAGCGCATGCAGGCGGTCTTCGCCCAGCAGCTGGGCCCGGTCGCGCTCGGCGTCTGCCCCGTCCCCGCCGAGGCGCCGCGCCGGGCGGCCCTCGCGGCCTCGCAGATCCTCGGCATGGCCCTCGCCCGCTACGTGCTGCGGCTGCCGCCCGCGGCGGAGATGTCGCGCGAGGACGTCATCGCGTGGCTGGGGCCGACCGTGCAGCGCTATCTGACCGCCGAGGCCCCGTAGGGGCTGTTCGGCGGACCGTGCCCCGAAGGTCGCGCCGCCTGGGCTCCAGGGCGGAGCCCCCGCGTCCTGCGCGCACTCGCGCACACTCGCGCGCGCCGGGTCCCTCGGGGCTCCCCCTCGGGGGCGCTCAGTGGGCGGGCGCGCCGCCGAACTCGCGTACCGCGTCCGTGACGATCGCCTCCAGGCGGGCGTGGTGGGCGCCCCGCCAGTACACGCGGTCGCAGTCGGTGCACCGGGCGAAGACGTCGTAGGTGTTCTCCGTGCCCTTCTCCAACTGGTCGCGCACCGCGTCCTTGTCGGCCTCCGTCAGCCGCCCGTTGCAGGCGGTGCAGCGGGTCCAGGGCGCGAGCCGCGGCGCGAAGCGCCCGAGCACGTCGCGGAGCTGGTCGTCGGGCCGGTCGCTGTAGATGTACGCGCCCGCCCACAGCTCGCGGCGGCGCAGCAGCCCCCGGTCCCGGGAGAGCATCACGCGCCGCTCCTTCGCGGAGAGCGCGGCCAGAGCCGGGTCGCCGATGTCCTCGCTCTCGTACGCGGCGTCGACCCCGAGCAGCCGGAGGCGCCGGGCCAGCGTGCCGAGGTGCACGTCGAGCAGGAAGCGCAGCGGGGCGCCGGGCACCGGCTGGGGACGCACGACGCCCTCGACCTCGACCGTCTCACCGGCCACCGGCACGTGCGAGGGCTCCACCGGGCGCCCGTCCACGAGCAGCCGCCCCGCCTCGGTCAGCGGCACGCCCAGCGACTCGACGACATGGCCGAGGGAGGAGGCGCCGTCGGTCGCCACGGCGGTGTGTCCCGAGCGGCGTTCCGCCGAGACGAAGAGCCGCAGGCCGGGGGCGAAGCTGATCTGGATCTCCGGTCCGTTCACGCAGACAGGATGGCATCGGGCGCGGGGCCGCGGCCAGGGAATTCGAACCGCCCCCGGCAGGCGGCGACCCGGGCGCGGTACGGTCCCGGCATGAAGATCATCGACCTTGAGCCCGGCGACCCCCGCCTGGAGAGCGAGCTCCTGCCCGTCCTGCGCGAACTGCGCCCCCACCTCACGCCGGAGCTGTTCGCCGACGTCTACACCCAGGGCCACGCCCAGGGGCTGCGCTTCAGCGCCGCTTACGAGGATGGGGCGGACGGCGGCTGTGTCGGCGTGGCCGGTTGGCGGATCATCGTCAACACCAGCTCGGTGAAGAAGCTGTACGTCGACGACCTGGTGACCAAGGAGACCGCCCGTTCCACCGGTGTCGGTCACGCCCTCGTCGCCCACCTGGAAGGCCACGCCCGCGAGGCCGGCTGCTACGAGCTCAACCTGGACTCCGGCACCCACCGCACCGGAGCCCACCGCTTCTACCTGCGCGAGCGCTTCGACATCGTCGCCTTCCACTTCACCCGCGAGCTCAGGAAGCTGGGCGCGTAGCGGGGGCGGTAGGGGGAGCCGGGGAAACCGGGGCGGTGGAGGGAGCCGGGGCGGTCCAGGAGGCCGGGGGAGCAGGGGAAGCCGAGGAAGCAGCCGGGGCGGTAAGGGGAACGGCCCCTTCTTCCGTGAGGTCGAGCCGCCAGGCGTTGCACCGTATCGGGTTGCCCGGCGGGTACTCGAAGTCCCGCTCCCCGAGGAGCGTGAAGCCGGCCTTGCGGCACACGGCGTTCGACGGCCCGTTGTCCGTCGACGGGTAGGCGTACAGGAACCGGAAACGGCCCTCGGCACGCGCCCGTTCCGCCACCGCGCGCGTGGCGGCCGTCGCCACGCCCCGGCCCTGGAAGCCGGGCAGCACCGTCCAGCCCGTCTCGTACACGGGCTCCCCCTCCCAGGACGTCTCCCAGAAGCCGATCGACCCGGCCGCCGCCTCCTCGGGCAGCAGCACGATCCGGAACATACCGCCCGGCCGGTCGGCGTCCGCGCTCAGCTCCACGTACCGCCGCTGGCGGACGGCGAGCTGCTCCTCGGTCTCCGGACCGCCCAGATGGGCCGTCAACTCCGGCGCGTTGACCTCGTGGAGCAGCGAGACGTCGTCGTCCGACCACGGCGCGAGCCGGACCGGCAGGTCACTGGTGTCCATGTCCGCACCGTAGGTCACGGGTCTGACAACGCCCCAGTCGGCTGGGCGTATCGGGCGTACGTGGTCGGCGGGACCCCGACCGTCGCCGTGAAGTCCCGTACGAGATGCGCCTGATCGCTGTAGCCGAGCTCGGCGGCGAGCCGGGCCCAGTCCGGAGGAGCGGCGGCGGAGCCGGACTCGGCGCGTTCCAGGGCTTCGTGGATGCGGTAGCGGAGGATGACCCACTTGGGACCCACGCCGACGTGGGCGGCGAACAGGCGCTGCAACGAGCGCGGCGAGAGCCCGGCCGCGCGGGCGAGTGCCGAGACCCGGCGCATGGTGCGGTCCGTACGGACGAGGTCGACCAGGGCCGTCGCCTGCTCGGCGGCGGCGAGGAGGGCAGGGTCGTGGCCGCCGGGGGCGTGGGCGGCGGCCAGGAGGAACGCGTCGAGCGCCGCCACGCGCGCGTGGTCGTCGGCCGGCGACAGGACGCGGCCCGGGACCTGCGGATCCGGGCCCGGGAAGGCCTCGGCGAACGGCACGATCCGGCCCGTCCAGTGCGAGACCGGCCACGCCGGCGCGAAGGGGCGGAAGCCGCCCGGGCGGAACTGCACGCCGCAGACCCGGCCCCGGCCGGTGAGCTTCTTGGTGAAGAGTTCGAGCCCGATACCGGAGACGACGCCGGTGTCCCCGGACTCCTCCGAGCGCTCGAAGACGAGATTCACCGACGGGTGCGGGACGACATGGGACGCGTACGGCTCGCTCAGGTCCCAGTCGATCAGCCAGTAGTGCTCCAGATACGGGCGGAGCCCCGGCGCCGGCAGGTGGCGGCGGAAGCGGACACGGGTGAGGAGCTCCGCGGCGTCCACGATGCCCCGGGTGTCACGGCGCGGGCCGGGAGGGGTCATGTCAGGCCTGGGGCGGTCATATGTCGCATGGTTTCCGCTCTGGCGCGTTTCTTCAAGACGGGACGGGACGCCCGTCCGTAGCGTCGGTCCATGACCCATCGCATCGCCGACCTGCTCGACACCGCCGCCGCCCACGCCGTCCCCCTGGTGCGCGACACCGCCGACGACGTCCTGGACGCGCCCACGCCCTGCGCCGCCTACGACGTGCGGGGGCTGCTCAACCACCTCACGCACGTGATCGTGAACTTCCAGCTGCTCGCCGCCAAGCAGCCCTCCGACTTTTCCGGCGAACCCGACTACCTCGCCGCTCCCGACTGGCGCGCCCGCTTCGAGAAGGAGACCGCGAAGCTGGTCGCCGCGTGGGCCGCGCCGGGCGCGGACGAGGGGACGACCGGCGCGATGGACCTGCCGGCGCGGACGGTCGCCTCGATGGTGCTGCTCGACCTGACCGTGCACGCCTGGGACCTGTCGCGGGCCACCGGCCGGGCCTTCGCGCCGGACCCGGCGGTCGTGGCGGAGCTGACGGAGGAGGTGGAGCGGATGGCGCCCACGGCCCGGAAGATGGGCGTCTTCGGGGAGCCGGTGGCGCTGCCGGCCGACGCCCCGGCCTTCGACCGGCTGCTGGCGACGACGGGACGCGATCCGCGGGAGTGGGCGGCGGCGTGAGGGCGCAGTGGGGTGAGGGCGACGGGGTGGGGCCCCGAGGTGAGGGGCGGCGGGCTGAGGGGCCGCGAGGTGATCGCGCAGCCGGGTGAGGGCGCGGCCGGTCAGCGCAGGCGGCCCGCCGAGCCGAAGGAGAGGCGGGAGACGACCTGGCCGAAGGCCCGCTCCTCGGCGGGCGTGAGCGCGACGGTCTCCTGCGGGTGCCAGACGCGCTCCAGGGGGCCGCTCGCCCGTTCACGGCGGGCGCGGGCCCGCAGGCCGAGCGCCACCCACACCGCCGCCGACACGGCGAGCAGGCCGACCAGGGTGATCACACGGGGGTCCGAGAACTGTCCGGGCAAGGCCATGACCGACTCCAGGGCGGGGGACGCGTACGACCGGCACGTGCCCTGGCGGACGGCGCGCACGCGCGTACGGCGCTGACGATTCCTACTGCTTCCTCCCGACCCGTTCAGTTAACACCACCCTGGGGGTCTTTCGGCAGGGGGCCGGGGGCCGTAGTCCCCCGGCGCCTGCGCGGGGCAGGCCCTCTTGTGCGGGCCGGGGAACCGCTTCAAGGTGGCGGGGACGGAGATTTCCGGCCGGGGAGGGAGCAGCCGCCATGTCGGACGCAACGGGCTCGGGCAGGACGGGAGCATCGGCCGCGGACCCAGGGGGCGCGGGCGCGTGGGGATTCGCGGACGACCGGGGGACGGCCCTGACGGCCGGCCGCCGGCCGGAGCGGGTGGTGGCGTACGTACGGGCCGGGGCCGCCCTGCTCGACCTGGGCATACGGCCGGTCGCGGTCTACGGCTCCGGGCACGACGGCGACGTCCTCGACCCGGTGAAGGCGGGCGCCCTCGCGGCGGCGGGCGTGCCGTACCTGGGGCCCGGGCGGTCCCTCGACGAGGGCCGGGTGCGCGAGCTCGTGGGCCCGGGCGGGGTGGACCTGGTCGTGGACGTCACGTACGACGGCAAGAGCCCGTACGCGCTGGACGAGACGGCGGCGGAGCGGCTGGGGGCGGGGGCGCCGGG
The DNA here is from genome assembly GCF_044544925.1 of Streptomyces sp. NPDC053431. Classification (NCBI taxonomy): domain Bacteria; kingdom Bacillati; phylum Actinomycetota; class Actinomycetes; order Kitasatosporales; family Streptomycetaceae; genus Streptomyces; species Streptomyces sp. NPDC053431. The sequence continues at coordinate 98,869 of NZ_JBITXX010000019.1, read as the reverse complement.
GGCGGCAGGGGCCACGGGAGCGCTTGAGGCATCAGCGGCGTCCGGGGCGTCTGGGGCGTCTGCGGCGTCTGCGGCGTCTGCGGCGGCCGGGGCGCCCGGGGCGGCCGGGGCGCCCGGGGCGGCCGGGGTGCCGATCGTCGCGCTGTCCGTCGGGAGCGAGCACTCGCTGGCGGCGATCGTCGGCCGCTTCGCGGAGCTGGCCGACGCGCTCGGGGCCGCCGACGGCCCCGCGGGGCGGGAGCGCGGGCGGATGGGGGACGCCGAGGCCGCGCTGCGCGCCGCGGCCGGGCGTACGGAGCTGAGGGTGCTCGCGCTGTCGGGCGCAGGCCCGGAGCAGGTGTACCTGGCCCGCCCGCACGCCTGGCCGGAGCTGGCCCGGCTCGCCGAGCTCGGTGTGCGGTTCGTCGAACCGGGTCCGGGGCCCGGCGCGAGCTGGCTGACCACGGACTGGGAGCACACCGTGGAACTCGGCCCCGACCTGGTGCTCTTCGACAGCCGCGCGAACGCGGTGCCGCCGTACCGGGTGCCACCGGGCGCCCGCCTCACGCCCTGGAATCCGGAGACCCCGCCCAGCCCGTCGGCGTACGCCCGCTTCTTCCGGGACCTGACGGCGGCCCTGGAGGACCGGGAGTCCTGAGGCCGGGGCGAGCCACGGCCTGAACCCGGCGCGAGTCCGGCCCGAGCCCGGCCCGAGCCCGGCCCGAGCCCGGCCCGAGCCCGGCCCGAGCCCGGCGCGAGTCCGGCGCGAGTCCGGCCTGAACCCGGCCTGAACCCGGCCTGAACCCGGCGCGAGCCCGGCCCGATTCTGGCCCGAGCCCGGCTTGAACGTCCGGACCGACCCCGACCTCAGGCCGGCGCCCCACCCCCTACGGCAGGCGTGCCCGCAGCGAGCCGGCGAACTCCTCCGCCCGGGCGAGCTGGGCGCGGAGCTCCGCGACGCGTTCGGACGCGGCCTGTTCGTAGCCGCGGACGCGGGCGACGAGGGTGGCGCGGACGGTGGGGTCGAGTTCGCCGGGGGTGTCCGGGGCGTCGGCGGCCAGGCGGTCCACGGCCGTGAGGAGCTCGCGCGTCTCGTCGAGGGTGAAGCCGAGCGGCTTCATCCGGCGGATCACCATCAGCCGGGCCACGTCGGCGTCCGTGTAGAGCGGGAAGCCGCCCTCGGAGGCGGCGGACGGCACGACGAGACCGCTGTCCTCGTACTGGCGGATGGTGCGCAGGGACAGTTCCGTCCGTTCCGCGACCTCGCCGATCTTCATGGGGCGCGCCGTGTGCACAGTGCTCAGCACTTGGGGTCCTTCCTCGTGCGGGGCCCGCCGGAACGTCGACAGGGCACCGCTTCCGCGCATTAGATCTGATTCGTCCTAACTTCAGCACTTATGTACGCGGGAAGTGCGGCGAAACGCCTGCCGCTACGGCGTCCGTCAGCAGGAAGGGGTGGGGGTGGCGCTCACGGCCTGGGTGCCCCAGTCGAGCCGGCGCAGGCTCTCCGACCCGCCCTTGCCGTCCTTGTCACCCTTGGCGTCCTTCTCGGCCTTGCCGTCCTTGGCGGCCGGTGCCTTCACCTTCAGGGTGACGCCCTTGCCGTCCAGCTCCACCAGCTCGCCGCAGACCACCCCGTCCCGGGTGTGCACGGAGACGGACGCGCCGCCGTCCTTGTCCTTGTCGCCGGCGGGCGCCATCCAGGTCGTCATCACCCCGGCGGCGGTCAGCACGACGCCCGTGACGGCCAGCCAGCGCGCCCGGTTGACCCGGGCGGCCACGCGGATGCTCGCCTCCTTCTCGTAGCGCAGCAGCTCCTCCCCGTCGGCGAGCCCGAGCCGCTCACCCGGCCGCCCGTGGGCCGCCGTGGCGGCCGTGAACGCCGAGCACAGCAGGGCGAGCAGCCCCAGCGCCATCATCCCGACGACCGCGATCCGGTACGGGACCGGTAGCTCGGCGACGTTCTCCCGGCCCTTGAGCACGAGGACGGCGGCGAGCAGGGCGGTCGCCGTGGCGAGGAAGTTCCGCCAGCCCTCGGCCTGGCGCCGGGCGATGTCCAGCTGCGACTGGCGCATGTCGAACAGGCGCTGCTGGGCGGCGTCGCGGGCGGCGCGGCGGCTCAGGCGAGGGGGCGAGGGAGGGGGAGTGGTCACGAGACGGCCGCGTCGGGGAGCCGCACCGTCCAGCTGGCCCCGCAGCCCCTGCGTTCCTCGGCGCCCCGGTGGGTGATGTCGCAGGTGCAGTCCATCGTCCGTTCGCGGCGCACCTCGGGCTTCTTCCGGCCCCAGGGCTTGCCCTTGGTGACGGTGCCCGGCACGAGGTCGACCAGCTCCTTCTCGGTGCGGTGGGCGCAGACGGGGCACGTCCCCCAGGCGATCCAGTCGTCGCCCTCCGGCCGCCACTGGAGATCGCCGGGCGGCGCGACCGTCTGCTCCTCGTACCGCCGGTCGCCGGGGTTGTTCCTCCTCATACGGGCTCCTCCTGGTCGGTCGGGGGCGGTGGCACGTTCAGTCGGAACAACGGGGCGTAGTACCTGAGGCGTTCCCGGACCTGTGGCACCGTCAGCTCGGTCTCCTCCGCGCACAGGCGGATGTGGTCCTCGGACACGTCGCCGCCGAGGGCCGGCTCCCGGCCGGTGAGGTGCCGGCTGAGGATGATCACGTCCCGCCAGTCGGGCTCGTAGGTGTCGTCCTCGGGCTCGGGGCAGGCGAGGGCGAGGCCGTAGCGGGCGTAGGGGGCGAGGGCCCGGTGCATCGAACGGAGGCCGCGTTCCAGGCGGACGGCGGTGGTGACGAGGGCGAGGGGGGTGACGGTGCCGTCGGCCAGGGGTGCGTAGAAGAGAAGGCGCTCGAGAGTCGCATCGCGCTCTTCCGGTGCCGGCACGGTCACCGGACCTGCCCGGGGGACGACCCGGGGCCCGCCGAGGCATTCGTACGCGCGCAGGCGGGCCACGGCGTCGTCGAGGGAGCAGCCGTGGTTCGCGGCGTACTGCACGATCTCCCGGTGCGTGATCTCGGTGCGCCAGGTTCTCGAGCGGGTGAACAGCGCCAGGTATTCCGCGAAGTCGGGCAGCAGGTCGTGCGCCTCGTCCGGTATGTCGTCGACGGCGATGCCGAACGGCTCGGCCTCGGCACGCACCATGTCGGCCAGCTTGCCGAGGGGGATCCGGCGGTCGGCGGCGAGGAGGACCAGGAAGGCGGCGTCCACCCGGTCGGAAGGCTCGCTGAACGAGACCGGGAAGCGTGAGCTCCCGGCCCGGCCCACGATGCGCCTGTCGTCCGCGAGCAGGAGCTGAAGCCGCGGGGGCGCCGTGCCGTCCAGCCGTCTGCGGACGGCCTCCACGGCATTCGGGTGCACGACTCCCTCCTCCGCGAGGGCGGTCACCGCCCGAAGGTCGGATTCCGGGGAGTCCGCATGCGTGCGGTGTTCGAGGGCGCGCAGGACGGTCCACACGCCGAGCGGCCCGGCGGGTCCTTCACTGTCCGCTCCGAGGAACTGCCACCACGAGGGAGCCTTCACGGAGCCGAGCGACCCCGGGGAGAGCCCGCCCAGGCCCAGCCGCCGGAGGGCGGCGCTCATGGCCGTGGCCGTCGTCGCCACGTCGGGGTCCTCGCGTTCCGCCGACAGGCGGACCAGGTTGAGCAGGCCGATGTTCGTGTCGAGGCTGTCGGAGGTGAGGCCGAGGGTGCGCATGTCGTCGTCCGACAGGGCAGCCTCCTCAGCGTTCCCCGTGACCTGGTACCCCAAGGGGGCGTACTTCCGGGCGACCGCGGCGACCTCCGCCGGTTCCGTGCGGGTCCGCTTCGCCGTGTAGGCGGCGACGACCGGTGTGACCACTCGGGGCAGTTCGGCGAGCCCCGGTACGGATTTCCCGGTCAGCAACTTCTGCTCGCGGGCATCCGGGAAGTGGTGGTGGAGGTCGCCGAGCCGCGGGACCTCAGGGACCAGGACGTCGTAGGAGCGCAGTCTCCCCAGGAGTTCCGCGACCTGCCCGATCGTCCGCCCGGTGGTGATGGCGACATGCGCCAGCGGAGCGTGCAGGGGAGCCGCATCCGGGCCCCCCGTCGCGCGCCTCGCGAGAGCGCCGTCGATGACGTACTGCGTGTACAGCTCGTCCGACAAGGGGTCGGACCCGATGGTGTCGAGCGCTCGGATGTCCGGCGTCTCGGGAACGTGGACACCGGCGACGGCGTACCGTCGCAACACGCGGACGGCCTTCCGCAGGCCGAGTCCGCTCTCTCGCGACGCGCGCAGTGCGGCCTCGCCGGGACACCAGCTGATCTGCTTGTCCTTGTGGCGGAACAGCAGCGCGTCGACGGGAAGGGGTTCGGGGAATCCCTTCGGGCGACCGATGTCCGGGGCCAATTCCTTCCCGTACATGTCTTCCGTCTCCACCAGGCCGTGTCGCCAGTGCAGGAACAACTGGGAGCCGGTGCGCAGGCTGCCGGCCTCGAAGACCGACGAAGTGACGTAGGTGTCGGCATCCATCGGCAGGCAGCCCAGCCGGGCGAGGGGCTGGATGCGCTGGGCGGAGGCCACCGCTTTGTCGAACCACTGCTGGACGTCCACCGGCACCCCGGCCTGCAGCAGGCGTTCGAGAACGATTCCGGCCGCGCGGGTGTCGCTCCCGGTGAGGTCCCACAGCCAGTCGAGCTGCAGGAACTCCCAGTGCAGCAGCTCGTCGACGGCCGCGCGCAGGTCCTCGTGGACCGCCTCGGCCCTGAACCCCTGCAGACGGTTCCGGTCGGCGCTGAGTACGGGTGCGTGCTGGTGGCGCAGATTGACGACGTAGCCGAAGGGACGCTCGTCGTGCCGGACGAAGATGCCGTCCACCAGCCGGGCGCCGAGGCCCGGCACCCACCACACGTTGTCGTCGCGGCTGTCGTTCCGGCGCGGCCAGGGGACGGCGTCCGGCATGCGGAGTTCGCCCGCGCGCCAGTGCACCGGTTCGCCGGCGCCGTCCAGCTCGTCGACCACCTTGACGGCCACGTCGCTGTACCAGACCTGCTCGCGGAGGACCTTGACCAGGGACGGCGGCTCCTTGCCGTATTCGGGGCGCAGGTAGAGCCGGACGCGGGTGCCGGCGTCGGCGCCCTCGGCCTTGGTGATGTGCATGAGCCCGGAGTCGGCCACGACGTCGACGCGGTGGCCGCTCTCCCCGGCGGCGTGGCCGTCGTCGCTGGCGGGACGGGTGGTGACCCGGATCGACTCGGCGAGCATGAAGTAGCTGAAGACGCCGATGCCGAAGCGGCTGTTCTGTTCGGGGACGATGCCCTTGCGGCGCCACCGGCGCATCTCGCGGACGCGGGCGGGGGACTGCTCGTAGCGGCGGCCGGCGCGGGCGAAGAGGTCGCGGAGTTCCTCGGCGGTCATGCCGATGCCGGGGTCGTGGCACTCGATGTAGATCCGGCCGTCGGCGTCGTCGCGGCCCAGCGTGAAGGTGATGGTGTAGTTCGCGAGCGGCTTGACCCGCGAGGCGTCGCTCCCCCGCGCGGCCGCCGCGTACCGCTGGCGTGCCTCGCGGCGCCGGCAGGCGTCGAGCGCGTTCTGGTACAGCTCGCGGACGGCGAGCGTGTGGTCGCCGTAGAGCTGGGTGCCCATGATGAGGGGCTTGATGCCGTCCTCGCTGAGCTGGAACCGCGGGGGCGGCGCGTCGTAGGCGCCGCCGTGGGCCGGTTCCAGGGCGTCCGTGTTGACGTGGCGGGGGAGCGCGGCGAACAGGTCCTGGTTGGGAAAGGTCTTGAGCAGGATCCGTACGGCGGCGGTGACCGATTCGGCCTGGCGCTCCAGAGCCACGTGCAGCGCCGCGTTCTCGCAGCCGGAGTCGAGGGCCCAGCCGGGGCCCTCGACGCGGTCGAACTCGCTGTCCGCGACCTGGCGCACCACGTCGGATGGCTCCACCCGCAGATGGGTCACCCCGAGGTGGTCGACCACGATGCCGTCCAGCAACCGCGGGTCGATCGCCAGGAGTTCGGCGACGTGCAGCAGGCCGGCCAGGGACTGGGGACGCCATTTCCCGACGTCGGGGCCGATGCGCAGGGACAGCGAGTCGTCCCATCCCTCGCCGTCGGGCGCCCGCAGACCGGGGCGCGTGCGCATCTGCATGACCACCTGCTGGAGCGCGAGCCGCAGTCTGCGGGTGGCCTGCTCGGACGGCTTCCGGCCCCCCTGGTGGACGGCGGCGACGGCCGCCTCCGTGAGCAGGTCCATGACCCTGGAGAGGCTTTCCAGCGCTCCCACGGTCTCCTCGGAGCCGGTGGACGCGGCCCACAGTTGGTCCCAGTCGGCGAGGAGCTGGTGCCGCAGCCACTGTTCGGTGGCCTCGGAGGCGTCGGCGCCCACGGCGCGGGCGCGCAGACGCCTGCGCTTGTCGTCGATCTGCCGGTACGCCTTGCGCACGTCCGCCATGTCGGCGGCGAGGTCGCCCCGGAACGTGCCGGGTGCGCTCTCCGTGATCTCCTCGCCGTACGGGTCGTACAGTTCGGCCAGCGTCCGCCGGCCGCACGCCACCGCGGCCTCCCGGACGAACGGCGCGGCGAGGAGCGCGACGGCTTCCAGCGGGCCGAGCTTTCCCTCGGGGGCGGCAGGGACCAGGCGGTCGAGCTGGACCAGGACGCGCTCGGGGAAGGCGGGGTCCTCCCACGGGTCGGGACCGGCCTTGTCCTTCCGGCCGGCGTCGCCGCGGATGGCGAGGACCTTGTCGACGAGGAGGTCGAGGCGGCGCTTCAGCTCGCCCGGGTTGTCGCAGCCAGTGGTGACCCGCTGCCACAGCGCCGAGGTCCGGACCGCCCGCTTCCAGCCGTCCGCGCCGGGCTCGGAGCCGCAGATGACGCGCTTCGCGTGCGCTCCTCCGGTGGACCCGTCGAGCCAGCGGATCTCCGGTTCGTGGTCGACCCCCAGGTCCTCGGCGAGCTCCGTGGTGCGCTTCCGCACGTGGGCGAGCACCTCGCCCACCGTGCGGGGCGGGTAGTCCGTGGAGAGGGCCTCGGCGAGTGCCCGCCCCATGAAGCTGCCCTCGGCCGTCGCCATGGCCGGCAGACCGGCGGCGGTCGCGTAGGCGAAGACGACGTTCTCCCGCATCCTCAGGTAGGTCGGAAGCCCCTGCGGAGGCTGGAACTCGTCGTGGGCGTCGTCCCGGCACGCGTCCAGGCACACCATCACCGTGGCCTGCGACGTCAGGCGTTCCAGCAGGTCGTCGGGCGCCACGGGGACGAGTCCGCGCCGATGGGCCCGCGGGTCAGCGCCGGCGGGCACGAGGTGGTCGACCTCGCCGATCCGCACGCCGTGTCCCGAGAAGTAGACGAGAGCGAAGTCGTCGTCCTCGCAGGTGCCGAGCAGGGTGTCGAGCGCCGCGTAGATGTCGTTCCGCGTCGTCGTGTCCGCGCTGTCCAGGACCCTCACGTCCGACTCCGCGTACCCCGAATCGACCAGCGCCCTCCTGATCCGTGCCACGTCGTCCACGGCGAAGCCGAGGTCGTCCCCCGGTACGGCGATCAGCAGTGCCCGTAACGCGCCCATCGCGGAGCAGTCCCCCCGGTCCCTCGGCCCCCGGTGCCTCTTCGGCAGAGCGGCATTATGGCAGGGGCCGCGGCCGCGCCTACGGCTGCGACTACGGCCACACCAGGCAGTACGGCTGGTGTCCCGCCTCGTGCAGGCGGTGGCTGAAGTCCTGCCACTCGTGCAGCAGCTGGTAGACGTTGAAGGCGTCCTGGGGGCCGCCGCGGTCGGGGACCGTGGACCAGATGAAGGCAGCGGCGCCGACCGACTCCTCGCCGATGCCGCGGAGCGGGTCGACGACGGTCATGGGGAGCTTCACCACGGCGTAGTCCGGGTGCAGGACGACCAGTTCCAGCGGCGGCACCTTGTGCAGGGGCATGCCCTGGATGCCGGTCAGGACCATCGCGGCTATGGTCTCCGGCTTGATCTTGGTGAACATGCCGCCCATGCCGAGCTCGTCGCCGCCCAGCTCCTCCGGGCGCATGGAGATCGGGACGCGGGCCGCCGTCGCGCCGTCGGGCGCGCCGAAGTACTTGTACGTCACCCCCAACCGGCCACTCCCGCCACTCCCGCCACTCGGACCACTCAGCCTGCGCAGGCTGTTCAGGCCATTCAGCCCGCTGCCCCCGCCCTGTGTCGAGTCCTCCGCCGGACCGGCCTCGCGCGCCGCCCGGGCCCGGCGGGCGCGAGCGCGGCCGAGACGGGACTCGTCCGCGGGCTGGTTTCCGGGCCGGGACTGCGGGCCGGGGCGTGCGGGGTCGTCGAGGCTCGGGTCCCCGCTGCCGGGCCCGGCAGCGGTCCGCGCGTCGTACCTCGCGTCGGGCCTCGTCTCCGGCCTCGCCTCGGATCGTGCGTCGGGCCGCGCGTCCGGCCTCGTGTCCGGCCGCGCCTCGGATCGTGCGTCGGGCCTGGCGTCCGGCCTCGCCTCGCTCCGGGGCTCCGGTCGCGCGTCCGGTCGCGGCCCCGGCGTCTCTCCGGCCCTCGGCGCGTCCCCGCCTCTCAGCGGCTCCGTGCCCCGTACGGGCTCCCCGCCCCTCAGCGGCTCCAGCCCCCTCGGTGCGTCGACGCCTCTGGCCGGGTCGCCGCCCCGGAGGCTCTCCCCGCCCGTGCGCGGGTCGTTCGCCCTCGGCTCTTCCGTCCTCCGGCGCCGGTGCCGCCCCCGCCGGACAGGGTCGGGACCCAGGTCGTCAGTCCCCTCGCCCGGTCCGCCACCGCGATGCATATCTCCACCCGACTGCTGTTCCAGGCCGCGCGTGTCCGCCGCCCGACCCGATCATCGTGACAATGACCTCCCCCGCGACCGTGCGGTGAAACACCTGTCCGCAAGATCGCCGTGGCCTCTGACACCATGGATTCCGTGAGCCATCCCTATGACGCCCCAGTTTCGCAGACGCGGAGGACAGACGCCCCGGCGTAATTCACAGGGTGCCCACACCGTCCCCCCGTCCGCTCTCCCTCCGCCCCTTCGTACTCGACGTCGTTCTCGCAGGTCAGGATCACAGTGCCGTATTCATACGAAGCTCCAGTCTCACAGACGCTTTTCGACCGCGCCTCCCTTGTGACGCCCGGCGGCGTGAACTCTCCGGTGCGAGCCTTCCGGGCCGTGGGCGGTACGCCCCGGTTCATGGTGTCCGGTAGCGGTCCGTACCTCACCGACGCGGACGGTCGCGAGTACGTCGACCTGGTCTGCTCGTGGGGGCCGATGATTCTCGGCCATGCGCACCCGGAGGTGACCGCGGCCGTGCAGGAGGCCGTGGCACGGGGGACGTCGTTCGGTACGCCCGGTGAGGGCGAGGTCGCGCTCGCCGAGGAGATCGTCGCGCGGATCGAGCCGGTCGAGCAGGTCCGGCTGGTCTCCAGCGGCACCGAGGCGACCATGTCCGCCATCCGGCTCGCCCGCGGGTTCACCGGGCGCGCCAAGGTCGTCAAGTTCGCCGGCTGCTACCACGGTCACGTGGACGCGCTGCTCGCCGCCGCCGGCTCCGGGGTGGCTACGTTCGGGCTGCCCGACACGCCCGGCGTGACCGGCGCGCAGGCCGGGGACACCATCGTGCTGCCGTACAACGACCTGGAGGCCGTGCACGAGGCCTTCCACCGCTACCCGGGCGAGATCGCCTGTGTGATCACCGAGGCCTCGCCGGGCAACATGGGCGTCGTCCCGCCGCTGCCGGGCTTCAACCAGGGGCTCAAGGACGCGTGCGCGAAGAACGGAGCGCTCTACATCTCCGACGAGGTCATGACCGGTTTCCGCACCTCGCGGGCCGGCTGGTACGGGGTCGACGGCGTGAAGCCCGACCTGATGACCTTCGGCAAGGTCATGGGCGGCGGTTTCCCGGCGGCCGCGTTCGGCGGGCGGGCCGACGTCATGGGGCACCTCGCCCCGGCCGGCCCCGTCTACCAGGCCGGCACCCTCTCCGGTAACCCGATCGCCACCGCCGCCGGGCTCGCGCAGCTCCGGCTGCTCGACGCCGCCGCGTACGAGAAGGTCGACGCCGTCTCGACGGAGATCCAGGGGCTCGTCGGCGAGGCGCTCACCAAGGAGGGCGTCGCGCACCGGCTGCAGACCGCCTCCAACATGTTCTCCGTGTTCTTCACCGGCGACGAGGTGCGGAACTACGACGAGGCGAAGAAGCAGGAGGCCTTCCGCTTCAACGCCTTCTTCCACTCGATGCTCGCGGACGGCGTCTACCTGCCGCCGTCGGCCTTCGAGTCCTGGTTCGTGTCCACGGCCCACGACGAGCGGGCGGTCGAGCGCATCGCCGCCGCCCTGCCGGCCGCCGCCCGCGCCGCCGCGGAGGCCACGGCATGAGCGCGACCGAGGGAGACATCACCGTCGTCCACGTGGTGCGGCACGGCGAGGTGCACAACCCGGACGGCGTGCTCTACGGGCGCCGGGGCGGCTACCACCTGTCCGACCTGGGGCGGCAGATGGCCGACCGGGTGGCCGAGCACCTCGCGGGCCGGGACGTCACCCACGTCGTCTCCTCGCCGCTGGAGCGCGCGCAGGAGACGGCGGCCCCGATCGCCAAGACCCACGGCCTGGACATCGCCACCGACGAGCGGCTCATCGAAGCGGCGAACGTCTTCGAGGGCAAGACCTTCGGCGTGGGCGACGGCGCGCTGCGCAAGCCGGGCAACTGGAAGCACCTCACCAACCCGTTCAAGCCGTCCTGGGGCGAGCCGTACGTCGAGCAGGTCGTGCGCATGATGGGCGCGCTGGACGCGGCGAAGGACGCGGCGCGCGGCCACGAGGCGGTCTGCGTGAGCCACCAGCTGCCGATCTGGATCCTGCGCAGCTTCGTGGAGAAGCGCCGGCTGTGGCACGACCCGCGGCGCCGGCAGTGCACGCTGGCCTCGCTGACCTCGTTCACGTACCGGGGCGACAGGATCGTGTCGGTCGGGTACAGCGAGCCGGCCCTCGATCTGGTGCCGGTGCACCTGCGGGCGGGCGCCAAGCCGGTCAAGGGGAAGGCGAAGGCCTTCGGGGCGTAGCCACCGGGGCACCTCCCGCTCCATCATCAGGGCGATCGGACACGGTCCGGTCGCCCTGAAATTTTTGTGCTATTTCCCGGAACCTCCGTGTTCCTCCCGGCATCTCACTCATTGTCGGTTTGGATGACGTGCAGGTCATACGTCAGCGCGAATGGGGATGTCATGCGCGAGATCAGTCGGATCAGCAGGAGGAGGCTTCTCGGGGCGGGAGTCGGTGCGGCCGCGGCGCTGGGAGTGGCCGGTCTCGCCGGCTGCAGCACCAAGGGGCAGGACAAAAAGGGAGGTTCCGGTCCGGGCAAGGGGGGTGACGCCGGTGGTGCGGACGCCACCGCCAAGCCCACCCAGGACGACGGCCGTCTCATCGGTGACGGTTCCACCGCCGACACCGGAAAGCAGCCCCACCAGCCCGACGCCCCCGTTCCGCTCGAACCCGGCCAGACCCCTCCGCAGTTCGTGATCTTCTCCTGGGACGGCGCCGGCGAGGTCGGCAACGGCCTCTTCCCGCGCTTCCTGGAGCTCGCCAAGAACCACGACGCCGCCATGACCTTCTTCCTCTCCGGGATCTATCTCCTGCCCGAGTCGAAGAAGGACCTCTACCGTCCGCCGAACAACCGCGTCGGCGCCTCCGACATCGGCTACCTGACCGACGACCACGTCAAGCAGACCCTGAAGTACGTGCGCCAGGCCTGGCTCGACGGCCACGAGATCGGCACCCACTTCAACGGGCACTTCTGCGGCGGCTCCGGCTCCGTCGCCAACTGGACCCCGGCCGACTGGCAGAACGAGATCGACCAGGCCATCGGTTTCGTCACGAAGTGGAAGACGCACAGCGGCTGGACCGACCTCGACCCGCTGCCCTTCGACTACACCAAGGAGCTCGTCGGCGGCCGCACCCCCTGCCTGCTCGGCCAGGACAACCTGCTGCCCACCGCCAAGCGGCTCGGCTGGCGCTACGACGCCAGCTCGCCCGGCGGCCGCCAGACGTGGCCGGTCAAGCGCGGCGGCGTGTGGGACCTGCCGCTGCAGGCCGTGCCGTTCCCCGGGCACTCCTTCGAGGTCCTGTCCATGGACTACAACATGCTCGCCAACCAGTCGAAGAACTCGACCAAGGGCATGCCCTCGCGCTACGACGGCTGGCGCAAGCAGGCCACCGAGGCCTACCTCGGCGGCTTCAACCGGGCCTACGAGTCCAACCGCGCCCCCTTCTACATCGGCAACCACTTCGAGCAGTGGAACGGCGGCATCTACATGGACGCCGTCGAGGAGGCCCTCAAGGGCATGGCCGGCAAGAAGGACGTCCGGCTCGTCTCCTTCCGGCAGTTCTGCGACTGGCTGGACGTCCAGGACCCGAAGATCCTCGCCAAGCTGCGGACGCTGGAGGTCGGGCAGTCCCCGGCGGGCGGCTGGAACGCGTTCCTCCGGCCCACCGCTTAACGGATCTTGACAAGGGGCTTTACGGGCACGTAGGGGGGCGCCCAAGATCCCCCAAACACCCAATGCGAAACTTTTCACATGAGCCTTAGCCGTGCCTCGCGTCGCACCCTGCTGGCGGTCGGATCCCTGGCCGCCGCGCTCGCGCTGACCGCCTGCAGCTCCGACAACGGCAAGTCCGGTGGCGGCGGCAACACCAACTTCGTGACCAACACGGGCGGTGTCTCCACCGTCGCCAAGGGCGAGCGCAAGGCGGTCAACAAGATCGCCGGCCAGACCCTGGACGGCAAGCGGCTCGACGTCGCCGACCTCAAGGGCAAGGTCGTCGTCCTCAACATCTGGGGCTCCTGGTGCCCGCCGTGCCGCGCCGAGGCGCCGCATTTCGCGAAGGTCGCCAAGGACATGAAGGCCAAGGGCGTGGAATTCGTCGGCATCAACACGCGCGACGACGAGACCGACAAGGGACGCTCCTTCGAGGAGGAGTTCGGCATCCCGTATCCGAGCCTCTTCGACCCGACGGGAAAGCTGATCCTCTCCGGATTCCCGAAGGGCTCGATGCCTCCGCAGGCCATTCCGTCCACCATCGTGCTCGACAGGGACGGCAAGATCGCCGCGCGCTCGCTGATGGCGCTCGACGAGACCAAGCTGCGTTCCGTGATCGACCCGCTGGTCGCGGAGAAGTGACGTGAACGAGACGGTCTTCAGCGGGGCGCTCGTCCTCGCCCTGCCCATCGCCGTGCTCGGAGGACTCGTCTCCTTCTTCTCGCCCTGCGTGCTGCCCCTCGTCCCCGGCTACCTGAGCTATGTGACCGGGGTCACCGGCACCGACCTCGCCGAGGCCCGCCGCGGCCGGATGACCGCGGGCGCGGTCCTCTTCGTGCTCGGCTTCTCCGCCGTCTACGTCTCCGGTGGAGCCCTCTTCGGCAGCTTCGGCTGGACGCTCCAGCAGCACAAGGACACCCTCAGGATCGTCCTCGGCGTCTTCATGATCGCCCTGGGCGTCTTCTTCATGGGCCTCATGCCCTGGTTCACCCAGCGCGAGTTCCGCTTCCACAAGAAGCCCGCCGCCGGCCTCATCGGCGCGCCCGTGCTCGGCGTGCTCTTCGGCATCGGCTGGACCCCGTGCATCGGCCCCACCCTCGCCTCCGTCAACGCGCTCGCCTTCGAGCAGGCCAGCGCCGGCCGCGGGGCGGTGCTCGCCCTCGCGTACTGCCTCGGTCTCGGACTGCCCTTCGTCCTCACCGCGATCGCCTTCCGCAAGGCGCTCGGCGCGTTCGGCTGGGTCAAGCGGCACTACGCGTGGGTGATGCGGATCGGCGGCGGCATGATGATCGTCACCGGTGTCCTGCTCCTCACAGGCGTGTGGGACAGCATGGTCTCCACGATGCAAAGCTGGTCCGACGGTTTCACGGTGGGGATCTGAGAGTTCCGAGATGAGCAAGTCCGACACGACAGAACAGCAGGGGCTGTCCACCGCGCCCCGTGAAGAGAGCCCCGACGACCCCGTCATCGGCGGCCCGGCCCTCGGGGTCGTCGGCTGGATCCGCTGGTTCTGGCGGCAGCTGACCTCCATGCGGGTCGCGCTGATCCTGCTGTTCCTGCTCTCCCTCGGCGCCATCCCCGGCTCCCTCATCCCGCAGACCAGCGCGGACGAGCTGAAGGTGCAGCAGTTCAAGGCGGCGCACGAGACCCTCACGCCGCTCTACGAGAAGCTCCAGCTCTTCGACGTCTACAGCTCGGTGTGGTTCTCCGCGATCTACATCCTGCTGTTCGTCTCCCTCATCGGCTGCATCGTGCCCCGCAGCTGGCAGTTCGTCGGCCAGCTCCGCGGCCGCCCGCCGGGCGCCCCCAAGCGGCTGGACCGGCTGCCGGCCTCCACGACCTGGCGCACCGAGACCGATCCGGAGCAGGTCCGGGAGGCCGCCCTCGCCCTGCTCAAGGGGCGCCGCTTCCGCGCCCACGTCGTCGGCGACGCCGTCGCCGCCGAGAAGGGCTACCTGCGCGAGGCCGGCAATCTGCTCTTCCACGTCGCGCTCATCGTCATGCTGGTCGCCTTCGCCTGGGGCCAGCTGATGAAGTCGGAGGGCGGCAAGCTCGTCGTCGAGGGCGGCGGCTTCTCCAACACGCTCACCCAGTACGACGACTTCAAGTCGGGCTCGCTGTTCGGCGTCGAGGACCTGCCCGCGTTCGGCTTCAAGCTCGACAGCTTCACCGGCACCTACGAGCAGAGCGGCCCGCAGCGCGGCACCCCGCGCACCTTCGAGGCCGCCGTCACCTACTACGAGGCCGGCGGCCCCGACCGGAAGGCGGTCATCCGGGTCAACGAGCCGCTGAAGGTCGGCGGCTCCAAGGTCTATCTGATCGCCCACGGCTACGCGCCCGTGGTCACCGTCCGCGACGGCCGCGGCAAGGTGGTCTCGCGCCAGGCGGTGCCCCTGCTGCCGATCGACAACAACATCACCTCGACCGGCGCGATCAAGGTGATGGACGGCTACCGCGACAGGAACGGCAAGAAGGAGCAGCTGGGCTTCCAGGCCTTCTTCGTGCCGACCTTCGCGGGCGCCGGCAAGGGAACGATGTTCTCCCAGTTCCCCGCGCTCGACTTCCCGGTCATGGCGCTCACCGGCTTCCACGGCGACCTGCGCGTGAACTCCGGTCTGCCGCAGAACGTGTACCAGCTCGACACCTCCAAGATGAAGCAGTTCGCCGTCACGGGCGGCACCGGCAAGGCCAACCGCCTGCTGCCGGGCGAGACCATGACGCTGCCGGACGGCGCCGGCTCGATCACCTTCGAGAAGGAGATCAAGGAGTGGGCGAGCTTCCAGGTCTCCCAGCAGCCCGGCAACGGCCTCGCCCTCGCCGGTGCGATCGCCGCCATCTCCGGACTCGCCGGCTCGCTGTTCATCCAGCGCCGCCGGGTCTGGGCCCGGGCCGTACGGGGAGCGGACGGCGTCACCGTCGTCGAGATGGCAGGCCTTGGCCGGAGCGAGTCCGCCAAGCTGCCCGAGGAGCTGGCCGAACTCGCGGTCACGCTCAACGCCCAGGCGCCGACCGCGCCGGAACCCGCAGAAGAACCTGCCGAAGCTGGAGAGGCTGACAAGTGATCCTCGCCGCCGAGACCAACGAGAGCCTGGCGCAGCTGAGCGACCTGCTCGTCTACTCGTCGATGGCCGTCTACACCCTGGCCTTTTTCGCCCACATCGCCGAGTGGGTGTTCGGCAGTCGCAGCAAGGTCGGCCGCACCGCCGCCGCCCTGACCGAGCGGACCACCCCGGCCCCGGCCGTACAGGTCAGGACGGCCGCCGGCGGCACCGCCGTGCTCGACCGGCCGAAGGTCGTCACCCGCTCCGCGGCCGGCGCCCGGGACGTTCCGGACGGCCCCGGCGCGGCCGGCGGCACCGTCAAGGGCGACCTGTACGGCCGGATCGCCGTGTCGCTGACCTCGCTCGCCTTCCTCATCGAGGCGGCCGGCGTGATCAGCCGCGCGCTCTCCGTGCAGCGGGCGCCCTGGGGCAACATGTACGAGTTCTCCACCACCTTCTCCACGGTGGCGGTCGGCGCGTACCTCGGCTTCCTCGTCGCGAAGAAGAACGTCCGCTGGATCGGCCTGCCGCTGGTCACCACCGTCCTGCTGGACCTCGGCATGGCCGTCACCTGGCTGAAGACGCCCAGCGACCAGCTGGTGCCGGCGCTCGACTCGTACTGGCTGTGGATCCACGTGTCCACGGCGATCTTCTGCGGCGCCGTCTTCTACCTCGGCGCCGTCGGCACGCTGCTCTACCTGTTCCGCGACTCGTACGAGAACAAGCTGGCGACCGGCGGCAACCCCGGCTCCTTCGCCCGCTCCGTCCTGGAGCGGCTGCCCGCCGCGGCCACCCTCGACAAGTTCTCCTACCGGGTCAACGCGGCGATCTTCCCGCTGTGGACCTTCACGATCATCGCGGGCGCCATCTGGGCCGGCGACGCCTGGGGCCGCTACTGGGGCTGGGACGCCAAGGAGGTCTGGTCCTTCATCACGTGGGTCGGCTACGCCGCCTACCTGCACGCCCGCGCCACCGCCGGCTGGAAGGGCCGCAAGGCCGCGTACATCGCGCTCATCGCCTTCGGCTGCTTCCTCTTCAACTACTACGGCGTCAACATCTTCGTCAGCAGCAAGCACTCCTACGCGGGCGTCTGACCGGCTGAGCTCGCGGGCCGGGAGCCCCGGGGCCACGCTGGAGGTATGAGCGAGATACCCCGGGGCAGGAGCGAGACCCACGCCGGCGACGCGCACCTGCTGCGGTACGTCGTCGAGCTCCCGCACCCGCTGATCTCGGTGTGGGCCGCCGTCGCCAGTCCCGAGGGGCTGCCGGCCTGGCTCTGCGCCGCGGACCCGCTGGAGCCGCGCCTGGGAGGGAAGGTCACCCTGCGCTGGCTGAACAGCGACACGGTGGTCTCCGGCCGGGTGACCGCCTGGGACCCCGAATACGTCGCCGAGTACACGGTCGACCCGCCGCACGGCCGGATCCGCTTCCACCTGGAACCGGGCCCGGACCACGACGAGTCGACCGTGCTGCGTTTCACGGCGGAGTTCAGCGGCACGCGCGAGGCCAAGCTGGACATGCTGGCGGGCTGGCACGAGCACCTGGAGCGGTTGCGGGACGCGCTGGACGGGCGTCCGACGGACTGGCGCGACTGGACGCCCGACCGCTGGCGCGCGCTGCGGGAGCTGTACGAGCGGGACGACGCGCCCTGGCCCAAGTGGGAGCCGTAGGCGCGGGGCGTGCCGCGCCGTCGTGAGGCCGGGCCTCCCCTCCTGGGGCGAAGGGGGCCCGACGGCTCATCCCTTCCGGGGCGGGAGGCAGCTCGCCGCCGGCGGCCCGCCCTCCGGCCACGCGACGGCGACGAAGCGCTGGGAGCCGTCCTGGGCGAGTTCGACGATGGGGACGGCCTTGTTGTACGGGTTGCCGAAGTTGTCCAGGCAGATCCAGCCGCTCGCGCCCTGCACCCGCAGCGAGCCCTTGACCTGCGGCCACTGGGTGGGCACGTCGGCGAGCTCCGGGTAGGCGGCGCCGTCCGGGGTGGCCTGGCGGATCGCGTGGACGGCGGTCGCCATCGCGTCGTACGCCACGATCGCCTGCCCGTCGGCGAGCGCGACCGGCTTCTTCGCGGCGCGGGCGATGTCCGTCAGGAAGGTCTCGTACGCGACCGTCGAACCGCCGGTCGCCGGGACCGGCCGGCCGGGCGCCGGGAGCCAGGCGTCGGGGTGGGCGAGTGAGGCGTAGCGGACCGTCAGCCGCGACCGGAGGGCCTGGCGGTCGAGCTTGGCGTCGGCGCCCAGGTAGGAGCCCTCGTCGCCGGTGAGGATGGTGAAGGGGCGCTCGGCGCAGCCGCGGGCGCCCAGCGCGTTGATGAACTGGCGCAGCTGGGTGTGGCGGCCGGCGAAGAACACCGTCTCGGCGCGGGTGTCGCAGATGAGGTGGGTGATCTGCCGGAACGTGTTGGCGGTGGTGCCCTCGTCCGTGGGGTCGGCGGGCGAGGTGAAGAGCTGCGGCTCGTAGGGGGCGCCCTTGAGGGAGGCGGCGAAGGCCGACTTGAGGGTGTCGGTGTAGTGGTCGCCGGTGCGGGTGTCCTGGACGAGCAGGGCCTTGGCCGCGTTCACCCTGCCGAAGTGGGCGAGGGCCTTGGCCTCGTCGCCGTTGGTGGGGGAGACGCGGGCGAGGCCGGGGAAGCGGTTGTGGCCCGGCCCCGGGCCGTTGGCGATGTCGTCGGCGGTGATGGTGGTGCCGACCACGGCGATGCCCGCGCCGGTGAGCGCGGCCACCGCCTGCCGTATCTCGGCGGAGGAGGTGGCGACGCCGGTGACCGCGCGCAGCCGGTCGGGGGCGGCGGTCATGGTCTTCAGCCGGTCGACGGTGGTCTGCCAGTGGGCGTTGTTGCGGCCGGTGTTGGCGAGCACCAGCCGGATCTTCGGGGTCTCGCTGTTGGACTCGTGGTTGGCCCGGTACTGGCGGGCGTAGGCTCCCTGCACCTCGTGCAGGACCTTGACACGCATCCCGGGGTCGGGGGAGGTCAGCGGCAGCAGGACGGCGACGGTGGCGTACTGGTCGGGCTTCAGGGTGGCGTTCTCCCGGCCGATGAGCGCGGCGACCTCGGCGAGTTCGGGCACGCCGAAGGCGTAGCCGTCCTGGCCGTTGACCCCGACGCATTCGTCGGAGCCCTGCGGGCGGGCGACGCCCGGCGCGCAGGAACGGTCCTCCGGGGTGGTCGCCCGCTTGACGAGCCAGCCGAGCGGCAGCCCGACGACGATCAGGGCCAGCAGGGCGGCGAAGAACTTCTGTCGTGGGGTGTAGAGGTAGCGGTTGCGCAGCCGGTTGGGCATCGGCTCAGACTCCGTCCTCGCGGCCCGGCGGCAGCGAGAGCCGGCGCCAGGCGTGGATGTCCCTCGGCCAGTGGGTGGCCGCGTCCCACAGGGGGCTGTTGCCCGTCAGATGGCGCCCGGACAGCTGCCGCAGCTCGTGCGCCAGCTTCTCGGTGACCTCGCCGTCGGGCAGGGCGAGCGGATCGGTCAGCAGCCATACGGCGTGCAGCAGACGCCGTACGGAGAGGTGGAGCGCGGTCGCCTCGGCGTCGAGCCCGTCCGGCAGCCGGTCCGGCACGTCGCGGCCGAGCGCGGCGGCCCGGCGCGGGTCGGGCCCGGCGGCGTGCGGGTCGCGCGGGTACGGGGCGGAGGCGACGAACCGGAGCCGGCCCAGCCAGCCCACCACGTCCGGCTCGGGGAACGTGCTCCGCAGATGGGCCACGGCCCCTTCGGCGCGGCCCAGGGCGAGTTCGTGGTGCAGCCGGTACGGGAGCTCCGCGTCGCGCCGGTAGTGCCGGTGCAGGGTCTCGTGGACGGCGCGCCAGGCGGCGTGGCGCGGATGGTCGGCGTCCTCGAAGCGCAGCCGGTGCAGCAGCAGGGCGCGCAGCAGCGGGTCGGCGACGAAGTGTTCGGGG
The DNA here is from genome assembly GCF_044544925.1 of Streptomyces sp. NPDC053431. Classification (NCBI taxonomy): domain Bacteria; kingdom Bacillati; phylum Actinomycetota; class Actinomycetes; order Kitasatosporales; family Streptomycetaceae; genus Streptomyces; species Streptomyces sp. NPDC053431. Next base: position 79,495 of record NZ_JBITXX010000019.1, on the reverse strand, counting down.
CCCTCGGGCCAGTCCTCGGCGCGCAGCCGGTCGCGGACCAGCAGGGCCATGTCGCCGTCGCGGGACTCGGTGTGCAGCCGGGTGCGGGCGAGCAGCCGGGCCGACTCCTCGTCGTGGGCGGCGGCGAGCACGGTGAAGGGTTCCAGGCGCGGCTGCGGCAGGAGCGCGCCGAGCAGCGCGGGGGTGACCGGCACCGGACGGGCGTCCTCGCGCAGCTCCACGGTCAGGTCGAGCAGGGCGCCGGGGGTGAGACGGGCCCGTTCGGCGCGCGGGGCCTCGGCGGCGGCCTGGCCGAGCAGCATCACGCCGAGCGGGCGGCCGCCGGTGAGCCGGTGCACGCCGCGGGCCAGGTCGGCGGGGGTGAGCCCGGAGGGGTCGAGCCGGTCGAAGGCGGCCTGGGTCTGGGCGGGGGAGAGCGGGGTGAGTTCGACGGCGAGGATCCCGGAGGTGACGTCGCCGCCGCGCGGGGCCGGCGCCCGGTGGGCGGTCTCGGGCAGCCGCAGCCGGTGGGCGTGGCGCATCCCCTCGTGTTCGCGGACCCGGGAGGTCGCGAGCACGACGATCCGGTCGCGGCGCCCGTCGTGGCGGGCGCGCAGAATCGGTTCGACCAGCCGGCGGCCCAGGTCGCCGTGCGCGTCGTCGAGCAGGAGGACGGGCCGGCCGCGCCGGGTGCCGAGCCGGGTGAGGCCCTTGTACGCCTGGCCGAGGTCCTCGACGAGCGCGCCGACCAGGAAGTCCTCGGCCTCCTGGCGGCGCCGGCCGCCCTGCGCGAAGTCGATGGCGAGCTGCTGCAGACCGGCCTTGCCGCGTCCGCCCGCGTTGCGGTAACTGCCGTACCAGCTCTCGGACTTCTGCTGGACCCGGCCGAAGACCTCCTCCAGGACCGTCTCGACCGTCGCCTCGGCGAGGAGCCCGGCGAGCGGGGCGGCGGTCTCGGCGAACGTGGCGGCGAGCTTGGTGAGGACCTTGGTGACCCAGTTGGTCGCGGCGCCCTTGGTGGCGTCGACGGTGGAGAGCACCGGCCCGAGCCGCTGCAGGTCGCGCTGGGCCCGCTCCTCGTCCTCCTGGGTCCAGCCGAGCGAGGCGACCGCGACCAGGCCCAGCGAGAGCCGCGGGAACTGTACGGGCCGGGCGCCGGTGACCCGCGGCGACAGCTGTACGGCGAGCTCGGCGAGCGCCCCGGTGAGCTCGGTCCAGCCGGGCCCGTGGTCGGCGGGCGGCTCGATGTGCGCGCAGTCGAGGTACGCGAGCGGAGTGGCCCCCTTGTAGGCGTTCCGTAACTGCTTGAGCAGCGCCGTCTTGCCCATGCCGCGCCCGCCGGTGAAGACGACCACGGGCGGGTCCTCGCCGTGTTCGTACGGGACGCGGCCGAGCGACTCGCCGTCGAGCCCGATCAGGCGCGCGGCGAGCCCCGTGCGATGGAACACCGCCTCGCGGCCGTAAAGGACTCTGTCCACCCGCCACCCCCTGGATCCCCACCAGACGTGCCCCGTCACATCTTCAAGTCCGAATTATCGACGGGCGGTTGGGCTTGGGCCAGGTTTTTCGGAGGGTGGCTGCCGACTCGTCACCCGGCGGTGATCGCGTCGAGCTGTGCGCGCAGGTACGCGTGGGACTCGATGCCGTTGATCGTGGTGCCGGGATCGCACTCGTAGAAGTACACGAGCGACATCAGCTCCTCGGCGGGCGCGTCCGCCGGCGGCGGCAGCACCCGGTGGCGTCCCGAGCGCCAGCGCCCGCCGGTCCAGCCGGCCATCAGGTCGCCGATGTTCACGGTGAAGGCCTCCGGGTCGTGCGGGGCGTCCTGCCAGCCGCCGGAGTCCGTGTACAGCTGCAGTCCGCCCCGGCCGGCCTGCCGGTCGAGGAGGGTGACGGTGCCGAAGTCCGTGTGCGGGCCGATCCGGAACTGCCCCGGCTCCGGCTCGCCGGTCCGCTCCCGCCCCGGATACCAGTTGATGTTGAAGCCGAAGGTGGGGTGCCCGGTGTGGCGGGTGAAGAAGTCCGCCGGCTCGCCGAGCGCGAGTCCGAGCAGGTCGAGGACGTGGTCCGACAGCTCCCGCATCAGCCCCAGGTACTCCTCGACGAGCGGCCGCAGCTCCGGCACCTCGGCGGGCCAGGTGTTCGGCAGGAACCACTCGGCGTCCACGGCCGCGTTCCCCGTCGGCTCCTCGGCCGCGAAGGACAGCGACTCCTTCAGGTCCGGCGGGGTCGCGGTGCCCTCCGCGTACCCGTTGGCCTCCGCGCCGGGCCCCAGCCAGCCGCGCCCGCCGACCTTCACCGCGTACCGCCGCTTCACGTCCTCGGGCAGCCGGAAGAAGGTCCGGGCGCTCTCCCGGATCGCCGCGGGCAGCGCGGGGTCGACGCCATGTCCGCCGACGAGCAGGAAGCCGGCCGTCCGCAGGGCGCGGTCCACGGCGGGCAGCTGCCCGGCCGGGTCCCGGCGCAGGTCGATCGTCGGAAGGCTCGCCTCAGTCATCGCCGATGTCCTCGTTCCACAGCTCGGGGTGCTTCTCGATGAACTCCCCCATCAGCGCGGCGCATTCGGGATCGTCCAGCACCAGCACCTCGACGCCGTGCTCCGCGAGCCAGTCGTGCCCGCCGTGGAAGGTGCGGGCCTCCCCGACGACGAGCCGGGAGATGCCGAACTGCCGGACGAGCCCGGAGCAGTACCAGCACGGCGACAGCGTCGTCACCATCGTCGTCCCCCGGTACGACCGCTGCCGCCCCGCCGCACGGAAGGCGTCGGTCTCCGCGTGCGCCGACGGGTCCCCGTCCTGCACCCGCCGGTTGTGCCCGCGCCCGAGGAGCGCCCCGTCGGCCCCGTACAGCGCGGCGCCGATCGGGATCCCGCCCTCGGCGAGCCCGGCCCGCGCCTCGGCGACGGCGGTGGCGAGCCGGTGGCGCGCCTGTTCCTGATCCATGCCGGGACTCTTCCCCGGTGGGGGGCCGTGTCACGCCTGGTGGTGGTGCGTCCGGGCCACGCGGGGCAGGAGACGGACGAGGGCGCAGCAGACGAGGACGGCGGCGGCGACCAGGGCGAGGCTGCGGCCGGCGGCGTCGGCGGCGGTGCCGGGGCCGCGGAAGTAGACGGTGGTGACGGCGGCTGCGCCGATGCTGTTGGCGAGCTGGGAGACGGCGGACAGGGAACCGGAGGCGCTGCCGGACTCCTCCGGGGAGACGTCGCCGAGGGTGACCTCGTAGACGGTGCCGAAGCAGGTGCCGAGGCCGAGGCCGGTGACGAACACCGGGGCGAGCAGGGTCCAGGCCGTCGGGGAGGTGGCGAGCACCAGGGCGAGCAGGGCCAGCGTGCCGGTGAGCGTGAGCAGCAGGCCGACGAGGATCAGGGTGCGGCCGAGGCGGGCCGTGAGGCGGTGGGCGGCGATCGAGGCGACGACGATGCCGGCGGCGACGGGGGCGAGCCCGAGTGAGGCGCCGGTCGGCGTGCGGCGCAGTCCGTCCTGGAGGTAGAGGGACAGCACGAAGAGGAGGCCGGCGACCGCCGCGTAGAAGACGAGGCCGAGGACCAGTCCCGAGGTGAAGCCGCGGTTGCGCAGCAGGGTGGGCTCGACGAGGGGCGCGGCGGCGCGGCGCTGGCGCAGGCAGAACAGGGCGAAGCAGGCGGCGCCCGCGGCGAGGGAGAGGACCGGGCCGCGGGTCCAGCCGTGCGCCGCGCCGTCGATCAGTCCGTGCAGCGCGCCGAGCGTGGTGGCGGCGAGCAGGGCGGCGCCGGGCCCGTCGAGGGTCACCGCGCGGTCGCCGGTGTCTCGGGGCAGTATCCGCACGGCCAGGACGAGGGCGAGGCCGCCGAGCGCGATGTTGACGAGGAACATGGAGCGCCAGCCGAAGGCGTCGACGAGGACGCCGGCGAGGACCGGGCCGCCGATCGCCGACAGGCCGAGGCAGGGGGCGAAGACGCCGAACGCCTTGCCGATCTCCCGTGGCGGGAAGACCGCGCCGAGGATGCCGAAGCCCTGCGGGACGACCAGGGCGCCGAAGGCCCCCTGGAGCAGACGGAAGCAGATGGCGGAGGCCGGGTCGAAGGCCAGGCCGCAGGCGACGGACGCGAGGGTGAAGCCGGTGAGGCCGATGAGGAACAGCCGCCGGCGGCCGTACTTGTCGCCGAGCCGGCCGCCGACCACCAGCAGGACGCCCATGGACAGGGCGTAGGAGGCGCCGAGCCACTGCACGAGGGTCTCCCCGCCGTGCAGGTCGGCGGCGATGGTCGGGGCGGCGATGTTGGTGATGGTGGCGTCGAGGAGGTCGAGGACCGCGGCGAACAGGACGACGGCGAGGACGGCCCACCGGCGCCGGTCGGTATCGGGCGGGGCGGCGGTCTCGGCGGGGGCGTGGGCGGGGGGCACGGTCGGAGGTCCTCCGGGTGGGGGTGGGCGGTCGGTCGGGGCCGTGGCCGGTCAGTGCTGCGGGGCGAAGGCGGCGGCGTTCTCGCGGGCCCACTGCCGGTAGGTGCGGGCGGGGCGGCCGAGCAGGGTCGCGGTGGTGTCGGCGACGGTGGCGGGGCCGTGGCAGGCGGCGGCCCACAGGTCGAGCAGCGAGCCGACCATGGCCGGGGGCATGAAGCGGCCCATCTGCCGCTCGGCCTCGGCGCGGGAGATGTGCTCGACGCGGACGGGGCGGCCGACGGCGTCGGAGAGCACGGCGAGCTGCTCGCGGAAGGTGAGCGACTCGGGGCCGGTGAGGGTGAGCGCGCGGCCGGTGAGGGAGTCGCCGGTCAGGGCCTCGAAGGCGATGTCGGCGAGGTCGTCGGGGTGGAGGGGCGCGATGTGCGCGTCGGGGTAGGCGAGGGGGACCGGCCGGGAGCCGCCGATGAAGTGCGTCCAGCCGAAGGAGTTGGTGGCGAAGGCGTCGGGCCGCAGGAAGGTGCAGGTGAGGCCGGACGCGGCGAGGGCGCGCTCGACCTCGAGGCTGTGGCGGGCCAGCGGGTCGGTGGCGGCGTCGGGGCCGAGGACGGAGGACGAGGAGAGCAGGACGACGTGCTCGACGCCCGCGGTCCGGGCGGCCGCGATCAGCTCGTGGATGCCGGCGGGGTCCGGATAGAGGAAGACCTGGCGGACACCGCGGAGTGCGGCGTCGAGGCCCTCGGGACGGCCGAGGGAGAGCTCGACGGTCTCGACGCCCTCGGGGACGGTCAGGGCGGCGGGGTCGGCGCTGGCGGCGCGGACGGTGTGGCCGGTGGCGTGCAGGCGGGCGATGACGCCCTGGCCGACCTTGCCGCGGGCACCGGTGACGAGCGTGGTCATGGAGGGGTTCCGTTCGAGAAGGGAGGTTGGGAAGTTGTTTGCCGTTCGACATATGCATGCTTACATGCACATGTTTGAGAGTCAACACATGCCTTCAGGGTCTCATTCATGTTCGGTACGCTGAGGGCATGACGAAGCGTGAGCCGAAGACGGCGGACGAGCTGCTGGACGCTGTGGGCCCGGCCTTCGGGAAGCTGCGGCGCTCCTCGCTCCTGGAGGTCGCGGACCCGATCTCCGAGAAGGACCTGAGCCGCACGCTGGTGCTCAGGATCGTCCTGGACGCCGAACAGGAGGACACCGGCGAGGTCACGGTCGGCGCGGTCGCCAAGCACCTGGGGGTCGACCCCTCGGTGGCCAGCCGCATGGTCTCCGACTGCATCTCGGCCGGCTACCTCGTCCGGGCGGCCTCCCAGCAGGACGGCCGCCGCACCGTCCTCCACCTCAGCCCCGAGGGCCGGGAGCTGATGATCCGCTTCGGCCGCCACCAGCGGGCGGCGTACGACCACATCACCGCGGACTGGACCGAGCACGAGCGCCTGGAGCTCGCCCGCCTCATGATCAAGTACGTCGCGTCCCAGGACAGCCTCGCCCGGCGCGCCCAGGACAAGGGCGCCGACGAGGGCGCCGGCAAGGGCGCCGGCTCCTAGGAGTGTCCGGGGGCGTCCCGGGCCCGCTCCGGACGGCGGGCGCCGGCCCCATCGGCCCCGCCGATGGGGTCATCGGCAGGACGCCCCACTGGCTCGTGGACCCGGACCCGGCCCCGTTCGTAGCGTCATGGGCATGAGAAACGAGACCAGGGGAACCGTCGAACTCACCCTCGCCATGGTGCTCTCCGGCACCCTCGGCATCTTCGTCGTGGAGTCCGGGGCGTCACCCTTCGACGTGGTGTTCTTCCGCTGCCTCTTCGGGGCCGTCGCGCTCGGGGCCTACAGCCTGGCCCGCGGATTCTTCACCGGACACGGGCTCACCCCGCGCAAGCTGGGACTCGCCGCCCTCGGCGGGGTGTTCATCGTCCTCAACTGGGTGCTGCTCTTCGAGGCGTACGAGGCCACCTCGATCTCCTTCGCCACCGTCGTCTACCACACGCAGCCGTTCTTCCTGGTGCTGCTCGGGGCGGTCGTGCTGCGGGAGCGGATCGGCGCCGCCAAGCTCGGGTGGCTCGCGGTGGCCTTCGGCGGGCTGGTGCTCGTGTCCGGCGTGCGGCCCGGGGACACCGCCTCGCTCAAGGGGCTCGGGCTCGCCCTCGGCGCCGCCGTGCTCTACGCGCTGTCGACGATCGTCACCAAGCGGATCAGCGGCGTACGGCCGCACCTCGTCGCGCTCGTCCAGGTCACCGTCGGCATCCCGCTCCTGCTGCCCTTCGCCGACTTCGGGGCGGCCGGGCGGCTCGGGTCCGGCTGGGCATGGCTGGCCGGGCTCGGGATCGTCCACACCGGGGTGATGTACGTGCTGATGTACGCGGCCTACGCCAAGCTGCCCACCGCCCGGATCGCGGTGCTCGCCTTCACCTACCCGGCCGTCGCGATGCTCGCCGACTGGGCCGTGTACGGGCACCACATCGGTCTCGTCCAGGCCCTGGGCGTCCCGCTGATCGTGCTGGCCAGCCTCAGGGTGACCCTGTCGGGGAGCCAGGGAACCCAGGGGAGTCAGGTGACCCGGGGAACTCGGCGGGCTCCTCGCGGACGAGTCGTCGCGTCTGCTCCACGAACAGCCGCACATGCGCCGGAAGCCGCTTCCCCCGCCGCCACGCGATCTGTGTGAAGAGGCTGAACGGCGGCTCCCAGTCCAGCGCCACCAGCGCCCCGGACGCCAGTTCCGCAGCGACGGCGATCCGGGGCAGCAGCGCGATCCCGAGCCCGGCGGCCACGCCGCGCTTGCTCGCCTCGATCGTGCCGTACTCGGTGAAGACCGGCCCGTACGGCGCCAGTTCCGCCTCGAAGAGGTCGCGATAGGCGCAGCCCGGCTCCGTCCCCACCAGGCCGGTGGCCGCCAGGTCCGCGGCCGTCAGGCCGGCCCGCCCGGCCAGCGGGTGCCGCGGCCCGGCCACCAGGACCAGCGGCTCCCGGGTCAGGACCTCGCTCTCCAGGCCCTCGTGCTCGGTCTCCCGCTCCATCAGCAGGCCCAGGTCGTACGTCCCCTCCCGCAGGGCCTGCCGGGTCGCGTCGCCGAGGGTGGGGCGCAGGGCGAGCCGGACGGCCGGATAGCGGTGGTGGAAGAGCTCCAGGAGCGGCGGCAGCCGGTAGGAGGTCAGCGACTCCATGGTGCCGACGGCGATCGTGCCGGCCGGCTCGCCGCCTCCCGTGACCGCGGCCCTGGCCTCCTCGGTCAGCTCGATGATCTGCCGGGCGTACGGCAGGAGCCGCTCGCCGGCCTCGGTGAGCCGGATGCGGGAGCCGAGCCGCTCGAAGAGCTCGGTGCCCAGCGAGGACTCCAGGGCGCGGACCTGCGCGGTGACGCTGGACTGCGCGTAGGCGAGTTCGGTGGCGGCCCGGGTGAAGGAGAGGACCGTGGCGACCTTCTCGAACGTGACGAGGAGCCGCAGCTCCATCAGCCGTCCTTCTCCTCGCCGCGCTCCTGCTCGCGGCGCTTCAGCTCCTCCTCGCGGCGGCGCAGGTCGGCCTCCCAGTCCTTCAGGAGCGCCTCGTCCTTCCTGTTCTCCTCGCGGAGCGACTTCAGGAACTCGGGGTTGTCGTCGGGGGCGACCCACTCGTGCCGGTGGTTGCGGTGCCACTCGCTCGGGGTGCGGCCGCCGGCCGGGGCGTGGCGCATCTTGCCGGCCGCGAACCAGACGATCGGGCCGACGATCCAGAAGAGCAGGATGATGATGACCCAGACCACCTTGGGCAGGTGCTTGGCCTCGTCCTCGGGGGTGTTGAGGCAGTCGATGAACGCGTAGATCGTCAGCGCCAGCGGCAGGATGTACATCAGTGCCCTGAGCATGTGGGACAGCCCCCTGGAAGCGGTGGCGGGAGCGCGTTTCGGCGGCCCCGGTGACGGGCCCAGCCTAACCGGTGACCGATACTGGCCCCTATGGCTTACGACGATCTCCGCTCGCTGCTCAGGGCCCTCGAGCGCGAAGGCGACCTCAAGCGCATCAAGGCCGAAGTCGACCCGTACCTGGAGGTCGGGGAGATCGTCGACCGCGTGAACAAGGCGGGAGGCCCGGCGCTGCTCTTCGAGAACGTCAAGGGCTCCTCGATGCCGCTCGCGATGAACGTCTTCGGGACGGACCGGCGGCTGCTCAAGGCGCTGGGCCTGAAGTCGTACGAGGAGATCAGCGAGAAGATCGGCGGGCTGCTCAAGCCGGAGCTGCCGCAGGGCTTCGTCGGGGTCCGGGAGGCCTTCGGCAAGCTGGGCTCGATGGTCCACGTGCCGCCGAAGAAGGTGAAGTCCGGGGACGCCCCGGTCCAGGAGGTCGTGCTCACCGGCGACGACGTCGACCTGGACCGGCTGCCCGCGCTCTTCACCTGGCCGAAGGACGGCGGCTCCTTCTTCAACCTGGGCCTGACCCACACCAAGCACCCGGAGACCGGGGTCCGCAACCTCGGCCTCTACCGCCTCCAGCGCCACGACAGGCGCACCATCGGCATGCACTGGCAGATCCACAAGGACAGCCGCAACCACTACGCGGTGGCCGCGGAGCGCGGCGAGCGGCTGCCGGTCGCGATCGCCTTCGGCTGCCCGCCGGCCGTCACGTACGCCTCGACGGCGCCGCTGCCGGGCGACATCGACGAGTACCTGTTCGCCGGCTTCGTGCAGGGCAAGCGGATCGAGATGGTGGACTGCAAGACGGTCCCGCTCCAGGTCCCGGCCCAGGCGGAGGTCGTGATCGAGGGCTGGCTGGAGCCGGGCGAGATGCTGCCGGAGGGCCCCTTCGGCGACCACACCGGCTTCTACACGCCGCAGGAACCGTTCCCCGCGCTGAAGATCGACTGCATCACGATGCGGCGGCGTCCGCTGCTCCAGTCCATCGTGGTCGGCCGCCCGCCGACCGAGGACGGCCCGCTGGGCCGCGCGACGGAGCGCTTCTTCCTGCCGCTCCTCAAGATCATCGTCCCGGACATCGTGGACTACCACCTGCCGGAGTCGGGCGGCTTCCACAACTGCGCGATCGTCTCGATCGACAAGAAGTACCCGAAGCACGCGCAGAAGGTCATGCACGCCATCTGGGGCGCGCACATGATGTCGCTGACCAAGCTGATCGTCGTGGTCGACAAGGACTGCGACGTCCACGACCTCCACGAGGTGTCCTGGCGGGCCCTCGGCAACACCGACTACGCCCGCGACCTCACGGTCGTCGAGGGCCCGGTGGACCACCTGGACCACGCCTCCTACCAGCAGTTCTGGGGAGGCAAGGCGGGCATCGACGCGACGAAGAAGCTGCCCGAGGAGGGCTACACGCGGGACGGCGGCTGGCCGGACATGGTCGAGTCGGACCCGGCGACGGCGGCCCTGGTGGACCGCCGCTGGAAGGAGTACGGGCTGTGACGACCGCGGCCGTCCCCGGCGCCCGGCCGGGGCGCACGAAGGCGTTCCTGCGCCTGGTGATGATCGAGCACTCGGTCTTCGCGCTTCCCTTCGCGTACATCGCCGCGCTCACCGCGATGTACCAGCTGGACCGGCGGATCCACTGGTGGACCCTGTTCCTGGTCACCGTCTGCATGGTGGGCCTGCGGACCTTCGCCATGGCCTGCAACCGGATCATCGACCGCGAGATCGACGCCCGTAACCCGCGCACCGCCAACCGGGAGCTGGTGACCGGCGCGGTGTCGGTGCGCTCGGCGTGGACCGGGGCCGGCGTCGCCGTCGTCGTCTTCCTCGGCGCGGCGGCCCTGCTCAACCCGCTCTGCCTGGCGCTCGCGCCGCTCGCCGTCATCCCGATGGTGGTCTATCCGTACGGCAAGCGGTTCACGAACTTCCCGCACGCGATCCTCGGCCTCGCCCAGTCCATCGGCCCCGTCGGAGCCTGGCTCGCGGTGACCGGCGAGTGGTCCTGGGACGCGGTGATCCTGGGCCTCGCGGTCGGCATCTGGATCGGCGGCTTCGACCTGATCTTCGCCTGCCAGGACGTCCAGGCGGACCGCGCGCACGGCGTCATGTCGGTCCCGGCCCGCTTCGGCGTCCCGGCGGCGCTGTGGGGGGCCCGGGGGTCGGCGGTCGTCACCACGGGACTGCTGGTCTGGTACGCGCTCGCGACGGACGCGGGCGTCTTCTTCTGGGCCGGCCTGGTGATCGTGGCGGTCGCCTTCTGCTACGAGCACTCGATCGTGCGGCCGCACGACCTGTCCCGCCTGAACAGGGCGTTCTTCACGGTCAACGGCGTGATCGGGATCACGCTCTTCCTCTTCACGCTCGCCGATCTCCTCGCGCGAGGGCTGAAGCCGTAGCTCGTTCGAGGCGATGCTCCCCGCGACAGCGGGGACAGGCCACGGCTCCCCGCTCCCGTCCGAGGGTGGCCGGATAGGCTCGTCGGCGTGGAGCCGGAGAACAAGCAGCAGCGTCGTCCCTGGGTGGTCGGGGTGTCAGGGGCGTCCGGGACGCCCTACGCCGCCGCCGTGCTGCGGGGGCTGCTCGCGGCGGGGGAGAGTGTCGATCTCGTCGTGTCGCGGGCCTCGCGGCTGACGCTGCTCGACGAGACGGGGATCGCCTTCCGGGACGCGCACTGGCGCGAGGACCTGGCGGCATGGCTGGCGCGCGGGGCCGACGGGAAGCCGGACACCTTCGCGGTGGACGCGGCGGCGCTCGACGACGTGCGGTACTGGCCGGCCGGGGATCTGGCCGCCGGGCCGTCCTCCGGGTCGTACGCCGTCAAGGGGATGCTGATCGTGCCGGCGTCGACGGCCGCCGTGGCCGGGGTCGCGCTCGGGCTCTCGAAGGACCTGCTGCAGCGGGTCGCGAGCGTGACACTGAAGGAACGGCGTCCGCTGGTCGTCGCGGTACGGGAGACCCCGCTGAACGGGCAGACGCTGAAGCACATGGTGACGCTGGACGAGGCGGGCGCCGTGGTGCTGCCCGCCTCTCCGGCGTTCTACGCGGGGGCGACGCACATCCAGGATCTCGTGGACTTCGTCGCCGGGCGGGTGCTCGACGCGGCAGGCGTGCCGCACGAGCTGTACCGCCGTTGGAAGGGAGAGCTCGGTGGAGCGCTCCCGGCTGGTTAGCGCTTCTCGGCGCGCTTCTTCGCGGCGCGCTTCGAGGCGGTCGGCTGGTGGGCACGCGAGCGGTTGGCCAGGTCCTGCAGCTCGCGCATACGGGCGTAGGCCATCTCGATCGTGTACACGGTGAACACCACTCCTGAAAGATCGTCTTTGATCTGCTGAAAGATTCACAGGGTGTCGCCCCTGTGTACCTTAGATTCTATACCTAAACTCGCGGTATCGCTGGACAATGGAAGGCTTCATACGTATGGACGCCGTGGACAGGCAGCTCATCCAGGCTCTGCGCGAGAACGGCAGGGCCTCGTACGCCGAGCTCGGCCGGCTCGTCGGGCTCTCCGGCCCCTCCGTCACCGACCGCATCAACCGCCTCGAGGCCGCGGGGGTCATCACCGGCTACCGCGCCACCGTGGACGCCGCCTCCCTCGGCCTCGGCGTCACCGCCCTCATCGGCATCTCCCTCTCCGACGCCGCCGACCACGAGGACGTGGCCCGCCGCCTGAAGGACCTCGCCGAGATCGAGGACTGCTGGTTCATCGCCGGCGACGACTCCTTCATGCTCAAGGTCCGCGCCAACGACGTGGACGGCCTGGAGAAGACGATCCGCCGGCTGAGCGGGACGAAGGGCGTGTCGCGGACCCGTACCACGATCGTGCTCTCCACCAAGTGGGAGAACCGGGTCGGGGATCTGCCGGAAGAGGGCTGAGAGTACGGTGGGGGAGCCTGATCGCAGATGGTGTGGATGAAAGTGGGAGGCGGCGTTATGGACGTGGGGCTCAAGCGTGAGCTGGAGCAGAAGGTCCTCGCCGGCGAGCGGCTGAGCCGTGAGGACGGCATCGCCCTGTACGCGTCGGACGACCTCGCCTGGCTCGGCGGACTGGCCCACGAGGTCCGGACCCGCAAGAACGGCGACGTGGTGCACTTCAATGTCAACCGGCATCTGAACATGACCAACGTCTGCACCGCCTCCTGCGCCTACTGCTCCTTCCAGCGCAAGCCGGGCGAGAAGGACGCGTACACCATGCGCATCGAGGAGGCCGTGCGCCTCGCGAAGGCGATGGAGAACGAGAACCTCACCGAGCTCCACATCGTCAACGGGCTCCACCCCAACCTGCCCTGGCGCTACTACCCGCGCTCGCTCTCCGAGCTGAAGAAGGCGCTGCCGAACGTCTCCCTCAAGGCCTTCACCGCCACCGAGATCCACCACTTCGAGACCATCTCCGGCCTCTCGGCCTCCGAGATCCTCGACGAGCTGATCGAGGCCGGCCTGGAGTCGCTGACCGGCGGCGGCGCCGAGATCTTCGACTGGGAGGTCCGGCAGCACATCGTGGACCACCGGACCCACTGGGAGGACTGGTCCCGGATCCACCGCCTCGCGCACGAGAAGGGTCTGAAGACCCCGTGCACGATGCTCTACGGCCACATCGAGGAGCCCCGCCACCGCGTGGACCACGTGCTGCGGCTGCGCGAGCTCCAGGACGAGACCGGCGGCTTCCAGGTCTTCATCCCGCTGCGCTACCAGCACGACTTCGTCGACATGAAGGACGGCAAGGTCCGCAACACCCTGCAGGCGCGGACCCAGATGGCGACCGGCGCCGAGGCGCTGAAGACCTTCGCGGTCTCCCGGCTGCTCTTCGACAACGTCCCGCACGTCAAGGTGTTCTGGGTGATGCACGGCGTCCAGACCGCGCAGCTGGCCCTCCAGCACGGCGCGGACGACATGGACGGCTCGGTCGTCGAGTACAAGATCACCCACGACGCCGACAACTACGGCACCCCGAACAAGCTCACCCGTGACGACCTCCTGGAGCTCATCCGGGACGCCGGCTTCCGGCCGGTCGAGCGCAACACGCGCTACGAGGTCATCCGCGAGTACCCGGGCCCGGACGCCGACCGCCGTGAGGCGCCGCAGCCGATGCGGCTCTGACCGCTACGTCAGCTGCAGCAGCATGACGATGTCGTCGCGGTCGTCGCCCGGGGCCACCCGGATGGCGGCCGGGACGCGCCCGACCTCCTTGTAGCCGGCCCGCGCGTAGAAGGCGTCGACGCCGGTGCCGCCGCGGCAGGTCAGCCGGATCGCCTCGATGTGCTCGAAGCCCTCGGCGGTCCGGGCCGCCTCCTCGGCCGCGGCCATCAGGTCGCGGCCGTACCCCTTGCCCTGGTGCCTGGGGTGCACCATCACCGTGTACAGCCACACCCAGTGCGTCATCAGGGGGTGGCTGTTGTGCGTGAAGAAGGCGGTCGCGACGACCCGGCCGGCCGGGTCGTCGGTGTCCCGCCCGACCAGCAGCCGCGTGCCGCCCTCCGCCATGCCCACCAGATGCCGGAGCAGCGCGGGCCGGATCTCCTCGGGGGTCACGGGCGGGACGAAGCCGACGGCGCCCCCCGCGTTGGAGACGTCCGCCCAGAGGGCGAGGACGCCGTCGCGCAGGGCGCGGTCGACCGGCGGGTCCAGCTGGAAAGTAAGAGGCATAGGGCGAGATTAACCATTACGGATGCGGTGCTCAAGCGGTTTCCCGCCCCCGCTCCCGGCCGCCGGGCCGCCCCGTGCTTCACTGGAGGGACGCTCGTCCGGTTTGGGAGGGACAGACATGCTCCGCTACACCTTGATGCGCCTCGGCATCTTCGCCGGCAGCTTCCTCGCGCTGTGGGGCCTGGTCTGGCTCGGCGTGCTGCCGCGCGGCCTCGGCGACTCGAACCTGCTCTGGGTCCTGCTCCTCGCCGTGGTCGTCTCCGCCCCGCTCAGCTTCGTGCTGCTGCGCAAGGAGCGGGACGCGATGAGCGCCGGCATCGTGGCGAAGGTCGACCGGGCGAAGGTCCGCCTGGAGGCGAACCGCTCGGCCGAGGACGCGGCCTGATCGACATAAAGGAGCCGTAAGGTTCCTCACACGTACAAACACCCCAGGTAGGAGCATCCCAGGCTCCCGCCTGGGGTTTTCTGCGTTTCCAAGGCCGTAGGGCCCGCCGGGCGTGGCTTTGTCTCAAAGAAGGGCTTTGAGGTTCTCAAAGTTCAAGTGTTAACGTATCGGCCATGAAGACCGCAGTGCGCCTCCTCGATGCCCCGGGCACCCCGCTCGTGGCGCGCCTGCACGTCGATCTGTGCCGCTGTATGTCCGCGGTCTGTTGCCGTTCGCTCTGACCCGGCATCGTGCAGCGGCCCGCGCGTGGAGCGCGTGTGTGCCGCACCCCCGTCCCCGTATTTCCCCGATACGCACCAGTGGAGTGTGTCCGTGTCCGCGTCCTCGTCCGCGTCCGTGACGAAGTCCCGCATACCCAAGGTCCCGTTCTGGGCCCAGATCGTCGCCGGTCTCGCCGTCGGCGTCCTGCTCGGCTGGCTCGCCCGCAGCCAGGACATCGGCTGGCTGCAGGAGACCCTCTCCCAGGTCGGCGGCATCTTCGTCCAGCTGCTCAAGCTGGCCGTCGCCCCGCTCGTCTTCTTCGCCATCCTCGTCTCGATCACCAACCTGCGTAAGGTCAACAACGCGGCCCGGCTCGCCGCGCAGACCCTCGTCTGGTTCATGATCACCTCGCTGATCGCGGTCGCCATCGGCCTCGCCATCGGCCTGCTGACCAACCCCGGCTCCGGCACCGGCCTCACCCCGAAGGACGGCAAGCTCCCCGAGCACCAGGGCAGCTGGATCGACTTCCTCACCGGGATCGTCCCCACCGACGTCATCACGCCGTTCACCGAGCTGAACGTGCTTCAGATCGTCTTCATGGCCGCCGTCGCCGGCATCGCCGCCCTCAAGCTCGGCGACCGGGCCCAGCCCATCCTGTCCCTCTCCGAGTCCGCCCTGGAGCTGCTGCAGAAGGCCCTGTGGTGGGTCATCCGGCTGGCCCCGATCGGCACCGCCGGCCTCATCGGCCGCGCCATCGTGAACTACGGCTGGGACCTGATCGGCAAGTACGCCACCTTCACCGCCGACGTCTACATCGGCTGCGCCCTGGTCCTCTTCGGCGTCTACCCGCTGCTCCTCGCGACCGTCGCCAAGCTGAACCCGCTCCGGTTCTACAAGGGCGCCTGGCCCGCCATCCAGCTCGCCTTCGTCTCCCGCTCCTCGGTCGGCACCATGCCGGTCACCCAGCGGGTCACCGAGCGCCTCGGCGTCCCGAAGGAGTACGCCTCCTTCTCCGTGCCGTTCGGCGCCACCACGAAGATGGACGGCTGCGCCGCGATCTACCCGGCGCTCGCCGCGATCTTCATCGCGCAGATCTTCGACGTGCAGCTCGGCGTCAAGGAGTACCTGCTGATCGCCTTCGTCTCGGTCATCGGCTCGGCGGCCACCGCCGGTCTCACCGGCGCGACGGTCATGCTGACCCTGACCCTCTCCACCCTGGGCCTCCCCCTGGAGGGCGTCGGCCTGCTCATGGCGATCGACCCGATCCTCGACATGATGCGCACGGCCACGAACGTCGCCGGCCAGGCGCTGGTCCCGGTCATCGTCTCCGCCCGCGAGAAGATCCTCGACCTCGCCGCCTACGAGTCCGCCTCGGCCTCCCCGGTCGACGACCTGGTGGACGTGCGCGACGCCGAGCAGAAGGTGACGGTTCCGGCCGCCGCCTGAGCCGCCAGCTGAGCCGGCGCCTGAGCCGCGCCTGAGCCGCGCCTGAGCCGGCGCCGACCGCGCCTGGTCCGTACGCCCGAGGCCCCTCCCCCTTCGAAGGGGGCAGGGGCCTCGGGCGTGTGTCCGGCGGCGCGGACGCGCCCCTCCGGGGCGGTCGGCGAGGGCCGGGGCGGGTCAGCGCACGACGTCGAAGACCTGCTTCTGCAGGCCGTTCGCGTAGGCCTCGTGCTCGACGAGCCGCAGCTTCTGGACGTCCTTGTCCGTGGTGCTGAACAGGCGCTTGCCGGCGCCGAGCAGCAGCGGGAAGACGAGCAGGTGGTAGCGGTCGATCAGGCCCGCGTCGGACAGGGCCTGGTTGAGGGAGGCGCTGCCGTGGACGATGATCGGGCCGCCCTCGGTCCGCTTCAGCGCGGCGACGTCGTCGAGCGTGCGCAGGATCGTGGTGTCGCCCCAGTCGGACACCAGGTCGTCCTCGGTGAGGGTGGTGGAGACGACGTACTTCGGCATGACCTTGTAGTCGGCGAATTCCGGCATGCCCGGCCACACGGGGCTGAAGGCCTCGTAGCTGACCCGGCCCAGCAGCATCGCGGCCGCCTCCTTCTGCTCCCGCTCCTTGATCTCGAAGGACTCGGGGAGGAACTCGGTGTGCTTGAAGGTCCAGCCGGAGTTGCGGTAGCCGGGCTCGCCGCCGGGGGCCTCCACGACGCCGTCGAGCGAGATGAAGGCGGTGCTGATCAGAGTGCGCATGGGAGTTCCTCGGTCTCTCGGTGCCGGTCTCGGCGTCTCGGTGGTGCCCTGTCGTCGTGCTACGTGATCTATGACTGCCGATCATCGCGGAACTCATCGGTCGCGGGCGTCCCCTTAGGGTGGGGTGTCGTGGCGGGGACGAGGAGGCTGCCGCGCGAGGTGCGCGAGCGGCAGATGATGGACGCGGCCGTGCGGACCTTCGGGCGGCGCGGGTACCAGGCGGCGTCGATGGACGAGATCGCCGAACTGGCCGGGGTGTCCAAGCCGTTGGTCTATCTCTATCTGCGTTCCAAGGAGGAGCTGTTCACCTCGTGCATCCGGCGTGAGGCGCGGGCGCTGCTCGGTGTGGTGGCCGCCGCCGTGGAGGGCGAGGGGGCGGCGGAGGAGCGCCTGTCGGCGGGGCTGCTCGCGTTCTTCGCGCACACCGCGGAGCACCCCGACGCGTGGGCGGTGCTGAGCCGGCAGGCGCGGGCGCAGGGGGAGCCGTTCGCGACGGAGGCGGAGCGGATGCGGGCGGAGATCGCGGGCTACGTCGCCGAGCTGATCGGGGCCGCGGCGCAGGGGCCGTGCGAGGCCGAGGGGCTGGCGCAGGCGCTGGTCGGAGCGGCGGAGTCGCTGGCCAACTGGGCGAACGGGCCGGCCGCGATGGCGCCGGGGCAGGCGGCGGCCACCCTGATGAACCTGGTGTGGGCCGGGCTCGGGAGTCTCACCGGGCAGGGCGGGGATCTGTCCAAATCGTCTGCGGCACCTTAGATTTACCGAGAAGTAAGGTTACTGTCCGGTTCTCGACGCCCCGAGGAGCCGCACGTGCCCGTCTCCGAGCCCCCGCCCGAGCTGGTCCGCGTCGACGGGACCGTCCGCGAGGTGTCCGTACCCGCGCTCGTGCCGCCCGTACGGCGCGGCTCCCTCGCCGACCTGCCCTACGACACCGCCCGCGAGGAACCGGCGGCGGTGCTCTTCTCCCGCAGGCGGCCGGACGGGGGCTGGGCCGACGTCACCGCCTCGGCCTTCGCCGCCGAGGTGCACTCCGTCGCCAAGGGGCTCATCGCCCAGGGGCTTCGCCCCGGCGACCGGCTCGCGCTGATGTCCCGCACCCGCTACGAGTGGACGCTGCTCGACTTCGCCGCCTGGGCCGCCGGACTGATCACCGTCCCGCTCTACCCCACCTCCTCGGCCTACCAGACCCGCTGGATCCTCCAGGACTCCGGCGCCGCCGCCTGTGTCGTCGAGGACGCCGCCCAGGCCCGGCTGGTCTCCACCGAGCGGCGGCAGCTGCCCGCCCTCGGGCAGCTGTGGGCCCTCGACACCGGCGCCGTCGACCAGCTGCGCCGAGCCGGTGCGCGGGTGCCCGACGAGGCCGTGACGGCGCGCCGCGGACTGCTCACCCCGCAGACCCTCGCCACCCTCATCTACACCTCCGGCACCACCGGCCGTCCCAAGGGCTGCGCCCTCACCCACGCCAACTTCTTCGCCGAGGTCGACAACGCCGTCGAACTCCTCCACCCCGTCTTCCGCTCGCTGAGCAGGGAACCCGCGTCCACCCTGCTCTTCCTGCCGCTCTCCCACGTCTTCGGACGCATGGTCGCCATCGGCTGCGTCCGCGCCCGGGTCCGGGTCGGTCACGCGCCCTCCGTCGAGAGCGACGAACTCCTCGCCGACCTGGCGAGCTTCCGGCCCACCTTCCTGCTCGCCATCCCGTACGTCCTGGAGAAGGTCTTCCACACGGCCCGCGCCACCGCCGAACGCTCGGGCCGCGCCGCCGCCTTCGACCGGGCCGCCCGGGTCGCCGAACGCTACGGCCACGAGCAGGCCAGGGCCGCCGGGCCCTCCCTGGGCCTGCGCGCCGCCCGCGCCCTGTACGACCCGCTCGTCTACAAGCGCATCCGGGCCGCGCTCGGCGGCAGGGTCCGGCACGTCATCTGCGGCGGATCGCCCCTCGGAGCCCGGCTCGCCGAGTTCTTCACGGGCGCGGGCATCGAGGTGTACGAGGGCTACGGGCTCACGGAGACCACCGCCGCCGCCACCGTCACCCCGCTGACCGGACCGCGCCCGGGCACCGTCGGCCGGCCGCTGCCCGGCACCGCCGTACGGATCGCCCGGGACGGCGAGATCTGGCTCAAGGGCGGCCACGTCTTCGCCGGCTACTGGGACGCCCGGCGCGGGGTCGCCCTGCCGTACACCGACGAGGGCTGGTTCCCCACCGGCGACCTCGGCGCCCTCGACGACGAGGGGCATCTGCGGATCACCGGCCGCAAGAAGGACATGATCGTCACCTCCGCCGGCAAGAACGTCGCCCCCGGCCCGCTGGAGGACTGGCTCCGCGCCCACCCGCTGGTCGCCCAGTGCATGGTGCTCGGCGACGACCGCCCGTACGTCACCGCCCTCGTCACCCTGGACCACGAGGGCCTGCTCCACTGGCGCCGGATGCGGCACAAGGACCACCTCGCCCTGTGGGAGCTCACCCGCGACGAGGAGCTCCTCGCGGTGGTGCAGCGGGCCGTCGACGACGCCAACCGGCTCGTCTCCCGCGCCGAGTCGATCCGCGCCTTCCGCGTCCTCACCACGGAGTGGACCGAGTCCGGCGGCCACCTCACCCCGTCCCTGAAGCTCAAACGGCGGGCGGTGCTGCGGGACTTCGCGCGCGAGATCGACGAGATGTACGGCACGCGGGCGCGCTAGCGTCGCGCCGGGCTCGCCGGGACACCCCCTAGGGAGCGCTGAGCGGCGCGTCCTCCGTCCGGAAGCGGATCCGGACCGTCAGGCCGCCGCCCTCGGTGTTCGCCGTGGCCGACGCCGTCGCCCCGTGCGCCCGGGCGATCGAGTCGACGATCGACAGACCGAGGCCCGCGCCCTCACCGGGCGCGTGGGTGCGGGCGGCCGAGCGGCGGAAGGGCTCGAAGAGCAGCGGCACGGTCCCGGGCGGCACGACGGGTCCGGTGTTCGTCACCTCGATGCCGTCCGGGCCGGTCCGGACCTCCACCCGGCCGCCCTCGGGGACGTTGTGGCGCACGCCGTTCGCGAGCAGGTTGTGCAGCAGGCGTTCCAGGAGCACGGGGTCTCCTTCGACGGTCAGCGGCCGGGCCCGTACGTCGACGCTCACGCCGCGCTCGGCCGCCTCGCCGGCGAGGGCGTGCGCCGTCTCCCGGGCGAGCTCGTCCACGGCCACCCGGCGACGCTCCCGGATCCCCTGGTCGGAGGCGGCGAGCAGCAGCAGCCCCTCGATGATCCGCTCGCTGGCGTCGGCGACCTCGATCAGCTTCGACCGGATCCGCGCCACCCGCTCCGGCGAGGGGTCCCCGGCGAGCCCGATCTCCGCCGCCGCTCGCTGCACGGCGACCGGGGTGCGCAGCTCGTGCGCGGCGTTCGCGGCGAACCGCTGCTGGGCCGAGACGAGCTGCTCCATCCGCCCGAGCATCCCGTCGAAGGTGTCGGCCAGCCGCTTGAGTTCGCCGGGCGGCGCGTCGAGGGCGATCCGTCCCCAGGCCTCGCCCGAGGGGACCCGCAGCAGGTTCGCGCCGGAGAGCCGGCGGGCCGTGTCGGTGATCACGGCGATCGGCCGGAGCACCCTGCCCGCCGCCCACCAGGCGAGCGCGACCGAGAGGACCGCGTAGCAGGCGAGGACGGTCACGGAGACCGTGAGGAGCCGGTCGAGGGCGGCGGACTCGGCGGCCTCGCTGACCGTCCGGGTGATCGCGAGGGTCCGGGCCGGGATCGCCCCGGGGCCCGTGGTGGGCGCGGGGATCGCGGGGGTGGCGCTGGGCAGCGGGGTGGTGGGCAGGGCGCTCGCCCAGGAGTCCGGCAGGTGATCCAGGCGCTGGGCCGGTACGGCGGTGGTGACGGCCATGCCGATCGACGAGGAGAGGCCCTCCTGCACCAGCGCGTACACGACGCCGGTGAGCAGGGCGCCCGCGAGCACGAGGAGTCCGGCGTACAGGGCGGTGAGCCGGGTGCGCTCGCCGCCGAGCGGGAGGCGCGCGGCCGGGCGGCGGCTCATGACGCGATCCGGTAGCCGGCGCCCGGCACCGTCTCCACCACCGGCGGCTCGCCCAGCTTGGCCCGCAGCTTGCTCAGGGTGACCCGTACCGCGTTGGTGCGGTAGCTGGTGTGCTCCTCCCAGACCTGCTCGATCAGGTCCTCGCCGCTGACCACCGCCCCCTCCGCCCGCAGCAGCGCCTCCAGGACCCCGAACTCCTTGCGGGACAGATGCAGGTGGCGGCCGTCGCGGCTGGCCTGGCGGCGGGCGGTGTCCAGGACGATCCCGCCGCGTTCCATGACGGGCGGCAGCGCGGGCCGGGCGCGCCGGCCCAGGGCCAGGACCCGGGCGAGGAGTTCGTCGTACGCGAAGGGCTTGGTGAGGTAGTCGTCGGCACCCAGGCCGAGGCCCTCGACCCGGTCCCGTACGGTGCCCGCCGCCGTCAGCATCAGCACCCGGGTCATCAGCCGCTGCTCGACCACGCGGCGGCACACCTCGTCGCCGTGCATCCCGGGCAGGTCACGGTCCAGGACGAGGACGTCGTACTCCCCGAGCCCGAGCTTCCGCAGCGCTTCGAGGCCGTCGCCCGCGACGTCCACGGCGAGCGCGTCGCGGCGCAGCCCCTCGGCGATCATCTCGGCGAGAAACGCCTCGTCCTCCACCAGCAGTACGCGCATGGCCCCTGTGTATCCGAAGGGGACCTTTCGCCGGTGTAAACGAAACCGCTGAGAGAAGCGAAACATCCCTTCACGGCAGCCTCGCCGCCATGACGATGCGACGTACGACCCGCGTGGCCGCCGCCGGCTCCCTGGCCGCGGCCCTCGCCCTTCTCACCGCCGCCTGTTCGGGTGCCGCTCCGACCGGAGGGGACGACGGCGGCGCGAGCGAGGAGGGCAGGAAGGCCGACCAGGCCTTCGAGCACCGCAAGTGCCTCCGCGAGCACGGCCTGGACGTGCCGGAGCCCAAGCCGGGGGAGAACGGCGTGGGGCTCACGATCGGCGGCGACGGCGTCTCCAAGGAGAAGATGGAGCAGGCGTTCAAGGCCTGCCAGGACAAGGCCGGCGGGGCCGGCTTCGGCAAGGAGCCGACCCAGGCCGACAAGGACAAGGCTCTCGCCTACGCGCGGTGCATGCGCGAGAACGGCTTCAACATGCCCGACCCGAAGTTCGACGGCGGCGCGCAGCAGGCCCTCCCGATCCCGCAGGGCGCGGAGAAGCAGAAGTTCGACAAGGCCGCCAAGGCGTGCGAGGGCGTGGCCCGATGAGCGGGCGCACCGACCGCCGCGAGGGCGAACGCCCGCTCGGCCGGCGCCGGCTGCTCGTCGCCCTGGTGGCGATCGTCGCCGTCGCGGGCGCCGGCGCCGCCGTCACCGCCCTGGCCGCCGGCCGCGAGGGGGAACCGCGGCCCGGGTCCGCCGGCTCCCGCGGGCTGCCGCCCGCCACCGCCCCCGTCACCCGGGGCGACCTCAGCGACAGCTCCCAGCGCGACGGCACCCTCGGCCACCTCGGCGAGCGCCGGATCAACGCCGGCGGCGCCGGCGGCACGCTCACCTGGCTCGCCCCGAACGGCTCGGTCGTCGAGCGGGACGGACGCCTCTACGAGGTCGACGGCGAGCCGGTCCGGCTGATGTACGGGGACGAGCCCATGTACCGGACGCTCAGGACGGGCGACAAGGGAAGGGACGTACGGCAGCTGGAGGAGAACCTGGCCGCGCTCGGGTTCACCGGCTTCGACGTCGACGAGGAGTACACGGCGAAGACCGCCGCCGCCGTCGCACGCTGGCAGAAGTCCCACGACCTGAAGCAGACCGGCACGATCGGCCCCGACCGGATCGCCTTCGCGGGCAGCGCGGTACGCGTCAAGGACGCGGGCGGCGGGAACGGTGGCGGCTCCGGCGGCGGCACGGGCGGCGGCTCCGGTGAGGGCCGGCTCGCGCCCGGCGACCGGATCACCCCCGGCACCCCGGTGCTCACCGTGACCGGCTCCGAGCGGGTCGTCCGCTTCGACCTGCCCGTCGCCGAGGCGGAGACGGCGAAGGCCGGCACCCGGGTGAAGGTGCGACTGCCGGACGGCACCGAACTGCCCGGGAAGGTGTCCGCGGTGGGGAAGACCGCGTCCGCCGGGGCCGACCCGCAGGACAGCACCCCGAAGATCGAGATCACCGTCTCCTTCGACGAGCCCGGCAGGGTCAAGGGCGTCGACCAGTCCCCGGTCACCGTCGAACTCACCGGCCGCACCCGCCACGACGTCCTGTCCGTCCCCGTCAACGCGCTGCTCGCGCTGCCCGGCGGCGGCTTCGGCGTGCAGGTCGTCGAGCCGGGCGGGAGCACCCGGGACGTCCGGGTCGAGCTCGGCCTGTTCGGCCAGGGCAGGGTCGAGGTCGACGGCGGGGGGCTGCGCGAGGGCATGAAGGTCGGGGTGCCGTCCGTATGAACGGCGAGATGCACGAGGGCGTGAACGGCGACATGAACGGCTACATGACCGAGGGCATGAACGACGGCATGAACGACGGCATGAACGCCGGCATGAACGACGGCATGAACGCCGGCGTGGGCGCGAAGCGCGTCGTGGAACTGAAGGGTGTCGTCAAGGAGTACGCGGGTGGGGTCCGCGCCCTGGACGGGGTCGATCTCGACGTCGCCGAAGGCGAGTTGGTCGGCATCGTGGGACCCTCCGGCTCCGGCAAGTCGACCCTGCTGCACATCGTCGGCACCCTCGACCGGCCCACCGCCGGGACGGTGGAGATCGCCGGGCACGACGTCGCCGCGCTCAGCGACCGGCGGCTCTCCGCGCTGCGCGCCCGCCACATCGGCTTCGTCTTCCAGGCCTTCCACCTGGTGCCGGGCGTCGCCGCGCTGGAGAACGTCGCCGAAGGGCTGCTGTACTCCGGCCTGCCGCGGGCCCGCCGCCGGGCGATGGCCGCCGACGCCCTCGCCCGGGTCGGGCTCGCCGACCGGCTGCGGCACCGGCCGCACGAACTCTCCGGCGGGCAGAAGCAGCGCGTGGCCATCGCCCGCGCGGTGGTCGGCGAGCCCGCCCTGCTGCTCGCCGACGAACCGACCGGGGCGCTGGACTCGGCGTCCGGCGAGGCGGTGATGGAGCTGCTGCACACGCTGAACGCGGAGGGCGCCACGATCGCGGTCATCACGCACGACACCGAGATCGCGGGGAGGTTGCCGCGCCAGGTCCGGATCCGTGACGGGAGGGTCGTGGCGGACACGGCGCGGGGAAAGGTCGCCGTCCGATGACACGGAGGAGTGCGCGGGGGAAGGAGCGGGGCGCGGCTCGTGGAAGCGCTCGGGGGGCGCCGGGCGGGGGTGCTCGTCGGTCCGCCGCACTGAGAGCCGCCCGGCTCGGGCCGCGCGACGTCCTGCACGTCGGCTCGGCCGGGCTGCGCAGCCGCCCCGTACGCGTGGTGCTGTCCGCGCTCGGGATCGCCATCGGGATCGCGACGATGATCGCGGTGGTCGGCGTCTCGGCCTCCAGCCAGGCGCAGTTGCTGCGACAGCTCGACGCGCTCGGCACGAACATGCTGGTCGCCAAGGCGGGCGAGGGCATGTTCAGTGGGCAGAAGATCACCCTGCCCCGGGACGCGGTCGGCACGGTCTCCCGCATCGAGGGCGTCGAGAGAGCCGGCGCGACCGGCGACCTCGACCGCTCGGTGCGCCGCTCGGAGAAGATCCCGCAGGGCGAGACCGGCGGGATCGCGGTGAAGGCCGCCACGGAGGGCCTGCTCGACGTACTGCGCGGCCGGGCGGCCTCCGGGACCTGGCTCAACGCGGCGAACAGCCGTTACCCGGCAGTGGTGTTGGGGAATGTGGCCGCGGAGCGCCTGGGCGTGGACCGGCCCGGCCGGCAGGTCTGGATCGACGACCGCTACTTCACGGTCGTCGGCATCCTCGACCCGCTGCCGCTCGCCCCGGAGATCGAGCGCTCGGCGCTGGTCGGCTGGGACGGCGCCCAGCGCCTGCTCGGCTTCGACGGGCATCCGACGACGGTGTACGAGCGGTCCACCGACGCGTCCGTACGCGAGGTCCAGCGGCTCCTCGCGCCGACGATCGACCCGCGGAACCCGCAGAACGTGTCGGTCGGCGACCCGTCCTCGGCGCTCAAGGCCAAGGCGGCCACGGAGGGCGCCTTCTCCACGCTGCTCCTCGGCCTGGGCGGCATCGCCCTGCTCGTCGGCGGTGTCGGCGTCGCCAACACCATGATCATCTCTGTCCTGGAGCGCCGCCACGAGATCGGCCTGCGCCGCTCGCTGGGCGCGACCCGGGGCCAGATCCGGATCCAGTTCGTGACCGAGTCCCTGATGCTCTCAGGGCTCGGCGGCCTCGCCGGGGTGGCCCTCGGCGCGGCCGCCGTGGCCGCGTACGCCACCGCGGGCGGGCTGCCCTGGGTGGTCCCGCCCTGGGCGGCGGCGGGCGGCTTCGGCGCGACGCTCGCGATCGGCACGGTGGCGGGCCTGTACCCGGCGGTGCGGGCGTCCCGGCTGTCACCGACGCTGGCGCTGGCGGCGGGATAGGGGAGGACGAAGAGGGCCGGGCGGGATGCCCGGCCCTCTTCCGTCTCTGCCGCCCCGTGCCGTCTCAGGGCCAGAGCAGCTCCCGCGCCCAGGAGCCGTCGGCGGTCCTGCGGTACCGCAGCCGTACGTGCCGCCGCCGCTCGTCGCCCTGGAAGAACTCGACCTCGGCCGGCTCGACGACGTACAGCGTCCAGCTGTCCGCGTGCGCGTCGGGCTCCGCCTGCGCCCGGTCCCAGGCGGCCGCGCTCGCCCGCGCGAGCGTGTCGAGGTCGTCCAGGAGCTCGCTCTGGTGCCCGACGAGCGCGGAGGCGAGGGCGCCGGTGGTGCGGGCGTGGAGGTCGGCGTAGGCCTCCTCGGGGGTGCCGGTGCGGACCGGTCCCCTGACCCGTACCTGCCGCCCCTGCACCGGCCAGTAGAAGCCGAGCGCCGCCTCGGGACGGGCGGCGAGCTGGCGGCCCTTGGCGCTGCCGGCGTGCGAGGCGAAGTGCCAGCCGCGGGCGTCCGCCCCGTGCAGCATCACCGTCCGCACGTCGGGCCGCCCGTCCGCGTCCACCGTGGCGAGCGACAGGGTGTGCGGCTCCACGGCCCCCGCCCGCACCGCCTCGGTGAACCAGGCGTGGAAGAGCGCCACGGGCTCCTCCGGCACGTCCGCCGGGTCGAAGCCGGGCAACCGGGTGTCCCAGACCCGCGACGAGCGCAGGGCCTCCTGAAAACGCCGTTCGTCGTCCATGGCGTCCATCATGAGGCCCTGCGGTGGGAGGTGCGGATCCGCCCGGTGTGTGCGGCGGGGGATCAGTCGGTGTAGTAGCCGGCGATGTCGGCGAGGAGGTCGACGGATCCGGAGTGGTTGAAGAAGGTGATCCTGCCGTCCTTGACCGGGACGATGACGAGGTTGGGGACGGACTGTCCGGCGGTGAAGTTGAGGTTGGAGACGGCCGGGCGCGGGGTGCCGTACGGGTAGACCGAGACGTAGCCGGTCGCGGTCGGGTTGGTGGCGGTGACGTTGAGGACGACGGCCGAGTACTCGGCGCCGACGTACAGGTCGACCGTCTTGCCCGCGCCGACCTTGCCCTGCGGCACGCCGTCGCCCGCGATCGTGTTCATGATCCGCCTGGGCTGCATCCCGGTGAAGACCGAACCGGTGCCGTCCTTGAAGTACCCGGTGACGTCGGCGAGGAGGTCGACCGTGCCGGCGTGGTTGTAGAGGGTGACCTTGCCGTCCTTGACCGGGACGATGACGAGGTTGGGGACGGACCTTCCGGCGGTGAAGTTGAGGTTGGAGACCGGCGGTCGGGGCGTGCCGTACGGGTAGACCGACACGTAGCTCGTCGCCGTCGGGTTCGTCGCGGTGACGTTCATGGCCACCGCGGAGACGCCGGGCTCGTCGATCGTCAGCTCGACGGTCCCCTTGGGGCCGACCTTCGCCTTCGGCGCGCCGACGCCGCCGATGGTGTTGAGGATCCGATGCGGCGTGACGGGCTGGTACTTCGCGCCGGAGGTGCCCTCGGTGTAGTAGCCGGCGATGTCGGCGAGCAGGTCGACCGCGCCGTACTTGTTGAAGAAGTTCACCTTGCCGTCGACGACGGGCACCGTGACCAGGTTCGCGACTGTCTGGCCCGCCTTGAAGTTGAGGTTCGAGGCGGCGGTCTGCCGGGTGCCCGACGGGTAGACGGAGACGTAACTCGCGGCGGTCGGGCCGGTGGCGGTGACGTTGAGGACGACCGCCGTCACCCCGGTCGCGGGCACGCCACCCGCCCCCGCCACCTCGAGCGAGACGGTCTTCCCGGCTCCCACCTTGGCCTGCGGCACGCCAACGCCGCCGAGGGTGTTCATGATGCGGGCGGGGGTGAGCGGCCGGTAGGTGCCGGGCAGCGTGGTCAGGCCGACGTCGAAGGCGTCGACCGTTCCGGTCAGCCGGAGTGCGGCTCCGACGCCGTCTCCGGGCTGCGCGGTCAGGACGTACGCGTAGGTGCCGTCCTCGATCCCGCGGCCGAGGTCGTCCCGGCTGTCCCAGTCGACCGAGACGCCCGCGCCGCTGCCGGTCGCGCCCTGGTAGGTGCGCACGGTCCGCCCGGCCGCGTTCCTGATCTCCAGCTTCCAGGGACCCACGGTGCGGGACATGCGCCAGCGGAGCTCGGAGGTGCCGCCGCTGATCCGGCTGCTGTACGTGTCGAGCAGGGTGAACGGCTGGGCGGCGACGGGGACGCGCCTGACGTGGATGTCGTGTCGGGCGTCGACGTACGCGACGTTCGCGCCGAACTTGTCCACGGTCCAGCGGGCGCCGCGCTGGTCACCGGTCCAGGCCGGGACGTCGGCGTAGTCCGTGGTCTGTCCGGTGGACAGGTCCGTCAGCAGCAGCTTGTGCGCGGCGGGGTCGTGGCGTACGACGAAGCCGTCGCCGAGCAGCGATTCACCGGGCGTGACCGGGACGCTCCTCTTCAGCTGCTGGTCGTAGACTCCGGCCTTCGCCTCGGCCGCGCAGGCCCAGTAGAGCCAGCGGCCGACGGCCTGGAGCTCGGAGGGAACGCAGCCGGAGCCGATGTTCAGGGGTCCGTAGGTCCGCTTCTCCTTGAGGTCGTAGGCGTCGACCATGCCCTTGGTCGGGGCGGGCTTCCAGACCTTGGTGGCCCACACGGCGGCGGCCTGTCGGGTGAGCGTGAGCGGGACGCTGGGATCGTTGATGTTGTGGACGTCGAGATCGGCGACGTACGTCGTGTCGCCGTTCTTCGCGAGGACGTACGGTCCGGACGCGTCCACGACCGTGCTGGACGCGGGCAGTTGGACACTGCGGGAATGGTCGTCCGCCGGCGCCTCGATCCAGCGGGAGGTCTCGTACGCCGAGTCGCCGTCGCCGAGCGACCGCAGTCCCTTCGGCTGGCTGTAGAAGATGCCGTAGCGCATGCGGGGAGCGGTCGCGGTGGGGGTGCCGGTCGCGCTGACGTCGACGTCGAACAGCTTCGGCGCCGAGACCGCCGAGTCGGCGAGGTAGCTCAGCCGGCCACCGCCCAGTGTCACTCCGCTGTACGTCGCGGGGACCTGCGGAACCGTCTGCACCGTGGTGAACGGCGGTGCGCCGTCGCCGCCGAGCGTGACGCGTCGCACCGCCCAGTCGGAGGCGCCGGAGCCGGCGACGGCGAGGACGCCGCCGTCCGGCAGGGGGAGAAGGTTCGTCGTCGCGGCCGGCAGGACATCGCTCACCGGGCCGCCGCCGAGCGGCACGCTCTGGAGCTTCTGGGCGAGCTCGCGGCGGTAGTCGTAGGAGGGGGCGGGGCGGACGAAGACGGCACGGGAGCCCACCACCGCGAACTCCATGACGCCGGCGGAGTCGACCGGGCTCTGGACGGCCGTCGTCACGGGCTCCGCCGAGGGGTCCGAGCGCGGCACGGTGGAGAGCGTCCCGCGGCCCGTGGACCAGGCCAGGACGTGGTCGGCGCCGAGGCGCAGGGTCGTGGCCTGCTCGAAGGCGGCGGGGAGCCGGGTGAGAGCGGCCGACTTGTAGTCGAGGAGGAAGCGCCCCGGTCCGGCGGAGAACCGGATGATCGCGCCCTGGGCATCCTGCTTGACCAGTGAGGCGGTGCCCATGCCCTGGGGCAGGCCCGTCACGGGAACCTCGACGGGGGCACCGTCCGTCGTGCGCACCAGCGCGAGCGCCACGGTCGAGCCGTCCTGGTCGGTCCGGGTGACCAGCGTGTCGGCGTTGAAGGCGCCGAAGAAGGCCTGGCCGGCCGGGACGGCGAACGGGTTTCTCGTACCCGCGCCGATGTCGACGACGGTGGCGGGGCTGCTGCTGCGGTCGATGTAGAGGCCGGAGTGACCGTACTGGGCCGCGGTGGGCTGCGGGGTCGTCGTGCCGGTGGCCAGGTCCGTCCACAGCAGACCGGTCGTGCCCTCCTGCCGGTGGAGGTAGCCGGTCGCGCCCGCCTGGAGCAGGGTCTCCTCGCGCGGCTTGTAGCGGCCCGGGTCCGGGACGACCACCTCGTCGGTGGCCGCGGCAACGGTGGTCGTGGCGCCGGCGGCCACGGCCGGGGCCGTGAGCGCGGCGCAGAGGCCGGTGGTGACACCGAAGGCGGTGACCACGGCGAGCGATCCGCGGGCGTGCAGGTTCAAGGAAGTCCCCTCCGAAGGCCTGTTCAGGCGTGGACGGGTGGCCTTCGTTCGCGCGTCCCCGCGCGGCCCCCTCCGGCGCTTCCCGTCCGAGGCCGTGATCGTAACAGCGGCCTCTTCCGCGCCGGTAGGCGGTTTCGAACTCGTTCAAGCCGCCTGGCGTGCCGCGTCGTACTCCTTCAGGGGGACCGCGTTGGCCGCCTTCTGGATCTCCTCGCGGATCTTCTTCGCGATGAGGTTCTTCCAGGGCGTCCTGGGCAGGAGGCGCACCAGGAACATGCGCAGGGCGATCTTGCGGCGCGAGGAGAGGGTCATCTCCTTGGCGAACTTCTCCGCGAAGCGCCGGTTGAGCTCGATGCCCGGGCGCATGACCTCCTCGTACGCGGCGAAGCCCGCGACGTGGTCGCCGCCGGCCGCGGCGAGTTCACCGGCCAGGACGTAGGCGCCGGTGAGGGCGAGGCCGGTGCCCTGGCCCGAGGCGGGGGAGGTGCAGTGGGCGGCGTCGCCGAGGAGGACGACCCGGCCCCGGGACCAGCGGTCCATGTGGATGGTGGCGATGGAGTCGAAGTAGAAGTCGTCCGCGTCCGCCGCGTCGGCGATCAGTCGCGGGATCTCCCAGTCGTCGCCCGCGAACGCCTCGGCGAGCAGGCGCTTCTGGGCGGCGGTGTCCCGGTGGTCGTAGGCGAGCTCGGCCGGGGCGGCGAAGACGAAGCAGTTCTTCGCGGTGCCCGCGTTCTCACCGGCCGTGCTGTAGACGGAGATCAGCTTGTTCGGGCGGGCGTGATAGGTCTCCCAGCGGGTCAGGTCCAGCCGGTTGGGACCGGTGAAGATCGAGATGTACGCGCCGAGGTGGCGCTTGTACCGCCGCTCGTCGCCGAAGACAAGGCGCCGGGTGTGCGAGTGCAGTCCGTCCGCGCCGACCACGAGGTCGAAGCGGCGCCGGGTGCCGCTGTCGAAGACGACGTCCACGCCGTCGCCGTCGTCGTGCAGGGAGGCGACGGAGTCGCCGAAGACGTACTCGACGTCGTCGCGGGTGCGCTCGTACAGGATCCGGGCGAGGTCGCCGCGCATGATCTCGTCGTCCTGGTCCTCGCGTCCGCCGAAGATCTCGGCCGGCAGCTCGCCGATGGTGCGGCCCCCGGAGTCGACGTACGAGCCGCCGTCCATGTCGGTGGAGTGGGCGCGGACCTCGTCGAGGATGCCCATCCGGGCGCAGATCTCGATGGCGCCGCCGCGCAGGTCGACCTTGTAGCCGCCGGTGCGCAGGGCGGGGGCCTTCTCGACGACGGTGGGGACGAAGCCGTAGCGGTGCAGCCAGAGCGCGAGCGCGGGGCCGGCGACGGAGGCGCCGGAGATGAGGACGGTCCGGGCGGGGCGGGAGGTGCGGGAGGGGCGGCCGGTCCGGGAGGTGGTGGTCAGGCTGGTCATGGCAGGACTCCTTGTCGGGTGGTGCGCGGCCGCTCCGGCCCCGCACCGATGACTATACGGATGTCCTACACGGTTGTCTATGACGGGCGTATAGATTCTTGGGTCTGCCCCGTGTCGCCCCGCCCCGCCCCGGCTCTGCGCGGTGGGCCCGCCGGTCAGTCCCTGCCCAGCACCACCGTCCCCGACGAGCAGAACCAGCCCCCCGTCCCCGACGCCACCGCCAGCTCCGGCAGTGAGCCGTCCGGGCGGCGGACCTGGAGCCCGGGTGCCTCGCCGCGCAGCTGGCGGACCGCCTCCACCAGGAGGAACAGGCCCCTCATGCCCGGATGGCAGGCCGAGAGGCCGCCGCCGTCGGTGTTCACCGGCAGGAGGTCCTTCTCCGCGAAGAACGCCCCGCCCTCGCCCTTCGCGCAGAACCCCAGGTCCTCCAGGGTCACGAGGGTCATGTAGGTGAACGCGTCGTAGATCTCGGCCACTTCGATGTCGGAGGGGCGCACCCCGGCCCGCTCGAAGGCCAGTCGGCCGCTCACCGCGGCCGGGGAGACGGTGAAGTCCGCCCACTCCGACATCGTCGTGTGCGAGACGTGCTCGCCCGTGCCGAGCACCCACACCGGCGCCTTCGCCGTGTCCGGCACGAACTCCTCGGCCGCGAGCAGCACCGCGCAGCCGCCGTCGCTGCGGATGCAGCAGTGCAGCTTGGTGAAGGGGTCCGCGATCATCGGGCCGCCGAGCACGTCGTCGACCGTGATCGGGTCCCGGAACATCGCCTCCGGGTTGAGCGCCGCGTTCGCCCGCGCCCGGACGGCCACCTCGGCGAGCTGTTCCAGGGTCGTGCCGTACTCGTGCATGTGCCGGCGGGCGGCCATGGCGTACTTGGCGATCAGGCTGTGGCCGTACGGCACCTCGAACTGCAGCGGACCGCGCGACCCGAAGGAGAGGTTGCCGGTGCGTCGCCGGGCCCTGATGTCGGCGCGGGCGGTGGAGCCGTAGACGAGCAGGACGGCGTTGGCGTGGCCGGCGGCGACGGCGTCGGCGGCGTGTGCCGCCATGACCTCCCAGGTGGCGCCGCCGACGGCGGTGGAGTCCACCCAGCGGGGGCGGAGCCCCAGGTACTCGGCGACCTCGACCGGCGCGAGCGTGCCGAGGCCCGCCGAGGCGAGCCCGTCGATCACCGAGCGGTCGAGGCCGCTGTCCGCGAGGGCGCGGCGGGCGGCCTGGGCGTGCAGGGCGTAGGGGGTGGCCTCGTCGACGCGGCCGCAGTCGGAGAGGGATATGCCGACGACGGCGACGCGACGGCGGTCCCGTGGAGTGGTGGGCATGAATCTGACGGTACATCAGATTTCTTGCGCCGGGAGGCCCGGCGGGCTGTGCATCTGCTCCGGGCGGTCCTAGCATGACGCACCGTCAGATACGGAGGGGAGACCCATGCGTACCGCCGCCGTCACCGAAGAACAGCAGGAGATCCGCCGCACCCTGCGCGAACTCCTCGCCAAACGCGCCGGACCGGCCGAGACCCGGGCCGCCGTCACCACCCCCGAGGGCTACGACACCGCACTCTGGGCCGCCCTCGCCGGCACCCTCGGCCTGCCCGGACTCGCCCTGCCCGAGCGGTACGGAGGGGTCGGCTGCGGCCCCGCCGAGCTCGCCCTCGCCTGCGAGGAGACCGGTCGCGTCCTCGCCCCCTCCCCGCTGCTCGCCACCGGAGTCCTCGCCGCCCCGCTGATCGCCGCCCTCGGCACCGAACGGCAGCGCGCCGAGCTCCTGCCCCGGATCGCCGACGGCACCCTGACCTGCGCCCTCGCCCTCCCCGGCGGCTCCCTCCCGCTCGCCCTCGGCCTCACCGGCGACAACACCGCCGAATCCTGGGCCGGCGACGGCCGGGCCGGCGGCATCCAGGCCGCCCGGCCCGACGGCACGCGATGGACGCTGTACGGCGAGGCCGGCCACGTCCTCGACGGGCACAGCGCCGGACTGCTCGTGGTCGCCGCGCACACCGGCGGTTTCCCGCGCAGCCGCACCCTGCTCTTCCTCGTACGCGCCGACGCGGCGGGTCTCGTACGGCGCCGGCAGCCCACCCTGGACGTCACGCGCTCCCAGGCGCTCGTGGAACTCCGGGATGTGGAGGCCGAGTTGCTGGGCGAGGAGCCGGCCGACGTGCTCGGCGCGCTCGCCGCGACCGGGCGCGCCGCGGCCGTCATGCTCGCCGCCGAGGCCGTCGGCGCCGCGCGCGGAGCGCTCGACAGGACCGTCGAACACGTCGGCAACCGCGAGCAGTTCGGGCGCCCCATCGGCTCCTTCCAGGCGGTCAAGCACCGCCTCGCCGACCTCCTCGTCCAGATCGAGTCCGCCCGCTCCCTCACCGTCTGCGCGGCGGGGGAGGAGCAGGGCGTCACCGGCGTGCTCGCCCTCGCCCAGGCGCTGGAGGCGCAGCGCGCCGCGGCCGCCGAGGCCGTCCAGCTGCACGGCGGACTCGGCATCACCTGGGAACACGACGCCCAGCTGTACTTCAAGCGTGCCGCGGCCGACGAGCTCCTCTTCGGCCCGGCCCACCGGCTGCGCGCCCGCGCCGCCGAGTGCGAGGGCCTGTTCGGCGAAGGCACCGCCGGCACCGCCGGCACCGCCGGCGCTGCCGGCACCGGGTTCCCGGGGGAGGTGGCCTGATGCCGGTAGGGCTGCGCATGATGCAGAAGGTCTCGTCGACCCGCGCCTTCGCGAAGATCGCGCCGCACTTCATCCCCGCCATGGACCGGGCCGTGCACCGGCTCACCCGCGGCAAGGTGATGCTCAGCGCCCAGATGCTGCCCGGGGTCGTCCTCACCGCCAAGGGCGCCAGATCCGGGCAGCCGCGGGTCACCCCACTCGCCTGCATGCCGGAGGCCGGCGGCACCTGGCTGCTCATCGGCTCCAACTTCGGCCGTCCGGGGCACCCGGCCTGGACCGCCAACCTGCTCGCCCACCCGGACGCCGAGGTCAGCTGGCGCGGCGAGAGCTTCCCCGTACGGGCGCGGCTGCTCACGGGGGAGGAGCGGGCCGAGGCCTGGCGGGCGGTGCTCGCCTTCTGGCCGCCGTACGCCACGTACCAGGCGCGGATCGAGCGGGAGATCCGGCTGTTCCGGCTGACGCGCGGGTCGGGCGGGCCGGGCGGGTCGGGCGGGGGGTGAAGGGAGGTCGAGGGAGGTCGAGGGAGGTAGAGAGGAAGGCCGAGGAAGGCGAAGGAAGGCGAGGGAAGGCCGAGGAAGGCGAATGGCGGCGACGGCGAGTGGCGGGCGAGCGACGGCACGCGAAAAAGCCGGCGGCGGTCACGCCTCCCGCACCCCGGGTACGTGGGTACCCCGGTGCGGAACGCGGGACCGCCGCCGGCGCGACAGGACGCGTGAAGGGAGCCAGGTGCTCGCGGGGGGACTACTTCGTCGGCTTCTTCCCCGTGATTCCCAGGTGCACCAACAGGGCGAGGTTCGGCTTGAGTTCGGCCTGCTTCACGCCCCAGGTCTGGAAGCCCTTCTGGTGGCCGGCGACCGCCGCCAGCATCGCCACCAGCGAGCCCGCCATCGCCGCGGGGCTGACGTCCTTGTCGACCTTGCCCTTCGACTGGAGCTCCTTCACCGCGTCCGTCAGGGAGTTGGTGACCGAGTTCAGGATCTTCATGCGGATCTTGTAGAACCGCTTGTCGCCCTCCGCGGCCCCGAGGTCCACCACCCGCAGGATCGCGTCGTGCTTGCGCCAGAAGTCCAGGAATCCCTCGACCAGGTCCTCGGAGGTCTGCCAGCCGGCCTTGCCGACCCAGGAGCGACCGGAGACCAGCTCCGTCAACCCGGCGCCGTCCTTGGCCATTTCCTCCGCGATCTCGAGGACGGCGCCCTCGACGTCAGGGAAGTACTGGTAGAACGTCGCGGGTGAAGTACCCGCCTTCCGGGCCACGTCGATGACCTTGACGTCCCGATAGGGCGAGGAGCTGAGCATTTCACCGAGGCAGTCGAGCAGCTTCTGCCGCGTCGCCTGACCGCGTCGTCCGGCCACGCGGCCGTCGACGGTGCGTACTTGTCCTGTCATGCCGTCAGCTTACCGAGGGGTGATCGGCGCGCGATTCGGCCGACTGCAAATGGGGTGCGGCCCCCGCGGCGGGCCCGCCCGGACCCTCGCGCGCCCCTCGTTGAGCTTATTAACAGCCTGTGGACAACTTCGGTGGACAACCCAGGCGGGACAAGGGCTCGGCGGTGCGAATGGGGACAAATGTTCGCTTTCGTCCGGGTGGTCGTGGGGTGCGGGCCTCCGGGCGGGTGCCCATCCTGGAGCCATGGCGGAAATCGCAGAGGGCACCCCGTGCTGGGTGGACGCGCAGCTTCCCGACCTCGAGGCGGGCAAGCGCTTCTACGGTGAGCTCTTCGGCTGGCGCTTCGACCCCGACCGCGACGAGGCCCTGCTCCAGGGACGCCGGGTGGCCGGCCTGCTGCCGAAGCGGGACGGGCGGATGCCCACCACCTGGACCGTCTACCTCGCCACCCGCGACGCCGGCACCGTCGCCGAGCGGGTCAAGGCGGCGGGCGGGCAGATGGTCATGGAGCCGTACCCCGTCGGCCCCTTCGGTGTCCTGGCCCTCGCGGCCGATCCCGGCGGCGCCGTCTTCGGGCTGCGCCAGTCCGGTGACGACGACGGCTTCGAGGTCACCAACCGGCCCGGGGCCTTCTGCTGGATGGAGGTCTACACGCGGCAGCCCGACGCCGTCGACACCTTCTACGCCACTGTCTTCGGCTGGCTCGGCCGCCAGGTCGACCCCGGCGAGGAGGGCCGCGAGGGCGGCTTCGACTACCGCGTCTGGTCCCCGCCCGGCTCCCGCCCCGGCGACGACACCGCCTTCGGCGGCCGCGCCGTGATCACCGACGCCTTCCCCGCCGAGATGCCCGGCCATGTCCTCGTCTACTTCGCCGTCCGCGACTGCGACGAGGCCTGCGCCACCGCCGTCCGCCTCGGCGGCCGCGTCACCACCGACCCCTTCGACACCCCCCACGGCCGCATCGCCGTCCTCCACGACAACCAGGGCGCCCGCTTCGCGGTCCTGGCGGAGCCCGTGACGCGGCCCGCCGACGCCGACGACACGCCCGCCCGCACCGAAGCCGGGACCGGGGAGCCGCCTTCCGATATGAGCTAGGACACCCCGATCCGCCCCCGGGTTCGCAACCACCGCCCCGGACAGGAACAATCAGGGTCCACGGGGCCGTAATCTCATGGCCCTACGGGGAGGTGGCAGGCAAGTGGAGCAGCTGACGCAGCACGACCCGAGAAGGATCGGGCCCTTCGAGGTGCTGGGCCGGCTCGGTGCGGGCGGAATGGGCCTCGTCTATCTCGCGCGCTCGGCGTCCGGGCGGCGCGTGGCGATCAAGACCGTGCGGACGGAGCTCGCCGAGGACCAGCTGTTCCGCGTCCGCTTCACCCGCGAGGTGGAGGCCGCCCGGGCGGTCTCCGGCTTCTACACCGCGGCCGTCGTGGACGCCGATCCGCGGGCCGCCGTGCCGTGGCTCGCGACCGCGTACGTGCCGGCGCCCTCCCTCGAAGAGATAGTGAACGAGTGCGGGCCGCTCCCGGCCCAGGCGGTGCGCTGGCTCGCGGCCGGCGTCGCCGAGGCCCTGCAGTCCATCCACGGCGCGGGCCTCGTCCACCGCGACCTCAAGCCCTCCAACGTCCTCGTCGTCGAGGACGGCCCCCGGGTGATCGACTTCGGCATCGCGTCCGGCGTGTCCAACACGCGTCTGACCATGACCAACGTCGCCGTCGGCACCCCGGCCTACATGTCTCCCGAGCAGGCCCGCGACTCGCGCAGCGTCACCGGCGCCAGCGACGTCTTCTCGCTGGGGTCGATGCTGGTGTTCGCCGCGACCGGACACGCGCCGTTCCACGGGGCCAACCCGGTGGAGACGGTGTTCATGCTGCTGCGCGAGGGACCGGACCTGGAGGGGCTGCCGGACGAGCTGCGGCCGCTGATCGACGCCTGTATGCAGATGGACGTCGCCCAGCGCCCGACCCCGGCCGACCTGCAGGCCATGCTCGCCCCGCATCTGTTCGGCTCCGGTGAGGACGACAGCGGTACGGCCGCGGCCTGGCTGCCGCAGAGCGCCGTCGCCATGATCGAGACCCGGCGCGGCGGCCGGCCCAGCAGCACGCCGCCGCCCGCCCCGCCGATGCCGCCGCGCCCGCCGCGCGAGCCCGCGGACCGGGGCGGCGACCCGCGCGGCGGCGGCCGGCACGCCGGTCCCGCCGAGTCGAACGCCGGCGGTCCGGTGCGGCTGGCCGGCGCCGCGGTGCCGATCGGTCCCGGCCCCCGGGTCGCCGACACCCGCGCGGCCCTCCAGGTCGGCGCGGGCGCCGCGGCCGGCGGCGCGACCGGCTGGGTGCGCCCGCCCGGCGGCGGCTCGTTCGGTACGGAGCCCGGCCCGCCGCCCGGCTCCCGCCCGCTGCCCGGGCCGGCCCAGGCCCCGGAGGCGCAGCACACCTCGCAGGCCCCGGACCGGGCTCCCGAGGCGCCGGGGCACTGGCGGCCGTGGCGTTTCCGCATGTCGAACGACGTGTGGGGCACCCCGGTCGTGGACGGCGACCTGCTCTACGTGACCTCCTTCGAGGTGCACGCCCTGGACACGGCGAGCGGCCGGCGCCAGTTCAAGACGCGGGACGTGGCCTGGTCGATGGCGGTGGCCCAGGGCCGTATCCACGCCTCCGACGGACCCACCCTCTACGCGCTCGACGCCCACGACGGCGGTGAGCGCTGGCGGCTGCACACGGACGCCTGGGTGTACTCCCTCCGGGTGGACCGGGGGACCGTCGTCACCGGCACCCGCGGCGGCGGCGTGCAGGCCTGGGAGGCCTCCAACGGCGCCAAGCTGTGGGAGATCACCGGCGCGCAGACCGACTTCGAGACGGCCGAGGGCGGGCCGGCCGTGCACGGGGACACCGTGTACGTGTGGCGGGACGCCCGACTGCAGGCGCTGGACGCGCGGACGGGCGTGGAGCGCTGGTCGTACCCGGTCGGCGACGCCGCCTCCTGCGCGCACGTCCCGGTGCGGGTCGCGCCCGCCGAGGACGGCTGCGTGTACGTGGCGGCCGGCACCCGGGTGCTGTCCGTGGACGTCGCGAGCGGGCACGTGCGCTGGCACTTCGAGGCGCCGGCGGTGTTCCTCTCGCCGCCTGCCTACGCACCGGGTCCCGCCGTCACGGGCGGCGGGGTCTATCTCGCCGACCACCTGGGCACGGTGTACGCGCTGGACGCGACCACCGGCAAGGACCGCTGGCGGATCGCGACGGAGCCCCGGCAGTCCACCGAGCCGGTGCTCGTCGCCGCGGGCAACATCCACGTCGGCAGCGGCAGCGCGCTCTACACCCTGGACGCGGTCACCGGTACGCCGAAGTGGCGGTTCGCGGCGGGCGGTGAGCTGATCGGCTCGCCGGTGGTCGCCGACGGCCGGGTGCACTTCGGTTCGGCCGACCACGTGCTCTACACCCTGGACGCGAGCGGCGGTCAGCTGCGCTGGAAGCTGGCGACCGGTGGCGAGATCACCGGCTCGCCGGTGGCCAGGAACGGTGTCGTGTACGCGTGCAGCAAGGACCGCTGCGTGTACGCGCTGGACGCGGTGAAGGGGACGGCGACCAACCGGGGCGCGTGACGGCGGGCGCGGGACCCGCTGGGGACGCGGATCCCGGGCCCGACGCGTCGCGCCGGTGTCCCGTCCCTCCAGGTGTCCCGTCGCGCCAGGCGTCCTGTCCCGGGCTACGCCCGGTGATCCGGGGGCGGCGGGGTCTCGTCGCGTCCCGGGTCCCAGGGCACGTCCGAGGACGGGGGCGGCCCCTGCTCCGGGGGCGGTGCCTGCTCCGGCGGTGGGTGGGTGGCGGCGGGGCCCCCGTCCACCCGGGTGTAGTGGGCGCGCCGGCCGGACATGACGGCCGCGCCGAGGAGCAGCAGCACCCCGCCGCCCAGGGCCATGGCGACGCCGTGGTCGAGGCCTCCGCCGGAGGTGTCGACGTCCAGGCCGTTCTTCACCTGTGCCACCCGCACCATCCACAGGACGGTGAAGCCGAGCACGACGACTCCCGCCAGGGCGACGAGCAGGCGGGAGCGCAGCACGACCCCGAGAAGGGTGAGCAGGGCGGCGAAGGCGAACGGCAGCAGGATCGAGCCGATGATCTCGGCCTGGGTGTCGGTGATGCCGTCGAACAGGTCCTGGATGCGGTAGTCGCTACCGTGACGGCCGTCGTACCAGGCACGGAAGGGGCTCCAGACGGCGGCCGTCGCTCCGGCGAGTGCCAGGACCGAGCCGACGATGTTGCGGATCACCGAGCGGCCTCCTTCGGTCCGGGTCTCGGTCACGACGCTACGCCGGGTACCGGGGGCCCGCCACGCGGCGCCACGGCCCCGGCTAGGGTGACGCGAACACGACGAAACGAACGGGGAGGCGCGGTCATGGTCCGCACCAGGCTGAAGCTCGCGGCGACGCTCACGGTGGTGGTGCTCGCGCTGACCGGGTTCCAGACGAGCAGCAGCGGCGGCCACGGCAGCGGCAAGAGCAGCAGCAAGTCGGGCAAGAGCAAGAGCGGCGGCGGCGGCGGTGGCGGCGGCTGCTCCAGCTCCAAGAAGAAGAACGACGACTACGACGACTACGAGGGCGGCACCTCGGGCGGCTACGGAGGCTCGGGCAGCTCCACGTACACGCCGTCGCCGACCACGTCCCCCACGGCGGGTGTGGAGGTCTTCGTCGTCTCCTGTGTCGAGCCCGCGCAGAAGAAGCGCAAGGGCAAGCCGGCCCGCAAGGCCGACACCACCGCCACGCTGAAGATCGTCTCGCGGGACGCGACCGCGGCGACGTACAAGGTGGTCCTGGAGTTCAAGGGCTCGAACGGTTCGGCGGTCGACCGGGCCGAGGCCG
This sequence comes from Streptomyces sp. NPDC053431, assembly GCF_044544925.1. Classification (NCBI taxonomy): domain Bacteria; kingdom Bacillati; phylum Actinomycetota; class Actinomycetes; order Kitasatosporales; family Streptomycetaceae; genus Streptomyces; species Streptomyces sp. NPDC053431. The sequence goes on along the minus strand of NZ_JBITXX010000019.1, from coordinate 39,837 downwards.
TGGTGAGCGTCGACGGGCACGCGTCGAAGGCCTTCGAGGTCGCGATGAAGAACCCGAAGGCCGTTGCTCAGGTGAAGAACTGCTACGTGTACGACGTGCGGAAGCAGCCGGAGGGCTCGGCCACCCCGACCCCCACCCCCACGGGCACCGCGACCCCCACCGCGAGCGCGCCCTGAATCAGGCACCCCTCGGCGTCCAGTAGGGTGACGTGGGCCTGTCAATCTCCCTTCCGGACAGGCCACATCACTCTGTCTGCGCATTCGCACATACTCAACGGGGGTTGAAGCGTGAAGCTTCGTCATGTCCGAGCCATCGCTGTCTTCGGTATCGCCGTCGTCGCCCTGACCGGCGCCCGCGGCTCCCACGGGGCCGGCTGCAGCGGCGGCCACGGCGGCAGCGGTTCGAGCAACAACTCCAGCCACTCCAGCAGCGGCTCCGACGGCAACTCGAGCAGCTCCTCCGGCAGCGTCAGCGGCGTCGGCGGCTCCTCGCGGGACCGCGCCGCGCGCGACGTCAAGATCGACGAGTGCGCGCTCAGCGCGGACGGCAAGAACCTGGTCGCCAAGGTGACCGTCTCCAACAACGACTCCTCGGCGTACCTCTACGACGTCACCCTCCAGTTCAAGGGCGACGCCGGGAAGACCGTCGACCTCGCGCTGGCGAAGGTCGAGGACCTGCGGGTGGAGGGCGGCGGCTCCAAGTCGGCCGAGGCGAGCACCCCGTACACCGGCTCCGGCAACGGCTCCGAGTACACCCGCTGCGAGGTCACCTTCGCCGACCGCACCATCGGCTGACGTCCTCCACCACGGGAGGCCGCTTCAGCGCAGCCGGAAGCCGCCGCCCCCGCCCCGCCCGGTGAACAGCTCGGCCTGCCGCTCCGGCGGCAGGTTCCCGAGCGTCACCAGGTGCGGCGCGTGGGCCAGGGCCTGCGCGCGGGCGGCCTCCTTGGCCGACCACAGGGCCCGTACGGTCCCCTGCACGGCCTCCGTCGGACAGCCGGCGATCACCCCGGCGGCGTGGCGTGCGGCCGCCAGCGCCTCACCCGTGGGAGTGAGTTCGCTGACCAGCCCCGTCTCGTACGCCCGTCGCGCGGAGATCCGCTCGGCGGTGCCCATGAGGGCCATCCGGGCGACCTCGCCGAAGGGCATCTTCTGCGCCATCTGGATGGTCTCGAAGGCGCTGACCATGCCGTAGGTGGTGTGCGGGTCGAAGAACTCGGCGCCCTCGCCGGCGACCAGGAACTCGGCCTCGCCGAGCAGGTAGAAGGCGCCCCCGCAGGCCATCCCCTCGACCGCGGCGACGACCGGTTTCCACAGGTCGTTGGCCTTGGGCCCGATGGCGACGAGCGGGTCGTCGATCGTGTACGGGGAGGAGGGCTGGGGCACGTCCGCGGCGGCGGTGCGGTCGATGCCGGTGCAGAAGGCCCGGCCGCCGGCGCCGGTGACGACGATCGCCCGGACCTCGTCCTCGTAGCGGAAGCCCCGCCAGACCTCGCCGAGCCGGCGGGCCATGTCCAGGGTGATCGCGTTGTGCTTGTCGGCCCGGTCGAGGGTGACGACGGCGATCCCGTGCTCCTTGTCCCGTTCGACGGTGACGCTCACGCGCGCTCCAGGAGCCAGCGGGGCACGGTCACACCGTCGATCTCGGCGAAGGCGACCTTCACGGCGGCGCCGATCCGCAGCCGGGCCGGGTCGACGGAGTTCAGGGGCGCGTCGGGGGCGGCCACGACGTTGCCGGCCAGGCGGATGCGGGGGGCGTCGGCGAGTTCGACGAGGACCGCGTTGTACGGGGCGAGGGCGGCGTAGTCGGGCAGCAGGGGCGGGTGCGGGACGACGAAGGACCAGATCCGGCCGCGCCCGGACATGAGGCGCCACGTGCTGTCGAAGGACTGGCAGTGCGGGCAGCAGGGGCGTGGCGGGAAGCGGAGTTCTCCGCAGTCGGGGGCGGCGCAGGCCTGGACGCGCAGTTCGCCCCGGGCGGCGTACTCCCAGAAGGGGGCGCCGTCCTCGTCGATGACGGGTGTGAGCAGGCCCATGGGGCTCTCCTTCTCGGACTCGGATTCAGGCGCGGAGCAGGATCGCGGACGTGGGCACGCCCTCGCCGGCGGTGACGAGGCAGGTGGCGGCGTCCGGGACCTGGGCGGTGGAGGCGCCGCGGAGCTGCTTCACGCCCTCGTTGATGAGGTTGAAGCCGTGGACGTAGGCCTCGGAGAGCCCGCCGCCGCCGGTGTTGAGGGGCAGCCGGCCGCCGATCTCCAGCGCGCCGCCTTCGGTGAAGGCACCGCCCTCGCCCCGGCCGCAGAAGCCGTAGCCCTCCAGGGAGAGCGGGACGAGCGGGGTGAAGGCGTCGTAGATCTGGGCGACGTCGACGTCCTCGGGGCCGAAGTCGGCGGTCTTCCACAGATGGCGGGCGGCGGTCCAGGCGGGGCCGGAGAGCGGGTCGTCGTTCCAGTAGTTGACCATGCCGTGGTGCTGGGCGGGCAGGCCCTGGGCGGCGGAGTGGACGTAGACGGGGCGCTGCCGGCAGTCGCGGGCGCGCTCGGCGGAGACGATGACGCAGGCGAGGGCGCCGTCGGTCTCCAGGCAGTTGTCGAAGAGGCAGAGGGGTTCGCTGATCCAGCGGGAGGTCATGTACATCTCGCGGGTCAGCGGGCGGTCGTACATGATCGCGGCCGGGTTCTGGTTGGCCCGGTTGCGGCAGGCGAGGGCGACGTTGAAGAGGTGGTCGCGGGTGGCGCCGTACTCGTGCATGTAGCGGCGGGCGAGCATGGCGATCTCGTCGGCGGGCCGGACGAGCCCGAAGGGGCGGGTCCACTGGCCGGGGGTCGGCAGCTGGACCTGGGTGTTCTTCCAGGGCCGCGGCCCGGACCCGCGCTTCCGGGACCGCCAGGCGACGCCGACGGAGGCCTGCCCGGTGGCGACGGCGGCGGCGAGGTGCCCGACGGTGGCGCAGGAACCGCCGCCGCCGTAGCCGACCTTGGAGAAGAAGGTGACGTCGCCGGCGCCGACGGCCTTGGCGACCTCGACCTCGTCGGTCTCCTCCATGGTGTACGAGGCGAAGGCGTCGACCTCGGAGGGGGCGATCCCGGCGTCGTCGAGGGCGGCGAGGATCGCCCGGCAGGCCAGGGTCTTCTCGGACTCCGGGAGGTGTTTCGCGAAGGGTGTCTGACCTATCCCGACGATGGCTGTGCGGTCCTTGAGCACGGCAACCCCCTCGATCGTCCGCTGTGCTGACAGCGCGTCAGGCTACAGCTAATCTGACGGATAGTCAGCTACGGGGTTCCGGCGGGAGGGACGGGCGATGGAGTACGGCTCGATACCGGAGTTGGTGCGCTGGGCGGCCGAGCGGTACGGGCCGGGGGAGGCGGTCGTCGAGGGCCGCACCCGGGTCTCGTACGCCGAGCTCGGCGCGCGCGTCGAACGGGCGGCGGCCGCGTGCCTGGCCACCGGCGTACGGGCGGGGGACCGGGTCGCGATCTGGGCGCCCAACACGCTGGACTGGATCGTCTCGGCGCTCGGCGCGGTGACGGCGGGCGCGGTGCTGGTGCCGCTGAACACGCGCTTCAAGGGGGCGGAGGCGGCGGACGTCCTGGCCCGCTCGCGGGCCCGTCTGCTCTTCGTGACCGGCACCTTCCTGGGCACGTCCTACGTGGCCTCGCTGCGGCGCGCGGATGCGGAACTGCCGGACCTGGAACGGGTGGTCGTGTTCGGCGACACGGCACCGGACGAGCCGGGATACGTGACGTGGAAGGCGTTCCTGGCGGAGGGGGACGCGGTACGGGCGGAGGAGGTCCGCGCGGGGGCCGGGCGGGTGGCCCCCGGGGACCCCTCGGACATCATCTACACCTCGGGGACGACGGGCCGCCCCAAGGGCGCGGTGATCACCCACGGGCAGACCCTGCGCTGCTACGAGGTCTGGAGCGAGCTGGCCGGGCTGCGCGAGGGGGACCGCTACCTGATCGTGAACCCCTTCTTCCACACCTTCGGCTACAAGGCGGGGGTCATCGCCTGCCTGCTGCGGGGCGCGGTGATGATCCCGCAGCCGGTCTTCAACGTGGACACGGTGCTCGCGAACATCGCTGCCGAGCGCGTCTCGGTCCTGCCGGGTCCGCCGACCCTGCACCAGTCCCTGCTCGACCACCCCGCCCGCTCCTCGCACGACCTGTCCACCCTCCGCCTGGTCGTCACGGGCGCGGCGGTCGTGCCGTTGCGGCTGGTGGAACGCCTGCGGGGCGAACTGGGCGTGGCCACGGTCCTCACGGCGTACGGCCTGTCGGAGGCGAGCGGGATCGTGACGATGTGCCGCCGCGGGGACGCGCCGGAGGTGGTGGCGCGGACCTCGGGCCGGGCGATCCCGGACACGGAGGTCCGGCTGTCGCCGTCGGGCGAGGTCCTGGTCCGCGGCTTCAACGTCATGACCGGCTACTTCGAGGACGAGGAGGCGACGGCGGCGGCGATCGACCCGGACGGCTGGCTGCACACGGGCGACGTGGGGGTCCTCGACCCGGAGGGCAACCTCCGGATCACCGACCGGATCAAGGACATGTTCATCGTCGGCGGCTTCAACGCGTACCCGGCGGAGATCGAACAGCTCCTGGGCCTGCACCCCGACATCGCGGACGTCGCCGTCATCGGCATCCCGGACCCGCGCCTCGGCGAGGTCGGCAAGGCCTTCGCGGTCCGCCGCCCGGGCGCCCGCGTCACGGCCGACGACCTGATCGCGTGGTCACGTCGCGAGATGGCGAACTACAAGGTGCCGAGGCAGGTCGAGTTCGTCACGGAACTGCCGCGGAACGCGAGCGGGAAGGTGCTGAAGGGGGTCCTGCGCGACCGATGAGGTGTGACCGGGGTCACCGGGCTGGTCCGCGTGGTCACCAGCTCCATGACGTTGATCGAGGCGTATCACGGCAAGTTCCCCTACGCGGCGTGGGAGTGGACGCTCTCACACGTCGTGGTCGAGCCGGTCACGGAGGATGTCGCGAACGCTGCCGTCTCCCTCCTGAGGGCGGCCGGCCTGCACGGCCACAAGTACGCCGTCGACGCGGCGCTCGCGGTGATCGCCGGGCGGCAACGCGGGCTGGTGACCGTGTTCACGTCCGACGAGGACGACATGGCCAAGCTGTGCCCGCCGCAGGTGATGGTCAGACGTGTCTGACCCCGGCACGCAAAGGGCCCGGACCGGTGTTGCCGGCCCGGGCCCTCCCCCCTGCGCGCGCATGGCGTGCCTCGCCCGGGCACGGCGGGCGGTCCCCACCACCCGTCGTACCGGACATGATCGATCCTGACCTAGGTCGAACGCGGGTGCGAGGCGGCGTCGACTACTTCGTCAGGTCGATGCACGGCTGCATCCGCGAGGCGGAAGGCGAGGCCGATGGTCAGGTCGAGGGTGTGGGCGAGGTAGCCACCGAAGGCCATCACCCTCAGCGTGTCTCCGAGGCCCTGGCCGCCGTGCAGGTCGGGGAGCCAGAACGCGGCCGCCGCGGCGCAGAAGAGCCACCACTTGGCGAGGTCCTTGGCTTGCTTCTTCACGCCGCGATCCTGGCACGACGAAGGGGCCGGGCTGATGCCCGGCCCCTTCTTGTCGGGTCGTCCGGTGCGACGGGGCCCTTGCCCGAGGATTCCCCCCGGTCCTCTCGGGCGCCCCCGAGCCCCGCACTCCGTCCGCCCCGCTCGGTCCCGGCGACTCCCCCGATGGCGTCGCCGGAACCGTCCCCGTGGCGTGTGGCTTAGTTGAGCGGCTCGGACGTGGCGTGCATGTCCATCGTCGTGATCTCGCCCGGACCGGTGCCCGTGACCTTCTTGGTGATGGCGTCGATCGCCGGCTCGGACGTGGCGTGCATGTCCTTCGTGGTGATCTCGCCCTCGGTGCCGCCGGTGGCGTGCATGTCCTGGGGCGTCACGACCGCGTCCTTCTCGATCGGGTTGCTCATCTCGTCAACTCCTGCGTCTCATGAGTGGTGTCGGCGCGGTCCGTCCGGCCGCTCCCCCGTGACCAGCCGGGCGGACCGCGCATGGCCGCTCACCCTAGTTGCCCGGAGTGACGGCGGTGTCGATGACCCGTGTGCCCCCCGACGCGACGGATCGACAAGAAGAATCCTGCCGGTCGGCGATAAACGAACGATGAACGTGCAGGCCGTGGAGGAACGGCGGGGCTACGCGGCCGCGATGGGAGCCAGCAGCCGGCGGACGTCGGCCGCCTCCGGCGCCCCGAGCGACTCGAAGATGTCCAGCGCCTCCTGCCAGCAGACCTGGGCGCGCCCCGACTGGCCGATGCCGTCGAGGGCCCGCCCGAGCACGGTCAGCACGTTCCCGCGCCGCCACTCGCCGCCGATGCCGCGCAGCACGGTGAGCGCCATCTCGGCGTTGGACGCCGCCTGGGCGTGCCGCCGTGCCGCGATGTCCACCTCCGAGAGGCGGAACAGGGTCATGCCCTCCCACAGCCGCTGCCGGCTGTCCCGGAAGACCTCCAAGGCCTCGCGCAGCCGGTCGACGGCGTCGCCGAGCTGCTTGGCCTCGGTGAGCGCGAGCCCCAGTGCGTACCGCCCGTTGGCACCGCGCAGCGAGTGGCCCATCGAGTCGTAGATCCGGGTGCCCTCCTCGGCGAGCGCGATCGCCTGCGCGGTGCGGCCCATCGCCAGGTGGATGCGGGAGAGGTTGCACAGGGCGCTCGCCTCGCCGGGGCGGTCGCCGATGCTGCGGAACCGCTCGATGGCGTGCGCGAGGTGCACCTCGCCCTCCTCGAAGCGGTTCTGGTACAGCGCGATGATGCCCCGGGCGTTCGCCGACCAGCAGGCGGGCAGCGGGTCTCCGGCCGCGTCCGCGTGCGGGAGGGCCAGCTCGGCGTCCCGGTCGGCCTCGCTGAAGCGGCCCGCGGTGTGGTGGACGCCCGCCAGCGCCATCAGCGCCCGGCCCTGGGCCCGCGCGTCGCCGTGGTCGTGCGCCGCGTCGCGGACGAAGCAGCCGACGGCCTCGAACTCCTTCGCGTTCGCGCCCGACTCGCCCAGGTCCAGCGCCGCCCACAGCAGGTCCACCGCCCGGCGCAGGGTCCCCGGGGTCGTCGCCGACTGGCGGACGCAGGCGAGGAGGCAGTTGGCCTCGGCGTAGAGCCAGTCCTGGGCGGCGTGGCGGTCGGTGAAGGTGAGGCCCTCGTAGTGGGTGGGCTCCAGGTGGTCGACGAGCCGGTCGCCGGGGCGCTCGATGGCGTAGACCCGGGAGGCCGTCGACAGGTAGAAGTCGAGCAGGCGGGAGAGGGCCAGCTCGCGTTCCGCCGGCGGCTCCTCGTCGCGTTCCGCGCAGGCACGCGCGTAGAGGCGGACCAGGTCGTGGTAGCGGTAGCGGCCGGGTGCCGCGGACTCCAGGAGCGAGGTGTCGACGAGTGCCTCCAGGAGGTCCTCCGTCTCCCACTCCGGCAGATCGAGTACGGCCGCGGCCGCGGCCAGCGAGATGTCCGGGCCGTCCGCGAGACCGAGCAGCCGGAAGGCCCGGGCCTGGGCCGGCTCCAGCTGGCCGTAGCCGAGTTCGAAGGTGGCCTTGACCGCGAGGTCGCCGGCCTGCAGCTCGTCCAGCCGGCGCCGCTCGTCCGCGAGCTTGGCGGCCAGCACCGAGACCGTCCAGGTGCGCCGCGCGGCCAGCCGCGACGCGGCGATCCGGATCGCGAGCGGCAGGAAGCCGCACGCGGCGACCACGTCCAGCGCGGCCTCGCGCTCGGCCCGCACCCGCTCCGCGCCCACGATCCGGGTGAAGAGCTGCAGGGCCTCCTCCGGCGACATCACGTCCAGGTCCACCAGGTGCGCCCCCGCCAGGTCCACCATCCGGATCCGGCTGGTCACCAGGGCCGCGCAGCCGGCCGTACCGGGCAGCAGCGGGCGGATCTGGGCGGCGTCCCGGGCGTTGTCCAGCAGCACCAGGACCCGGCGGCCGTCGAGCGTGGAGCGGTAGAGCGCGGCCCGCTCGTCGAGGGAGTCCGGGATCGCGGAGTCGGGCGTGCCGAGGGCGCGCAGGAAGGCGCCGAGGACCGTCTCCGGGGCCGCCGCCCGGGAGCCCGCGCCCTGGAGGTCGACGTACAGCTGTCCGTCGGGGAAGTGCGGGCGGGCCTCGTGGGCGACGTGCACGGCGAGGGTCGTCTTGCCGACGCCGCCGATCCCGGCGAGCGCCGAGACCGCCATGACGGAGCCCTCGGCCGTGGCGAGCCGGTCGCCGAGTTCGCGCACGAAGGCGGAGCGGCCGGTGAAGTCCGGGACGGTCGCGGGGAGCTGGGCGGGGCGGGCGACCGGCGCGGCGGCCGGGGCCTGCTCCTCGACCGGGCGGGCGAGTTCCGCGTCGGCCTGGAGGATGCGCTGCTGGAGCCGGGAGAGTTCGGGCGTGGGGTCGACGCCGAGCTCGTCGGCGAGCAGGCGGCGGGTGTCGGCGTAGACGGCGAGCGCCTCGGCCTGTCGGCCGGAGCGGTAGAGGGCGAGCATCAGCAGCTCGCGGAGGCGTTCGCGCAGCGGGTGGGCGGCGGTGAGCGCGGTGAGCTCGGAGACGGCCTCGGCGTGCGCGCCGACCTCCAGGTCGAGGTCGAGCCGGGACTCCAGGAGCTGGAGCCGCCACTCCTCCAGGCGGGTGCGCTGGGTCTCGGCGTACGGGCCCGGTACGGAGGCGAGCGCCTCGCCGTCCCACAGGGCGAGCGCCTCGTTGAGCCGGTCGCGGGCCGCCCCGCGCTGCCCGGCGGAGCGCAGCTTCTCGGCCTCGGCGGCGTACTCGTGGGCCTCCGCGAGGTCCAGGGCGAGGCCGGTGCCGCCGGCCCGGATGGCGTAGCCGCCGGACTCGCTGACGAGGACGCCGGGGTCGAGGATCTTGCGCAGCCGGGAGGCGTAGGTGCGGACGGCGGCCAGGGCCTGGGAGGGCGGGTCCTCGCCCCAGATGGCGTCGATGAGCTCGGAGGCGGTGGCGGTGCGGCCGTCGCGGAGGAGGAGGGCGGCGAGAAGGGCGCGCTGCTGCGGCGACCCGGTGGGCAGCACCTGCCCGCCCCGCGAGGCCCGCACGGGACCGAGCACCCCGAACCGCAGCCCACCGCCGGGCATACCGGAGCTCCGCTCGCCGCCCGTTCCGGGCGCGTTCGAGCGCTGCTCGGCGGCCGGCTCGGTGCCGGTTCCGCCGGGGCCCGTCACCGGAGTCCGCTGCTCCGGAACGCGCGGCCCGTTCTCACGGTCCATTAGCTCCCCCTGCCCGTACCGCTGGTTTCGCCCAAGACAGTCTGCCTTGTCCGGAGGGGGCGCGTCAGCATCGGGTCGGCCGTTCACCGGCCGTCCGGCACGGTTCCGGAGCGGGCCGCGCCCACGATAGCTGACGGATCGTCAGATCGGCGCTACCGTGAAACGCATGGAGAGCTTCCCCAAGATCATCTCGGTGGACGACCACACCGTGGAGCCCCCGCACGTCTGGCAGGACCGGCTCCCGTCCCGCTACCGCGACTCCGGCCCCCGGATCGTTCGCGCGCCCCTGAAGGAAATGACCTTTCTGGGCGGAAAGTTCGCCCCCGTGATGGGTGCCAAGGGGGACGAAGGCCCCATAGGCGACTGGTGGGTCTACGAGGACCTGCACCGCCCCCTCACGCGGCTCGACACCGCCGTCGGCTACGACCGCGACGAGATCCGCCTGGAGGTCATCACCTACGAGCAGATGCGGCCCGGCTCGTACTCCGTGCCGGAGCGGCTCGCCGACATGGACGTCAACCACGTCCAGTCGGCGCTCTGCTTCCCCACCTTCCCCCGGTTCTGTGGCCAGACCTTCACAGAAGCCGCCGATCGTGAACTCGGTCTCCTCGGCGTGCGCGCCTACAACGACTGGATGGTCGAGGAGTGGTGCGGCCCCGAGGCCCGGGGCCGGCTGATCCCCCTCACCCTGATCCCGCTGTGGGACCCCGAGCTCGCCGCCGCCGAGGTGCGCCGCAACGCGGCCCGCGGCGTCCGGGCCGTCGCGTTCTCCGAGATACCGCCGCACCTCGGGCTCCCGTCGGTCCACACCGATCACTGGGACCCCTTCCTGCGGGCCTGCGACGAGACCGGCACGGTCGTCGCCATGCACATCGGCTCGTCCAGCCGGATGCCGTCCACCTCGGCCGACGCCCCGCCCGCCGTCGGCTCCACCATCACCTTCGCCAACTGCTGCTTCTCGATGGTCGACTGGCTGATGAGCGGCAAGTTCGAGCGCTTCCCGAACCTGAGGATCATGTACGCCGAGGGACAGATCGGCTGGATCCCGTACATCCTGGAGCGCGCCGACGTCGTCTGGGAGGAGAACCGCGGCTGGGGCGGCGTGGCCGAAAAGGTGCTGCGCCCGCCGTCGGAGCTGTTCGCCGAGCACGTCTACGGCTGCTTCTTCGACGACGCCTTCGGGCTCCGGAACCTGGACGCCATCGGGGTCGGGAACGTGCTGTACGAGACCGACTACCCGCACTCGGACTCCACCTGGCCCAAGTCCCGCGAGGTCGGTGAGGCGCAGATGGGTCATCTCCCGGCGGACGTCGTCGAGCGGATCGTGCGGGGCAACGCGATCGACCTGCTGGGGCTGACGGAGGACGGTCTCTGGCGCCCGTGAGCCCCCCCCGCACGCCGGACGGCCCCCCGCCCGCGCGTCACGCGCGGACGAGGGGCCGTGCTCCCGGCGCGGACCGCCGAGCGATGTCAGTAGCTGCCGGTGCGCGTGTACTTGAGGCCGCCGACGGTGTCGGTGAAGCCCTGCGCGTAGGAGGTCACGCCCGCGTCGTTGACCACGGCCGTGTAGCAGCTGCGGTTGCCCGGAGTCACCGTGCAGCCGTAGCTGCGGCCGTCGGAGTTGCGGATGACCTTGGCCTGGGCGCAGGCCTTGCCCGCGGAGGCGTTGCCGCAGTCGAACTGGGCGTAGTCGAGGGTGATGCGCGCCCAGGCGGTGCGGCAGCCCGAGTTGTAGCGCAGTTCGATGGTGCCCAGGTAGGTGCCGAAGCCCGGGTCGTAGAGCGCGGCCGACTGGACGGTGCTGGTGGTGCCGCCGCAGCCGAGGGAGGCCGGGTCGCTGCCGTCGTAGGTGGCGGCCTGGGCGGAGCCCCCGGTGAGGGTGAGGGCGCCGGCGGCGAGGAGCAGGGCGGTGCCGGCCTGGGCGGTGCGGCGCAGCAGGGTACGCATGGAGTTCTCCGGGGCGTGCGAAGGGGGCGTCCCGAGGGACGGGGGAAGGTGGAGCGGTGGAGAGGGGGAAGGAGTGAAGGGGCCGGGGCCTAGTAGCTGCCGGTCCGCGTGTACTTCGTGCCGCCCGCGGTGTCCGTGTAGCTCTGGGCGTACGAGGTCACGCCCGCGTCGTTGACCACCGGCGTGTAGCAGCTGCGGTTGCCCGCGGTCACCGTGCAGGTGTAGCTGCGGCCGTCGGAGTTGCGGATGACCCACGCCTTGGGGCAGGCGACGCCGGCCGAGGAGGTGCCGCAGTCGCCCTGGGTGTAGTCCATGGTGATGCGCGCCCAGGTGGTGCGGCAGCCGGAGTTGTAACGCAGCTCCAGCGTGCCCAGGTGGTTGCCGTGCGGGTCGGTCATGGCCGCCGACTGGACGGTGCTGGTGGTGCCGCCGCAGCTGAGCGAGGCCGGGTCGCTGCCGTCGTAGGTGGCGGCCTGGGCGGAGCCCCCGGTGAGGGTGAGGGCGCCGGCGGCGAGGAGGAGGGCGGTGCCGGCCTGGGCGGTGCGGCGCAGCAGGGTACGCATGGAGGGGTCCGTTCGTCCGGAGCGGCCGTCGCGGGACGGTCGCGGTCACATGGGGGGTGCCGGAGACAGGGTGCGGCTCCGGACCCCCGCACGTCTTGGACGAATGCGCACAGCGGGCCGGGTCCTGTCGTCGAACTCCCGTCGTCGCCCGGATGGCGTCGCGGGGCAGGCGGGAGTTCGACGACAGGGCCCAGCGGGCCGCCGTCGCACCTCTTGTCTGATGAGGCGTCAGCGGACAGCATGGGCCCCCGAAGCGAACTGACGGTACGTCAGATAGGGGAGTCCCATGGTCGTCTACGGGATGCAGCTGCCCGTCCAGTCCCAGAGCGCCCTCTACGCCGAGAGCTGGGAGGCCGCCGCCGGTCCCGCCGATCTGCTCGCCGTCGCCCGCGCCGCCGACGCGCACGGCTTCGACTACGTCGCGAGCTGTGACCACGTGGCCATCCCGCGGCGCCTGGCCGGGGCGATGAGCACCGTCTGGTACGACCCGGTGGCGACCCTGTCGTACCTCGCCGCGGCCACCGAGCGGGTCCGGCTGCTGTCGCACGTGGCCGTCGTGGGCCTGCGGCACCCGCTGGTCACGGCCAAGGCCTACGCGACCCTCGACCACCTCTCCGGGGGCCGGCTGGTCCTCGGCGTCGGGGCCGGGCACGTGCGGGAGGAGTTCGAGGCGGTCGGCGCGGACTTCGAAGGGCGCGGCGGGGTCCTCGACGAGACGATCGACGCGCTGCGGGCGGCGCTCGGTCCGGAGGAGTTCCCGGAGCACAGCGGCCCGCGCTTCTCCTTCCGGGACCTCGGGCAGGCGCCCCGGCCGGCCCAGGCGCGCGTGCCCGTCTGGGTCGGCGGCTCCTCGCCGGCCGCCGTGCGCCGGGCCGCGCTCAAGGGCGACGGCTGGCTGCCGCAGGGCGACCCGCGCGACCGGCTCGCCGAGCAGATCGCCAAGCTGCGGCGGCTGCGCGAGGAGGCGGGGATCGAGGCGCCGATCACCGTCGGCGCGATCACCGAGGCGCTGTACGTCGGCGAGCCCGGCTGGGACACCGGCCGGCGCACCCTGAGCGGCAAGCCGCAGGCCCTCGCCGAGTCCCTGCGCGCCTACGGCGAGATGGGCGTGCACCAGATCCAGGTGCGGTTCCGGTCCCGGAGCCGTACCGAACTCACCGACCAGATGGGCGCTTTCGCCGCCGAGGTCGCCCCGCACCTCACCTAGAAGGAGACCGGGACATGGGCAAGCTGGACGGGCGCGTCGTCGTCATCACGGGCGCGGCGCGCGGGCAGGGCGAGCAGGAGGCGCGGCTGTTCGCCGCCGAGGGCGCGAGGGTCGTCCTCGCGGACGTGCTGGACGGGCCGGGCGAGGCGCTCGCCAAGGAGCTGGGGGAGGAGCGGGCCGCGTACGTCCATCTGGACGTGACCAGCGAGACGGACTGGGCGGCCGCCGTGGCCGCCGCCAAGGAGCGCTTCGGGCGGATCGACGGACTGGTCAACAACGCGGGCATCCTGCGCTTCAACGAGCTGGTGTCGACGCCGCTGGCCGAGTTCCAGGCGATCGTCCAGGTCAACCAGGTTGGCTGCTTCCTGGGCATCCGGTCCGTGGCGCCGGAGATCGAGGCGGCCGGCGGCGGCACCATCGTCAACACCGCCTCGTACACCGGTGTCACCGGCATGGCCGGGGTGGGCGCCTACGCGGCGAGCAAGCACGCCGTCCTCGGCCTCACCCGGGTGGCGGCCGTGGAACTGGCCGGGAAGGGGATCCGGGTCAACGCGGTCTGCCCGGGCGCCATCGACACGCCGATGAGCAATCCGGAGGGGGTGGACCCGGCGGCGACGGCGGAGCTCTACCGGGACCTCGTGCCGCTCGGCCGGATCGGACGGCCCGAGGAGGTGGCGGCCCTCGCGCTCTTCCTGACGGCGGAGGACTCCTCGTACATCACCGGGCAGCCGTTCGTGATCGACGGCGGCTGGCTGGCCGGCGTCAAGCTCTTCTGACGCCTCATCAGGTATTGACCGCGTCGTCGCGCGGTGCGACAGTCGGGCACACCAGCGAATCTGACGATGCGTCAGAAATGAACAAGGGGCGGTGAACTTCCTTGGAATTCGGGATCTTCGTGCAGGGATACGTCGGCAAGCGCGCCGAGACCGATCCCGAAGCCGAGCACAAGGCGCTCATGGAGGAGACCGAGTACGTCATCCAGGCGGACCGGTCGAACTTCAAGTACGCCTGGGCCTCCGAGCACCACTTCCTGGAGGAGTACTCCCACCTCTCCGCCAACGACGTCTACCTCGGGTACCTCGCCCACGCCACCGAGCGCATCCACCTCGGCTCCGGCATCTTCAACCCGCTCGCGCCGGTCAACCACCCGGTCAAGGTGGCCGAGAAGGTCGCCATGCTCGACCACCTCTCCGGCGGCCGCTTCGAGTTCGGCTCGGGCCGCGGTGCCGGCTCCCACGAGATCCTCGGGTTCATGCCGGGCATCACCGACATGAACCACACCAAGGAGATCTGGGAGGAGACGATCGCCGAGTTCCCCAAGATGTGGCTCCAGGAGGAGTACGAGGGCTTCCAGGGCAAGCACTGGTCCCTGCCGCCCCGCAAGGTCCTGCCCAAGCCGTACGGCAGGTCCCACCCGGCCATGTGGTACGCGGCCGGCTCCCCCTCCTCGTACGCGATGGCGGGGAAGAAGGGCCTCGGCGTCCTCGGCTTCAGCGTGCAGAAGGTCTCCGACATGGAGTGGGTCGTCGAGTCCTACAAGACGGCGATCAAGGAGGCCAAGGCGGTCGGCGACTTCGTCAACGACAACGTCATGGTGACCTCGACCGCGATCTGCGCCGAGACCCACGACAAGGCCGTCGAGATCGCCGTCGGCGGCGGCCTCAACTACCTCCAGTCGCTGCTCTTCCGCTACCACGACACCTTCCCGCGGCCCGAGGGCATCCCCGAGTGGCCCGAGCTCCTGCCGGAGTACTCGGCCGAGATCATCGAACTCCTCATCGCCGAGGAGCTGATGATCTGCGGCGACCCGAGCGAGGTCCTGGCCCAGTGCAAGCGCTGGGAGCAGGCGGGTGCCGACCAGCTGTCCTTCGGCCTGCCGATCGGCATCTCCTACGAGGACACCATGAACACGATCAAGCTGATCGGCGAGCACGTGATCCCCGAGATCGACACGGACCCGGTCCACCGCACCACCCGCTTCCGCCAGTCCGCGGGGAGCTGAGCCCGGGGGCCGGCCAGGCCCCGCACCTGGAGCACGGGGCGGTGTCTTCCCGGACCGCCGCCCCGTACCGGCCCCGGCCGGAGACCGTTTCCGCGGCGGCCTTCGTCCGGGGCCTGTTCGCGCACTCCCGCAGAAAGGGACGCAATGCTCGACCACCTCATCAAGGGCGCGACCGTCGTGGACGGCACCGGCGCCCCCGCCTTCACCGCCGACGTCGGCCTGCGCGACGGGCGGATCGCCGTGATCGCCGCGCCCGGCACCGTCACCGAGGAGGCCCGGAGCGGCGAGGACGCCACCGGGCTCGTGCTCGCCCCCGGCTTCGTCGACCCGCACACCCACTACGACGCCCAGCTGTTCTGGGACCCGTACGCCACCCCGTCCATGAACCACGGCGTCACCACCGTCGCGGGCGGCAACTGCGGCTTCACCCTCGCCCCGCTCCACCCGGACCGGCCCGAGGACGCCGACTACACGCGCCGCATGATGTCCAAGGTCGAGGGCATGGCGCTGGCCGCCCTGGAGGAGGGCGTCGAGTGGAGCTGGTCGTCCTTCGGCGAGTACCTCGACGCCCTCGAAGGACGGATCGCCGTCAACGCCGGCTTCATGGTGGGGCACTGCGCCCTGCGCCGGTACGTGATGGGCGCCGACGCCGTCGGCGGGCAGCCCACCCCCGAGCAGCTGGACCGGATGGTCGCGCTCCTCAAGGACGCCATGAGCGCCGGCGCCTGGGGCCTGTCCACCACCCAGTCCGCCACCCACTCCGACGGCGACGGCGCCCCCGTCGCCTCCCGGCACGCCGCCCCCGCCGAGCTGATCGCCCTGTCCCGGGCCGTCGGCGAGCACGAGGGGACCCAGCTGGAGGCCATCCTCGCCGGCTGCCTCGACCAGTTCTCCGACGCCGAGATCGACCTCTTCGTCGAGATGACCGCCGCCGCCGGGCGCCCCCTCAACTGGAACGTCCTCACCATCGACGCCACCGTCCCCGAGCGCGTCCCGCGCCAGCTCCTCGCCTCCGAGCGGGCCCGCAAGTCCGGCGGCCGGATCGTCGCGCTCACCATGCCGATCCTCACCCCGATGAACATGTCGCTCGGCACCTTCTGCGCCCTCAACCTCATCCCCGGCTGGGGCGAGATCCTGGGCCTGCCCGTGCCCGAGCGGATCGCGAGGCTCCGCGACCCGGAGGTGCGCGCCGAGATGCTGCGCCGCGCCGACTCCAAGGAGGCCGGGGTCTTCCGGCGGCTCGCGCACTTCGGCCGCTACGTCATCGGCGACACGTACAGCAGGGAGAACGAGGGCCTGACCGGGCGCGTCGTGAAGGACATCGCCGCCGAGCGCGGCCAGGACGCCTTCCAGTGCCTCGTCGAGATCTGCGCCAACGACGAGCTGCGCACCGTCCTGTGGCCGATGCCCACCGACAACGACCCCGCCTCCTGGGCGCTGCGCCGGGAGACCTGGCAGCACGAGGACGTGCTGCTCGGCGGCTCCGACGCGGGGGCGCACCTGGACCGCATGTGCGGGGCGCCGTACACCACCCGCTTCCTCGGCGACTGCCTGCGCGGCCGGAAGCTGGTCCCGCTGGAGCAGGCCGTGAAGATGCTCAGCGACGACCCGGCGCGGCTCTTCGGGCTGCGCGGGCGGGGCCGGATCGCCGAGGGCTTCCACGCGGACCTGGTCCTCTTCGACCCCGAGCGGATCGACGCCGGCCCGGCGACCCTCGTGCACGACCTGCCCGGCGACAGTCCGCGACTGGACTCGCGCGCGACCGGGATCGTCTCGGTGCGGGTCAACGGGGTGGAGACGGTCCGGGACGACGAGGTGACGGGCGCGATCCCCGGCCGGGTGCTGCGCTCGGGCCGCGACACCAGGACGGTGAGCACGCGATGACGGACCCCGGGACGCGCGAGATCACGGAGCGGCTCTACATAGGAGGGGAGTGGGTCGAACCCGACGGCGGCCACTATCCGGTGGTCAACCCCGCCACCGAGGAGGTCGTCGGCCACGCCCCGGAGGCGAGCAGACGCCAGGTGTACGAGGCCGCCGAGGCCGCCCGCGCCGCATTCGCGACCTGGTGCCGGACGAAGCCCGAGGAGCGGGCCGCCCTCCTGGACCGGGCCGCGGACCTCATGGCCCGGGACGCCGAGCGGAACACCCTGCTCGCCCGCGCCGAGACCGGCGCCACCACCGCCACCGCCCGCGGGATGCAGGTCGCCGTCGGCTCCTCCCGCTTCCGGCGGTACGCGCGCGGCGCCCTGGAGCCGGTCGAGCAGGCGCTGCCGCCGCAGATCAACGAGGCCGGCCCGATGGGCAGGGCGGGGGTCTTCGGCGCGGTCGCGGTACGGCGCCCGGTGGGCGTGGTCACCTGCATCACCTCGTACAACAATCCCTGGGCCAACCCGGCCGGCAAGATCGCCCCGGCGCTCGCCATGGGCAACACGGTCGTGGTGAAGCCCGCCCCGCAGGACCCGCTGTCCGTGTTCGCGATGACCCGCGCCCTGGAGGAGGCGGGCGTCCCGGCGGGGGTGGTCAACGTGGTCACCGGTTCCGCGCCCGCGGTGGGCGAGGCGGCCGTGGACGCCCCGGCGGTCGACATGGTCTCCTTCACCGGCTCCACGGCTGTCGGACAGGCCATCGGCGAGGTGTGCGGCCGGCAGCTGAAGCGGCAGCTCATGGAGCTGGGCGGCAAGGGCGCCGCGCTCGTCCTCGACGACGCCGATCTGGACGCGGCCATGATGGGGATCGGGACGACCTTCTCCTTCTACAGCGGGCAGATCTGCACGGCCCCGACCCGGGTCCTCGCCCAGCGCGGGATCTACGAGCAGCTGGTCGAGAAGCTGACCGGCTACCTCGGCTTCCTGAAGGTCGGCGACCCGGCGGCGCAGGGCACGGTGGTCGGCCCGGTGATCTCGGCGGCCCACCGCGACCGGGTGGAGTCGTACGTCGAGCTGGGGCGCAAGGAGGGCGCGCGGGTCGTCGCGGGCGGCGAGCGGCCGGCGGGTCCGGGCCTGGACCGGGGCTTCTACGTGGCGCCGACGCTGCTCGCGGACTGCACCAACGAGATGCGGGTGGTCCGGGAGGAGATCTTCGGCCCGGTGGTCGTGGTCGTGCCCTTCGACGACGAGGAGGAGGGCGTCGCGCTCGCGAACGACAGCGACTACGGCCTGATCGACTACGTGTGGTCCGGGGACGTGGCCCGCGCCTTCCGGATCGCGGGGCGGCTGCGGGCCGGCGGGGTCGGGATCAACACGGTCGGCCGGAACATGGAGGCGCCGTTCGGCGGCTTCAAGAAGAGCGGGGTGGGGCGGGACGTCGGCTCGTACGCGCTGCACGCCTACAGCGAGCTGCAGGCGGTCGTCTGGCCGGGGTGAGGTGCCTCTCAAAAATTCTTCGGGAAAATTTGGAAACGGACATTTGGGGCGTGGCTGCGGTTCCCGCATATCGGACACTCGCCGTCGGAGCGTTGTGATGGGCGATCGGTGAAGGTAGTCGATCTTTCAATCATTGGCGGGTGTCCGATTCGACCCGGGCAATGCAAGGCGTTGATCGATCAGCTGAGCGGATTTCGATCTTCCGGATGTGGAAACCGCAGCATTTAACGTCGAGTTCATGACTCAGGTGGATGTACGGCCCCAGGCCGGTGACACGGTAAGGGGCGTCCCGGCACAGGGCGGCACCGACGGCGTGCGCAGCAAGGGCCTCGGAGGCAACTCCGTGGGCCTCCTCGGCAGCGCCGTCATCGGCATCTCCACCGTCGCCCCCGTCTACTGCCTGACCTCCACGCTCGGCTCCACGGCCGGCGAGGTCGGCCTGCAGATGCCCGCCGTCTTCCTCGCCGGCTTCCTGCCGATGCTGCTCGTCGCGTTCGCGTACCGCGAGCTGAACAAGGCCATGCCGGACTGCGGCACCTCCTTCACCTGGACCGTGAAGGCCTTCGGGCCCAGGGTCGGCTGGATGTGCGGCTGGGGCCTGGTGATCGCGACGATCATCGTGCTCTCCAACCTGGCCGGCGTCGCCACCTCGTACTTCTGGCTGCTCGCGGGAGAGGTCACCGGCAACCCCTCGATCGCCGCCCTGGACGACAACAAGGCCGTCCACATCGTCACCTGCCTCAGCCTGATCGCCGCCGCGACCGCCATCAGCTACCGCGGCATGACCGCCACCAAGGGCGTCCAGTACACCCTCGTCGGCCTCCAGCTGGCCGTCCTCGCGGTCTTCGTCGTCATGGCCTTCCAGAAGGCCGGCTCGATCGACTTCCCGACCGGCGCCGACTTCTCCTGGTCCTGGGTGAACCCCTTCGCCGTCGACTCCTTCGCGGCCTTCACCGCCGGCCTCTCGCTGTCGATCTTCATGTACTGGGGCTGGGACACCTGTCTCACCGCGAACGAGGAGACCACCGACAGCGACAAGACCCCGGGCCGCGCCGCGCTCATCTCGATGGTCGTCCTGGTCGGCTCCTACCTGGCCACCGGCGTCGCCGCCCAGATGGTCGTCGGCTCCGGCGACAAGGGCCTGGGGCTCGCCAACCCGGAGACCTCCGACAACGTCTTCGCGGCGCTCGCGGGCCCGGTCATGGGCCCCGTCCTCGGCATCGCCCTCTTCGTCGCCGTCCTCGCCTCCGCCGCCGCCAGCCTGCAGACCACCTTCATCCCGGTCGCCCGCACCGTCCTGGCCATGTCCAGCTACGAGGCGCTGCCGCCGTCCTTCGCCCGGGTCCACCCGGTCTTCAAGGTGCCCGGCAAGGCCACGGTCGTGGCCGGCGTCGCCACCGGCGTCTTCTACACGGTCATGACGCTGATCAGCGAGAACGTCCTGGTCGACACGATCTACGCGCTCGGTCTGATGATCTGCTTCTACTACGCGCTGACGGCCTTCGCCTGCGTCTGGTTCTTCCGCCACGAGCTCTTCCGCTCGGCCCGCGACCTCGCCTTCAAGGGCGTGATCCCGGCCCTCGGCGGCCTGATGCTGACCGCCGTCTTCGGCAAGACGCTGTACGACATGTGGGACCCGGCCTACGGCTCCGGATCCGCGGTCCTCGGCGTCGGCTCCGTCTTCGTCATCGGCGTCGGGCTGCTGCTGCTCGGCGTGGTGATCATGCTGGTGATGCAGCGCAGGAGCCCCGCGTTCTTCCGGGGCGAGGTGCTCACCAAGGAGACCCCGTCATTGGTCGTCGACGACTGACCGGTGAGGGACAGCGGCGAGGTGGCGGGCCCGTGGGGGGTCCCGCCACCTCGTCTTTCTCCGTCCCTGATCCCGGCTCAGTGCTGTCCCGGGATCAGCCCCTCCACCAGCTGGTTGGCGGCGGGCATCTGCGCGGCGGAGGCCGGTTTCGCCTTCGGGGCGAGGACACCGCTCAGCGGGACGACCGAGGGCAGGTTCGCGCCCGCGGTGTCGGCGGCGGCGGCCCCGGCGGCGGCGAGCCCGCCGGCCAGGGCGACACCGGTCAGGGCGGCGGTGGTGAGGATCTTCTTCATGCCGCACCAACGCCGCCGCCGGGCGTCCGGTTACGCCCGCGGGCACGCGCCGGCCGCGACCGGGGCGCTCCCTAGGATGCGTCCATGTCTACGGAAACGAAGTGGGCGCTGCGCCCCGGCCGGGCGGAGGACGTCGAGCGCATCTGCGAACTGCGGGCCGAGGTCATGCGGGACGACCTGGTGCGGCTCGGCCGCTACGACGAGCACCGGGTGCGCCGGCGCTTTCGCGACGGCTTCTCCCCGGCGCACACCTGGGTCGTGGAGGCGGAGGGCGCCTTCGCGGGCTGTCTGACGGTCCGCCCGTACGAGCACGGCGACGGCCTCTACCTGGAGCACTTCTACCTCGCCCCCGAGGTGCAGGGGCGGGGGCTCGGGACGGCGGTGCTGCGCGCCCTGCTCGCCCGGGCCGACGCGGAGTCGGCCCCGGTGCGGCTGGTCGTCGTGCAGGGCAGCGCCGCCCGCCGTCTCTACGAGCGGGAGGGGTTCACGGTCGAGTCCGAGGACCCGATCGACGTGCTGATGGTCCGGGAGCCGGCGCTCACCAGCCCGCGCCGGCCGGCTGGCGGGTCGTGACGTTGAGGCGGTTGAAGAGGTTGGTCACGCCGACCATCAGGACGATCGCGGCGAGCTGCTTCTCGTCGTAGTGGTCCGCGGCGGCGTCCCACACCTCGTCCGGCACCGCGTCCGAGGCGTCCGCCAGCCGGGTCGCCGCCTCGGTCAGCGCGAGCGCGGCCCGCTCCTCGTCGGAGAAGTACGGCGTCTCCCGCCAGGCGGCGACGGCGAACAGCTTCTCGTCCGCGACCCCGTTCTTCCGGGCGCTCTTCGCCCCGAAGTCGACGCAGAACCCGCAGTTGTTGATCTGGCTGGCCCGCAGGTGCACGAGCTCCAGCGTGGTCTCGGGCACCCCGGCCTCCCGGGTCGCCTTCAGCAGGTTCATGATCGCGGGCATCGCCTCGGGGAGAACGGTGGCGGGGTTGGTCATCCGGGCCTTGAGCTCGTGCTGCATGGGTGCGCTCCTCGCGTCTGCTGGACGTGGTCTCCGTCGCTTTCACTGCACTGACGGATCCCGCGGGGAGTGTGTGACAGCTTTTCTCGGAGAATTTCCTCGGCCACACGCAAGCGACGACGCAGCCGTCGCGACGGTCGCCCTCCGGCGGCGGCGCCCGGTCGGCCCGCGAGCTACCCGGCCTGCTCCGCAGGCTCCGCGATCAGCGCCGTGCCGACGGTGCGGAAGCCCAGACGGGCGTAGAGACGGGCGACGGTGGCGTCCGTGGCGGTGAGGAAGACGGTCTCGACGCCGAGGGCGCGGGCGTCGGCGACCAGGGCGGCCGTCACCGCGAGACCCAGGCCGCGGCGGCGGGACTCCGGGCGGGTGCCGACGCCGACGACCTCGGTGACCGGCCCCACCGGCTGGTGCTGGCCCGCCGCGAGCGCGGTGCCGGAGGGGTCGAAGGCAGCGGCGAGGCGGGTGAGGCCCGCCTCGATCCGGGCCGCGACCTGGGCGGCGACGCCCGGCGTGGGCGTGGCGCCGAAGGCGGCGTACGGGGCGGCGACCGCACTCTCCAGGGCCGGGTCGGCCGCGCCCACCATGCGGACGGTGACGTCCTCCGGCGGTGCCGGCCGTTCGTCCGCGGCCGCCGTCAGGACCATCAGGGGGTGCTCGTGCACCACGAGCCCGCTCGCCTCGACCGCCGCCCGCAGGCCCGGCGTCGTCTCCGCGACCCACTCGAAGGCCTCGGGCAGCTCCAGCTCCCGCTGCCGGGCGCGCACCTTCTCGACCGCCTCGACGTCCACCGCGCCGGTGTGCCCCCGCGTCGGCCGCGCGTAGTACGGCCAGCCCACCCCCTCCCGTACGAACAGGGTCAGCGGCCCGAAGTCCTCGGCGCGGGCGGCGGAGCGGGGGACGGCGTCGTAGTAGGCCTCGAGTCGTGTCAGCATGCGGGCTACCGTACGCAGAACGATCAGGGGGGGACCATGGAAAAAAACGGCCACGCGTGTCCGGGGTGCGGGCGGGACGACCTGGTGCAGGCCGTGCCCGCCGCGTACCTCGCGGGCCGGGACGACGTCACCCGGCGCGAGCGGAACCGCGACGGGGACGTGCGGACGGTGACCCGGCGGGTGACCACCGCCCTGTCCGAGGCGCTCGCGCCGGTGCCCAGGGAGCCCACCTACGGACTCGGCGTCCTCGGCGTCTTCACCGGCTTCGTGTCCGTCGCCGCCTTCGTGGGCTGGGTCCTCCTCGGCAAGGCCTTCGAGGAGGTGCCCGACGGCGTGTACTTCGGGGAGCCGCCGTCCGGCCCCGACCCCGACTTCTCCTTCCTGGGCCGGATCTCGGGCCTCGCCCTGTGCGTCACCCTCCTCGTGGTCGTCGTGCTCGTGCGGCGCCGGGGAGAGTTCGTCCGGCTGACCCGGGGGCGCGAGCGGGCGGAGGAGCTGTGGGCGTGCGGCTGGTACTGCCATCGCTGCGGCACCGTGCACCTGCGGGACCTGCCCGAGGAGGACGTCCGCCCCTTCTCGCTGCAGGAGTTCCGGGAGCGGGTGTGGGAGCGCGGCGGCTACGGAGAGCTCGCGGCCCGGCAGCGGGCCATCGGCTGACGGGACGGGTGCGGCCGGGGACGGCGGGGCGGGCTCAGCCCGGCCGGGGACGGCGGGGAGGGGGCCCGCAGCGACTCGGTCGCACCTCTCGGAAATCCACGCCGCACCCCCTACCGTGCCCCCATGCGGATCTCGACCACGATCTTCCTGACCGACGAGACCATCAGCCCCGTGCGGCTCGCCCGCGAGCTCGAACAGCGCGGCTTCGCCGGGCTCTATCTGCCCGAGCACACCCACATCCCGGTCACCCGGGACACCGCCTGGCCGGCCGGCGGCGAGCTGCCGCGCGAGTACGGCCGCACCCTCGACCCCTTCGTGGCCCTCGCCCAGGCCGCCGCCGTCACCGACCGCCTCGGCCTGGGCACCGGCGTCACGCTGATCGCCCAGCACGACCCCATCGCCCTCGCCAAGCAGATCGCGACCCTCGACCACCTCTCCGGCGCCCGCTTCACCCTCGGCGTCGGCTACGGCTGGAACCGCGAGGAGGCCGCCGACCACGGGGTCACCTGGGCCACCCGCCGGGAGCTCGGCGCCGACCGGCTCGACCTGATGCGCGCCCTGTGGGCCCCCGACCCCACCGCCCATGAGGGTGCTTTCGGCCATTCCGTACGCCCCTCCGAGGCCTGGCCGAAACCCCGCGGCGGCGCCCCGCGCATCCTCCTCGGCGGCGCGGCCGGCCCCAGGCTCTTCGCCCAGATCGCCGCCCGCGCCGACGGCTGGATGCCGATCGGCGGCCGCGGTCTGACGGAGACGCTGCCGGTGCTGCGCGAGGCCTGGGAGCGCGCAGGGCGCGATCCCAAGGCCCTCCACCTGGTCCCGTACGCGGTCCTGCCGAGCCCCGGGAAGCTCGCCCACTACGAGGAGCTGGGCTGCGAGGAGGTCGTCCTCCAGCTGCCGCCGGCGGGGGAGCGGGAGGTGCTGAGGGTTCTGGACGACTTCGCGAGGTACCTGTGACCCGCTCGTATGCTCGGTCCATGACGGATCACCAGGCACCACGCAGCTCAGGACCCACCGGGAACGCGATGCGCCGGGCCCTCAAGCGGGCCAGGGACGGGGTCGCCCTCGACGTGGCCGAGGCCGCCGTGCTGCTGCAGGCGCGGGGCGCGGACCTGGCGGACCTGGTCGGCACGGCCGGGCGGGTGCGGGACGCGGGGCTCGCGGCGGCCGGGCGGCCCGGGGTCATCACGTACTCGAAGAGCGTCTTCATACCGCTCACCCGGCTCTGCCGGGACAAGTGCCACTACTGCACCTTCGCGACCGTGCCCGGCAAGCTGCGCCGGGCCGGGCACGGGATGTTCATGTCGCCGGACGAGGTCCTCGACATCGCCCGCCGCGGCGCCGTACTCGGCTGCAAGGAAGCCCTGATCACCCTCGGGGACAAGCCCGAGGACCGCTGGCCCGAGGCCCGCGAGTGGCTGGACGCGCACGGCTACGACGACACCATCGCCTACGTGCGGGCCATGGCGATCCGCATCCTGGAGGAGACCGGTCTCCTCCCGCACCTCAACCCGGGCGTCATGTCCTGGACGGACTTCCAGCGGCTCAAGCCCGTCGCCCCGTCGATGGGGATGATGCTGGAGACCACCGCCACCCGGCTGTGGAGCGAGCCCGGCGGCCCCCACCACGGCTCGCCGGACAAGGAGCCCGCCGTGCGGCTGCGGGTCCTGGAGGACGCCGGCCGCTCCTCCGTGCCCTTCACCAGCGGCCTGCTGCTCGGCATCGGCGAGACGTACGAGGAGCGCGCGGAGTCGCTGTTCGCGCTGCGCCGGATCGCCCGCGCCTACCACGGCATCCAGGAGCTGATCATCCAGAACTTCCGCGCCAAGCCGGACACGGCGATGCGCGGGATGCCGGACGCCGAGCTCGACGACCTGGTGGCCACCGTCGCCGTCGCCCGGCTCATCATGGGCCCGAGCGCCTGCCTCCAGGCGCCGCCGAACCTCGTCGACGCCGAGTACGAGCGTCTGATCGCCGCCGGCATCGACGACTGGGGCGGGGTCTCCCCGCTCACCATCGACCACGTCAACCCGGAGCGGCCCTGGCCGCGGATCGACGAGCTGGCCGCGCACTC
The DNA here is from genome assembly GCF_044544925.1 of Streptomyces sp. NPDC053431. NCBI lineage: Bacteria > Bacillati > Actinomycetota > Actinomycetes > Kitasatosporales > Streptomycetaceae > Streptomyces > Streptomyces sp. NPDC053431. The sequence continues at coordinate 14,791 of NZ_JBITXX010000019.1, read as the reverse complement.
CCGTGCCGCCGGCTTCGAGCTGCGCGAACGCCTCTGCGTCTACCCCGAGTTCGTCCGGCGCGGCGAGCCCTGGCTCGACCCGCGGCTCCTCCCGCACGTGCGGGCCCTCGCCGACCCCGCCACCGGGCTCGCCGACCCGGACGCCCCCGTGCGCGGACTGCCCTGGCAGGAGCCCGACGAGGCCTTCACGGCGGCCGGCCGCACCGACCTGCACCGCACCATCGACACCACGGGCCGCACCGGCGACCGCCGCGAGGACTTCGACGAGGTGTACGGCGACTGGGAGGCGCTGCGCGAGGCCGCCGCGCCCGGCATGGTCCCCGAGCGCATCGACACCGACGTACGGGAGGCCCTCGCGGTCGCCGCCGACGACCCGACCCGGCTCACCGACCCGCAGGCGCTCGCCCTGCTGCACGCCGACGGGCCGGCCCTCGACGCGCTGTGCGGGATCGCCGACGCCGTGCGCCGCGACACCGTCGGCGACGACGTGACGTACATCGTCACGCGGAACATCAACTTCACCAACGTCTGCTACACCGGCTGCCGCTTCTGCGCCTTCGCCCAGCGCCGCACCGACGCCGACGCGTACACCCTCTCCCTCGACCAGGTCGCCGACCGGGCCGCGCAGGCCTGGGAGGTCGGCGCGGTCGAGGTGTGCATGCAGGGCGGCATCCACCCGGACCTGCCCGGCAGCGCGTACTTCGACATCGCGCGGGCGGTGAAGCGGCGCGTGCCCGGCATGCACGTGCACGCCTTCTCGCCGATGGAGGTCGTCAACGGCGCCACCCGCACGGGGCTGTCGATCCGCGAGTGGCTCACCGCCGCCAAGGAGGCCGGGCTCGACTCGATCCCCGGCACCGCCGCCGAGATCCTCGACGACGAGGTCCGCTGGGTGCTCACCAAGGGCAAGCTGCCCACGGCCACCTGGATCGAGGTCGTCACCACCGCGCACGAGCTGGGCATCCGCTCCTCCTCGACGATGATGTACGGGCACGTGGACCAGCCCCGGCACTGGCTCGGGCACTTCCGCACCCTCGACCGCATCCAGCGGGAGACGGGCGGCTTCACCGAGTTCGTGACGCTGCCGTTCATCCACACCAACGCGCCGGTGTACCTCGCGGGCATCGCCCGCCCCGGCCCGAGCGTCCGTGACAACCGGGCCGTCACGGCGATGGCCCGGCTGCTGCTCCACCCGCGCATCCCGAACATCCAGACGAGCTGGGTGAAGCTGGGCACGGAGGGCGCCGCCGAGATGCTGCGCTCGGGCGCCAACGACCTCGGCGGCACCCTGATGGAGGAGACCATCTCCCGGATGGCGGGGTCGAGTTACGGCTCGTACCGCTCGATCCGCGACCTGGAGGCCATCGCCGAGGCGGCCGGACGTCCGTCCCGTCCCCGTACGACGCTGTACGGGGAGGTCCCGGAGGAGCGGCAGCGCGCGGCGCGCGCCTCGGACGGGCACCTGCCGGAGCTGTTGCCGCTGGTCCAGGAGTAGGGGACCGGGACGGAGCGGGCTCAGCCACCGGAGCCTGCTCCGAACGGTCAAAAGTGCACAGACAGGTGTCGGATCGCATAACGCTTCGCCCCCCGAACGAGCGCATCCGGTCTATTACAGTGCTGCGGAGCCGGTGTACGGGGAGCTCGTACGGGGGGAGGCACGTCGTGACCACCACAGCCGCGGTCGTGTGGGGCCGCACCGAACAGCAGGACTTCCGCGCCCGGGTCCGCGGCTGCCTGCTCGGCGGAGCCGTCGGCGACGCCCTCGGCGCCGGCGCCGCCGGCCGCCCGCTCGCCGAGCTGCGCCGGGTCCACGGGCCCGAGGGCCTGACCGAGCTCGCCGTCGCGTACGGCCGCCGCGGCGCCGTCACGGCCGCCACCCAGATGTCCCTGTTCACCGTCGACGGCCTGATCCGCGCCCAGGTGCGCCGCGACACCGGGGCCTGGCACCCGCCCACCGACATCCACCGGGCCCACCTGCGCTGGGCGGCCACGCAACGGGACTGGGGGCCCGACGAGCGCCGCCGCGACCTGGGCTGGCTGGCCCGCGAGGAGTGGCTGTACGCGCGCCGGGACCCGGCCCGCTCCTGCCTCACCGGCCTCGGCGACGACATCCTCGGCACCCTGGACCGGCCCAAGAACCCGGCCGCCACGGACAGCGGCGCCCTGGTGCGCTCCGCGCCCTTCGGGCTGCTCGTCGGCTGGGAGCCGCAGCTGGTGTGCCAGCTGGCCGTGGAGTGCGCGGCCCAGACGCACGGCGACCCGGTCGCCTACCTGTCGGCCGGCGCGCTCGCGGTCGTCGTGCACGGCCTGGCCCGCGGCGACAGCGTGGACGGCGCCGTCCGCACGGCGGTCGAGCAGCTGGCCCCGCGCCCGGGCGGCACGCGGGTCGTCGAGGCCCTGGAGGCCGCGCTGGCCGCCGTACGGCAGGGGATGCCGGACGCGGAGCGGGTGACCGCCCTCGGGGCGGGCGAGGACCGGGCCGAGGGACAGCTGGCGGCGGCCGTCTACTGCGCCCTGGTCGGCGAGGACGTCCGGCACGGGCTGCGCCTCGCGGTCAACCACGACGGCCCGTCGGCGGCCACCGGCGCCGTCACCGGGGCGCTGCTCGGCGCCCTGCACGGCGAGACGGCCCTCCCGCCGGCCTGGGTGGCCGAACTGGAGGGCCGTGCCACGGTCCTGGAGCTCGCGGACGACTTCGCGATGGAGATGACGCAGGGTGCCGCCCTGCACGGGCCGGGGGAGACGACGTCCGGCTGGCTGGACCGCTACCCGCGGGGGTGAGGGCCTGGGGACCTGACGCTAGCCGCGGGGCTGACCGGCCCGGTCGCCGCCCTGTGCGGGGACGGCGGCCGCACCGTCCCCGTCGCTGTCGAGGCGGTCGAGGATCGCGTCCCGTTCCGGGGTGGCCTCGGGCTTCACGTGGCCGATGAGGACGTAGAGCACGAGCGAGGTGGCGAGCGGCGAGGCGATCTGGATCTGCAGCTCGACGCCGTCCAGGCCGTAGTTGGTGAGCCAGAAGGCGAAGAGCCCGGCGGCCCAGGAGACCAGCGCCGCCGTCGGGCCCGAGGTCCGGAAGGTGCGCAGCAGCCCGAGCATGAACGGGATGGCGATGGGCCCCATGAGCCCGGCGACCCACTTGATGACGACGGTGATGATGTCCTTGAAGGCGGGGGAGTTGACCTGGGTGGCGACCGCCATCGACAGGCCGAGGAAGGCGATCGTCGACAGGCGCGCGGCGAGCAGCCCGGCCCGGCCGCTCCACGAGCGGGCGGCCCGGCTGAGGACGGGGGCGATGTCCCGGGTGAAGACGGCCGCGATGGCGTTGGCGTCGGAGGAGCACATGGCCATGGTGTGCGAGAAGAAGCCGACGATGACGAGCCCGAGCAGTCCGTGCGGCAGCAGCTGCTCGGTCATCAGGGCGTACGCGTCGGAGGCGTCCGGCTTCTTCGGCTGCACGAGCAGCGGCGCGCACCACATGGGGAAGAAGAGGACGAGCGGCCAGACGAACCACAGGACGGCGGAGAGCCGGCCGGAGCGGGTGGCCTCGCGGGCGGACGGGGTGGCCATGTAGCGCTGGGCCTGGTTCCACATGCCGCCGCTGTACTCGAAGGTCTTGATGAAGAGGTACGCGAGCAGGAAGGTCAGCGTGTACGGGCCGGCCGTCGGCGCCGTGTGCCCCTGCAGCTCGGGCCGGTCCCAGACGGTCCACAGCGCCTCGACCCCGCCGAGCCTGCCGAGGACGGCCACGAGCATCGCGACGCCGGCGAGCAACTGGATCACGAACTGGCCGAGTTCGGTCAGGGCGTCGGCCCACAGGCCGCCGACCGTGCAGTAGATGCCGGTGACGACACCGGTGATCAGGATGCCCTGGTTGAGGGAGATCCCGGTGAAGACGGAGAGCAGGGTGGCGATGGCGGCCCACTTCGCGCCCACGTCCACGATCTTCAGCAGCACGCCCGACCAGGCGAGGGCCTGCTGGGTGGGCAGGTTGTACCGGTTCTTCAGGTACTCCAGGGGGGAGGCGACCCGGAGTCGTGAGCGCAGCCGGTTGAGGCGGGGAGCGAAGAGGTGGGCGCCGACCGCGATGCCGAGGGCGATGGGGAAGGACCAGGTGACGTAGGAGGTGACGCCGTAGGTGTAGGCGATGCCCGCGTAGCCGGTGAACATCACGGCGCTGTAGCCGGACATGTGGTGGGAGATGCCGGAGAGCCACCAGGGCATCCGGCCGCCGGCGGTGAAGAAGTCGGAGACGTCGTCCACGCGCTTGTGGGACCAGACGCCGATCGCGACCATGACGCCGAAGTAGCCGATGAGCACGGCCCAGTCGAGACTGTTCATTGCGCCCCCTCCATGGGGTCCGGTCCGCCTTGTGAACGCGGTTCATCGTGTGGGGAGTTGCAAGGCAGGGACAATGCAATGGAGGGTCAAGGGGCAGTAAAATCGTTCTGTTTACTGACCCTTGTTCACATCTATGAACTTGTCGCGATGGCCCCGACGGGCCGCGCACCGACGGACCCCGCCCCGGCGGGCGGAGGCGGTCAGCGCATCAGCTCCCCCGCGTTGACGAGCAGCGACTGCCCCGTGATCGCCCGCGCCCGGTCGGAGGCCAGGAAGACCGCCGCCTCCGCCACGTCCCCGTCCGTCGCCAGCTCCGGCAGCGCCATCCGCTCGGCGAGACGCCCGAGCACCTCGGCCTCCGGCACCTGCTCGGTGTGCGCCGTGAACTGCACGTACGCCTGCACCGGCGGCCCCCACATCCAGCCCGGCAGCACCGTGTTGACCCGGATCCGGTGCGGGCCGAGCTCATGTGCCAGCGAGTACATCGCCGAGGTCAGCGCGCCCTTCGAGGCCGCGTACGCCGCCTGCCGCACCTGCGAGGGCGCGGCCACCGCCGACTGGGTGCCGATCAGGACGACCGAGCCGCCCCGCTCCTTCAGGGCCGGCAGGCACGCCCGGGTCATCCGCAGCGTGCCGAGCAGATTGACGTCCAGGACGCCCTGCCAGGTGTCGAAGTCGGCGTCCTCCAGGCCGCCGAAGTACGAGTCCCAGGCGGCGACATGGACCACGGCGTCGATCCCGCCGAAGCGCTCCACCGCGAGCGCGGCGAGCGCCTCGCACCGGGCCTCGTCGGTGATGTCGGTGGCGCGGTACGCGGTCCGCGTGCCGTCCGGGTCGATCTCCGCGGCCGCCTTGGCCAGGTTGGCCTCGGTGCGCGCGCCCAGCACCGCGCGGCCCCCGTCCCGTACCACCGTCTCCGCCACCCGGTGGCCGAGCCCGGCGCCGACGCCCGACACGACGACGGTCTTTCCCTGGAGCAGTCCTTGGAACGCCATCCGGTGCCTCCCTGGGCCTGTTCATCGATCTGACGGCCCGTCAGAGTAGGTGCGAGTCGCCCACAAGGGAAGGGAAGGGGAACGAGGATGAGCGAGGAGAAGCCGGTCGACACCCGGAGCGAGACGTACGCGGAGCTGGCCGCGGTCGGCCCGTACGGGACACACCCCGGCCACGCCCTGATCACCATGGTGGAACCGCACCCGGGTCACGAGTACGCCTACAACCGCTGGTACGAGGACGACCACTACTACGCCGGCGCCATGGCCATGCCCTGGATGTTCGCCGGCCGCCGCTGGGTCGCCACCCGCGCGCTCCAGGAGCTGCGCGGCCCCGAGAAGTCCGCGATCGCCCAGCCGGTCACCGCCGGCTGCTACCTCTCCACGTACTGGATCACCGACGGCCGCTACGACGACCACATGAAGTGGACCGTCGCCATCAACAAGCGCCTCAACCGGGACGCGCGGGTCTACCGCGACCGGACCCACGTCTTCACCTCGTTCCAGGACCACGAGGTGACCGTCTACCGCGACGGGGCGGCCGGACCACGCGACCTGCACGCGCTCGACCACCCCTACGCGGGCCTCGTCCTCCAGGTCGTCGACGCCGAGGGGCCCGAGCGGCGGGCGGAGCTGGTGGAGCGACTGCGCTCGCGCGAACTGCCCCGGAGGCTCGCGGGCTCGCCCGCGGCGATGGTGACGGTCTTCCGCCCCACGCCGCTGCCCGGCGACCGGATGACCTACGTGAAGCAGGTCGAGGGGGTCGACACCCGGCTGACCCTGCTGTGGTTCCTGGAGCGCGATCCGCGCGACTGCTGGGCGGAGTCCTTCGCCGACCTGGAGACGGTCACGGCGGAGTGGGGCGGCCGGGCGGAGCTGGTGGCGCCGTTCGTCCCGACGGTGCCGGGCACCGACCGCTACGTGGACGAGCTGCGGTAGCTCGAGGAGGGCGGGGAGGAGCGGGAAAGCGCCGAGCCCCCTCGGCCAGGACGGCGGACCGGTCGAGAGGGCTCATTCCGTGACGCGGGGGAGTGTGGGCGCGGGGTCACAGGGCCCCGACGCTCACCTCGCCCACGAACGCGTTCCACGAGCCCGGTCCGAAAGAGAGGGAGGGGCCCTCAGGGGCCTTCGAGTCGCGCACCGCGATCGCGTTCACGACGGGGGACTTCACTTCGACGCAGGCCCCGTTGCCGCCGGAATACGAGGACTTCGTCCAGTTGTCCGTAGCGCCCTGGGTAATGGCCATGTTTCTCACTCCGGTTCTGCCAGTGCTGCCAGTAGATGTCGCGCCAAACGTTCTTGCTTTGGCGTGATCGACGCTACTGCCCCGGCCCCGTGCTGTGGGACCGTCGTTCACCCGACCGGATGGCATATTCCAACTGCGCTTCCGTCGAGGCGAGTCGGGGGTGTACCGTGCCTGCTCCCTCCCCCGCGCCCCGGCCGAATGGCGGCATTCAGCCCCCGTCGCCCCCGTTACGCCCCTTTTCCGTCGGCGTACTCCTTCGCAATGCGCGTCACGAACTCACGGGTGTCCTCCGCATTCAGCGCCTGAGCCCGCAGGTGTTCGTACATCACGCTGTACTTGGCGACGTCCTGCGCCTTCTCCAGATACAGGTCGCTCGTCACGCCCTCGATGTAGACCACGGAGGAGTCGGACGTGTCGGGGAATTCCAGAATCGCGTAATGCCCGCTGATGCCCGGATGCGCGCCCATGTGGAACGGCAGCACCTGCACGGTCACGTGCGGCAGGTGGGACTGCTCGACCAGGTGCTCCAACTGCTCGACCATCAGCTGCCTGTTGCCGACCACCCGGCGCAGCGCGCCCTCGTCGATGACCGCCCACAGGCGCAGCGGACGCTCCTCGTCCTTGATGCGGTCCTGGCGCCGGGTGCGGACGGTGACCCGCTTGTCGATGTCGACCGGCGTCGACTCGGGCAGCGCGCCGGTGATCACGGCCTCCGCGTAGCCGTGGGTCTGCAGCAGGCCCGGGATGATCTGCGGCTCGTACACCCGCAGGCTCTCCGCGTCCGTCTCCAGACCGATGTAGACGCTGTACGGGATGTCGCCGAAGGCGTGCCACCAGCCCTGCTGGCGCGAGTCCTTGGCCATCTGCATCAGCGAGTCCACGACCCGCTCGTCCTCGACCTCGTACACCCCGCACAGATCGCGGACGTCACGCTGGCTGATCGAACGACGGCCGTTCTCGAGGCGGCTGATCTTGGACTGCGAGACGAGGAGGCGCTCGGCGACCTGTTCGGCCGTCATGTTCTTCGCCTCGCGGAGCCGGCGCAGCTCCTGGCCCAATCGGCGTCGCCTGACGGTGGGATTGACATTGGACGCCACGGAAACTGCACCTCCGGCTGTCGGCAGCGTAGCTGTGAGTATCTACTGCTTGGCAGACTGCCACCAAAGGTGCGGTGTGCGCTGGGAAATGCCGACAACGCAACGGTGCGGGGCGGCCGTGAGGACGGCCGTCCCGCACACGTATGCGGCTCCCGGTGTGGTTCGGGTGGTGATGGTGGAACGGGCTTTCCGCTTGCGTGCTTCTCACATGGCGACGCGCGCCATGGTTCCGCGGCGCGGCTGGGACGGCACGCCGCCCGCCGCCGCGCTACGACGGGGCTGGGCGCCCACGCCGTTCTGGACGTCCATCACGGCGTGCGCCACGAGACCGCCCATCGGGTCGTGCCGGATCAGGTCGCGCAGCCGGGACCGCGACGACCGTCCTTCGTTACCCGGGTAGAGGTGCTTGCCGAGACCGACCGCGTGGGCCAGCGCGGCGAGCGCCGCGGTCCGCGGGTCCGGCGGCACGCCGGTGCGGATCGCGTTGTCCAGCCGGGATCTGATCTCCCGGCTGATCGCCGTGTCCGTCGCCTGGTAGCGAGTCGTCGGCAGCACCCCGCACATCTGGCCCTCCACGGCATGGACCATGCCGCAGCGCTCCAGATGCGAGAGATACGTCTGGCGCAGCCCCAGGCGGGGCCCGCCGATCCAATGGACGGCCCGTACCGGACTGCCGCGCCTGCGCAGCAGTTCCAGTGCGGAGTCCAGAGTCGGATCTCCGGTCGGCCGTGGCATCACCACGGCGATACGATCCCCGTCAGGGGCTATCCGTCCCGCCAGAGCCAGCTCCACTAGCTGTGCTCCGGCAAGGCCCAGGTCGAGCGACTGCGGCTGCGCTGTGGTACCCGTGGCCGGGTCCAGAGCGAGCAGCAGAAGCTCCTCCGGAAGTGTTCTGCGGCTCCTGCCCATCCATGCCTCCCCGCGTGGATGAATGACAGGGTGACCCCTCTCACATTCATCTGTCGAGAGTGCCTGGGTGCTTCGTACGGGAACCGGCAGGTATGTCGTTCTCGTCTAGCACGGGGGCCAAGGGGTTCACACAGGACACTGTTAGACGGTTCGGACGTACGCATGAGCGATGGAGGAGGCACGGTGGCGGGCGAGTCCCCCGACAAGGCGGAGCAGCGGGAGCGGGAGAGTGCGGTCGGCGACGACGGCAGGGACCCGCGACTGTCCGTCCTCCGGGACCGCGTGGACCAGCCGACGGCCGTCTTCAAGGCCCTGGCCCCGCGGACGGCACCGGAGGACCGGCCCTCCGGGACGGAGGACGCGGCGGAGGACGCCGTGGTTGCGGGAGACGGTGCCGACGACTCGGCCGGCGCCGACGAGACGGCCGGTGCCGCGGGTGCGGGTGCCGGTGCGGATTCGGGTGCGGGTGTGCGTGCGGGCGGGGGCTCGGACGGGACCGTCGTCCTGACGATCCCCAAGGACGTGCCCCAGGCGGTTTCTGAGGGGGCCTCCGAGGCGGCCTCCGAGGCCGCGGCTGGGACGACCGCGGAGGAGGGCGCCGCGGGCGAGGAAGCGCCGGAGGTCGCCGAGGGCGCCGACCGGGCCGCCGAGGGCGCCGACCGGGCCGCCGAGGGCGCCGACCGGGCCGCCGGAGCGGCCGTAGCGGGCGGGGGCGAGGGCGAGGCCTCGGCGGACGCCGGCGAGGCTGCCGAGGGCACTGAGGAGCCTGTGGCGTCCGCGGCGGCTGAGACGTCCGAGGCCGCTGAGACCTCCCAGGCCACTGAGACCTCTGAGGGCGCCGAGGTGTCCGAGGGCGCCGAGGTCCCGGCGGCGGGTGGCGGCGAGTCGTGGTTCGCCACGCGCAAGCCGGCCGCGCCGACGGCGGAGGACAGGCCGAAGGCGGAGGACGGCCCGAAGGCGGAGGACAGGCCGGAGGCGCAGGGCGAGCCGGAGCAGGGTCCGGAGCCGGAGGTGGAGTCCGCGCCGAAGGCCGCGGCCGAGCCCGAGGCGCGGGACGGGCGCGGGTCCGATCCGGAGGCCGGGTCCGAGGCCGTGGCCGAGCCGGCGCGGTCGCCGCGGCCGGCGTCCGGTTCGACGGCGCCGAAGCCTCAGCCGGTCGACCAGCCGACCGCCGTCTTCAAGGCCGTGAAGCCGCCGGTCGCGCCCGCCGCGCCCGCCGTCGACCAGCCGACGACCGCGCTCAAGCTGCCGCCGTCCACCTTCCGCCCGCTCCGGGGGGACATCACCCAGGAGCAGCCGAAGCCCGAGCCGCAGCCGGCACCGGCTCCGGCGCCGGAGCCCAAGGCGGAGGCCGCGGCGGCTCCCGCCCCCGCACCGGCCTCCCTGAGCGAGCCCGAGCGGACCCGGCAGCAGCCGCTGCCGCCCCGCCCGCCGCTGGAGATCCTGGCGGAGCTGACGAACACCCCGCCGCCGCCGGAGACGGCGCTGCGCACCACCGCGCGGCGGTTCAAGATCTGGACCCCGCTGATCCTCCTGCTCGTGATCATCTTTGCGGTCGTACAGTTCGTGCGTCCGCTGCCGGACCCCAAGCTCGTGCTCTCCGCCGCGCCCTCGTACACCTTCGAGGGCGGCCCGCTGCAGATGCCGTGGCCGTCCGAGGGACAGGGCGCCGCCGAGGTCGAGGGCGTCGGTTCGCTCGGCACGTACGGCGCGCAGAAGCCCGCCCCGATCGCGAGCGTCGCCAAGACCATGACGGCGTACGTGATCCTCCGCGACCACCCCATCAAGGGGAGCCAGAAGGGTCCGGAGATCGAGGTCGACAAGACCGCCGGCGAGCAGGCGAAGGCGAAGGACGAGTCGACGGCCCCCATCAAGGAGGGCCAGACCTACTCGGAGAAGGAGCTCCTGGAGCTCCTGATGATCCCGTCGGGCAACAACGTGGCGCGGCTGCTGGCCCGCTGGGACGCCGGTTCGGAGGCCGCGTTCGTCGAGAAGATGAACGCCGCGGCCAAGGAGCTGGGCATGACGGAGTCGACGTACACGGACCCGTCCGGTCTGCAGTCGACGACCGTGTCGACGCCGCTGGACCAGCTGAAGCTGGGGAAGGCGGTCATGCAGTTCGACGTGTTCCGCCAGATCGTGGACATGCCGAACGTGACGATCGACGGCATCCCCGAGCGGATCGAGAACAACAACAAGATCCTGCTGGAGCCGGGCGTGACCGGCATCAAGACCGGTTCGTCCACCCCGGCCGGCGGCAACCTGCTGTGGGCGGCGAACACGGTCGTCGACGGCCAGAAGCGCCGCATCATCGGCATCGTCATGGGGGCCAAGCACGCGCCGCAGCTGTGGCAGAAGCTGGACCTGGCGATCGCGAACAGCCTCAAGGTCATCCAGAAGGCGCAGTCCGACGTCACGTCGGCCGCCGTGGTGAAGAAGGGCCAGGTCGTCGGCTACGTGGACGACGGTCTGGGCGGCCGGACGCCCGTCGTGTCGACCAAGGACCTGAAGGCGGTCGGCTGGCCGGGCCTGAAGGTGAGCCTGGCGCTCGGCGCGGGCGGCAAGGCCCTGCCGCACAACGGCAAGGCCGGGAACGTCGTCGGCCAGGTGTCGATCGGCACGGGCACCGGCCAGGTCAGCGCTCCGGTGGCGCTGCAGAAGGACCTGGTGGAGCCTGGCTTCGGCGAGAAGCTGACCCGACTGGGCTGACCCCCACGGGCGCCCGGGCCTGGCCCGGGCGCCCAGCTGTTAGCGTTCCCCGGGGACGAGAGAAGGGCAGTAGAGGCAGCACGGGAAAGGGCCGCAGTTGACCACCGCCGAGCCGACACGCGCCGCCGAGGCTGCACCCATGAACTCCTCTTCTCCATCCTCTTCGCCTTCGCGAATAGAACTTCCGGCCCCCCGCCCGCCGCTGGAGCCGCCCGAAGCGCCCCGCCCCTGGCGGAGCCGCCGACGCACGCCGGTACTGGTGGCGACGGCGGTGGCGGCGCTCACCCACGTCCTCTGGTTCTTCTTCTTCGCCAACAGCGGCGGTGACCTGGCGGCGCAGGACGCGTGGGCGGAGTTCGTGGGCCGGCACCCGGACTCGGCGTACAACCTCGCCTGGTACGGCGGGATGCACCCGGTCTCGTACAGCGTGGTGTCCCCGTATCTGATGTCCCTGCTCGGGGTCCGTACGACGATGATGGTCGCCGGCACCCTGTCGGCGGCCCTGACGGCGCTGATCCTGGTCCGGGTGCGGGCGGTGCGCAATCCGATGGCGTGCGCGCTCGCGGGCGTCTTCGCCTTCCTCTGCAACGCGCTGTCGGGCCGGGTCACCTTCGGCCTCGGCATGATGTTCGCGCTCGGCTCGGTCGCGGCGGTCTTCTGCTGGCCGCACCGCTGGCGCTTCAAACGCTGGGCGAAGGCCGCGGTCGCGGCGCCGCTGGCCGGCCTCGCGACGGCGTGCAGCCCGGTGGCCGGCCTGTTCCTCGGCGTGGTCGCGGCGGCGCTCTTCCTCAACAAGCGCCGACCCGGCGCGTACGCCGTGGGCCTGGCCCCGGTGGCGGTGGTGGCCCTGTCGGCGTGGCTCTTCCCCTTCTCGGGGACGCAGCCGATGAGCCTGATGTCGACGAGCCTGCCGTTCGTGTTCGGCGTCCTGGTCCTGCTACTGGTGCCGAAGGGCTGGCGCACGGTCCGCACGGCGGCGGCGGTCTACTCGGCGGGCACGCTGCTGACCTGGCTGGTCGACTCGCAGATCGGCTCGAACGTCAGCCGTCTCGTGATGCTCTTCGCCGGCGTGGTCCTTCTGGCCGCCCTGCCCTACGCCCGCCCCCGCACCCGCCGCTGGTACGCGATCGTGCTGGCCTTCGCGGGCCTGAACGTCTGGATCGGCTTCAAGGGCGTCGACGACGTGATCCGTACGGCCCCGGACGCGTCCTGGGCCCGTGAGGTCGCCCCGCTGATCAACCAGCTCCAGGTGCGTGGCGCCGAGAAGGCCCGGGTCGAGGTCGTGCCGGCCTCCAGCCACCGCGAGTCCTCGGCCCTGGCGCCGTACATCAACCTCGCCCGCGGCTGGAACCGCCAGGCCGACATCGAGCGCAACCCGCTCTTCTACGACGACACGCTCAACGCCGTGAACTATCAGGACTGGCTCGGCCGCTGGGCCGTCCACTACGTCGTCCTCCCGACCGGCGCCCCGGACTCGGGCGCCCAGCGCGAGGCGGAGCTGGTCGACGACGGCCTGCCCTACCTGAAGCAGATCTGGTCGGACGCGAACTGGCGCCTCTACGAGGTCACCGACCCGACCCCGCTCGCCGACCCGCCGGCCGACGTCCAGCGCGCGGAGGCCAACGAGGTCGTCCTCCGCCTCGACCGCCCCGCCCGCATCAAGATCCGCGTCCCCTACTCGCCGTGGCTCGCCCTCCTCGACGAGAACGGCGGCAAGATCGAACCGCCGCAGGAGACGGAGGCCTCGAAGAAGGCCCGCGAATCGGCGGAGACCGACCTCCCGAAGGTCTTCGCGAACAAGGAGGGCTGCCTCCTGAAGGCCGAGCCGGACGCGGAGGGCGACGAGTGGACCGAACTCCTGGCCCCGAAGGCCGGCACGTACCGCCTGGCCGCCCCCTACAAGCTCTTCCCCCGGGGCACGACCTGCCCGGACGAACTCCGCTGAAGCGTTCCCGCCCGGGACCCTCCCGGCACCGGCACCGGCACCGTCACCGCCGGTCCGGGTAGTCATGCCCCCGGCGGATCTTCGTGGTCGCGGCGCGGAAGGACATGCCGCGCTCGTGCCACATCATGCCGGTGGCCGCGCCGAGGATGATGACCACGCCGATCGCGATGAAGAACGACATGAGGGAGAAGACCACGCCGATCGGGCCGTACTTCTCGTCGGAACTGGTGACCATGCCGGAGAAGGTGAAGCGGAAGACGACCAGCATGCCGATCCAGAACGCCGCGGTGGCCACGGCGCACGGAAGCAGCCTGCGCCGGCCGACCTGGCCCCCGAGCAGCAGCCACATCGTGAACCAGAAGAAGGCGACGAACCCGGGGACGTTGATGATCCACCACAGGACCGGGGAGCTCTCGTGGAGCGCGTGTCCCACGGTGCTGCCCAGGGCCACCCACCCCATGGCCAGGGCGAGCCAGACCAGCGCGCAGAGCCGGTCGCGCACCCCTTGCGGCCGCTGGTCGAAGACCCGCTGGTACAGCTTCTGAAGCGAGGCACTCACGGCGATGCCGGCCAGGACGAAGAAGACCCACGACAGGCCGGTGATGGCGGCCGAGGTGGCCGCGGAGGAGGCGAACAGATGCCCGAGGTCGTTCGCCGCTTCCTGGCCCAGGCCCAGCCGCACCGACAGCGTCGACACCGCTGACCGACCGGCCAGCGCGGACGCGATGAGCATGAAGGGCACGGCGCACAGCAGCAGCGTCGCGGCCAGCAGGATGGCCTGGTTGATGAAGTCCACCGCGTCCAGCCGACGCCACAGGTTCTCCGCCCAGGACCCCACGTACTTCGCCCGGCCCCACTCGGCCGTCCGCCGCGCCTGCCGAACGCCGACCCGGCCGGCGCTCTTCCCCTCCGCCGGTCTGTTCCCCTCCGTGCTCCGCGACCGGGCCGCCCGGGTGTGGTGGTGTGTCGTCCGCATGGCGCATCCTCCCGGTGGTGATCACCTGGATCGGCGATGAGCTGGAACCCCTCACGCGGCACCACGCGCACGCTCGGGGTCGCGGTCCTCTAACAACTGTGACACTCCGAGCCCCGCCCGGCGGTCACCCAGCGCGACCCGCCATGAGACCCCCGTGAAACACGAAAAGGGCCAGCACCGGGAGACTCCCGTGAGCTGGCCCTTCTTACTGTGCCCCCGGCAGGATTCGAACCTGCGACACCCGCTTTAGGAGAGCGGTGCTCTATCCCCTGAGCTACGAAGGCAAGGCGTGCGGTCAGTGTAGCGGGTGGGGCGGGGCGGGGGTGGTGAGTAGGTGCCCCGGGCCCGCCGGGGGTCGCGCAGGGTCGCCCGGTGCCGTGCGGGGTCGCGCGGGGTCGCCCGGCGCCGGCCGGGGCGGGACCCCGGAAACGACGAAAGCGCCCCACCCGGGGGGTGGGGCGCTGCCAGGGCGGCGTCAGCGGTGTCAGTAGCGGTAGTGGTCGGGCTTGTAGGGGCCGTCGACGGGGACGCCGATGTAGTCGGCCTGTTCGGGGCGGAGGGTGGTGAGTTTGACGCCGA
>NZ_JBITXX010000018.1:0-136149 GCF_044544925.1 Streptomyces sp. NPDC053431 | reverse complement strand
CCCTTTACTCACACTCCACACACCCTTTTTTTTTCTTTTTTGGGGTTTCCCCGGGGGGGGGGGGGGGGGGGCCCCCCCGGGGGGCCCCCCGGGGGGGCGGGCCCGGGCGCCCCGCCCCGGCGGGGGTCAGCGGCCGCGGCGCTTGCCGTTGCCGCTGCCCTCGTTCAGGAGGCCGGCCTTGCGGAGGGCGTCGGCCATCGCGCTGTTCGCGGGGGCCGGTGCGGAGGGCTGGCGGTCGCGGTTGCGGTCCCCGCCCCCGCCCCCGCCGCCGGCTCCGCCGCGGCGCTGCTGCGGCGGGCGGCCGCCGCGTTCGCGCCGGGGCGCGCGCTCGCCGGCGCCGGATCCGGCTTCCGCCGTCGCCTCGTCGTCAAGGCGGAGGGTGAGGGAGATCCGCTTGCGCGGGATGTCGACGTCGAGGACCTTCACCCTCACCACGTCGCCCGGCTTCACCACGTCCCGCGGGTCCTTGACGAAGTTCTTCGACATGGCCGAGACGTGGACGAGGCCGTCCTGGTGGACGCCGACGTCGACGAAGGCGCCGAAGGCGGCGACATTGGTCACCACGCCCTCCAGGACCATCCCCGCCACCAGGTCGGAGATCTTCTCGACGCCCTCCTTGAAGGTGGCCGTCTTGAACGCGGGTCGCGGGTCGCGGCCCGGCTTCTCCAGTTCCTTCAGGATGTCGGTGACCGTCGGCAGACCGAAGGTCTCGTCCACGAAGTCGTCGGCCCGCAGGGAGCGCAGCACCCCGGTGTTGCCGATCAGCGCGGCGACCTCGCCGCCCGCCGTCTTCACCATCCGGCGCACCACGGGGTACGCCTCGGGGTGCACCGCCGACGCGTCCAGCGGGTCGTCGCCGCCGCGGATGCGCAGGAAGCCCGCGCACTGCTCGTACGCCTTGGGGCCGAGCCGCGCCACGTCCTTCAGCGCCTTACGGGACCGGAACGGACCGTTGGCGTCGCGATGCGCCACGATGTTCTCGGCGAGGCCCGCCCCGATGCCGGAGACCCGCGAAAGCAGCGGCGCCGAGGCGGTGTTGACGTCGACGCCGACGCCGTTCACACAGTCCTCGACGACCGCGTCGAGGGAGCGGGACAGCTTCACCTCGGACAGGTCGTGCTGGTACTGGCCGACGCCGATGGACTTCGGGTCGATCTTCACCAGCTCGGCCAGCGGATCCTGGAGGCGCCGTGCGATGGACACCGCGCCGCGCAACGACACGTCCAGGCCGGGGAGTTCCTGCGAGGCGAACGCGGACGCGGAGTAGACCGAGGCGCCGGCCTCGGACACCATCACCTTCGTCAGCTTCAACTCGGGGTGCTTCGCGATGAGTTCGCCGGCCAGCTTGTCCGTCTCGCGGGAGGCGGTGCCGTTGCCGATGGCGACCAGCTCGACCGCGTGCTCCTTGGCGAGCCGGGCCAGCTTGGCGAGGGACTCGTCCCACTTGTTCGCCGGGACGTGCGGGTAGATCGTGTCGGTGGCCACGACCTTGCCCGTCGCGTCGACCACGGCGACCTTCACGCCGGTACGGAAACCGGGGTCGAGGCCCAGCGTCGCGCGCGTGCCCGCGGGCGCGGCCAGCAGCAGGTCGCGCAGGTTCGCCGCGAAGACCCGGACCGCCTCGTCCTCGGCGGCCGTCCGCAGCCGCAGCCGCAGGTCGATCCCGAGGTGGACCAGGATCCGGGTGCGCCAGGCCCAGCGGACCGTGTCCAGGAGCCACTTGTCGCCGGGGCGGCCACGGTCGGCCACGCCGAAGCGGGAGGCGATGATCGGCTCGTACGAGGACGAGGACGAGGCCGCCGGGGTCGCCGTCGGACCGTCGGCGGGCTCCTCGGGCTCCAGGTCCAGGGTGAGGACGTCCTCCTTCTCGCCGCGCAGCATGGCGAGGATCCGGTGCGAGGGCAGCGCGGTGAACGGCTCGACGAAGTCGAAGTAGTCGGCGAACTTCGCGCCCGCCTCCTCCTTGCCCTCCCGGACCTTGGCCGCCAGCCGTCCCCGGCTCCACATGCGCTCACGCAGCTCGCCGATCAGGTCGGCGTCCTCGGAGAACTTCTCGGTGAGGATGGCGCGCGCGCCGTCGAGCGCCGCCGAGGGGTCCGCGACGCCCTTGTCGGCGTCCACGAACGCGGCCGCGGCGGTGAGCGGGTCCACCGACGGGTCGGCGAGCAGCCCCTCGGCCAGCGGCTCCAGACCGGCCTCGCGGGCGATCTGCGCCTTGGTGCGCCGCTTGGGCTTGAACGGCAGGTAGATGTCCTCCAGGCGGGCCTTGGTGTCGGCGGCCCGGATCTGCGCCTCCAGCTCGGGCGTCAGCTTGCCCTGTTCGCGTACGGAGTCGAGGACGGCGGTCCGCCGGTCCTCCAGCTCGCGCAGATACCGCAGCCGCTCCTCCAGGGTGCGCAGCTGCGCGTCGTCGAGCATCTCCGTCGCTTCCTTGCGGTAGCGCGCGATGAACGGCACGGTCGAACCGCCGTCGAGCAGTTCGACGGCCGCCTTCACCTGTCGCTCGCGTACGCCGAGCTCCTCGGCGATCCTTGCTTCGATGGACGTCGTCACGATGTCCCGACCCGCCTTCTCGTGCCTCAAGCTTGCGGAAGCATTCTGCCGGGTCGGTCACCCGAACGCGGCAACCGACCCGCCCTGCCGCCACCCAGGCCCGCCTCGTCAGCTCGCCGGCCCCGCTCGCTGCACCAGGCCCATCGTGCCGGCCGCCTCGCCCGGCCTGCTCCGCCAGGTCGCCCGCTCCGCCGGCCGGGCCTGCCCCGTCAGGTCTTGCCCGCCTCGCCGGCCAGGCCTGCCCCGCCGGCCCCGTCAGGTCGCCCGCTCCGCCGGCCAGGCCCGCCCCATCGGGCCGCCCGCTCCGTGGCTACGCCTGGCCCTCCGGTTGCCCGCCCCGCCGACTACGCCTTGCCCCTCCGGTCGCCCGCCCCGCCGCCTCCGGCTACGCCTTGCCCGTCAGGTCGCCCGGGAACGCGCCCGCGCCGACGGCGGCCACCAGGAAGCCCCGGGCCAGCTCGGTGAGCCTGGCCACGCCGTCCGCGCCCAGGTGCTCGTACGGCGCCGCGTCCAGGCGGTCGGTCTCGTCCTCCAGCGCCTCGCGCAGCGCCACGCCCTCCGCGGTCAGCTCGCCCTCGGCGTCGAGCAGTCCCCGCTCGCGCAGCCGCTCCTGGGCCGCGTCCCAGTCGGCGCGGCCCCAGCCGCGGGTGCCGAGGACCCAGCGCGGGGCCATGCCCTTGCCGGTGGCGGTGTGGCTGGCGAGTGCCTCCACCGGGTCGAGTCCGGCGCCGAGCAGGGCCGTCAGGTGCCCGTCGCCGCGGTGCTCGCGCAGCAGCGTGGCGGCGTGCCACAGGCGCAGGTGCGGGGCGTCCGGGGCGGGCAGGTCGGCGTTGCCGGCGTACAGCGGGCGGGCGTGCCGGGTGCAGGCCTCCGCGGCGCGCAGCGCGAGCTCGGCGGCCTCGGCCATCTCGGGCGAGGCGACCACGTCGTCGCCGAGCAGCCGCCGCAGGGTGGTGTCGACGACCCGCAGCCGGGCGTCGAGGACGGCGGCGGGGGAGGCGGCCTCCCAGACGGCCGGCAGGTGCCGGGCGAGGAACGCGTGGTTGTAGTTGTAGAAGGTCGCGGCGACCGTTCCGGCGCCCACCGCCCCGAGCGGGGCGCTGCGCGCGGCCAGCCGCATCGCGCTCGGGTCCTCGATGCCGAGCTCCTTGAACTCGACGTCGAGATCCGGCGAGAAGAAGAGCGTCGCGTGCAGCAGGTTCACCGGGTGGGCGCAGCGGCGGCCCGCGCGGGGCGGCAGGTTCGTCATGGGTCCGCACCATACCTACTGGACGGTACGGCGGGAATCCCAGGGTGTGCCGTGCCCCGCCCCATGGCGCGATCAGGAAGGCCGGGGACGCCCCGCCCGGGCGCCGGACCTGCGGCACCCCGCCCGGGCCCCGGACCTGCGGCCCCCCCGCCCGGGCCCCGGACCTGCGGCACCCCGCCCGGGCCCCGGACCTGCGGCACCCCGCCCGGGCCCCGGACCTGCGGCACCCCGCCCGGGCCCCGGACCTGCGGCCCCCCCGCCCGGGCCCCGGACTTGCGGCACCCCGCCCGGGCCCCGGACCTGCGGCACCCCGCCCGGGCCCCAGACCTGCGGCCCCCCCGCCCGAGCCCCAGACCTGCGCGCTACGCCCAGCCCCCGCCCCGCGGCACCCCGCGCCCCCGCTCAGCCCCACCCCCCCCATGGCAGAAAAGGTGGGAAGCTCGTCATTGCGGCCATTCGCGGTGCCGCGAAGGATGGAGGCATGACGCAGCGACCCGTACTCGTCGTCCTCTTCGACGGCGTGCAGAGCCTCGACGTCACCGGCCCCGTGGAGGTGTTCGCCGGTGCCGCCCGGGCCGCCGGGCGGCCGGACGCTTACCCCATCCGTACGGCCTCGACGGACGGCGGTCCGGTCCGCACCCACAGCGGACTGCGCCTGCTGCCCGACACCTCCCTCGCGGACGCCGTCGCCGACGGGCCCCCGCACACCCTGCTGGTGCCCGGCGGCGAGGGCACCCGCGTCCCCGACCCGGCGCTGGTCGCGTGGCTGCGCGGGCACGCCCCCGACGCGGAGCGGCTCGTCTCGGTCTGCACCGGCGCGCTGCTGCTCGCCGAGGCCGGGCTGCTCGACGGGCACCGGGTGACGACCCACTGGATCGCCTGCGACCACCTGGCCCGGCGCCACCCCGAGGTCGAGGTGGACCCGGAGCCGATCTTCGTCCGGGACGGCCGGCTCGCCACCTCCGCCGGGGTGACCGCGGGGATCGACCTCGCGCTCGCCCTGGTCGAGGAGGACCTCGGCCGGGACGTCGCCCTCACCGTCGCGCGCCACCTGGTCGTCTTCCTGCGCCGGCCCGGCAACCAGGCGCAGTTCAGCGCCCAACTGGCCGCGCAGACGGCCCGCCGGGCGCCGCTGCGGGACCTGCAGCACTGGATCGCCGAGCATCCCGAGGGCGACCACTCGGTGGAGGCGCTCGCCGCCCGCGCCGGGCTCTCGCCCCGGCACTTCGCGCGCGCCTTCCAGGCCGAGACCGGTACGACACCCGGCCGCTACGTCGACCGCGTACGGCTGGAACACGCCCGGCGGCTCCTGGAGGAGTCCGTCCAGGGCGTCCAGGAGGTCGCCCGCGCCGCCGGATACGGCACGCCCGAGGCGATGCGCCGCGCCTTCGTGAAGGCGCTCGGCACCGCCCCGGCGGACTACCGGCGCCGCTTCCACGCGCCCATCGCCTGACGTACGCCGTCGACCGGCGGCGCGCCCGCCACCGCTGACGTACGCCGTCGACCGGCGGCGCGCCCGCCACCGCTTCACACCATCCGATACCGAGGAGCCACCATGCAGATCGCCGTCCTGCTCTACGACCGCTTCACCACGCTCGACGCCGTCGGCCCCTACGAACTCCTCGCCCGACTCCCCGGCGCCGAGACCGTCTTCGTCGCTAAGGAGCCGGGGCCGGTCCGCGGCGACCAGGGCAGCCTCGCCCTGGTCGCCGACAAGGCCCTGGGGGACGTGCCCCGGCCCGACATCGTCCTGGTGCCCGGCGGTCCGGGCTCGCGGGAGGCCATGCACGACCCGGAGATCCTCGACTGGCTGCGGACCGCCGACGCGACCAGCACCTGGACCACCTCGGTCTGCACCGGCTCCCTGGTGCTCGCAGGGGCGGGGCTGCTCGCCGGCCGCCGGGCCGCCTGCCACTGGCTCGCCCTGGACGAACTCGCGCCGCTGGGGGCCGAGTCGACGGGGGAGCGGGTCGTCGTCGACGGCAAGTACGTCACGGCCGCCGGGGTCTCCTCGGGCATCGACATGGCCCTGCACCTGCTCGGCCGGATCGCCGGGGACGCGACCGCGCAGACGATCCAGCTCCTCACCGAGTACGACCCGCAGCCGCCGTACGACGCGGGCTCCCCGGCCAAGGCCCCGGCCGCGATCGTCGCCCACTGGCGCGGCCAGGCCGAGAAGGTCCTGGTCCAGGAGTAGGTCCGGGGAGGCCCAGGAGGAGCGGGACCGGGCCGGCCTCAGGTTCGTAGCCGGAGCCGGAGCCGTTCCAGGACCAGCAGGCCCGGCCCCGCCTCAACGTCCGTGCGCGAAGCCGGTCCAAGAACAGCGGGCCCGGCCCCGCCTCACCCTCCGTGCGCGAAGCCGTTCCAGGACCAGCAGGCCCGGCCCCGCCTCAGCGTCGTGCGCGGAGCCGTTCCAGGACCAGCAGGCCCGGCCCCGCCTCACCCTCCGTGCGCGAAGCCGTTCCAGGACCAGCAGGCCCGGCCCCGCCTCAACGTCCGTGCGCGAAGCCGGTCCAAGAACAGCAGGCCCGGCCCCGCCTCACCCTCCGTGCGCGAAGCCGTTCCAGGACCAGCGGGCCCGCCCCCCTCAGACCTCAGAGCCCGTACGTGAACCGGGCCGGGCGGCGTTCCAGGAAGGCGGCGACCCCCTCCGCGGTGTCGCCGCTGCCGCGTGCCTGCTCCGCCCAGTGCGCGTCCCGGTCGGTGCGGCCGTCGGCGAACTCCTTCGCGGCTGCCTGGGTGAGCAGCGAGCGGGAGACGAGCGTGCGGGTGAACTCCGCCACCCGCTTGTCCAGTTCGCCCACCGGGAGCACCTCGTCGACGAGCCCGGTGCGCAGCGCCCGCTCTGTGTCGATCAGCTCGCCCGAGAACAGCAGGTGCTTGGCGGCCGAGGGGCCCACGAGGGAGGCGAGGCGGCGGGTGGACGAGGACGGGTAGACGATGCCGAGCTTCGACGGGGTCACTCCGAACCGCGCGCCCTCCTCGGCGAACCGCAGGTCGCAGGCGGCGGCGAGCTGGCTGCCGCCGCCGACGCAGAAGCCGCGGATCGCGGCGAGGGTCGGCTTGGGGAAGGCGGCCAGCGCGTCCTCGGCGCGGACCGCGAGGGTCTGCTGCTCGTCGCCCGGTTCGCGGAGGGTCGAGATGTCGGCCCCGGCGCAGAAGGTCTCGCCCGCACCGGTCAGCACCAGGGCGCGTACGGCCGGGTCGGCGGCCAGCGGGGCCAGCAGCCCGGGCAGGGACCGCCACATGCCGGCGGTCATGGCGTTGCGCTTGGCGGGGTTGGCGATCACGAGGGTGGCGACCTCGTCGGCGACGCTGACGGTCAGCTGGGGCTCCATGCGCCGGATGCTATCCGGGCACCCCCTTCGTACGATCAGGAAGGGGTGCGGAGAGCAGAAATCCGTGGTGAGAGGGGGACGTCCATGGTGAGGAGCAGACGTCCATGGGCAGGAGAGGCCGCCGACGCCAACGCCGCCCGGCTCGCCGGCGTCGAGGTGCCCGGCGTCGTCCGTGGTGAGAGGAGACGTCCATGGCCCACGAGGACTCGTCCCCGGAGTACCTGACCGGCGGCGAACGCAACGAACTGCGCCGCGAGGGGAAGCGGCTGCGCCGCAGCTTCGGCTGGCTCACCGCGCTCGGGGTCCTGCTGGTCGTCGGCGGGATCGTCGGCCTGATCTACACCGGCGTGGCCACCCTCACCTCGATGCTCCTCTTCGGCTGGCTGCTGCTGATCGGCGGGATCGTCGGGCTGCTGCACGCCGTCGAGTCACGCGGGAGCAACTACTTCTGGCTCGCGGTGGTGGTCGCGGCGCTGAACATCGCGGCCGGGGTGGTCGTCATCAGACACCCGGAGGGCTCGGCGGAGGCGCTGACGATGTTCGCCGCCCTGCTCTTCCTGACGGGCGGGCTGTTCCGGCTGGTGGGCAGCGTGGTGGTGCGCGGGCCGCAGTTCGGCTGGACCCTGCTCCAGGGCGCGTTCGGGCTGCTGCTGGGCATCCTGGTGCTCGTCGACTGGCCGGACAGCAGCCGCTATGTTCTCGGAGCGTTCTTCTCGCTCGCGCTGCTCTTCGACGGACTGGGCCTGGTCGCCATGGGAGTGGGGGGCCGCCGTATCGTGCGTATGGTCACACCGGCGGCCGGTCCTCCTAAGTCGTCAGCGGAGGATCAGGATCAGTCGAACAACTGACATTGGCATACTCACCTGATCAGAACTCGGTCGATAGGTGTCGACTTCTGGTCAGTATCCCGAGGTGGACCTGCGGATTCCCAAGACTCGACGTGTGGCGACAATCGAGCACGAGGGTGGGAGCCGGACTATGGAGAGCCGCGGGAGCGTCCCCGCCCGGCCACCGTCCTACGAAGGGGTCTGGCGATTCACCGCTCCCGCTGTGGACGTGTCCGTGCCGCAGGCCCGGCACGCCGTCCGTGACCTGCTGATCCGGCAGCGCGTTCCGGTCCACGACGACACCGTCCAGGGACTGCTTCTCATCGTCTCCGAACTGGTCACCAACGCGGTCAAGCACGCCGCGCTGCTCTCCCCGGAGATAGCGGTGGAGGTGGCCATCGGGACGGAGTGGATCCGGGTGTCCGTCGAGGACAACCATCCCTACCGTCCCAAGGCCCTGGTGGCCGACTGGGGCCAGACCGGCGGCCGTGGCCTCCTGCTGGTCCGGGAGATCGCCCTGGAGTCGGGCGGTGCCTGCGACGTCGAGCACACCGCGAGCGGCGGCAAGATCATCTGGGCGGCGCTGCCCATGAACCCGTTCGTACCGGGTCAGGCGCCGGCCGGACCGGTGGTGCCGAACGCGGTGCCGGGGCCCGTGCCCGGCACCGCTCCGGGGACCGCCGGGGTCACCAGCCCCCGGACTGACCCGTCAGCTCCTTGATCGCCGGACGCGCCGCGTCGAGCACCGTCATGAACCAGGCGGAGAACGGCGCGGCCGCGTGACGCTCGGCGAGCTCGGCCGCGGTCACGAAGGCGGTCTCCTCGACCTCCTCGGGATCCGGCGTCGGAGCCGCCTGCACCAGGCCGACGAAGAGGTGGTTGAACTCCTGCTCCACCAGGCCCGAGGCGGGGTCCGGGTGGTTGTAGCGGACCGTGCCCGCCTCCGCGAGCAGCGAGGGCGAGACGCCGAGCTCCTCGAAGGTGCGCCGGGCGGCCGCCGCGAACGGCGCCTCGCCCGGGTACGGGTGGCCGCAGCAGGTGTTGGACCACACTCCGGGGGAGTGGTACTTGCCGAGCGCCCGCCGCTGCAGCAGCAGCCGGCCCGCCTCGTCGAAGAGGAACACCGAGAAGGCGCGGTGCAGCTGCCCCGGCGCCTGGTGTGCCGCGAGCTTCTCCGCCGTACCGATCGTGACGCCGTCTTCGTCGACCAGTTCGAGCATGATCGGCGCCTCGTCCTCGACCGGCCGGACGCCGTTCGACGAGCTCTGGGCCACGGTGGCTGATGTGGTCGGCATACCCATCCTTACGCTTCGGTCCTCGCCCTGAGGGGCCACCTCAGTCTGCCGTACAAAACCGGCTTGTCCGTACTTCGGCGGCCGGACATGGCCGCTCCCACCACACCGGAGTACATCCCGGTGCGGTGGGAGCGACCGCCTTGTCAGACCCCGAAAGCCGCCGGATACGAGATCGTGCCCCTGGGGACCGGCCCGGAACCGTCCAGGTCGAGCGCCATCATGGCTTCGTCCGGAACCTCGAAGGCTGGCTTGATCCCGTATGCGGACGCCCGTACGAACCCGAACCGTGGGTAGTAGTCCGGATGGCCGAGCACCAGCACGAGCCGCTCGCCGCGCAGCCGCGCCGCGTCGAGCACCGCCCGGACGACGGCCTGCCCGGCCCCCGTCCGCTGGTGAGCGGGATCCACGGCCACCGGCCCGAGCGCCGCCGCCGGGACCCCGTCGACCCGGCACCGCGTGATCAGCGCGTACGCGGCGACCGTGCCGTCCGGCGCCTCCGCCACGTACGAGAGACCCGGCAGCCAGGCCTCCCGGTCGGCGCGCAGGGCGTCGACCAGCCCGGCCTCCTCGGCGGTCGGGAAGGCCCGCGCGTTGATCTCCCGTACGGCGGCGACGTCCGCGGGGGTCTCCTCCCGGGTGCGCCATCGCGGGTCGGCCGGCCGCAGGACGAAGCCGGCGTAGCCGTAGTCGCCGCCGTGCGCGCGCCGCAGGGCGATCTCGGCCCGGGCCCCGGAGACCGCCTCGGCCATGCCGGGCACGGAGGTGTCGGCCGCCTCGGCGTGCTCGGCGAGCGGTCCGTAGTACTCGTCCCAGTCGCCCTCCGGCTGGAGGAAGGTCCCGAGGACGTGGTACCCGGCCGCGACGGCCGCCGCCGCGTTCCCGGAGACGGTACGGAGCCGGTAGTGGTCCTCCCAGAAGGCCCGGGCCTCGGGGGAGGGCCGCTCGGTGGTCCACACGCACTCGGTGAGTACGAGCGTGCCACCGGGCGCGAGCAGCCTGCGCCACGCGGCGAGCGCCCGGTCGAAGCCGAGCACGAAGACCGAGCTCTCCGCCCAGACGAGGTCGAAGGAGGCGTCGGGCAGTCCCGCCGCGTCCAGCGCGCCCATGTCGGCGCGCAGCGTACGGACCCGGTCGGCGAGCCCGCGGGCGGCCGCCGCCTCCCGGAGCTCGGCCAGGAACGGCTCGTGCAGGTCGACGGCGGTCACCTCGGCGCCCGCCTCGGCCGCGAGCAGCAGCGCGGAGCGGCCGGGGCCGCAGCCGAGGTCGAGCACGCGCGGACGCGCGGGGAGCGGGCCGGCGAGCGCGAGCAGCCGACGGGTGGTGGGGTCGGAGCCGGGGCCCTGCCGCGGCAGGCCGTGGTGCAGGGCGAAGAAGGCGTCGTGAAGCGCCTGGGTGTGGTCGGACAACGTGGGAAACCCTTGAGTGAAGGGGTCCCGGCCGACGGCGGACGGGCGAAGCGTCAGGTCAGCCGGAGACCCGGAGGCTGAGGAACGACCGGGCGCTGCCGCTGCGGGCAGCCTCCATCGCGACGGTCATCAACCTCAGCTCCTCTCCCCACTCACGTCCGTACGCCATCAGGCTAGCAACAGCGGAGCGGCGCCGGGCCTCGTTCGGCGTACGGCTCCGCCTCCGGGGGCGCGCACGGCCTTCGGAGGCAGAGCCGGGGTACGGCTCCGCCTCCGGGCCGCGCCCGGCCTTCAGAGGCAGAGCTTGGCCTCGTGCGCGGCGTGCCCGGCCGGCTCCAGCTGGAAGGTGCAGTGCTCCACGTCGAAGTGCGAGCCGAGGCAGCCCTGGAGGTCGTGCAGCAGCTTCTCGTGCCCGACCGCGTCCAGCGCGTCCTGGGTGACGACCACGTGCGCCGACAGCACCGGCATGCCCGAGGTGATCGTCCAGGCGTGCAGGTCGTGCACGTCCTCGACGCCCGGCAGGGCCAGGATGTGGGCCCGTACCTCCGCCATGTCGACGCCCTTGGGCGCCGCCTCCAGGAGCACGTCCAGGGTCTCCCGCAGCAGCTTCACCGTCCGCGGCACGATCATCAGGCCGATCAGGATCGAGGCGATCGGGTCCGCGTACTGCCATCCGGTGAGCAGGATGACGCCGGCGGCGACGATCACCGTCACGGAGCCGAGCGCGTCGGCGAGCACCTCCAGATAGGCGCCGCGCACGTTCAGGCTCTCCTTCTGCCCGCGCATCAGCAGCGACAGGGAGACGATGTTGGCGACCAGACCGACCAGCGCGAAGGCGATGGCCAGTCCGCCGCGGGTCTCGGCCGGCTCCAGGAAGCGCTGGATCGCCTCGTAGAGGACGTAGCCGCCCACGCCGAGCAGCAGCAGACAGTTGGCGAGCGCGGCCAGGATCTCGGCCCGCGCGAAGCCGAAGGTGCGGTTGCCGACCGGTGGCCGGTTGGCGAAGTGGATGGCGAGCAGGGCCATCCCGAGGCCGAGGGCGTCGGTCGCCATGTGCGCGGCGTCGGCGATCAGGGCGAGCGAGTCGGCGAGGACACCGCCGACGATCTCCACCACCATCACGGAGAGCGTGATGCCGAGCGCGATCCGCAGTCGGTTCCGGTACGCCAGGGCCGCGGTGCCGGTCGGCGGCGGTCCGCCGTGGCTGTGCCCGTGGTCGTGTCCAGCCCCCATGCCCAGGCCTCCCGGTCGTGTCGACAGTGTGCTCGGTGATGTCCCCGATTCGCCAGTGAACTACGGGTGGGGGGTATGCGCAACACGGTACTGAACACCGTTGTCATATGCTCTGACCTGCGGTGATGTGAATCGGACCGCGTGTGCCCGCGAGCCCGGCCGCGAACCCCCTCGGCCGCGGTTTGTGGGCCGGGCCGCCGATCACCCATGATGATCTCCAGTGGGTGGCGCACCCGCGCGGACGCGAGGCGGCCCGGGGGAGGCCGTCCCACGAAACCTCGGTGAACTCGCGCTTCCGTCATCCGATAGCCTCAGCCGACGTGCCGCCGCCCGGTGCCGGGCCGCATCACCGCGCCCGGGGCCGTGCCGTGGGCCCCACCGGCCCGTCCGCCAGCTCCAAGGAGTGAGTTCGCCCTGTCGACCGCCATCCTCACCGGTCCGCCGGTACCCGGATCGTCGCTCGACGCCGATCTGCGGTCCCTCGGCTTCGACGTCGAGGTCGCCTCCGGCCCCCACGAGACGGGCACCCTGCTCGCCGGCGTGCCCGCCGGTCAGCGCGTCGCCGTCGTGGACCCGCGCTTCGTCGGCCACCTCCACGCCCTGCGGCTGGCCCTCACCGACCCCCGCTTCCCGGCCGCCGCGGCGCCGGGCGCGCTCACCGCGCAGCCCGAGGCCCGCCCGGCGCTGACCCGCGCGCTCGACACGGCCGCCGCCGCGACCGGCGGCACCGGCGCGCCGAACGCCGTCGTCGCCAGCCTGCCGGACACCCTCGCCGAGGCGCTGGACGCCGACGGCGTCGCCGTCCACCGGCCGCAGCTCGGCACCCTGGTGGCCGCGGTGCCGGCCGACCCCGAGGCCCGCCACGAGGCGCGCACCGCCGTCGAGGCGGTCGACGAGGAGGCCGTACGGCTCCGCTCCGCGGTCAAGGCCCACGACGGCTTCTTCACCACCTTCTTCATCAGCCCGTACTCGCGCTACATCGCCCGCTGGTGCGCGCGCCGCGGCCTGACCCCGAACCAGGTCACCACCGCCTCGCTGCTCACCGCGCTGATCGCGGCCGGCTGCGCCGCCACCGGCGACCGCGCCGGCTACGTCGCCGCCGGCGTGCTGCTCCTGGTCTCCTTCGTCCTCGACTGCACCGACGGGCAGCTCGCCCGCTACTCGCTGCAGTACTCGACGATGGGCGCCTGGCTCGACGCCACCTTCGACCGCGCCAAGGAGTACGCCTTCTACGCCGGCCTCGCCCTCGGCGCCGCCCGGAACGGCGACGACGTCTGGGCCCTCGCGCTCGGCGCGATGGTGATCATGACCTGCCGGCACGTCGTGGACTTCTCCTTCAACGAGGCGAACGCCGCGGGCCCGGCCGGGACCGGCAGCGCGGGGACCACGGCCAAGACGGGTCTGGCCCTCTCCAGCCGGCTCGACAGCGTCGGCTGGACCGTCTGGGCCCGGCGCATGATCATCCTGCCTATCGGCGAGCGCTGGGCGATGATCGCCGTCCTCACCGCCGCCACCAGCCCCCGGATCGTCTTCTGGGCGCTCATCGCCGGCTGCGCCTTCGGCGCCTGCTACACGAGCGCCGGCCGCGTCCTGCGGTCGGTCACCAACAAGGGCACGCGCACCGACAGCGCCGCCGGGGCGCTCGCCGACCTCGCCGACTCCGGCCCGCTCGCCGAGCTCCAGGCGCGCCTGCTGCGCGGCCGGACCGGGGTCGTCGCCCCGGTCTTCGTCGCCGCCCTCGGCGCCGTCGTGATGATCGCCGGCGCGCTGGCCCTGCCCTTCGGAGACGTACGTCTCATCCCGGTCGCCGTGATCTACGTGATGACCGCCGGTCTCGCCGTGGCACGCCCGCTCAAGGGCTCCCTCGACTGGCTGGTTCCGCCCTTCTTCCGCGCCGCCGAGTACGTCACCGTCCTCGCCCTCGCCGCCAAGGCCGGCTCCGCGCAGGCCCTGCCCGCCGCATTCGGGCTGGTCGCGGCGGTCGCCTACCATCACTACGACACGGTGTACCGCATTCGCGGCGGCACCGGCGCGCCGCCCGCCTGGCTGGTGCGCACCATCGGCGGCCACGAGGGACGCACGCTCGTGGTGGCCGTACTCGCCGCCCTGCTGGCGCACCGCGGCAACGACTTCACCTCGGCCCTCACCGCTCTCGCGGTCGCCGTGGGCCTCGTGGTGCTCGTGGAGTCCATCCGCTTCTGGGTCTCCTCCGGAGCACCCGCCGTACACGACGAAGGAGAGACAGCATGATTGGCCTCGTACTGGCAGCCGGTGCCGGACGGCGTCTGCGCCCCTACACCGACACGCTTCCGAAGGCCCTCGTGCCCGTGGACCCCGCGGGGGACGGCTCGCTGACCGTTCTCGACCTCACGCTGAAGAACTTCGCCGAGGTCGGCCTCACCGAGGCCGCGATCGTCGTCGGCTACCGCAAGGAGGCCGTGTACGCGCGCAAGGAGGCCCTGGAGGCGAAGTACGGCCTCACGCTGACCCTCATCGACAACGACAAGGCCGAGGAGTGGAACAACGCCTACTCCCTGTGGTGCGCGCGTGAGGTCCTCAAGCGTGGTGTGATCCTCGCCAACGGCGACACCGTCCACCCGGTCTCCGTCGAGAAGACCCTGCTCGCCGCCCGCGGCGACGGCCGGAAGATCATCCTCGCCCTCGACACGGTGAAGAGCCTCGCCGACGAGGAGATGAAGGTCGTCACCGCCGACGGCAAGGGCGTCCAGAAGATCACCAAGCTGATGGACCCGGCCGACGCCACCGGCGAGTACATCGGCGTGACCCTCATCGAGGCCGAGGCCGCCGAGGAGCTCGCCGACGCCCTGAAGACCACCTTCGAGCGCGACCCCGACCTCTACTACGAGGACGGCTACCAGGAGCTGGTGAACCGCGGCTTCACCGTCGACGTGGCGCCCATCGGCGACGTCAAGTGGGTCGAGATCGACAACCACGACGACCTGGCGAAGGGCCGTGACATCGCGTGCCAGTACTGACCCGGCTCATTCCGTCGCCGGTCGTCGTCGACATCCGCGGAGGAGCGCTGGACGACCTGTCCGCGCTCCTCGCGGATCAGCGGATCTCCAGCAACGGGCGGATCGCCGTCGCCATCAGCGGCGGCTCCGGCCTGAAGCTGCGTGACCGCTTCGCTCCCGAGCTCCCGGACGCCGACTGGTACCCGGTCATGGGCGGCACGATCGACGAGGCCGTCAAGCTCGCCGACGCCATGCGCGGCAAGCGGTACGACGCGGTCGTCGCCCTCGGCGGCGGCAAGATCATCGACGTGACGAAGTACGCGGCGGCCCGGGTCGGCCTGCCGCTGGTGGCCATCGCCACCAACCTGTCGCACGACGGCATCTGCTCGCCGATCTCCACCCTGGACAACGACAACGGCCGCGGCTCCTACGGCGTGCCCACCCCGATCGCGCTGGTCATCGACCTCGACGTGATCCGGGACGCGCCGATCCGCTTCGTCCGCTCCGGCATCGGCGACGCGATCTCCAACCTCTCCGCCATCGCCGACTGGGAGCTCTCCCACCGCGAGACCGGCGAGAAGGTCGACGGCCTGGCCGCCGCCATGGCCCGCAGCGCCGGCGAGGCGGTGCTCCGGCACCCCGGCGGCGTCGGCGACGACGACTTCCTCGTCACCCTCTCCGAAGGCCTGGTGATGTCCGGCATCGCCATGTCGATCAGCGGCGACAGCCGCCCCTCCTCGGGCGCCTGCCACGAGATCAGCCACGCCTTCGACCTGCTCTTCCCCACCCGCGCCGCGAGCCACGGCGAGCAGTGCGGCCTCGGCGCCGCCTTCGCCATGCACCTGCGCGGGGCCCGTGACGAGTCCGCGCAGATGGTCGCCACGCTGCGCCGGCACGGCCTGCCCGTCCTGCCCGAGGAGATGGGCTTCACCGTCGACGAGTTCGTACGGGCGGTGGAGTTCGCCCCGCAGACCCGGCCGGGCCGCTTCACCATCCTCGAGCACCTCGACCTGTCCACAGACCAGATCAGGGACGCGTACGCCGACTATGCAAAAGCCATCGGTAGCTGAGCTCCGCCCGTCCACGCAGAAGCCGTCGGTGGCCGAGCTCCGCCCGGTCGTCCACCCGCCGGGTGTGAAGGACCGGCGGAGCGGTGAACACTGGGGCGGCCGGCTCTACATGCGCGAGATCTCGCTGCGCATCACCCGGCAGCTGGTGACCACCCGGGTCACGCCCAACCAGCTGACCTATCTGATGACGCTGTTCGGCGTCCTCGCCGCCCCCGCGCTGCTCGTGCCCGGCATCGCCGGCGCGGTCCTCGGCGTGCTCATGGTCCAGCTCTACCTGCTGCTCGACTGCGTCGACGGCGAGGTGGCCCGCTGGAAGAAGCAGTTCTCGCTCGGCGGCGTCTACCTGGACCGGGTCGGCGCCTACCTGTGCGACGCGGCCGTCCTCGTCGGCTTCGGCCTGCGCGCCGCCGACCTGTGGGGCGGCGGCCGGATCGACTGGCTGTGGGCCTTCCTCGGCACCCTCGCCGCGCTCGGCGCCATCCTGATCAAGGCCGAGACCGACCTCGTCGGCGTCGCCCGCCACCAGGGCGGACTGCCGCCGGTCAAGGAGTCCGCCGCCGAGCCGCGTTCCTCCGGCATGGCGCTGGCCCGCCGGGCCGCCGCCGCGCTCAAGTTCCACCGGCTGATCCTCGGGATCGAGGCCTCCCTGCTGATCCTGGTCCTCGCGATCGTCGACCAGCTCCGCGGCGACCTCTACTTCACCCGGCTCGGCGTCGCCGTGCTCGCCGGCATCGCGCTGCTGCAGACCGTGCTCCACCTGGTGTCGATCCTCGCCTCCAGCAGGCTGAAGTGAGGACGCCCACCATGACCGCCCCCATGAAGCTCGGGGCCGTGATCATCACCATGGGCAACCGGCCCGACGACCTGCGCGCCCTGCTCGACTCGATCGCCCGCCAGCAGGGCGAGCCCGTCGAGACCGTGGTGGTGGGCCAGGGGGTGGAGATCACCGACCTGCCCGAGGGCGTCCGCTCGGTGACCCTCCCGGAGAACCTGGGCATCCCCGGCGGACGCAACGTCGGCATCGAGGCCTTCGGCCCCGGCGGCTCCGACGTCGACGCCCTGCTCTTCCTGGACGACGACGGTCTGCTCGCCAACACCGACACCGCGGAGCTGGTCCGCCAGGCCTTCACCGCCGACCCCCGGCTCGGCATCATCAGCTTCCGGATCGCCGACCCGGACACCGGTCTCACCCAGCGCCGGCACGTGCCGCGGCTGCGCGCCTCGGACCCGATGCGCTCCTCGCGGGTGACCACCTTCCTGGGCGGCGCCAACGCGGTGCGCACCAAGGTGTTCGCCGAGGTGGGCGGCCTGCCGGACGCGTTCTTCTACGCGCACGAGGAGACGGATCTCGCCTGGCGCGCCCTCGACGCCGACTGGATGATCGACTACCGTTCCGACATGGTGCTGCTGCACCCCACCACCCCGCCGTCCCGGCACGCGACGTACCACTTCAACGTGGCCCGCAACCGGGTGTGGCTGGCGCGCCGCAATCTTCCCGCACCCCTGGTGCCGGTCTATCTCGGCGTCTGGCTGCTGCTCACCCTGGCACGGCGGCCCTCCGTACCCGCTCTCAAGGCCTGGTTCGGCGGTTTCCGGGAGGGCTGGACGGCCCCCTGCGGGCCTCGGCACCCCATGAGGTGGCGTACGGTGTGGCGGCTGACCCGACTGGGACGCCCGCCCGTCGTCTGACATCGTGGTACCCGACTTGCCGCGCATCTTGAACACGAAAGTTTTCGACCTGTGAGTGACACATCCCAGGACGGTGGGGTCGTGACGAGCGCCCGACCGTCCGCCGACGACCGGCTGAGCCCGGCCGAGCTGGCCGCGAAGTACGGCCTCGCCGTCAGCGGCGCCCGGCCCGGGCTCGGGGAGTACATCCGCCAGCTGTGGGGACGGCGCCACTTCATCCTGGCCTTCTCCCAGGCGAAGCTCACCGCCCAGTACAGCCAGGCGAAGCTCGGCCAGCTGTGGCAGGTGGTGACGCCGCTGCTGAACGCGCTGGTCTACTTCCTGATCTTCGGTCTGATCCTGGACGCGGACCGGGGCATGTCGCGGTCGGTGTACATCCCCTTCCTGGTGACCGGTGTGTTCGTGTTCACCTTCACCCAGAGCTCGGTGATGGCGGGCGTGCGCGCGATCTCGGGCAACCTCGGCCTGGTGCGGGCGCTGCACTTCCCGCGGGCCTCGCTGCCGATCTCCTTCGCGCTCCAGCAGCTCCAGCAGCTGCTGTTCTCGATGGTCGTGCTCATCGCCATCGCCGTGGCCTTCGGCAGCTACCCGTCGCTCAGCTGGCTGCTGATGCTCCCGGCCCTGGTCCTCCAGTTCGTCTTCAACGCCGGCCTCGCCATGATCGTGGCGCGGATGGGCGCCAAGACGCCCGACCTGGCGCAGCTGATGCCGTTCATCATGCGCACCTGGATGTACGCGTCCGGCGTCATGTTCTCGATCCCGGTGATGCTGGAGGAGCAGCCGGCCTGGATCGCCGACCTGCTGCAGTACAACCCGGCCGCGCTGCACATGGACCTGATCCGCTTCGCGCTGATCGACGGCTACGGCGGCTCCAACCTCCCGCCGCACGTCTGGTTCGTCACCCTGGCCTGGTCCCTGGTGATCGGCGTGGGCGGCTTCGTCTACTTCTGGAAGGCCGAGGAGAGGTACGGCCGTGGCTGATCACGACTCCCAGGACCGCGTGCCCACCGTCATCGCGGACAACGTCCACATCGTCTACCGGGTCAACGGCGCCGCCGGCGGCAAGGGCAGCGCCACCGCGGCCCTGAGCCGGATCGTCCGCCGCCGCAAGGGCGAGACCGAGCGCGGGGTGCGCAAGGTGCACGCCGTGCGCGGGGTGTCCTTCACCGCGTACCGCGGCGAGGCCATCGGCCTGATCGGCACCAACGGCTCCGGCAAGTCGACCCTGCTGCGCGCCATCGCGGGCCTGCTGCCCACCGAGAGCGGCAAGGTCTACACCGACGGCCAGCCCTCGCTGCTCGGCGTCAACGCGGCGCTGATGAGCGACCTCACCGGTGAGCGCAACGTGATCCTCGGCGGCCTGGCCATGGGCATGAGCCGGGACGAGATCAAGACGCGCTATCAGGACATCGTCGACTTCTCCGGCATCAACGAGAAGGGCGACTTCATCTCGCTGCCGATGCGGACCTACTCGTCCGGCATGGGCGCCCGGCTCCGCTTCGCCATCGCCGCCGCCAAGCAGCACGACGTCCTCATGATCGACGAGGCGCTCGCGACCGGTGACCGCAAGTTCCAGATCCGCTCCGAGGAGCGCATCCGCGAGCTGCGCAAGGAGGCCGGCACGGTCTTCCTGGTCAGCCACAGCAACAAGTCGATCCGGGACACCTGCGACCGGGTGCTCTGGCTGGAGAAGGGCGAGCTGCTCATGGACGGCCCGACCGACGAGGTCATCGCCGCCTACGAGCGCGAGACCGGCAAGTAGCCCCCGGGAGACCCGGCCTTCCGCCGCCCCCGCCGACGCGATCGGCGGGGGCGGTTTCGTGTCCGGGAGCGTCCGGTTTTCGCGCCTCACGAGCCCGCCCGGAATGTTCATGCGGTCAACATCGGGCAGGATGAGCACATGGCAGCGATCTCCGGAGGAAAGAACTACCATCACGGCGATCTGCGCAACGCCCTCATCTGCGCGGCCGTCGACCTCGCCACCGAAGGAGGCCCCGAACGGGTCGTGCTGCGCGAGGCGGCCCGCCGCGTCGGCGTCTCGCCCACCGCCGCCTACCGGCACTTCGAGGGCCGCGGAGAGCTCCTCGCGGCCGTCCGGGACCACGCCCGCCGGGCGCTCGCCGACTCCATGGAGCGGGCCGCCGCCCGCGCCCCCGGCGCCGACGACCCGGCCCTCGCCGCCGAGGCCCGGCTGGCCGCCCTCTGTCGCGGCTACGTCGCCTTCGCCGTCGCGCAGCCCGGCCTCTACCGCTCCGCCTTCGGCGCGCCCCGTACGGACGCCGCCGACGGCGACTCCGAGACCCCGGCCGGCGAGGTGCGGGCCTTCACCCTGCTCACCGACGCGCTGTCCGCCCTCGCCGCGACCGCCCGGCCGCCGCGCGCCGCCCGGCCAGCCGCGGAGGCCGCCGCGTGGTCCGCCGTCCACGGACTGTCGCTGCTGCTGCTCGAAGGCCCGCTGCGCCGGCTGCCGGCCCAGCGCAGGGACGACGTCGTCGAGTCCACGCTGGCCATGGTGGTCTCCGGCACCCGCGCCCCGTGACGCGCGCGGCGAGGAACGCCGCCGCAGAAGGTCAAAAGAGTGTGAACTTCCGTACGCCACGGGAAGGTTGACCCGCCCCGCGGCGTTGTCCCCACACGCCGTGCCCCCCGGCGCGGCACAGCGTCCCGTACAACGTAAGCTGTACCGGTCTGTTTCGCGGCAAGTGGGGCGATACCCCTCGGCGCCCGGCCACCGGGCGGTGAGCCACGGGCAGGGGTCGGCGGCGTGTCCGAAATAGGATGGATTGGATCCGCAGTGTAGAACGGGAGATGTGACGGCCATGACGCAGAATCTCCAGCTCCACGAGGGTGTAGCCGTCCCCGCGTCGGGCAGCGGCCGGTGACGGGAACCCGGCAGGCGCGCCCCGACGACGCCTCGCGCACCACACTCGGCAAGGCCGCGGACGAGAACTTCCCCGTGGCCCCCTTCTTCCTGCCGCGGGCCTGGCACGACGACCTCATGGCCGTCTACGGCTTCGCCCGGCTCGTCGACGACATCGGCGACGGCGACCTGGCCCCCGGCGGCGCCGACGCGCGCCACCTCGGCGTGCCGCCCGAGCGGGCCGACGACCGGCTCGCCCTGCTCGACGCCTTCGAGACCGACCTCCGGCGCGTCTTCGACCCCGCCGACGGCCCGCCCCGCCACCCGCTGCTGCGCGCCCTCGCCCCCACCGTCGAACGCTGCGCCCTCCCCCCGGAGCCGTTCCTCGGCCTCGTCGCCGCCAACCGCCAGGACCAGCAGGTCCGGCGCTACGAGACCTACGACGACCTCCTCGCGTACTGCGAGCTCTCCGCCAACCCCGTCGGCCGGCTCGTCCTCGGCATCACCGGCACCGCCACCCCCGAGCGGATCCGCCGCTCCGACGAGATCTGCACGGCGCTGCAGATCGTGGAGCACCTCCAGGACGTCGCCGAGGACCTCGCCACGGACCGGATCTACCTGCCCGCCGAGGACCTCAAGCGCTTCCACGTCACCGAGGAGGACCTGGCCCGGCCCACCGCCGGCGCCTCGGTGCGCGCGCTGATCGCCTTCGAGGCCGACCGGGCCCGGGCCCTGCTCGACGCCGGACTGCCGCTCGTCGGCAGCGTCCACGGCCGGCTGCGCCTGCTGCTCGCCGGCTTCACCGGCGGCGGGTACGCGGCGCTGGACGCGATCGCCGCCGCGGGCTTCGACGTCCTGCCCGGGCCGCCCAAGGCCACCAAACCGAGTCTGATGCGCCGGGCGGGCGCCGTCCTGCTCACGGCGCGGAGAGAGGGGTGAGCCGGACAGTGGAGGGACAGCCGCAGCCGTCCGCGCCGGTCCAGGCCGCGTACAGCTACTGCGAGGCCGTGACCGGACAGCAGGCGCGCAACTTCGCCTACGGGATCCGGCTCCTGCCGACCGAGAAGCGCCAGGCCATGTCGGCGCTCTACGCGTTCTCGCGGCGGGTCGACGACATCGGCGACGGGTCGCTCGAGCCCGCCGAGAAGAAGGAGCGCCTGGAGGCCACCCGCGCGATCCTCGGCCGGGTCCGCGCCGGACAGGTCGCCGAGGACGACACCGACCCGGTGGCCGTCGCCCTCGCCGACGCCGCCCGCCGCTTCCCGATCCCGCTCGGCGGGCTCGACGAGCTCATCGACGGCGTCCTCATGGACGTGCGCGGCGAGACCTACGAGACCTGGGACGACCTCAAGGTCTACTGCCGGTGCGTGGCCGGCGCCATCGGCCGCCTCTCGCTCGGCGTCTTCGGCACCCAGCCCGGCGCGCAGGGCAGCGAGCGCGCCTCCGAGTACGCCGACACCCTCGGCCTCGCCCTGCAGCTGACCAACATCCTCCGGGACGTCCGCGAGGACGCCGGCAACGGCCGCACCTACCTGCCGGCCGACGACCTCGCCAAGTTCGGCTGCGCCGACGGCTTCGCGAGCGCCACGCCGCCCGCGGGCGCCGACTTCGCGGGCCTGGTCCACTTCGAGGTCCGCCGGGCCCGTGCCCTCTTCGCCGAGGGCTACCGGCTGCTGCCCATGCTCGACCGCCGCAGCGGCGCCTGCGTCGCCGCCATGGCCGGCATCTACCGCCGCCTCCTCGACCGGATCGAACGCGACCCCGAGGCCGTGCTGCGCGGCCGGGTCTCGCTCCCCGGCCGCGAGAAGGCCTACGTCGCCGTCCGCGGCCTCTCCGGCCTCGACGCCCGTCACATCTCCCGCCGCACGGTCAGGAGGCCCGCGTGAGGCCCGTACGGACAACCCGGAGCGCCCGTTCCGCGTCCCTGACGACGACGTTCCGAGGGGAGGGCGCATGACCACCGACGACACGCGGCTCACGGGGCCCGTGTCCCGGACCGGGCACGGGGGCCGTCCGCCGCACGCTGTCGTCGTCGGCGGCGGCCTCGCCGGTGTGACCAGCGCGCTCCAGCTCGCCGAGAGCGGTGTACGGGTCACCCTGCTCGAAGGCCGGCCCCGGCTCGGCGGCCTCGCCTTCTCGTTCCGCCGCGGCGACCTCAGCGTCGACAACGGACAGCACGTCTACCTGCGCTGCTGCACCGCCTACCGCTGGTTCCTCGACCGGGTCGACGCCGCCCACCTCGCGCCCCTGCAGCCCCGGCTCGACGTGCCCGTGCTCGACGTCGGGCACCCGCGCGGGCCCCGGCTGGGCCGCCTGCGCCGCACCGGCCTGCCCGTACCGCTGCACCTGGCGCGCAGCCTCGCCACCTATCCGCACCTGTCGCCCGTCGAGCGGGTGAGCGTCGGGCGGGCCGCGCTGGCCCTGAAGAAGCTCGACCCCGCCGACCCGGCCCTCGACGGCATCGACTTCGCCACCTGGCTCGGCCGCCACGGGCAGTCCGCCCGCGCCGTCGAGGCCCTGTGGGACCTGGTCGGCATCCCCACCCTCAACGCCAGTGCCCCGCACGCCTCCATGGGCCTCGCCGCGATGGTGTTCAAGACCGGGCTGCTCTCCGAGAAGGGCGCCGCCGACATCGGCTGGGCGCACGTCCCGCTCGGCGAGCTGCACGACACCCGGGCCCGCAAGGCCCTCGACTCCCTCGGCGTCCGCACCGAACTGCGCACCAAGGCCGAGCGGATCACCCGCACGGCCGACGGGCGCTGGACCGTCCAGATGCCGGGCGAGATCCTGGAGGCAGACGCGGTCGTCCTCGCCGTACCGCAGCGGGAGACCCGCGAACTGCTGCCCGACGGCGCCCTCGACGACCCCGACCGGCTCCTCGACATCGGCACCGCCCCCATCCTCAACCTGCACGTGGTCTACGACCGCAAGGTGCTGCGGCAGCCCTTCTTCACCGCGCTCGGCAGCCCGGTCCAGTGGGTCTTCGACCGCACCGACTCCTCCGGTCTGACCGGCCCGGGCCAGTACCTCGCGATCTCCCAGTCCGCCGCCCAGGACGAGATCGACGAGCCCGTCGCCGCACTCCGCGAGCGCTACCTCCCCGAGCTGGAGCGGCTGCTGCCCGCCGCCCGCGGCGCCGGGATCCGGGACTTCTTCGTCACCCGCGAACGGACCGCCACGTTCGCCCCGACCCCTGGCGTCGGCCGGCTCCGCCCCGGCGCCCGCACCCACGCTCCCGGCCTCTACCTGGCCGGCGCGTGGACCGCCACCGGCTGGCCCGCGACCATGGAGGGTGCGGTCCGCAGCGGCTTCAGCGCCGCGGGCGCCGCGCTCTCCGCCCTCGGCCGCCGCTACGAACATCCGCTGCAGGAGGCGGCATGAGTGTGAGTACCGGAACTAGAGGAGAGACCGTGCCGACTGTGCCCCCGGGAAATCCGGCCGTCGACACCGCGGACGTCGCCGCACTGCTGGAACGGGGCCGGACGCTGTCCACGCCCGTCATGCGGGCCGCCGTCGACCGCCTCGCAGCGCCCATGGACACCGTCGCCGCCTACCACTTCGGCTGGATCGACGCCCAGGGCAACCCGACCGAGGGCGACAGCGGCAAGGCCGTCCGCCCCGCGCTCGCGCTGATCTCCGCCGAGGCGGCGGGCGCCGCCCCCGAGGTCGGCATCCCCGGCGCCGTGGCCGTGGAGCTCGTGCACAACTTCTCGCTGCTCCACGACGACCTCATGGACGGCGACGAGCAGCGCCGCCACCGCGACACCGTGTGGAAGGTGCACGGCCCCGCCCAGGCCATCCTGGTCGGCGACGCCCTCTTCGCCCTCGCCAACGAACTGCTGCTGGAACTCGGGACCGTCGAGGCCGGCCGCGCCACCCGCCGGCTGACCACGGCCACCCGCAAGCTCATCGACGGCCAGGCCCAGGACATCTCCTACGAGCACCGCGAGCGGGTCACCGTCGAGGAGTGCCTGGAGATGGAGGGCAACAAGACCGGCGCCCTCCTCGCCTGCGCCGTCTCCATCGGCGCCGTCCTCGGCGGCGCGGACGACCGCACCGCCGACAAGCTGGAGGAGTACGGCTACCACCTGGGCCTCGCCTTCCAGGCCGTCGACGACCTCCTCGGCATCTGGGGCGACCCGGACGCCACCGGCAAGCAGACCTGGAGCGACCTGCGCCAGCGCAAGAAGTCGCTGCCGGTCGTCGCCGCCCTCGCGGCCGGCGGCCCCGCCTCCGAGCGGCTCGGCGAACTGCTCGCCGCCGACGCCAAGAGCATCGACTTCGACTCCTTCTCCGAGGAGGAGTTCGCGTTCCGCGCGGCCCTCATCGAGGAGGCCGGCGGCCGCGAGTGGACCTCCCAGGAGGCCCGCCGTCAGCACGCCGTGGCGATCGAGGCGCTGCACGAGGTGGACCTGCCGGCGCACGTCCGCGCCCAGCTCACGGCACTGGCCGATTTCGTCGTCGTACGGAAGAGATGATCACCATCGCTCTGATATGAGTTCGCAGTCGCCGGCCGGTGCCACCGGGCACCGGCCGACGGCAGACCCGAAGAAGCAGAAGTAGACCTACTGCACGAAGGGGAAGCCATGACAGCGACGACCGACGGAAGCGCCGGGGCCGTGGGCCCCCGGGCAGCCGCGGCCAGCGAAACGACCACCGTCAGCACCGGAGCGCTCGACGAGGCCGCCGCCAAGGCGGCGGAACGCTCCGTCGACCACCTCCTCGGCCGCCAGGACCCCGAGGGCTGGTGGAAGGGCGACCTGGAGACCAACGTCACCATGGACGCCGAGGACCTGCTGCTGCGCCAGTTCCTCGGGATCCTCGACCCGGACACCACCCGCGCCGCCGCCCTCCACATCCGCGGCGAACAGCGCGAGGACGGCACCTGGGCCACCTTCTACGGCGGGCCCGCCGAGCTCTCCGCCACCGTCGAGGCCTACGTCGCCCTGCGGCTCGCCGGAGACCCCCCCGACGCCCCGCACATGGCCCGCGCCGCCGCCTGGGTCCGCGAGCAGGGCGGCATGGCCGGGGCCCGCGTCTTCACCCGGATCTGGCTCGCCCTCTTCGGCTGGTGGAGCTGGGACGACCTGCCCGAGCTGCCGCCCGAGCTGATCTTCCTGCCCAGCTGGTTCCCGCTCAACATCTACGACTTCGGCTGCTGGGCCCGGCAGACGATCGTGCCGCTCACCGTCGTCTCCGCCAAGCGGCCGGTCCACCCCGCCCCCTTCGCACTGGACGAGCTGCACACCGATCCGGCCCGGCCGAACCCGCCCCGGCCCCTGGCCCCCGCGGCCAGTTGGGACGGCTTCTTCCAGCGCGTCGACAAGGGCCTGCACCTCTACCGCAAGGTGGCGCCGCGCCGACTGCGCGAGACCGCCATGGCCGCCGCCTCCCGCTGGATCGTCGAACGGCAGGAGAACGACGGCTGCTGGGGCGGGATCCAGCCACCCGCCGTGTACTCGGTGATCGCCCTCCACCTCCTCGGCTACGACCTCGGGCACCCCGTGATGCGGGCCGGCCTGGAGTCCCTCGACCGGTTCGCCGTGTGGCGCGAGGACGGCTCCCGCATGATCGAGGCCTGCCAGTCCCCGGTCTGGGACACCTGCCTCGCCACCATCGCGCTCGCCGACGCGGGCGTCCGGCCCGACCACCCCGCACTGGTGAAGGCCGTCGACTGGATGCTCGGCGAGGAGATCGTCCGCAAGGGCGACTGGGCCGTACGCAGGCCCCGACTCCAGCCCGGCGGCTGGGCGTTCGAGTTCCACAACGACAACTACCCCGACATCGACGACACCGCCGAGGTCATCCTCGCGCTGCGCCGGGTGAAGCACCCCGACCCCGAGCAGGTCGAGGCGGCCGTGCGCCGCGGCGCCCGCTGGACCGCCGGGATGCAGTCGCGGAACGGCGCCTGGGCCGCCTTCGACGCCGACAACACCAGCGCCTTCCCCAACCGGCTGCCCTTCTGCGACTTCGGCGAGGTCATCGACCCGCCGTCGGCCGACGTCACCGCCCACGTGGTCGAGATGCTGGCGTACGAGGGCAAGGCCGATCACCCCCGCACCCGCCGGGGCGTCGACTGGCTCCTCGCCGAACAGGAGCCCAGCGGCGCCTGGTTCGGCCGCTGGGGCGTCAACTACGTGTACGGCACGGGCTCGGTGGTCCCCGCCCTCACCGCGGCCGGCATCCCGCGCAGCCATCCCGCGATCCGGCGGGCCGTCGCGTGGCTGGAGTCCGTGCAGAACGAGGACGGCGGCTGGGGCGAGGACCTGCGCTCGTACCGGATGCGCCAGTGGATGGGGCACGGCACCTCCACCGCCTCCCAGACCGCCTGGGCGCTGATCGCCCTGCTCGCGGCCGGCGAGCGGGAGTCCGACGCGGTCCGCCGGGGTGTCGCCTGGCTCGTGGCGACCCAGCGGGAGGACGGCTCCTGGGACGAGCCGTACTTCACCGGCACCGGATTCCCCTGGGACTTCTCCATCAACTACCACCTCTACCGGCAGGTCTTCCCGCTCACCGCGCTCGGCCGCTACGTGAACGGCGAACCCGTGCTGCACGGCCGGGAGCGCGGCTGATGGCCCGGGACCCGGCCAGAGCGGCCGCCGTACCGCCGCTGCTCGTGGCCTGCGCGCTCGGCATCGAGAAGCTGGCCCTGCGCAGCGGCGACCGTGGCGGGGCGCCCGCGCCCGTCACGGTGGTGAGGACCGGGATGGGCCCGGCGCACGCGCGCCGGGCCGTCTCCCACGCCCTCGACCGGGAGCCCTGGCGGGACGCGGCCGTCATCGCCTCCGGCTTCTGCGCGGGCCTCGCGCCCGGGATGCACCCCGGCGATCTGATCGTCGCCGAGGAGACCCGCGACGCCGAGGGCGCCACCCCCTGCGTGGGCACCGAACTGCTCGTCAAGGCGCTCACCCGGGCGCTGCCCGGGCGCACCGTGCACACCGGCCCGCTGACCGGCTCCGACCACGTGGTGCGCGGCCCCGAGCGGGCCGCGCTGCTGGCCGGCGGGGCCATCGCCGTCGACATGGAGTCCGCCGCCACCCTGCGCACCGCCACCGCCGCCGGAGCGCGTCCGGTTGCGGCCGTACGAGTGGTCGTGGACGCTCCGGAACATGAACTGGTCCGGATCGGCACGGTACGCGGGGGAATATCGGCCTTCCGCGTCCTTCGTGCCGTCCTTCCCGCATTCTTCGAATGGCACCGTTCTTTGCTGCTCCCCAGGAGGTGAGCGAGTTATGGCCATGCCGCTCCGTCAGTCCATCCGGGTCGGGACCTACCTCTTCGAACAGAAGCTCCGCAAGCGGGACAAGTTCCCGCTGATCGTCGAGCTGGAGCCGCTGTTCGCCTGCAACCTCAAGTGCGAGGGCTGCGGCAAGATCCAGCACCCGGCGGGGGTGCTCAAGCAGCGCATGCCGGTCGCCCAGGCGGTCGGCGCCGTGCTGGAGTCCGGGGCGCCGATGGTCTCCATCGCCGGTGGCGAACCGTTGATGCACCCCCAGATCGACGAGATCGTGCGCCAGCTCGTGGCCAAGCGGAAGTACGTCTTCCTTTGCACCAACGCGATGCTGCTGCGCAAGAAGCTCGACGACTTCACCCCCTCCCGGTACTTCGCCTTCGCCGTGCACATCGACGGACTGCGTGAACGGCACGACGAATCCGTCGCCAAGGAAGGCGTCTTCGACGAGGCCGTGGCGGCGATCAAGGAGGCCAAGCGGCGCGGGTTCCGGGTCACCACCAATTCGACGTTCTTCAACACCGACACCCCGCAGACCGTCATCGAGGTGCTCAACTTCCTCAACGACGACCTCCAGGTCGACGAAATGATGATCTCGCCCGCCTATGCCTACGAAAAGGCCCCGGACCAGGAGCACTTCCTCGGCGTCGAGCAGACCAGGGAACTCTTCAAGAAGGCGTTCGCAGGCGGAAACCGGCGGCGCTGGCGTCTCAACCACTCGCCGCTCTTCCTGGACTTCCTCGAAGGCAAGGCCGATTTCCCGTGCACCGCGTGGGCGATCCCCAACTACTCCCTCTTCGGGTGGCAGCGCCCCTGCTATCTGATGAGCGACGGCTACGTACCGACGTACCGCGAGCTCATCGAGGAGACGGACTGGGACAAGTACGGCCGCGGCAAGGACCCGCGCTGCGCCAACTGCATG
This sequence comes from Streptomyces sp. NPDC053431, assembly GCF_044544925.1. Taxonomy (NCBI): domain Bacteria; kingdom Bacillati; phylum Actinomycetota; class Actinomycetes; order Kitasatosporales; family Streptomycetaceae; genus Streptomyces; species Streptomyces sp. NPDC053431. Next base: position 107,501 of record NZ_JBITXX010000018.1, on the reverse strand, counting down.
GCGCACTGCGGCTACGAGCCCACCGCCGTCCTCGCCACCATGGGCTCGCTCAAGGAGTCGCTGCGCGCGGTCCGCGAGACCGTCAACGGGAACAACGGGTGAGCGAGCGCGCCATGACCGGTGAGTTCGACCTGCGGGCGCTGCTCGCCGAACGCGGCGGCGAGCGCTACGAGCTGCACGCCCGCCACCTCAACCACCAGCTGCCGCGGATGCTGCACACCATCGGCTTCGACAAGGTGTACGAGCGGGCCGAGGGCGCCCACTTCTGGGACGCCGACGGCGCCGACCACCTCGACATGCTCGCCGGCTTCGGCGTCATGGGCCTCGGCCGGCACCACCCCGTCGTGCGCAAGGCGCTGCACGACGTCCTCGACGCGCAGCTCGCCGACCTCACCCGCTTCGACTGCCAGCCGCTGCCCGGTCTGCTCGCCGAGCAGCTGCTCGCCCACAGCCCCCACCTCGACCGGGTCTTCTTCGGCAACAGCGGCACCGAGGCCGTCGAGACCGCGCTCAAGTTCGCCCGGTACGCCACCGGACGTCCGAGGATCGTCTACTGCGCGCACGCCTTCCACGGGCTCACCACCGGCTCCCTCTCGGTCAACGGCGAGCAGTGCTTCCGGGAGGGCTTCGCGCCGCTCCTGCCCGACACGGCGATCGAGCTCGGCGACCTCGACGCCCTGGAGCGGGAACTGCGCAAGGGGGACGTGGCCGGCTTCGTCGTCGAACCCATTCAGGGCAAGGGGGTCCACGAGGCCCCGCCGGGCTTCCTGCGCGCCGCCCAGGAGCTGCTCCACCGGCACGGCGCCCTGCTGATCGCCGACGAGGTGCAGACGGGCCTCGGACGGACCGGCGACTTCTACGCGTACCAGCACGAGGACGGCGTCGAGCCGGACCTGGTCTGCGTCGCCAAGGCGCTCTCCGGCGGCTATGTGCCGGTGGGGGCGACCCTCGGCAAGGACTGGATCTTCAAGAAGGTCTACTCGTCGATGGACCGGGTGCTCGTCCACTCGGCCAGCTTCGGGTCGAACGCGCAGGCCATGGCGGCCGGGCTCGCGGTGCTCTCGGTGATGGAGGCCGAGGACACGGTCGCGCACGTGCGCCGGATCGGCGGCCTGCTCGCCGGGCGCCTGCGCGAGCTCGTACCGCGCTACGAGCTGCTGAAGGAGATCCGCGGCCGGGGGCTGATGATCGGCATCGAGTTCGGCCGGCCGACCTCGCTCGGCCTGCGCAGCCGCTGGACGATGCTCCAGGCGGCGCGCAAGGGGCTCTTCGCCCAGATGGTCGTGGTGCCGCTGCTCCAGCGCCACCGCATCCTCACCCAGGTGTCGGGGGACCATCTGGAGGTGATCAAGCTGATCCCGCCGCTGATCATCGACGAGGCGGACGTGGACCGCTTCGTGACCGCCTTCACGGCGGTCATGGACGACGCCCACGGAGGCGGCGGACTGATGTGGGACTTCGGAAAGACGCTGGTCAAGCAGGCCGTCGCACAGCGCTGAGGGCCGGCTGTCCGAATCCGCCCCCATGGTTTTGCCTCTGAGGCAAGAAACTTGCCTCAGAGGCATGACCCTGGCGGAATGGACGCATGGACCACGTCCCCGGGGACCCCGCCCCGGAACCCGCCGCCCCGGACGTCCTGCCGGACGTCGCCCCGCAGCTGCGGGCCCTGCGCCGCCGCAGGGGGCTCACCCTGGAGGCCGCCGCGCAGCGGGCCGGTCTCTCCCCGGCCCACCTCTCCCGGCTGGAGACCGGGAACCGGCAGCCCTCGCTGCCGATGCTGCTCGCCCTCGCCCGTATCTACGGTACGACGGTGTCCGAGCTGCTCGGCGAGCTGCCGCCCGAGCGTGACCCCGTGGTGCGGGCCGGCCGCTCCGAGCCGGTCGAGGCCGACGGCTGGATCTACCGCCAGGCCGGCGGCGCCGGGCGCGCGATGCAGTGCCTCCGCGTCCACGTGCCGTACGCGACCCGCGCGGACATCGTGCGGGTCCACCCCGGCGAGGAGTGGATCCACGTCATCGAGGGCCGGGTGCGGCTCGCGCTCGGCGAGGCCGTGCACGTCCTCGATCCCGGCGACAGCGCGCACTTCGACTCGCTCACCCCGCACCGGATCGGCGCCGCCACCCGCGCCGGGGCCGAGCTGCTCTTCGTCCACACCCTGATGCAGAGCCCCGTCGCCGAGCTGTGCCTCGGTGACGGGACCCCGCACCGGCGCTGACCATCCGAAAGGAACTGCTATGTCCGAGAAGTCCGTACCGGTGACCGGCGAGGAGCGCGGTGCCGGCAAGTTCCCCAAGGGCTTGGCGCTCCGCCTCTTCGCCTACCTGGTCGCGGGGCACCTCTTCGCCGGCTTCCTCTACCTGCTCTTCATGCTCGGCGGGCAGAACCAGTAGCCGGAACCGCCGGGACCGCCGGGACCGGGCTCCCGGGGTCCGCCGTGCCTAGATGTCCGTGAGCAGCCGCTCACGGAGCCGCTCCCGGCTCTCCGGGGAGAGCCCGAGGCCCTGGACGAGGTAGGCGTCCACCGAGCCCCAGGTCGCGTCGATCGTCTCGAAGGCGGCCCGCAGATACTCCACCCGCGCGTCGAAGAGCGGGCTCAGCAGCTCCATCACCTCGGGCGCCATGCCGTCCGGGGCGGTGGAGCTGCGCTGCACCTTGTAGCGGCGGTGCGGGGCGTTCGACTTCAGGTAGTCGGCCTCGATGGCCTCCCGCTCGACGCCGACGGCCAGCAGGGAGACCGCGATGGACAGGCCGGCCCGGTCCTTGCCGGCGGCGCAGTGCATGAGGGCGGGGACGCTGTCCTCGGCCATCGCGTGCAGGACGCGGCTGTGCTCCGCGGTGCGCTCGACCATCATCTTCCGGTAGGAACCGGACATTCGGGCCGCGGCCTTGCCGTCGCCCAGCAGATCGCGCAGCAGCGGCAGGCCGCCCTGGCGCACCATCTCCCAGAACTCCTTGCCGTCGGCCGGGTCGCTCAACGGTATGTTCACGTTCCGCACGCCCGGTAGCGGCACGTCGTCCCCCTCGAAGCGCCGGTCGGCGTCGTTGCGGAAGTCGAAGACGGTGTGCAGGCCCAGGGTGCCCAGGAAGGCGGCGTCCTCGGCGGTGGCGTGGGCCAGATGGCCGCTGCGGAACAGGCGTCCGGGGCGCACGGACCGGCCGTCCACGGTCGGCAGCCCGCCAAGGTCGCGGAAGTTGCGTACGCCGGTGAGCTCGGGCTCGGTCGTCGCTTGCGTCACGGTTGCTCCTGGTCTCGAGATCGGTTCCCGGGGCAATCATCCAGGTGAGGGGCCCCCCACGCACCCCCTCGGGAGGGAATGGGACATCTGTCCGAATTGAGGGTTTCGAGGTAACGCGCCCTGATTCCTTGGCAGATGGGAAGCGGGGCGTGAGCAGCGTCATACACGTGACGGACCGTGCCTGATCGTCTTTTTCAAATTCCCTTCTGGAAAGGCGGATCGAGGGACCGTCATCCACGGAGGGTGACCGGAATTCCCGCCGGATTTCCCGGAATGTGCGAGGGCGGGAAAACAGTGGCTTGTTCCCGTCGACCCCCCTCGTCTAGCGTCGCGCTCACTCCGGACGGACCGCCGAATCCTGCCGCCGCCCGGTTTCCGCACCCACCCGTACACGGCAGGAGCGGGGGACCCAGGTACTTTGCCGATCCCTCGAAGAAGGACGGCTCGGGGTGAAGCCACGCGTCGCGTGGCCGGACATCTCCAGTCCGAACCCGACAGCTCACCTCGCAGGCGACGGAGAGGAATTCGCCATGCCCGCGAAGGGTAAGCACCGCCGTCCCAAGGCCAACCCGATCACCCGCGGGTTCGTCGCCGCCGGCGCCGGAGGCGCCGTCGTCGCCCTCCCGCTCATCGGCGCGACCGGCGCGCACGCCGCCGAGCAGGCCGCCCCGTCCGCCGCCGCGCAGCAGGCCGTCGCCGTCGTGGCGCCCGCCGCCACCCCTGCCAAGGCCCCGTCCGCCCCGAAGACGTACACCGTCGTCCGCGGCGACTACCTGTCCAAGATCGCCACCGAGCACCACCTGGCCGGCGGCTGGCAGAAGCTCTACCGCGACAACCGCCAGGTCATCGGCGGCAACCCGTCGCTGATCCTGCCGGGCATGAAGCTCACCCTCGGCGGCAAGCACGCCGCCAAGGCCGGTCACGAGCACAAGGCCGCCGCCCCGAAGCGCGCGCACCAGAGCTCCGGCGACCAGCAGCGTGCCTCGCGTAGCAGCGAGCGCTCCCCGGACGCGGGCGCCACCGCCGCGACCACCGCCGCCCCGGCCGCCACCTCGTCCGGTGCGACCTCGTCCTCCGGCTGGGTCGCCCCGGTCAGCGGCGGCATCTCCACCCCGTACCGCGCCGCGGGCGCCATGTGGTCCTCCGGCTACCACACCGGCGTCGACTTCATCGCCTCCACCGGCACCACCGTCCACGCGGTCGGCCCCGGCACCGTCTACTCCGCCGGCGACGGCGGCGCCTACGGCAACCAGGTCGTCATCCAGCACGCCGACGGCACCTTCTCGCAGTACGCGCACCTGTCCTCGATATCCGTCTCCGCCGGCCAGACCGTCACCGGCGGCCAGGAGATCGGCCTCTCCGGCGCGACCGGCAACGTCACCGGCCCGCACCTGCACTTCGAGATGCGCACCGGGCCGGAGTACGGCTCCGACATCGACCCGCTGGCCGCCCTGCGTTCGCACGGCGTGAGCATCTGACGTCACGTCAGCGCCCGTCAGGCGCCCGGAGGTCCGGCATCCCTGTGCCGGGCCTCCGGCGTATTCCGGCTTGGGAGAATCTTTATCGGTGGCATATGTCACCCGGCGTCAACCCCTCCTTACGGTCGCGTAGGTCACACCGGGAGAGGAAAGATGTGCTCCCGTGGCAGACGATTCGAGATCAACAGACAAGAACGCATTCGGGTCGTACGCGGCGATCGGTGACAGCTTCACCGAGGGCGTCGGAGATCCCGGGCCCGACGGGGCGTACGTCGGCTGGGCGGACCGGTTCGCGGTCCTGCTCGCCGACCAGCTGCCGGAGCTCGACGGCTTCCGGTACGCCAATCTCGCCGTACGGGGGCGCCTACTGGACCAGATCGTCGCGGAACAGGTCCCGCGCGCGAAGGAACTCGCCCCGGATCTGGTGACGTTCTGCGCCGGCGGCAACGACATCATCCGCCCCGGCACCGACCCCGACGACGTGGCCGAGCGCTTCGAGCGCGCCGTGGCCGACCTCACCTCCGCCGTCGGCACCGTCATGGTGACCACCGGCTTCGACACCCGCGACGTGATCCTGCTCAAGCACCTGCGCGGCAAGATCGCCACCTACAACGGGCACGTCCGGGCCATCGCCGACCGGTACGGCTGCCCGGTGCTCGACCTGTGGTCGCTGAGGTCCGTCCAGGACCGGCGCGCCTGGGACGAGGACCGGCTCCACCTCTCGCCCGAGGGCCACACCCGGGTCGCGCTGCGCGCCGCCCAGGTCCTCGGCCTGCCCGTACCGGCCGACCCGGAGCAGCCGTGGCCGCCGCAGCCGCCGCGCGGCACCCTGGAGGTCCGCAAGGACGACATCCACTGGGCCAAGGAGTACCTGGTCCCGTGGATCGGGCGCCGGCTGCGCGGCGAGAGCTCCGGCGACCACGTCGAGGCCAAGCGCCCCGACCTCATGCCGCTCTAGCCGGCACCTCGACGGACCACCACGGCCCCGGGCGCACGCGCTCCCGGGGCCGTGGAGCGGTACACCCGAGGCCGCACCGGGCCCGTTGGGCACGGCCCGTCCCGGAGGCGCTCCGGAACCCTCCGACGGGTACGGCGATGCCCGCCGCGCCCCGAGCCGATCTTCCGACGGCCTGGTACGGAGAGGTGAAGGACCCGGGCCGCCCAGGAGTGGCGAGCGGATGCGGCGGGCGGCGGCTGGTGGGATGTGCCCGCCGGAGCAACAGCGCCCACCGTCGAAGGGAACGCCCATGACGCCTCGTCACCACCCCGAGGACCCGTCCGCATCGGAGGCCGGAGGACGGCCGGCCTGCCGCGCCGAGGGCCGGTCCCGACAGCCGCGCGCCGGCGGGCTGCGCGCCCTCGCCGTCGGAGCGGCGCTCGGCGGGCTGCTCCTCGGAGCCGCCGCGCCCGCCCTCGCCGACGGGCCCGGCCCGGCGGTGCGCCCCGCCGCCGTACAGCAGGAGGCGCCGACCACGGTGACGGTGACCGGGAACGGCACCTCGTCCGCCGCGCCCGATCTCGCCGTGCTCTCGGTCGGCGTCGAGGCGACCCGCAAGAACGCCAAGGAGGCGATGGGAGCCCAGAAGACCGCGGCACAGGCGCTCCTGGACGCGCTGCACGCGCAGGGCATCGAGGACCGGGACATCCGCACCGAGAGCCTGTCCCTCTCGCCCGTCTACACGCAGAACAAGGAGGGCGAGAGCAAGGTGACCGGCTACCAGGCCGGGCAGAGCTTCTCGGCGAAGGTCCGCGACATCGACCGGGCGGGGCAGGTCATCGGGGCGGTCAGCGACGCCACGGGCGACGCGGGCCGGATCAACGGCGTCACCTTCGACGTGTCCGACCCGACCTCGCTGCGCGCCAAGGCCCGGGAGGCCGCCCACCGCAACGCGCAGGACAAGGCCACCCAGTACGCCGAGCTCAGCGGGCGCAGGCTGGGACGCCTGATCTCCCTCACCGAGGGCGAGAGCGTGCGTCCCGCTCCCGGCACGGCCCCGGGAGCACCGGCCGACGGGGGCGGAGACCTGCCCCTCGCCCCGGGCGAGATCGAGGAGCACGTGACCGTCGTGGCGGTCTACGAGCTGCTCTGAGGGCGGCCGTGCGGGCGGCCGTGCGGGCGGCGGTGAGCGCCGCTCCGGTCGCCGTCTTGAGCCGTAGGAGCCGTAGGGGCCGTGGGGGTCGTAGGGGCGGCTTTGGGAGCGGTCGCGGCCGGCCGGGTCGTCGCGGGGGCGGGGGCCGCCGGCGGCGAGGGAAGCCCGAGCTCGCGGGTGAGGGCGGCGTCCGCCCACTCCAGCATGGTCGCGCGGGAGAGGGTGCCGGGGTACGCGGTCATCTGCACGGCCATGCCGTCCAGGAACGCGGTGAGCCGCCAGGCCGCGGCGGCCGGGTCGGCGCACGAGAACTCGCCGGCCGCCGCACCCTCGGAGATCACCGAGGTCAGCGCGTCCTTCCAGGCCCGGTCCAGCGCGCCGGCGACCTCCCGCAGCGCCGGTTCGCGGGGCGCCGCCGCCCAGCTCTCGATCCACAGCCGCCAGCCCTTGGCCTGGCCGGTCGGGGCGTACCAGCGGACCGCCGCGCGAAGCCGCCGCACGGCGGTGGTACGGCGGCCCAGGAGCGTGCGCAGCCGGGCCAGGTCCTGCTCGGCGGCGTGCGCGAAGGCGGCCGCGACCAGCTGTTCCTTGGTGGCGAAGTGGTAGAGGACCAGGGCGTTGCTCACCCCGAGCTCGGCGGCCACGTCGGCGATCCGCAGCGCCGCGACCCCGCGGGCCTCGATCCGGGCCACGGCCGCCCGCAGCAGGGCCTCCCGCCGCTCGGCCACGCTCCACCGCTGTCTCGCCACGCTCCGACCCTACACAGCGCATGACAAGGGCATGCCCATCCGAGACGGGCCGGGGAGGGCGTCCCCGACCGCTCGGTCGCCGGTCCGCTCATAATGAAGGGACCGTCGACTTCAGGAGGTCCTGTGACCGGCACTGGCTCCGACCACACGCTGCGGGCACGGCTGCGCGCGCTGCGCCCCGCGGCCTTCGGCGCCGACCCCACGGGGGAGCGCATGGAGCGCATCCGCCGATCCCCGAACTTCGCCGACGGCGTCTTCCGGAACCCCGAGACGGCCCGGCACCGGCCGTCCGGCTCCACCGTCGAGTTCGCGAAGGTCTACTTCGAGAAGGAGGCGCGGGCGCGCCGCGCCCCCCAGGGCACGATCCCGGTCCACCCCACCACCGTCGCCGACCTGGCCCGCCCCCCGGCCACCGGGCTCCGCATCACCTGGATGGGGCACTCCAGCGTCCTCGCCGAGATCGACGGCCGGCGGGTGCTCTTCGACCCCGTCTGGGGCGACCGCTGCTCGCCCTTCGCGTTCGTGGGCCCCAAGCGGCTCCACCCGGTCCCCGTGCCGCTCGCCGCCCTCGGCCCGGTCGACGTCGTCGTGATCTCCCACGACCACTACGACCACCTCGACCTGCCGACGATCAAGGCGCTGGCCGGCACCGAGACCCTCTTCGCGGTCCCGCTCGGCGTCGGCGCCCACCTGGAGCACTGGGGCGTGCCGGCCTCCCGGATCCGCGAGCTCGACTGGACCGAGTCGACCGAGGTCGGCGACCTGCGGCTCACCGCGACGCCCGCCCGCCACTTCTGCGGCCGCGGACTGCGCAACCAGCAGCACACCCTGTGGGCCTCCTGGGCGGTCGAAGGCCCCGAGCACCGGATCTACCACAGCGGCGACACCGGCTACTTCTCCGGCTTCAAGGACATCGGCGCCGCCCACGGCCCCTTCGACGTCACCATGATCCAGATCGGCGCCTACTCCGAGTACTGGCCCGACATCCACATGACCCCCGCCGAAGGCCTGCGCGCCCACCTCGACCTCCAGGGCGGCGCCCCGCACGGCGTGCTGCTGCCGATCCACTGGGGCACCTTCAACCTGGCCCCGCACCCGTGGGCGGAGCCGGGGGAGTGGACCCTGGACGCGGCCGGCGAGGAGGGCCAGGCGGTGGCCCTGCCCCGCCCCGGCGAGCCGTTCGAGCCGGGCGGGAAACTGCCCTCGGAGCCCTGGTGGCGCCCGATCTCCCGTCCGCTCGCTCACCCGTGGCGTAGGTCCCGACCGCTCGAGACTCCTGCCGAGGCCCCCCAGCGCGATCTCGACCTTGCGGGTGATCGGTGACGGCGTGTGTGGGCAAGCTGGGCAGGGTCGTGGCTCTGCCGGCTCGTCCTTCGGGTGACGAGCTCGTCCGAACACGCATCGGGGAGCGCTGAACACGCACCGAAGGAGCCCCGCCGGTTCGCCGGCGGGGCTCCTTCTCCGTGTTCGGTCGGCTCGCTCGGGTGGAGCTGAGTCGTTTTTTTCGTCCGCTGCCCCGCGGCAGCGGCGGCTCGAGCCGGACCCGTCGGCCGTTCGTCGGATGCCCGCCTCTCACAGGACGTCGTCGGGAACGACCGCCCTTGGTGGTGCGGACCCTAGTCCAGGGGGTCGGCGGCCAAGACCCATAGGTCACCGGTGCCGCACGTGATGCGGCGTCCGGTGCCGGCCGGTGGCTGCTCCAGCGTGGTGCGGCGCAGCCGCCAGCGTGTTCCGTCGATCATCGCTACCGGTCCCTGCACGCGGGGGTGGTGGCCCGCGATGTTCCACGCGCGCACCTGGGTGTGGATGTGCGCGGCCTGAGCGGACCAGTCCACTGTGGCGTAGTCCTCCGAGAAGAATCCGGCCCAGGTGGCCTCGCGCTGCGGCTGCGGTTCGCCTGCCTCGCCGCGCACCAGTCGCCGCAGCACCTGCGGAAGCATCTCCGAAGCGGCCCCCAGTACCAGGGAGTTGACTCCGGTGAACGACCAGACCTGTTCGTCCAGGGCGATCGTCGTACGGGCCAGTACGGAGCCGGTGTCCAGTTCCGCGTCCATTCGGTGCCAGGTCACGCCGATCTGACGCTCGCCGTTGCGCACGGCCCATCCGACCGGGTTCGGGCCCCGGTAGGAGGGCAGGTCGGAGGGGTGGCAGTTGATCGTTCCGAGGCGTGGGGCGGCCACGGCCGAGGCGGGCAGCCTCCTCGGGTAGCCGTAGCTGACGGCCACGTCCACCCCGTAGGCGTGCAGGAGCCCGGCAACGGATTCCGTCCGGGAGGGTACGGCCAGATCCACCTCCGGCGGCAGGTCGTGCTCGCTCAGTACGTGCCCGGGCCAGTCGGCGGGGCGCCGGTGGCCGATCACGACCGGGACCCGGTGTCCCAGGGTGCGCAGCGCGTCGACCAGTGGAGGAGCCGTCTGTGGCAGCGCCGCCACGACGGCGATGTTCAGTGCGGGGGCGTCCTGATCGGGCCGCGTCGCCGCCGGTGGTGTGTGCGGGGCGGTCATCGAGCGGCCTCGGCAGCCCGCAGGGAACGCGGCCGCAGGTCGGTCCAGGACCTCTCGATCCAGGCCAGGCAGGTGGTCCGGTCGGCGCGGGGGTGCACCTCGCGCCAGCCGTCCGGGACGGCGATGTGGGCGGGCCAGAGGCTGTGCTGATCCTCGTCGTTGGCGAGCACGAGAAAGGTGCCGTCGGGGTCGTCGAAGGGGTTCATGGGTCTCCTTGGCCGGCGGCGGCTCGATCCGCCGCCGGATGGTGCTCCGACTGGTCGAGGGAGGGGTGCTGGATGGAGTCGACGGGCGCGGCCGGTCCCTGCCGCTGCGGGCCGGGACCGGCCCTCCGTCAACGGCGTGCGGTTGCGGGTGCTCCGCCGGGACGGGGCGGCGCGGTGGGCGTGGCCGGTGCGGCGGGCGCGATGCCCGCGTTCGCCGGTGCCGGTGCCGGTGCCGGTGCCGGTGCCGGTGCCTGTGCCGGTGCGGGGAGCGCGGTGAGGGTGGCGGCCAGGGCGGCCGGTGTGGCCCGCCGCATCACCTGGTCCAAGGTGACTGCGGGGCCCACGTGTTCCCGCAAGCGCTGGAGCAGGCGGGCCGCGAGCAGCGAATGCCCGCCGAGGTGGAAGAAGTTGTCGTCGATGCCGACCCGCTCCAGGCCCAGGACGTCGGCGTACGCCTCGGTCACCACCCGCTCGGCCGGTGTGCGCGGCTCCCGGATGCGGGCCGGGGTCCGCTGCGGCTCGGGCAGGGCCCGGCGGTCCACCTTGCCGTTGACGGTCAGCGGCATGCCGTCCAGCACGATCACCCGGGCAGGCAGCATGAAGTCCGGCAGTACCTGGGTCAGCGCGTCGCGCAGAGCGCCACCCTCCAAAGGCGCGCCGGTCTCGGACGTGCCCACCGCGTAGCCGGTGAGCTCCTTGCCACCGCGGCCGTCCGGCCACGCCACCACGGCGGCCTGCACCACGCCGGGGAGCGCGGCCAGCGCGGCCCGCACCTCGTCCGGCTCGATCCGGTGCCCACGGATCTTGACCTGGTCGTCGTTGCGGCCGGTGAATTCCAGCGTGCCGTCCGGCAGCCTGCGGGCCAGGTCGCCCGTGCGGTACATCCGCGATCCGGGCGGCCCCCAGGGATCGGCGACGAACCGAGCGGCGGTCAGCCCCGGCCGGCCCAGATAGCCTCGGGCCACCTGGTCGCCCGCCAGGTACAGCTCGCCCGCCAGCCCGTCGGGGACCGGCCGCAGCCCCGCGTCCAGCAGCATCACCCGGGATCCGGGCACCGGGACGCCGATGCCGGGGCGCGCCGGCCAGTCGGCCGGCTGCCCGGCGACCTCGCCGGCGGTCACCACGTGCGTCTCGGCCGGGCCGTAGTGGTTGTGCAGGCGCTTGTCCCCGCGGGCACACAGGGCGCGCAGTTGCGGTCCGACCACCAGCGCCTCACCGGCCTGCACCAGATGCCGCAGGTCGGGCAGCGACTCCCGTTCCCCGTCGGCGAACTCGCACAGGGCGGCCAGCACGGGCGTCGGGGCGAACAGCTCGGTCACCCGGTGGGCCCGCAGCCAGGCGGTCCACGCGGCGGCGTCGGCCCGGGTGTCCGCGTCCGGGACGGCCAGCGTCCGCCCCGTGCACAGCGCGGTGAGGACCTCCTGGGTCGCGACGTCGAAGGCCATCGAGGTGAACTGGGCCGTCACCGCGCCCGGTTCGGCGGGAAAGCGGCGCTCGTGCCAGTCCACCAGCCGGTCCATGGCGGCGCCCGGCATCACCACCGCCTTCGGCGTGCCCTGCGTCCCGGAGGTGTGCACCACATAGGCCGGGTGACCGGGCAGCCGCGCCGGTCGTACCGAGCGGTCGCCGGGCAGCGGATCGGGCGACACATGGCGGGGCTCCAGACGCATCCGCGGCACGGCGGCGTCGACGAGAGCCAAGGCCTCGTCGAACTCCTGCTGCCGGACGAGGAGCGCGGGGCGCCCCTCTGCAGCCAGAGCCGCCACCCGGGGAGCCGGATGGCGCGGGTCCAACCACAGGTAGGCGGCACCGGCCTTGAGCACCGCGAGCATCGCGGTCACCGCGTACCGGCCGCGCCGCAGGCACAAAGCCACCACGTCCTCGGCGCCCACGCCCCGGGCGGCGAGCTCTTCTGCCAGCCGGTCCGAGGCCGCGTCCAGACCCCGGTAGTCCAGTACGCCGTCCCCGTCCACCACGGCCGCTCGCCCGGGGTCCGCGCGCACGTGCGCCGCGAACCGCTCCAGCACCGGCACCGCGGCGGGCAGCCGTTCGGCCGCCGGCGGCCGGCCCGCCGCGATCGCGGGCGCGACGGGGTGGGCGGCGGGCGCGGACAGGTCGCCGGCCAGCGCGTCCAGGGCTTCGGCGAACCGTGCGCCGATCTCCCGGGCTCCGTCTTCGCCGAGCTTCCCCGGCTGGTACTGCACCCGGAGCCTCATCCGCTCGCCGGGCGAGACCAGCACGCACAGCGGGTAGTGCGTGCCGTTCTCCACCCGGCTGGACGTCACCCGCAGATCCGTTCCCCAGCGCGTGGCGAACGAGTCGGTGTACGTCTCCAGCACCACGACGGTGTCGAAGAGCTCGCGCAGCCCAGCCGCCCGGATGATCTCCGCCAGGCCCAGGTGCTGGAAGGGCATCATCGCGGTCCGCTGCTCCTGGAGGGCCGTCAGCAGGCCGCCCCGGTCGGCGGCCGTCGTGGTGTCCACCCGTACCGGCACGGCGTTGTTCATCAGGCCGACCATGGACTCGACGCCGGGCAGGTGGGGCGGGCGGTCGGCGACGACCGTGCCGAACACCACGTCGGTGCGGCCGGTCAGCTGGGCAAGGACCAGTGCCCAGGCGCCCAGGACCAGGGTGTTCAAGGACAGTGCCCGCTCGCGGGCCTTCGCCCGCAGGGCGGCCGTGCGCTCGGCCGGCAGTTCGAGCAGCACCGTGTGCGGACGGGTCCGACCCTGGCCGCCGGGCGAGGTCAGCAGCGTCGGTTCGGTCGCGTCCCCGAGCAGGGCCTGCCAGTGCTTGCCGGCCAACTCCACGTCCTGATCGGCGACATGGCGCAGATAGGCTAGCGCTGACGGCCGGGCCGTGAGCCTCGGCACGGCGCCCGAGGCGGCCTGGCCGTACAGGTCGGCCAGGTCGGCCAGGGCCACCTGCATCGACCAGCCGTCCATGAGGATGTGGTGGTAGCTCAGCAGCAGCCGGGACCGTCCCTCGCCCAGGCGCAGCAGCACGGCCCGCAGCAGCGGCGGTACGGCCAGGTCGAACGGCTCGTCCCGGTCCCGGCGCGTCTCCTCGGCGGCGGCACGTTCCCGGTCCGGCTTCGGCAGGCAGGTGAGGTCGGCCTCCCTCAGCGGGACCTCGACCGTCTCCGGCACGGACTGCACGGTCCGCCCCTGGCAGTCCCACCGGAACCCGGCCCGCAGAGCCGGATGCCGGTCGGTGAGCGCGGCCAGCGCCACGCGCAGCGCGGCCGCGTCCACCGGCCCTTCCAGGTCGAGCACGGTCTGGACGTGGTAGGGGTCGGCGGCTCCGTCGCCCTGGTGGGCGTGGTACAGCAGTCCCTCCTGGAGCGGGGAGCAGGGCCACCGCTCCTCCTCGCGCGGCGCGGGCAGGGCCGGCGTACCGGTCCGCTGCCGCGTGCGGGCGTCCGCCGTGCGGGCGAGCGCGGTGAGGACGTCCGCCCATTCCGCCGCCAGGCCCGCCGCGTCGCCGCTGTCCACCAACCGAGCCGACCAGCGCCAGACAGCGGTCAGCAACGGCTCCCCGGTGCGCTCGTCGACGACGGCGTTGACCTCCAGCGGGTGGGACAGGGGCTGCCGGGCGGCCCGGTGGATGCCGAGGACGGGCGCCTCGGCGGCGTACGGCCACGGGTCGCGGCCCGGAACTGCGTACCGGCCCAGGTAGTTGAAGAGCACCGGCCGGCCCGGCGTGGCGGACAGCAGCCCGGCCGCCTGGGGATGCAGATGACGCAGCAGCCCGTACGACGCACGGTCCTGCGGCAACCGCCGCCACTGCTCCCGGACGGAGCGCACCGCCTCGGCGAGGGCCGCCTCCTCGGCACCGGGGTCCGCCGCCGGGCGGGCGGCCTGCGCGGGACACTCGAGGCGGACGGGGAACATGCAGGTGAACCAGCCGACGGTGGCGGAGACTTCGCTGTCCGTGGCACCCGCCACCGCGTCCCGGCCGTGCCCCTCGGTGTCCAGCACCAGCGTCCGGGAGCCGCCGCGGCGGGTCGCGGCCACGGTCAGCGCGGCCAGCAGGAGCTCCTGCGTCGTGGCGCCGTAGTGGGCCGGGGCCGTGGTGAGCAGGGCCCGGCCGACCTCGGCCGGGAGCACCGAATCCAGCGTGCGGGAGGTGGCGATGGTGTCCAGACCGGGGTCGAGCGGCCCGCGCGCGGGCCACGGCGTCGCCGCCGGGACGCTCGCCGCCCGCCAGTGCGGCAGCGTCGCCAGCACCTCGGCGCTGTCCGCCCGGGCGTTGTGCGTCTCCACCCAGCGGCGGTACGGGGTGGCCGCCCCCCACGCGCCCAGACTGCGCGGGTCCTCGGCGGCCCGGGCCAGGTCCTGGGTGAGCACCTGCCAGGAGACCCCGTCGACCACGAGGTGGTGCGCTGCCAGCAGCAGCCGGCCCGGTCGCGCGGGGCCGGCGTCCCACCACACCGCGCGGAGAGTCCGCCCCGCGGGCAGGTCCAGCGACCGCATCGCGCGCCCCACCGCCTTCCGGACCGTGCGGGCGGAGGGAGCGTCGGGCAGCTCCCGCACGTTCACCACCTCCAGGAGCGTGCTCGCCGCCACCTCGCCCGGCGGCAGTACGTCGGGTTGCCACACGGTCTCGGCGGACGGGTCGGGGAGCCTGGTGCGCAGGGCGTCGTGCCGGTCGAGCACCGCCTGCAGGGCCGTCAGGAGCGTTCCCCGCTCCAGACCGGCAGGCGTCTCGACCAGCACCGACTGGACGAACTCGGCGACGCCTTCGCCCTGTTCGCGCAGCCATAGCGCGATCGGCGGCAGGCCGAGGTCGCCGGTGGCGGATTGGTGCAGCAGGTCGGCGGCCGGAGCGGCCGCCTGCGCGGCGGCGGCCAGGGCGCCGGGGGTGCGCAGCCGGAAGACGTCCTGGGAGCTGATGGCCACGTTCTCCCGGCGTACCCGGCTGACCAGGCGCATCGCGGTGATGCTGTCGCCGCCGAGCGCGAAGAAGTCGTCGTCGGTGCCCGCCCCGGGCAGGCCGAGCACCTCCGCGAAGGCCGCGCACAGCGCCCGCTCGGCGGGGGTCCGGGCGGTGCCGGCGCCCACCCGCACGGCGGCGGGCGCGGGCAGCGCCGCCCGGTCCACCTTGCCGTTCACGGTCAGCGGGATGTCGTCGATCAGCAGCACGGCCGTCGGCACCAGGTACTCGGGCAGCACGCGGCTGAGCCGGT
The DNA here is from genome assembly GCF_044544925.1 of Streptomyces sp. NPDC053431. Classification (NCBI taxonomy): domain Bacteria; kingdom Bacillati; phylum Actinomycetota; class Actinomycetes; order Kitasatosporales; family Streptomycetaceae; genus Streptomyces; species Streptomyces sp. NPDC053431. The sequence continues at coordinate 92,050 of NZ_JBITXX010000018.1, read as the reverse complement.
CGCGGAGGTCCTCCCCGGTGACGGCGGTCGCGTCCCGCTCGGGAACCGCGTAGCCGACGAGCCGCCCGTCCCGCGCGACCACGACCGCCCGGGCGACCCCCGGCAGGGCGGCCAGGGCGGCTCGCGCCTCGCCCGGTTCGACCCGGTGGCCGCGGATCTTGACCTGGTCGTCGTCGCGCGCCAGGTACTCGAGGGCGCCGTCGGGGCCGCGCACGGCGAGGTCGCCCGTGCGGTACATGCGGGCACCGGCCGGGCCGTACGGGTCGGCGACGAAGCGTTCGGCGGTCAGGCCGGGCCGGTTCAGGTAGCCCCGGGCGACCTGTTCCCCCGCGACGTACACCTCGCCGGCCTCGCCGGCCGGCACCTCGGCCAGATCGGGGCCGAGCAGCCGTACGGCGGTCCCGGGCAGCCCGGTGCCGATCGGCACCCGTCCCTCCGGTACCGGCCGCCCGGGCGGCAGGGGGTGCAGGGTGGTGAAGGTGGTGCACTCCGTCGGGCCGTAGACGTGACCGAGGGCCAGCTGCGGACAGGCTGCCCGGACCTGCGCGAACGCCCGCGGGTCGGCGGCCTCGCCACCGGTGAGGACCGTGTGCAGCCCTCGCAGGGCGCCCGGGTCGTCCGCGGCGATCTGGTTGAACCAGGCGGTGGTGAGGAAGACGCCGGTGACGTCATGAGCGGCGACCAGCGCGGCCAGCCGGTGCGCGTCCACCCGGTCCTCGCCCGGGACGACCACCGTGCCGCCCCGGGTGAGCGGCAGCCACAGGTCATGGCTGAGCGCGTCGAAACCGAGCGCGGAGACCAGCGCCGTCACCCGGTGCCCCGGCCCGTCCCAGTGCGGGTCGGCGGCGAAGCGCCCCAGGTTGCGGTGGGTGACCTGGACGCCTTTGGGACGGCCGGTGGACCCCGAGGTGTAGAACACGCAGGCCACGCGGTCGAGTTCGCCGTCCGGTACGGCCGGACACAGCGCCTCGGCCGCGAGGGACGCCGCACGGGGAGCAGCGGCCACGGTGACGGGCTGCGGACCGCCCGGGGGCGCGGTCTCCCCGGCCGGTACGAGCACCGCCACGCATCCCGCGTCGGACTCGACGGCCGCCAGCCGTTCGGCCGGCGTACGCGGATCCAACACCACGGCGGCGGCGCCGGTTTCGAAGACCGCGAGCAAGGCGACGACGAGCCGGGCCGAGCGCGGCAACCGCACTGCGACCGCGGCCCCCGGAGTGACCCCGGCCTGACGGAGCAGTGCAGCCAACTCGCCTGCCCAGCGGCTGATTTCACCGTACGACCAGCTCCTGCCGCCCTCTTCCACGACTGCGGGCCGGTCCGGTTCGCGGACGGCGGCTGTGGCGACGGCGCGGTGGACGGGCAGAGGAACACCGGTGTCGCCGACCGGATGGGCGGGTGCCCGCGTCGCTGCTGAAAAGATCATGGACGCCATCCAAGAGGCACCGAAGTGGCGCCCCGTCCGGGCGCCACCCGGATGGCGCAACCGGACCATCCGATCGGGTGCACAAGATCTTCGCGCCCCCCCGCTCGCCTAACTTCCCAGCTCAGACGAGAAGTTCGAAAGCATCGTGCTGGCCAGGGGGCGTACGGCCCCTATTGTGCGCCCCGGCCGCCGAGGAGGGCCGGGCGGTGGCCCTGCCCCGCCCCCGCGAGCGGTGAAGGGCGCATCCCGTGCGACGGCCCCGCCGGCCGGACCGACGGGGCCGTCCGCCGTCAGTTGACGACTCTGACCGAATCGCAGCCCAGGAAGGTGTACACCTGCCCGCCCGGGGCCCGGTACCTGCCCTTCAGGCAGGCCCTGGTGGAGCCGAGGGTCAGCCCCGACTCGCTCGGCTTGAAGTGCATCACGAGGTCGGTGTCCCGGTCACGGGTGCGCTCGTCCAGTTCGTAGGAGTCGGCGGGGTGACCGATGCCGTGCGTCTCCTTGGCGCCGGCGGGCGTGGCGGTGTTGAACAGCCGCTCCCGCAGGCCCCAGTAGGTCTGCGCCACGTCGATGGCCGTCGCGCTGAAGGGCAACGGCAGGTTGTACTCGCCGGCCCTGGTGGTCAGCGCGGCCACGGTGGCGTCGGTGTTGAGGTTGATGGAGTTCGGGAAGCCGCCCGGTCGGACGTTGATCGCGATCGGGAGCACGCAGTCGATCTGGAACGAGGTGGAAGCGGTGTTGTTCGCCGGGTTCGGATCGACGTCCTCGGCGTTCTTCAACGCCAGGGTGGAGTCGAGCCGTACCCGCTTGAGACCGGGTGACGTGCAGGCCAGTTGCGCGGTGTAGGTGGCCTTCTGCGGTGTGCCCACGCTCAGTGCCGTCTGCTGAACGGTCGCGGTCGCCGGGGTGACGGTCACGCCGGCGTCCGCGGTGGCCGCGGTGGTCAGCCGGGTGTCGATCGGGCTGGACGGCCCGGCGTTCGCGACCGTCACCTCCAGCGAGGCCGTGCCGGGCTCGCCGATGAGCACCTCCAGCGGGCTGGTGGCCCTGGTCCCGGTGATGCTCACGTCGGCCTTGGCGATGGCCCTGGTGTCCGCGGTGGCCGTGTTGTCGGCCGGCTGCGCGTCCGGGCCGACGCGGTTGACCACGGTCGAGGTGACGCTGATCGTCTTGGGTCCGCCGTTGCGGTAGACCAGGTCCGCGGGGACCTGGGCGCTGATCGTGTACTGCCTGCTCGCCCCCTGCGGCACCTCGCTCAGGTTGCAGGTGACCGTGCGGCCGGAGACCAGGCAGGGGCCGGTCGCGGACGGGTCCGTGACGTCGGCGGGCAGCTCGGTGGTGACCTCGGTGGAGGTGGATGAGTTGGGGCCGTTGTTGGTCACGCCGACGGTCCAGGTGAGGCGTTCCCCGGCGGCGACCGGGTCAGGTGCGTCGGTCAGGGCCAGTGCGAGGTCGGTGGTGTTGTTCAGGGCCTGGATTTGAGCGGCCTCCTCGCCGCTCGGGAGGGGCGGGCCCTCGCTCACGGGCGGCGCGCTGCCGGGCCTCGGGAAGCGGGACGGCATGTAGGCCTTGACCAGGCTCCAGTCGTCGTGGCCGGTGAGCTCGGGTCCGCTCGTCGTGTTGTTGTTGCAGTCGGGGACACCGATGTTCGTGCCGTCGTCGATGTTGACGATCTGGCGGGCGTCACCGTCGTCGCCGAAGCCCTTCGGGTTGTCGCCGTTCCAGTCGGGGTTCTCGTTCAGCGGGGTGGTGCGCCTCTTTCCCGCGCCGTCCGCGAAGACGAACTGGTTGACGGTGTCGCGCGGGTCGAGCACCCGGCTCTCGTGGAGGTCGTCCTCCTTGAGCGGGTCCAGTGGGGCCTTGGAACGGCCCGGCAGGTCCGGAGCGGGCGGCCTGCCGTCCATCGTGATGCGGGCCGGCGAGAAGTCGACGATCACCCCTCCTCCCCGGCGTGGGATGCCGTTGGTGAGGTTGTAGTTCATCACGCTCACGTAGTTGGGCTTGCAGTTGTGCTTCTCATTGCCGCCGTGGTCGAGCCCGAGGTTGTGGCCCAGTTCGTGCATGAGGCCCGCGGCCCTGGTGTCGTAGAGGACGATGTTGATTCCGCCGCCCCAGCCGCCGCCGTCGCAACCGGTGTCTGGACCGGGGCCGTCCGTGTCGAGATCCTTGGTCGTGTAGAGGACGTAGTTGAACACCTTCGTGCGCAGGAGCTGATGATTACGGGCCTTCGAGTCGGCGTATGCCTGGTCGAGGTTGCAGTTGCCCAGCGGGAAAGCGATCTGGTTGCCGCCGCCCAGGTTCTCGCCGACGATGCAATCCGGGTCCTCGGCGTCCTTCTTGCCGTCCCCGTCGTCGTCGGTGCCGTTTGCGCAGTTGGCCTTGAAGTCCTCGACGCCGATGTCGCGGAAGTAACAGTCGAAGGCGTCGGCGCCGTCCGTACCGTCCTTCCCGTCGTTGTCCACGCCGTCGGTGCAGGTGCCCCTGGGCGGCCCCTCCATGGCCGTCCTGTCCCACAAACCGCCTGAGTCGACGTGCAGGGTGATGCCGTCCCCGCCCTCGGGATTGGGCAGGGGAGCGAGCTCGAAGGCGTGCCGGACGGCCTCGACCTGCTCGTGCGTCGGCGCCTTGCCCACCGAGTAGTCCATTTCCAGGAACACGTCCTTGTGCAGCGGATTCGCCCCGAAGGCCGGCAGGTCGACGGCCATGGAGTTGTCCGGGTTGCGCACGCCGAAGCGCTCGTACCGGTCGGCGATGCCGTCCTCGTCGGCGTCGCTGTGACGGCTGGTGGTGATGGTCACGCCCACCGCGGCCCGCTTGCCGTCGCCGGCGTTGGGGAAGTTGGGGTCGCCGTCTCCGACGAAGCAGACCTGGCCCTGCGGGTTCCCCTGGCGGTCGTAGCACGGCGGGTCCGGAGGGATGAACCCGTACGCGAGCGAGTCGCCGGTCCAGGTGTCGTTGAGCGCGTTGTAGGTGAGGTTGAGGTCGATGTCCTGGTTCTGCGGGCTGATGTCCATCCGGTCACCCGCGAAGTTGGTGCCACCGTCGTCGTCCTTGATCTGGATCCCGACGGGGAACGTGGTCTGGCCCTCGGACAGGGTGACCCGCTCGGTGAAGACCCACGGATTCGGAATGGTGCTGGCGTGGAAGGCGTCGTCGGAGACGATCCGGCCGTGCAGCAGTCCGTGGTCCGCGATCCTCACCTCCGGAAAGAACTCGCCCTCCTCGTCGATGCCGAAGTCGGGGACCTCGAAGCGCTCGAACCAGTCGAGGCTGACGGTGACGTCGAAGGACACCGGTGGAGGATCGGCGGCATGCGCGGACCCCGGCAACCCGGGCGCCAGCCAAAGGCCCGGTAGCAGCAGGCCGAGCGCCGCGGCGACCGCGGCCAGGCGTTGTCGGACAGACGATCGGGTGGACCGTCGGGCGGAATTCGGCATCCTGCCTCCCACGTCACGCGCATCCCCGCTCGATGCACCGCAATCGGTACGAATGCAGAGCAAAGGACTCCATTGCTGCCGCATCGTGCCAGTTGGCGCGACGGCCCTTTCGGACGCCGAACGGAAGTTCCGCCCGAAGAGGTGAAGGTGCGGTTTATCCCATGAACCCGACGGACTGCGACCGGCTGCCCGGTGCGTTGCCGCGGACGGGCCCGGTGCCGCCGGAGCGGCGCCGGGCCCGTCTCGTCTCGCTTCGGCCTTCCGGCCGTGGGTCCGGTCAGGGTGACTGCAGGGCCAGCCGGACCGCGAAGCCGATCAGCAGGAGGCCGGTGACCTGCTCGATGCGGGCCCGGACGCGCGGGCGGCGCAGCACCCTGCCGAGGCGGTCGACGGTGAACACGTACAGGCTGAACCACAGCAGGTACAGCGCCGCGAACACCAGCGACAGGGCCATGGCCCTGGGGAAGACCCGGCCCTCGGGGGGCAGGAACTGCGGGAGGAAGGTCACGAAGAACAGCGCGACCTTCGGGTTGAGGGCGTTGGAGAGGAAGCCGTACCGCATGTAGGCGCCGCCGGTCACCGCTCCCTCGGGACCACCGGCCTCCTCGGCGTCCTCCGCCTTCTCCCGCAGGGTGCGGCGGGCGCCGCGCAGGGTCGCGACGCCCATCCACACCAGGTACACCGCGCCCACCACCTTCAGGACGGTGAAGGCGGTCGCCGAGGCGAGCAGCACCGCCGAGATGCCCAGGACCGCCGCCCCGACGTGGACGACCAGCCCGAGGACGCCGCCCACCATGGTCAGCAGGCCCGCCCGGCGGCCGCCCGCCAGGGCGCTGCGGGTGATCAGCGCCTGGTCGGGGCCGGGGATCATGATGAGGACCAGGGACGCGGCGGCGAAGGTCAGCACGGCACGTCCCTCTCCTTCGCGGCCACCGAGGCGAGGGCACCGGAGAGCGCCCTCAGGACGGGGGCGGGCCGGTCCCGGAGGTAGAAGTGACCGCCCGGGAAGCGGCGTACGGTCACCTCGGCGTCCGTCAGCTCCCGCCAGGCCTCCAACTGCTCGGCGGTGACCCGGTCCTCCGTTCCTCCCAGCACCGTGACCGGAACGGACAGGGGCGCCTGGGGCCGGTGCGTGTAGGTCTCGAGGACCTGGTAGTCGGCACGCAGGGCCCGGGCCGTGAGGGCCACCAGGGCGTCGTCGGCCAGGATCTCGGGCGGGATGCCGCCGTGCAGTTCCGAGGCCGCCCGGAGCAGCTCCCGGTCGCCCAGGAGATGCATCCCCGACGGGTCGCGCCGCAGGTGCGGGGCGGGGTAGCCGGAGACGACGAGGTGGGCGGGCTGGGGGCGCCCGGCCGCCCGCAGCGCGCGGGTGAACTCGAAGGCGACGAGCGAGCCGAAGCTGTGGCCGAAGAACACGAAGGGTTCCCCGGCCGGCCGGACCCCGTCGAGCAGCGCGTCGACGAGCGCGTCCATCGACGTGATCACCGGCTCACCGATGCGTGAGCCCCGTCCGGGCAGTTGTACGGCGTGCGGCTCGCCGGCCCTGAGGTCGCGGGCCCAGCGCAGGTACTCGGCGGCGGAGCCGCCCCCGTGGGCGAAGCAGTAGAGCTTGGGGGCGGCCGGCCGCGGCGCCCCGCCGAGGATCCAGCGGGGCGACGTGGGAGTGCTCACGCGACGCTCACGCTCCCGCCGGCAGCGGCGCCGTCAGGTGCCGGGCGAGGGCGTCGGCCGTGAAGTGGTCGAACACGTCCCGCGGGCGTACGGGGAGGCCGAACTCCTCCCCGAGGCCCGCGCACAGGACGAGCGTCGTGGCCGAATCGACGCCGAGCGCGTCGAGGGGGGTGGCGGGGTCGATGTCCACCGGCGGTACGTCGAGGATCTCGGCGAGGAAGCCGACGATCCACGCCTCGACCTCGGCGGTGGAGGGACGGCGCCCGGTGCGCACTGCCGTGGGGCCGGCGCCGGTCTGCTGGGTCTGGTTCATCACTTCTCCCCGGGGATGAGCTCGGACGGGCCGAGGAGCTGCTCGAGGTAGCCGTCGAGCGCCTCCACCGTCGTGTACTGGAGGACCGTGCCGACCGGCACGGAGACGTCGAACGCGGTCTGCAGGTGGGCGACGAGCCGCGCGGCGAGCAGCGAGTCGCCGCCCGCGTCGAGGAAGTCGTCGTCCAGGTCGACCTGGCTCAGCCCCAGGACCTCCCGCCAGATCTCGGCGAGCTTGCGCTGCCGGTCGGTGCGCGGCGGCTTGGCCGGCCTGCCGCGGGAGGCCCCGCGTGCCCCGGCCTTGGCGAGGGCCGCCCGGTCCACCTTGCCGGTGGCGTTCAGCGGCAGCTCCTCCAGGGCGAGGATCTGCGCGGGCACCATGTGCTTGGGGAGGCGCGCGGCGGCGAACTCCCGCAGGGCGTCGGGGGCGAAGCGGCGTCGGGCGTCGGGCGCCTGGGCGACGATCACGTCGAAGCCGACGGAGGCGGGGCCGCCGGCGGTGGTGAGGACCTGGCTGCGGACGAAGCCGGCGGCCGCGAGCTCGGCCGCCCACTGCTCGCGGTCGAGCAGGCAGTGGCGGCTGCGCAGTTCGGTGTCCTCGAAGTTGTCGAACCCCTGCTGGAGCCCCATGACGAGGTCGAACCACGGGTGGAAGGTGGTCTGCTCGACCATGAGCAGGATTCCGCCCGGCGCGGTCATCGAGCGGAGGTTGCGCAGGGTGGGGCGGATCCGCCGCATGTCGTGCAGCACGCTGGCGGCGACGACGAGGTCCGCGGCGTGATCGCCGAAGCCCTGGACGGCGGGCGGCAGGTCCAGGTCGAACAGGTCGAAGCGGAGGGCCGGGTGGTCCGCGAACACGGTCCTGGCCCGGTCGGTGAAGTAGCGCGAGATGTCGGTGAAGAGGTACTCGGCGCGGCCTTCGGGCAGCAGGGGCAGCAGGTGCTGGGTGAACGAGCCGTAGCCGGAGCCCACCTCCATGGCCTTGAGGGTGCGGTCGGCCGGCCACTGGGCGGTGAACGCGCGGACGGCCTCGGCGGCGGCCTCGTACGTGGGACCGAAGAGCCGGTCGTAGACGCCGGGCGTGCGGTCGGAGGCGTACAGCTCCGCCGAGTGGACGCTCTGGGTGAGGACGTCGGCGAGACCGTCGGCCAGGGTGAGCATCCAGTCGGTGACGTCCTCGTCGATGCCCAGGACGTCCTTGAGCACACGGCGGGCGCGAGCCTTCAGCTCGTCGGGCAGGGCGGCCGGCAGGGTGCGGGCGACGGTCGTCCCCTCGGGCCCCGCGGTCAGGAGTCCGGTCGTCTCCAGGCGGGCGACGGCGCGGCTCAGCCAGCGCTCGTAGCGGGGCGCGACGCCCACACCGCGCAGCGCGGCCGGGTCGAAGGCGGCACCCGGCTCGTGCGGGAGGCCGAAGGAGCGGAAGGCGGCGGCGGTGGCGCTCGTGTACACCTCGTCGAGCACGTCCCAGGCGGCGCGCAGCCGCTCGGGGGAGGGGCCCCCGCCGGGGTCGCCGGCCGTCGAGCCGAGGGCCTGCCAGAGGTCCCGGCTGGTGCCGGCGTCGGCGTGCTCGGTCACGAACAGCGTCTCGTCGCGGGGCGAGGGCACCACGTAACCGTGGAGCCGGGCGGCGCCGGCGCCGTCGGCGGACTTCACGACGACGGAGGCGTCCACCCCCGGGTGCTGGGAGAGGACGGTCTCGATCTCGCCGAGCTCGACCCGGTGACCGTTGATCTTGACCTGTCCGTCCCGGCGGCCCAGGAACTCGATGGTCCCGTCGGCGCGGTAGCGGCCGAAGTCGCCGGTGTCGTAGAGGCGTTCGCCGGTGCGCGGATGGACGACGAAGGCGGCCGCGGTGCGCTCCTCGTCGGCCCGGTAGCCACGGGCGAGCCCGACGCCCCCGATGTACAGCCGGCCGGCGGTCCACACGGGGCAGGGCTCCATGCGCTCGTCGAGCACGTGGAAGGTCTGATTGCGCAGCGGTACGCCGTACGGCACGCTCTTCGCGCCCTGCGGGACCTCGTCGACGGGGTGGTAGATCGACCAGATGGAGGCCTCGGTCGCGCCGCCCAGGCTGATGATCTCGGCGTCCGGCCACAGGTCGTGGATGCGGCGGGGCAGGTCGACCGGGATCCAGTCGCCGCTGAGGAGGACGAGCCGCAGCCGTTCGGGGACCTCGCCGCCCGCTTCGAGGTGCTCGACGAGCATCTGCATCTGCGCCGGCACGGAGTTCCACACGGTGACGCCGTGCTGCGCCATGACCTTGGCCCAGTGGGCCGGTTCCGAGCGCATGTCGGGGTCCGGCAGCACGAGCGCGGCGCCCACCGCGAGCGTGCCGAAGAGGTCGTACACGGACAGGTCGAAGCCCAGGTCGGCGAGGCCGAGGACACGGTCGTCGGGGCCGACGTGGAAGCGCTCGTTGATGTCGGCGACGGTGTTGAGGACGGCACCGTGCTCGATCATGACGCCCTTGGGCGTGCCGGTGGAGCCGGAGGTGTAGATCACGTACGCCAGGTCGCCGGGCCGGGCGGGTCCGGCGGGCAGACGGCCGGCGGGCGCGCTCCCGGCGGGGCCCTCGACGAGGAGGCGGGACACGCCGTCGGGCCACTCCAGACGGGCGTCCAGGGCGCGGTCGGTGACGACGGCGGGGGCCTCGCCGTCGGCCAGGATCCGGGCGCGGCGCTGCGCGGGGAGGGCGGCGCCGACCGGGAGGTACGCGGCGCCGGCCATCATCACGCCGTACGCGGCGGCCACCTGGTCCGGCCCCTTGTCGAGGGTGATGCCGACGAGCCGGTCGCGGAGCTCGCCGCCGTCGGCGACGCCCGCCACCTGCTGCCGCACGGCCTCGGCGCGGGCGGCGAGTTCGCCGTAGGTCACCTCCTCGTCGGAGGTCAGCACGGCGGGCCGCTCGGGGTGGGCGGCGGCCCGGTCGAGGAACGGCTCGTGGAGCAGCCCGTCGGGGAGCGGGCCCTCGGTCGCGTTGGCCCGCGCGCGCCCGGTCAGCTGGTGCGCGGGGAGGGTGACGGTCAGCTCCTCGTCCCAGGGGGCGTCCTCGTGGGCGAGCCTGGCGACGGTCGCGCAGTAGGTGGCGAACATGTCGTCCAGGAGGCCGTCGGGGAACAGCTCCTCCACGCAGTCCCAGGTCAGGTCGAGGGAGCCGGTGAAGTCGACGACCTGGTGGTCGAGCCAGACCTGCGGGGTCTGGCTGACGCGGTAGGAGATGTCGCCGAAGTAGCCCATGGCGTCGCTGACGTCGGCGGCGGTGCCCAGTCCGCTGGTGAAGACCACGGGCATCGTCTCGAAGCCGCTCTGCAGTCCGAGCCGACGCCGTTCGCGCAGCGTCTGCAGGGCGCTGACCTGTCGGTGGCGCAGGTCCTTCTGCAGCTGCGTCTGGGTGGCCTCGGCGCGCTCGCCGACCGTGTGGCCGGTCGAGGCGTCCATTTCGAGCAGGCAGATGGAGGTGAAGTCGCCGACCATGCGGCGCAGGTGCGGGTGGACCACGCGCTTCCCGGCCTCGTCGCGGTCGAGGAGCAGCGGCAGCCGGTTGAAGAGGGTCAGGTTCAGGGTGAAGCGGCGGGTGCCGCTCCAGACGGCGAGCACCTCGGAGAAGACCGCGGCGAGGACGGCGGTCGGCGTGAGGCCACGGTCCTCGCAGCGCTCCTGCAGCCGCTTCCAGTCCGCCTCGGGCAGGTGGTACTCGCGGTGGGTGAAGCGGGGCTTGTGGACCGCGACGGGCGACTTGGCGAGGGGGAGGTCGGGCGGCGGGGCGAGCGTGGTGGCGCGCGAGGTCCAGTACTCGAGGGCCTTGCGGTGCCGGGGCGCCTGGGAGCCCTGCTCCAGGGCCAGCGCGTAGTCGCGGAAGGTCACGTCGACCGGGGGCAGTCGGAGCTCTGCGTCCTGGCAGAGGGCGCTCCACTCGCTGAACAGCAGGGTCAGGCTGGCCAGGTCGACCATGAGGAGGTCGAGGCTGACGTGCAGCCGGTCGTGTTCCGGCAGGCGGGAGAGGCGGATGTCGAACAGGGGCCAGTCGGCCGCCGTGTAGACGTGGTGGGACATCTCCTCGCGTATGTCCGTCAGCACGCGTTCCGCCTCGTCCGGTGTCGCCGACCGGAGGTCGGTACATCGGACCTCGAATTTCGGTACGGAGGCGAGGACGCGCTGTTGTCCGTCCTCGTCCACGATCGCGCGCAGCATGTCGTGCCGCTCGATCAGGGTGCGCCAGCTGCGGGAGAGCACTTCGGGATCCAGCCGCCGTCCTTCGAGTTCGAAGTAGGCGTGCGGCGCCACGTTGCCGAGCACGAAATTGGATCCGCGGCCGACCCAGTAGGCGTACTGGATTTCCGTGAGCGGAAACTTTTCGAACCGGTCGCCGTTCCGGGGTGTCCGGGTCGTACGACTGCTGTCCGTCATCGATGTCCCTCTTCATGGTTGGTGTCCTCCGGATCGCGGCGGCAGGCCGCGACCCGGACCATTCGTTGAAGGCGGGAGAGTTGAAGGAGTAAGGAAAGGAATCCGGCGCCAGGTGGTCAACCCCTTGAAGGCGTGCCGGCGGTGCCGCGCAGGGCAGTGCGCTCTCCCCCCCGTTTGAGACCTCCTCGCAAGCCCCCGTAATGCCCTTTCGGACAGGTCGTCCGAATGGGCTCGCCAATTAGAACCAGCGCGAATGGAAGGGTCCACTGTGATGACCGTCACGTTTCGTCGTGGCGGTCCGATTCGCCCCCTCCTGTGCCCGGATCCGGGAATGCCGCTGAGGGGGAAATCGGCTGATGGGAAGGGCGGCACGGCAGTCGAGGAGAAATGAGATCGGCTGCTCGGCCGACCTGACAGGCATTCCGCATCGGAAAGCGGCGAGTGGAAGCGCTGGGGGAGGTGTTCGGGAGTGAGCGGGCCGGCGGGCGTCACCGCGCGGCCGGGCGCCGGCCGCGGGCGTCGGTCGGGCCCGACGGGCCGGACGCCGGGCCCGACGGGCCGGACGCCGGCGTCGGCCCGGGCCCGTAGCGCACCCGAAACGCACGCGAACGCGAATCCGCGCCCGATCCGGCCCGGGTTCGAGGGCGGAGCGGAGGGCTCGGCCGGCCCGGCCCGAGCCCCTGTCCGCCGCTGCCGGCGCGCCCCCGCGCCGGGATTCCGGTCCGGGGCGTCGCGCGTGGAGGGCGACGGCCTGCACGCCCCTCCGTACGGCTCCGCTCCGTCCTCCCCTTCTCCCCGTGTGACGACTTTCGGCCAACTGTTCTCGGCCTGTCGTGCGAAGCGCGATACCAGAGCGGGGCGGTCTACGGGTAAGTTTGCCAACTGCGCACCGGAGGTGAACGGTTGACGACTACAGTGGGTGCTCGGTGATCATCGGTAGGCTCATCACACCCACGTTCGACAACCCCCGTATCGCACCTCCCCCGTAGTGCACCCCCGTAGTACGCCGACCCCTGGGCACGTACCAAGGACACTCATGTCTCAACTTCGCGCACCCGCCGCGCGGTCCGAACGCCGCGAGGGCGGGCGGCACGGCCGGTCAGGCGCCCGCAGCGCCGCCGGCACGACCGGCGCCGGCTCCACTCAGTCCCCCGCGCCGCTTCCGACCGAGGCCCGCATACGCCCCCAACTCCTGCGTACCTCCGTCCTTCCCGCCGTCGCCGTCGCGCTCGGCGGCGCCGCCGCCGTGCTGTTCACGATCCGCTCCACCGGGGCCGAGGTGACGCCCGGCCTGTGGGCCGCGCTCACCGGCGCCGCCGCACTCACCGTCGCCTCGGTGGCCGCCGCCGCCCTCGGCGCGGACCGGGCCGCCAAGGCCGTCCTCGACCGCGCCAACGGGCTGCGCCGCAGCAGCGCCCGCGCACAGAGCGAACTGGGCGCCGTGGTCGAACAGTTGCGCAGGGGCGAGACCCCCGCGCCGCGTCCGGAGACCCCCGCCGGCTCCCCCTCCGGCGACGAGTTCGACCTGCTCGCGCAGGAGCTGACACGCTCTCACGAGGCCGCCGTCACCGCCGTGGTGCAGGCCTCCCAGCTCTCCAGCAGCGTCGGAAACGAACAGAAGGTCGAGGTCTTCGTCAACCTCGCCCGCCGGCTCCAGTCCCTCGTCCACCGCGAGATCCAGCTCCTCGACGAACTGGAGAACGAGGTCGAGGACCCCGAGCTGCTCAAGGGCCTGTTCCACGTCGACCACCTCGCCACCCGCATCCGCCGCCACGCCGAGAACCTCGCCGTCCTCGGCGGCGCCATCTCCCGGCGCCAGTGGTCGAACCCGGTCACCATGACCGAGGTGCTGCGCTCCTCCATCGCCGAGGTCGAGCAGTACCCGCGCGTGAAGCTGGTCCCGCCGATCGACGGCACGCTCCGGGGCCACGCCGTGGCCGACGTCATCCACCTGCTCGCCGAGCTGGTCGAGAACGCGACCCTGTTCTCCGCGCCGCACACCACCGTGCTGCTGCGCGCCCAGTACGTCACGGCCGGTCTGGCGATCGAGGTCGAGGACCGCGGTCTCGGCATGCCCGTCGCCGAGCAGAACAAGATGAACGCCCTGCTCGCCGACCCCGACCAGGTCAACGTCGCGCATCTGCTCCAGGACGGCCGCATCGGCCTCTTCGTCGTCTCGGCGCTCGCCCGGCGCCACGGCATCGCCGTACGTCTCCAGTCGAACATCTACGGCGGCGTGCAGGCCGTGCTCGTCCTGCCCCAGGGACTCCTCGGCGCCGACCCCGAGGGCATCGCCCGCCGCGAGGGCCAGGCACAGGCCACCGCCCAGGGGCACGCACCGGCCCAGGCCGCGGTCCCCGGCAGGACCGCCGCACAGCCGGCGCCCCAGGTCACCTCCGCCCCGCCGGCCCCCGCCCCCGCGATGCCGGCCCCCGCCGCGCCCGCGCCCACCCCCGTGACGGCGCAGGCCCCGCAGACGCAGCCGTACACCCACGCGCACCTGCCCGCCCCGTCGGGCCCCGTCGCGCCCGCCGCGGCCGTCCCGGTCGCCTCCGCCGGGCAGCGGCCCGCGCCCCACCACGCCACCGCTCCCGGCGTCCCCGGCGTCCCCGGCGGCGGCCTGCCCGGCATGCCGGGTGGCCACGCCGACTCCGGCGTGCCCGGCCCGTCCGGCGCAGCCGGTGTGCACGGGGTGTCCGGCGCGTCCGGCGCGTCCGGGCTCTCCGGTGCGTCCGGTGCGTCCGGAGTCTCCGGTGCCTCGGGCGTGCCCGGCGCGTCCGGGCTGACCGGTCTCCCGCACCTGCCCGCCCCTGCCGAGGCCGCCCGGCCCGGCTCCGCTCACCCCGCTCCGGCCGCCGAGGTCCCCCCGGCCCCGCGCCCCGGAGTGCCGGGCAGGCCCGTCCTCCCCAAGCGTCGCGCCCAGGAACACCTCGTCCCGCAGCTGCGCGACGAGCCCGTGGCCCGCAAGCCCGAGGAGCACGCCCTGCACGACCCGGGTCTGATGGCCGCCTTCCAGCGCGGCATCGGTCTCGCAGAATCCCAGCCCGCCCCCCGCGAATCGCTGCGTCCCGGTGACGCGCACAAGGAGTAGATCACCATGGCGAGCAATGCGCCGAACGGCCATTCCTCGGATCTCGACTGGCTGCTGAGCGGCCTGGTCCAGCGGGTCCCCTACACCCGTAACGCCGTACTGCTCTCCTCCGACGGCCTGGTCAAATCCGTCCACGGCCTCGACACCGACGCGGCCGACCACATGGCCGCGCTGGCCTCCGGCCTGTACTCGCTGGGCCGCAGCGCCGGCGCGCGCTTCGGCGACGGCGGCGAGGTCCGGCAGGTCGTGGTCGAACTGGACTCCACCCTGCTGTTCGTCTCCACCGCCGGCTCCGGCACCTGTCTCGCGGTCCTCGCCGGCCGCGAGGCCGACGCCGCCGTCCTCGGCTACGAGATGGCCATGCTCGTCAAGAGCGTGCGGCCGTACCTGGTCACCCCCGCCAGACAGGCCGCCGGCGCGGCGGGCAGTGCGGGACAGTGACGATGGGCTCTCACAAGGAAGGGCCCTGGCTCGACGACGCGGCAGGCAGGCTGATCCGCCCGTACACCGTGAGCGGCGGTCGGACCCAGCCCACCGCCGCGCTCGACCTGCTCTCGATGGTGATGGCGACCGGCTCGGCCCCGCAGCCGCACATGGGTCCCGAGCACAGCCTGGCTCTCGGGCTGTGCGGCGGACCCACTTCGGTGGCGGAGATCGCGGCGCACTTACGGCTTCCGGCCGTCGTCACCAAGGTCCTGCTCTCCGACCTCGTGGACTGCGGGGCGCTCACCGCCCGAGCGCCCCGCTTCCACGCCAACCCAACCGACCGTTCCTTGCTGGAGGCAGTGCTCGATGGCCTACGACAACGGCTCTGAGCGCCACGACCGTGGTCCCGACAGCTTCGCGACCGACCCTTTCCCCACCGCCCTGAAGATCCTGGTGGCGGGCGGTTTCGGCGTCGGCAAGACGACCTTCGTGGGTGCGGTCAGCGAAATCGAACCACTGAGTACCGAAGAGCTGCTGACCTCCGTCAGCGCGGCCACCGACAGCCTGGAGGGCGTGGAGTCCAAGACCACGACCACGGTCGCGATGGACTTCGGGCGCATCACCCTCGACGACCGCAACGTGCTGTACCTGTTCGGCACCCCCGGCCAGGAGCGCTTCTGGTTCATGTGGGACGAACTCTCCGAAGGAGCTCTCGGCGCGGTCGTCCTCGCCGACACCCGCCGTCTGCAGGAGTGCTTCTCCGCCGTAGACTTCTTCGAACGGCGGGGCATCAACTTCGTGGTGGCGGTCAACGAGTTCGACGGCGCCTTCCGCTACGACCCGGACGAGGTACGGGCTGCCCTGGACCTCAAGCCCACGGTGCCGGTCGTGCTCTGCGACGCCCGGATCTCCAGCTCCGGCATCCGCACCCTGCTGACCCTCGTCCAGCATCTGCTCACCACCATCCCGGCCGCCGTGCCGACCTACGGAGCCACGACATGACCTACGACCCGACCGGTCATCTGCTGCTCACCCCCGTCGACCATGAGGCGCCCGCCCGGGTGCGCCGCCTGCGCGAACTGGGCCTCGGCGAGCAGCCCGACCCGGCCTTCGACGAGTTCGCCCACCGGCTCGCGGAGGTGACCGGCGCCCCGTTCTCGATGGTCAACTTCATCGACGAGAACCGGCAGTTCTTCGCGGGACTGCACACCCCGGCCGGCAGCCACTCGGGCACCGACCTGGGGGCGAACGCCGCCTCCGGCGGCGTCGGCCGCTTCATGGCCCGGGACCACGGCTACTGCCCGCACGTGGTGGTGCGCCGCAAGGCCCTCGTCCTGGAGGACGTCTGCGACTACCCCCGCTTCGCGGGCAACCCGGTCGTGGACGAGATCGGCATCCGCTCGTACATGGGCGCCCCGCTGATCGACCGCACCGGGGTCGCGCTCGGCACGATCTGCGTCGTCGACACGGACGTACGGCCGTGGGGGCGGGCCGGCCTGGAGACGATCAAGGCGATGGCGGCGGAGCTGGTGGAGCAGATCCACCGCCGCGAGGACGGGATGTTCTGACGGGTCCGACGGCCTTGACGGCGGCCCTGGCGGTGCCCCGGTGTTCGGCTCCTTGGCCGGACTCCGGGGCACGGTTCTTTCGGGGGCTAGGACAGTCAGGGCTACGACAGTCAGGGCTACGACAGTCAGGGCGGCAACGCCCGCGGCGGCGACTGCGGCGGCCACGGCCCAGTTGACCGGACGTCAGACGTGGGCGGGCTCCATGCGGACCAGGTCGGAGAGGCGTTCCGACCAGCTGCCCTTGTCCTGGCCGAGGGCGACCTCGGCGAGGCGCAGGAGCTGGATGTCGGAGGTGCCCGCGGGGGCGAAGATGTGGTGCGCGTCGCGGAGATAGCGCTCGATGGGCCGGTCGGTGAAGAGGCCGGCCGCGGCGTGGATCTCCATGGCGTTGCGCCCGGAGTCGATGGCGGACTCGACGTTGACCAGCTTCGCGTTCATGAGCTCGGTGTCGCAGGACATGCCCTGGTCGAGCAGGTGGACGGCGTGGTACGCGGCGAGCCGGGCCGTCATCAGGCGCGACTGCATCTGCCCCAGCTTCAGCTTGACGGTGGGCAGTTCGGCGATCGGCTTGCCGTAGCGGATGCGCTCGGTGGCGAAGCGGGTGGTCTCCTCCAGGATGGCCTGGTGGATGCCCAGCGACACCGCGGTGAGGTTGGCGCGGCCGTAGAGCACGCTGGAGGAGTACGCGACGGCGAGGCCGTCGCCCTCGTCGCCGAGCCGGTTGGCGGCCGGCACCCGGCAGTTCTCGAAGATGAGCTCGCCGAAGCTGAAGCCGTGCAGGCCCATGGCCGGCTGCTGGGGACCGGTCCTGAACCCCGGGCGATCGGATTCGACCAGGAAGGCGGTAAGTCCTTTCGATCCGGGACCCGTTCGGACCACGACGCCGTGGAGGTCGCCCACGTGGCTGTTGCCGACGTACACCTTGCTGCCGTTGAGGATGTAGTCGTCGCCGTCACGCACCGCGCTCGCGGTCATGCCGAGGACATGGCCGCCGGACTCGGGCTCGGTCACCGCGATGGTGGGCAGGCACTCGCCGGCGGCGATGGCCGGAAGCCACGTCTTGCGCTGTTCGTCACTGCCGAAGTGGACGATCTTCGCCGTACCGAGCTGCGAGGCCTGGACCATGGCGCCCATCGCGCCGCTGACCCGCGAGAGCTCCTCGATGATGATCGTCTTGGCCAGGTGGCCGGCGCCCATGCCGCCGTACTCCTGGCTGATAGTCGCGCCCAGCCAGCCCTGTTCGGCGATCAGCCGGGACAGCTCGTGGTGCACCGAGCGCGACTCTTCCATCTCCGCTATGCGTGGCCGAACCTCACGCTCTGCGAAGTCCCGGACCGTTTCCCGCAACTGATGATGCAGCCGACTGCTGAAGTAGCCGTCCATCCGAGCCTCCTCTGCGAAACGCCTGCTCGTCGAGTGGTCCGAGCAGGTGGTGCATCGGCAGTGGTCCCGTCCCGAACAGGCCGACCACTTCATGGTGTTGATCTTTCTGGGACGGATCAATATCGCCACCAACTTTGGCCGAAAGCGGAACGGTTGACGTTTGTTTCTGACTGTGTTTCGTGTGGTCTCGGCGTATCGGCTCCGCCACGCAGGGCTTTCGCCGGGGGCGTGTTTCTGCCACATGCCAACGGCAAAGGGTTCCTGGGCATATGGCAACGAGAGGGCTCGGGTCGCCTCATGCGTCACTTCGTCACCGAAGAAGCGACATTCCGGAAGCGTCCCCCGCACCCGACGGCACCGGTGCGGCCCGGGCTCGGGGCGTGCGAGCGCCGTCGGGAGTACGCGGCGGGGGCGGACGCGGGCATGGCGGGGCGCAGAGGGAGCGTCACACAGAGTGAAGGGGCGCCGTCACGGAGCGTGCGCGGGCTCATGCGCTCTCCGGGCCGCTGCCTGTCCTCCGTCGGGAGGTGTGGTGGAGGCGTGGTGTCAGAGGGAGGCCGTAGCGTCGGACACATGGCTACCGCCGACGACATGCGCAGGATCGCCCTCTCGCTGCCCGGGGCGTTCGAGAAGCTCGCCTGGGGCATGCCCACCTTCCGGGCCGGGCAGGGCGGGCGCGTCTTCGCGTCGCTGGACGATGACGACCAGGTGATGGGCGTGAAGTGCCCCAAGGAGGAGCGGGCGGAGCTGATCGCCGCCGAGCCGGACAAGTTCTTCCTGCGCGAAGGGCACGACGACGCCTGGGCCTGGATACGGGTCCGGCTCGGCGCCCTGGACGACGAGGAGGAGCTGCGCGCGATCCTCGCCGATTCCTGGCGGCAGGCCGCCCCGCGCAAGCTCCTCGCCGAGCACCCCGACCTGGGCATGCCGGCGGCGGACGGCTGACCACCCCGGCTGCCGGCGCTCACCCCCGGAGGAGGGCCCTCAAGGGGGGAGGGCCCGCGCCCGCAGGGCCCGCGCCTCACCCCTCCAGGAAGGCGGAGATCCGCGCCTGCAGGCCCGCCGGATCGAGTCCCTGCCCGGTCAGGTGCTCCTCGATCGTGCCGTAGCGGCGCAGCTCGCCCCGCCCGATGCCCAGCCCGAGCACCCGGTGCGGCACCTCGGCGAGCGCGTCGTTGGCGGCGGCCGTCGAGGTCCCGGCCAGGTACGGCTCCACCAGGACGACGTCCGGCCGGGCCCCGGACGCGGCCCGGCGCAGCGTCGCGCCGTCGAAGGGCCGGACGGTCGTCGCGTAGAGCACGGTCACATCCAGGCCCTCGGTCGCGGCCAGCACGTTGTCGAGCATCGGCCCGACCGCGACGACGACCCCGCGGGAGCCCTCGCGCAGCAGGGTGAAACCGCTCCGGGTCAGCGGGTGCGCCGAGGCGTTGGCGTGCACCGACAGGCGCACGTACACCGACTCGTCGCCCGCGGCGGCCTGCCGGAGCAGCGTCTCCGCCTCGTCCGGATGTCCCGGCACGTGGACGGTCCAGCCGTCCAGGGTGTCCATGAGTGCCACGTCGCCCGGAGCCATGTGGGTGAAGCCGCCGGCCGGCCAGTCGTACGAGCCGCCCGCGCTCACGAGGACGCCGTGCACCCCCTGGTGCCCGAAGTCCAGCTTCAGCTGCTCGAAGGGCCGCTCGACGAGGAAGCTGGCGAAGGTGTGCATGATCGGCCGCATCCCGGTCAGCGCCATCCCGCCCCCGGCCCCGATGAGCAGCTGCTCCCGGATCCCGACGTTGATCACCCGGTCGGGGTGGCGCCGCAGCGCGGGCTGGAAGCCGTCCTTGCTGATCTCGGCGAGCAGGAGCGCGAGACGGGGGTCGTCGTCGAGCAGGCGGCTGGTGGTGGCGATGAAACGGTCACGCATGGTGTCCACGGAAGGATCTCCTCGAAGAGGCCGGCGGTGCGGGAAGGGGTGGATAGAAGGGGGCACTCACGAGTACTTGGGCTCGACGCGGGCAACGACCGCCCGTGGCCGACCCGGGTGCGGCGCGGTGTAGGCGGCGTACAGCGCCTCGTGATCGCGCCCGTCCACGGTCTCGGCGGACCAGCCGGCCGCCTCGAACCGGGAGGCGATCCCACCGGGCCAGCCGTAGCTGGCGGAGCTGTTGTCGATCACCACCGTGTGCAGCTGCTCCAGGCCGGCCGGCCCGGCGTACGCGAGCGCCTCGTGGTTGCTTCCCTCGTCCAGCTCGGCGTCCCCGATGAGCACCCAGACCTTCGGGTCGGTGAGCCCCTGAGCCCGCAGCCCCAGCACGCTCCCCACGGCCAGCGGCAGCCCGTGCCCCAGCGATCCGCTCCCGATCTCGGCCCCGGGCACGAGCGTCCGGTCCGGATGGTGTCCCAGGGGGGAGTCGTAGCCGCCGAACACGGTCAGCAGGTCCTCCCCGACGAACCCCTTGTCGGCGAGGACGGCGTAGTAGGCCATGGGTCCGTGCCCCTTGGACAGCAGGAACCGGTCCCGCCCGGGGGTGTCGACCGTCTCGGGCGACACCCGCAGCACCCGGTCGTAGAGCACCCAGAGGGCGTCGAGGGTGGAGGTGGCGGCGGGCGAGTGCTTCTCGTCCCCGGTCATCAGCCCCATCAGCCGCTGCAGCCGCTCGATGTCGCCTCGCGCGTCCGTCGTACCCGTCACATACGTCGTGTTCGTCATGCCACACACCGTGCAACCTCAAGTCCACTTGAGGTCAACCCGCAAACGGGTTCGTGACCACGCGGGGAAGTGCGGTATGGTTCTCATGCGCGTCCGGGCCGGGGAAACCCCAGGTCAGACGGGCAACGGGACGTGGCGCAGCTTGGTAGCGCACTTGACTGGGGGTCAAGGGGTCGCAGGTTCAAATCCTGTCGTCCCGACTCGAAGGAGTCGTAGATCAAGGGCCGTTTCAGAGGGATCTGAAACGGCCCTTCGATCGTTTTCGGGGCGCCCTTCGGCACCGTGCCGGTCAGTTCACCGGGGCCGCGCCGCGGCGAGCGTTCCGCCGGCTTCCGTTGATCCGGTCGTTGAACCGGTCGACGGCCCAGATGGTCCGCAGCCCCGGAGCACCCATCATCACGGGGCGCCCGAACGTGGGCTTCTTCACCCAGAGAGCCTTCAGGTCCTCGTGCCGT
Organism: Streptomyces sp. NPDC053431; assembly: GCF_044544925.1. Classification (NCBI taxonomy): domain Bacteria; kingdom Bacillati; phylum Actinomycetota; class Actinomycetes; order Kitasatosporales; family Streptomycetaceae; genus Streptomyces; species Streptomyces sp. NPDC053431. The sequence continues at coordinate 71,179 of NZ_JBITXX010000018.1, read as the reverse complement.
TCTCCGTCCACGATGTGGTCGGCGATGAGCGAGCCGAGGTACGGCGCCTGGGCCAAGCCGTGGCCGTTGCAGGCGAGCGAGTAGAAGATGTCGTCGTCGATGCTGCCGGCGAGCGGAAGCCACGACGTCGTGATCCCGATCCATCCGCCCCAGGCGCGGGCGGCCGCGACATCGGCCAGCGCGGGGAAGCGGGTCTCGAAGCCGCGCGCGAGGTCGGCGACGACCGCCTCGTCCGGCTTCCTCGGAGGGAGCGGGTAGCTCTTCCCCCGTTGGATCCGGCGGACGCCGAACACGATCGTGTTGCGCGGGGTGAGCCGGTAGTTCTCCATGAAGTTGTGCTGGGTGACCACCCCCGACCGGCTGGTCCAGCCGAGCGCCGCCAGGCGCGCGGGATCGATGGGTTCGGTCTCCACCTCGGTGACCCAGATGGGCACGGACAGTCGCTTCGGAGTGATCGCCAGCTCGCCGCCGAAGGCGTTCGTCGCGAGCACGAGCGTGTTGGCGCGCACCTCACCGCCGGGGGTCCTGACGGCGACGTGACCGACGTCCCGCGTGATGTCGGTGACCCTCGTCCCTTCGAAGACCCGGGCACCCGACGAGAGGACGGCGCGGCGGACGCCCAGGCTGAACTTGCCGGGGTTCATCATCCCGCCGACGGACTCGCGAAAGCCGCCGAGGAATCCGCGGGGGATGCCCAGCTCCGCACTCGTGCCGAGTTCGACCTTCGCGCCGGCCTTCCGAAGGATCCTGGTCACGCGACGCACGCGGCCCATCTGGCCACGGGACACCGCGGCGCACACGTTGCCGGTGGCCTCGTAGTCGCAAGCGATGTCCAGCCGCTGGATCAGGTCCTCCACGAAGTGCGCGGAGTTCTCGGCGAACCGGACGACGCCGGGAAGCCTCCTGGGGTGGAGGAGGTTCAGCATCTGGATGTCGCCGCCCGGGGCACCTGCCAGCTGTCCGGCGTTGCGCGAGGCGGAGCCGTGGCCGCAGAACTCGGCCTCCAGCAGCACCACGTCCTGGCCGCGCTCGGCCAGCCGCAGCGCCGTCGACATCCCGGCCAGGCCGCCGCCCACCACCGCCACCTCACAGGTGACGTCCTCTGCCAGGGCGGCCTGGAGGACGCCGGGCGGGTCGACCCAGCCGCTGAATGCGGTGTACTCGACGTTGTCCGTCTTCATCTCACGGTTCCTTGCTCGTGTGGTACGCGGCAGCGACTCGACGTCAGGCCAGCCGGCGCTTGAGGATCTTTCCGCTGCCGGTCATCGGCAGGCTCGACACGATCTCGACGATGCGGGGGTACTTGTACGAGGCCATCTGCTCCCTGCCCCAGGCGACGAGCTCGTCGGCGGTGAGGACGGCGTCCTTCTTGAGGATCACGAAGGCCTTGATCTCCTCGCCGTGACTGTCGTGCGGGACGCCGATGACCGCGGCGAGGCTGACCGCGGGATGGGTGTGGAGCACCTCCTCGATCTCGCGGGGGTAGACGTTGAAACCGCCGCGGATGATGAGGTCCTTGGCCCGGTCGACGATGTAGTAGAAGCCGTCCTCGTCGCGTCGTGCGAGGTCCCCGGAGCGGAACCATCCGTCGCGGATCGCCTCGGCCGTCGCCTCCGGGCGGTTGTAGTAGCCCTTCATGACGTTGTGGCCCTTGATCGCGATCTCGCCGACTTCGCCGGCCTCGGTGACCTCCGTCCAGTCCGGTCGGATCAGCTTCAGCTCCACACCCCAGATCGGGACGCCGATCGAGCCCGGTCGGGACTCGAGCCGGGGGTCGCTGAACGTGGCGACGGGCGAGGTCTCGGACAGCCCGTACCCTTCGAGCACGGTGACGCCGAGGCGCTGCCGGACCTGGTTGATGATCTCGACGGGCAGGGCCGCGCCACCGGAGATGCCGATCCGCAGGTTGTCGGCGATCCGGCGGACGTCGATGTCGTCGGTGAGGGCGTTGAGGAGCCCCCACCACATGGTCGGAACACCCGCGAAGAACGTGATGACCTCGCGGCTCATGAGCTCGACCACCTCACGGGCGGCGAAGCGCGGCACGAGGTGCAAGGTCGCCGCGACCGAGAACCCCGCGTGCATCTGCACCGTCGCGCCGAAGGTGTGGAACAGGGGCAGGCACACCGCGTGGCTGTCGGTGGCCGGTTCGTTGCGGAACAACCGGTTGTTGGCCAGCACGTTCATCATCGTGTTGGCGTGCGAGAGTTCGGCGCCCTTGGCCTGTCCCGTCGTGCCCGAGGTGTAGAGGATGACCGCGGTGTCGGTCGGCTCCCTGACCACCGACTCGAACGCGGTGCTCATGCCGGCGAGTGCCTGACCGAGCGTCTCGGTACCGGCGATCGGGCTGGGAGCTTCCTGGTCGGAGGTGATGACGAAGAAGTGCTCGACCGTCTTGACCCCGAGGTATCCCGCATGGCCCGCGGCGGCCATGGGGAGCTCCGGGGTTCCTTCGAAGCAGAAGTACGCCGAGACGTCCGCGTCGTCCAGGTGGTAGGCGATCTCGCGGCCCTTGAGCAGCACGTTGAGCGGGACCACGACCGCACCCGCCTTGAGCACGCCGTAGTAGACGACGGGGAAGGAGGGCAGGTTGGGGCAGCTGAGGGCGACCTTGTCGCCGGGCCGGATGCCCCGCGACACCAGCAGGTTGGCGACCTGGTTCGCCGCCGCGTCGACCTGGCGGTAGGTCAGCCGGGTCGAGCCGAGCACGAGGGCGTCCCGGTCCGGGAACGCGCGGGCGGAGTCTTCGAGGAGGATCGAGAGGTTCAGCAAGGTGGTTCTCCAGCGGCTCTGGGTTCGGTCATCGGGTGATCTCGAGGGCGGAGTCGGGAGACGTCAGCCCTCAGCCGCTGCGTCCTTCACCCGTGTCCCGGACACGACAGCGGCGCGTTTCACAGCGGAAGGTCCGGCGAGTCGACTCCGACCACCCGGTCGCCGCAGAACACGCGTACCGACTCGGCGGGGCCGTGACCGCCGATACCGGACGGTCCCCAGAAGCTCTGCGCGGAATCGTCACCGAGGTCGGCGATCTTGGCGCCGTTGACCCGCACCTCGCCGGCGAGGACGCGCGAGCCGACCTCGATCGCGCGCTCCGTGTCGCCGCCGAACACGTAGGCGTCGAGCCCCGAGGGATGGGCGTTCGCGATGCGCAGCGCCTCTTCGTCGGAATCGACGGCGTGCAGGGACACCAAGGGACCGAACAGCTCGGCGGTGGCCTTCGCCGGGTCGGCCCCGGCGGCGACGGTCGGCGAGAGGAAGAACCCGTCGAGCTCGGGCAGCCGGGCCGGCCGGTGGACGCTCGCTCTCAGGGCGCGCAGTCCGTCGATCCGGCTCTCCAGCGTCGCGAAATGCGGTGCGTTCGAGATCGGACCGAGCTCGGTGCTCTCGTCGAGCGAATGACCGATCACGACCTTGGAGATGCGCTCGGTCAGCGCTTCGAGCAGCGGCCCCACCAGGCTCCTGTGGGCGAGCACCTTGCCCGGCCCCTCGCACCACTGGCCGTTCAGCTTGGTCATGCCCTCGAAGATGCCGTCGGCGGCGACCTCGACGTCGGCGTCGTCCAGGACGAGCGCGGGGTTGTTGCCGCCGAGCTCCAGCTGAAGGACCTTGAAGTCCTCCGCGGCGGCCCGGGCGATCGCCTTGCCGGCCGCCGGACCACCGGTGAACGACAGCACCTTGACGCGCGGGTCACCGGTCAGCGCGGCACCCACGTCGCCCCGGCCGTGGACGAGCTGCAGCGCGCCGCTGGGCAGCCCGGCCTCGACGAAGCACTCGACGATGATCTGCGCGCTGCCCGGGGCGTGCTCCGAGGGCTTCAGGATCACCGGGCAGCCCGCCGCGACCGCGCTCACGACCTTCGCCGCGGGGATGAAGCTCGGGCCGTTCCACGGCGTGAGGATCGCGGCCGGCCCCCACGGGACCTTGTACAGGCGGACATCGCGGCCGCCCGCCGCCAGAGCGCGTACCCGGGGGATGTTCCGCAGGTCCGCTGCCGTCGCCCGGATCCTGGCGGGCAGAAACGCCGCCACCTTCCGCGTGACGCCGATCGGCACACCGCTGGTCAGGGAATCCGTCCGGGCGATGTCCTCGGCTCGGGTCTCGATGAGCGCGGCGACGCGTTCGAGCACGTCGGCACGCTCCTGGCGGGCCTCGTCGTCCCACCGGCCGACGCCGTAGACGCCCTCGGCATGCCGCAGCGCCCGTTCGACGTCCTCGTGTCCGGTCGTGACCGTGCGGTGCACCGGTTCCCGGGTGTTGGGGTCGACGTTCCATTCGCCCCGGATCGTCTCGCAGTCGCTCCAGGCGTCCGCGATGTAGTTCACCGGCTGGGGAATCTTCGCCTCGCCGCTCGACATGTGAGTCACCTCTGCATCCGTTGTTGGTCAGGCCTGGAGGTCGACGACGACGCGCGTCACGTCGCCGCCGCGCATCGCCTTGAAGCCTTCGTTGATCTCGCCGAACGGGATGACCTGCGTGACCATCTCGTCGAGCAGCAGCCGCCCCTCCTGGTAGAGGCGCGCGAGCTGGACGATGTCCTGACGCACCTGACCCGATCCCATGTACGAGCCGATGAGGCGCTTCTCGCCGAAGAAGAAGTCCGACGCGGGCACCTTGAGCTCGGTGCCCTCGGGGGCGATGCCCACCAGGCACGCGGTGCCGGTCGCCCGCACCACCGAGAGCGCCGTGGCCGCGGTGCGAGCCGAGCCGACGGCCTCGAAGGAGTAGTCGACCCCGTCGCCCAGCAGCTTCCGGACCTCCGCGGCGACGTCCTCGACGCCCCCGTTCACGACATGCGTCGCGCCGTAGCCGCGCGCGGCCTCGAGTCGCGCCTCGTCCAGGTCGATCGCGACGACGGCCGAAGCCCCCGCCAGTCGGGCTCCCTGGACGATGGCCGACCCGACGCCGCCGCAGCCGATCACCGCCACCGTGCTTCCCGGACGCACCCGGGCACCGCGGAAGACGGCGCCGACGCCGGTGATGACACAGCACGCCAGGAGACACCCCACGTGCAGCGGCACCGCGTCGTCCAGCTTCACCAGCGCGTTCTCCCGCATGAGGATGTGCCGCGAGAACGCGCCGACGTCGCCGAGCCGCTCGACCGGCTTTCCGTCCGGCAGCCGGAACGCGGGACGCGGGCGACGACGCACCTCCGCCACGCGCTGACACTGCGTCGACCGGCCGGCCTCACAGTTGACGCACCGGCCGCACGACGGCGTCAGCGCCCCGACCACGCGGTCGCCGACACGCAGTCCGGTCACCGCGGAGCCGGTCGCCTCGACCACACCGGCCACCTCGTGACCCACCACCACCGGCAGCTCGGTCGGCACCGTGCCGGTCATGTAGTGCAGGTCGCTGTGGCACAGGCCCACGTGCGAGACCGCGACGCGCACCTCGTCGGGCTCGGGATCGTCCACCTGGATCGTGGTCATCTCGAGCGGTTCGTTCACCGCGGTGAGCACCGCGGCCTCCGTGTCGATCACGTCTTCTCCTCTGTCGTTCGTTACGGAAGGGGCCGCACCGACCCGTTCCTCGGGGACGGGGCCGCACCGACCCCTGTCCGGAGCTACCTGCCGGTGCCCTTCGCGGTCCAGAAGCCTTCGACGCCCGCCCTGAACACCCCGCTCTCCCAGGTCTCCCGCGCGGCGGCGTCCTCACGGGCGAAGGCCTGCTCGATCTCGTCGAGCCGCGGCCGCAGGAGCGCCAGGTGGAGCGCCGTCGTGTTGTTCTCCGGCGTCCACTCGACGACCAGGTCGACCGCGCGGTCGACCAGTTCGCCGGGCGCGACGACCTCGTCCAGGAGGCCGATCCGCAGGGCCTCCTCGGCGCCGATCCGCGGCGAGCCGAGGACCATGCGCATCGCGTGGTTCCGGACGATCCGGGTCAGCAGCAGGCTCGACGCGTTCGAGATCGTGATGCCCCGGCCGTTCTCCGGCTGGTAGTACTCCGTCGCTGGACTTCCGATCCGTGCGTCGCAGCAGAGGGTGATCTCCGAGGCACCGCCCACCGCGAGACCGTTCACGGCCGCGATGACGGGGACCCGGGTCTCCACGATGGCGCGGGTGATGTCGTGGAAGGTCTCGAACGCCTCCCGCATCTCCTCGTACGAGGTGGGCGGCGCCTGGAGGTCCTCGCCGGCCGAGAACGCCCGGCCCTCACCCGTGAGCACGATGCCGCGCACGTTCTCGCCAGCCCCGAACTTCCGTATCACTGAAGCGAGTCGGCGTCGCATGGCGACGTCCATGGCGTTCAGCTTCTCCGGCCGGCGCAGGGTGAGCACCGCCACGCCCCGTACGACGTCGACGTCGAGGACGTCCGTGGACGGGGAGGAGGACGGGACGGTCGGCGCGGCGGCAGGGCCGCGCCGGGAGCCCAGATCGAACGTGACGCCGGGCTCGGCCGCGGCGCGCGCCTTGAGCGCCGGCTTGGACACGCGCTCGGACGGCGTCCGCGGGAAGTCGGCGACGAACTCCACGTAGCGCGGCACCTTGAAACGGGCGAGCTGTCGGCCGGCCCGGTCGACGAGCCGCGCGGCGGTCGTACGGTCCGCCGGCACCCCGGCGGCGAGCTGGACGAAGGCCTTGACCTCCTCACCGAAGGTCCCGTCGGGTTCGGCGACGACCGCGGCGGCCACGACCTCCTCGTCGCGTTCGAGGGCGGCCTCGACCTCGGCGCTCGCGATGTTCTCGCCGCCGCGACGCACCATGTCCTTGATCCGACCGACCAGCTGGACACCCCCGTCCGGCCGGCGGACGACGACATCGCCGGTGTGCAGCCAGCCGTCCCGGAGCACGCGGGCTGTGTCCTCCGGACGGTTCCAGTAGCCGAGCATCATCGGCCGGCCCGAGACGATCAACTCGCCGGGCTCGCCCTCGGGCCGCTCGACCCCCTGCGGATCGACCACCCGGACCCGTTTCGTCGGCACCGGCAGCCCCAGGCTCCCGCTCCCCACGGAGTTCGTGTCGTCGACGGCACCGAACAGGTCGACGCCGGTCTCGGTCATGCCGTAGATCTCCCGCCAGGGCGCGCCCCAGCGTTCTTCCAGCTGGGCGTGGATCCCGACCGGGATGCCCGAACAGAGCACCAGGCGCAGCTCGTTGTTCAGGTCGTCGGGGTGCGGCGGTTGCTTGAAGAGCAGCGTCGGCATGGACCCGAGCACGTAGAAGAAGGTGGCACGGTGGCGGCGGACGTCGGCGAAGAAGCCCGACGCGGAGAACCGGGGCAGCACGACCAGCGGGGCCCCGATCGTCAGGGCGAGCGCGGTGTTCCACTGCGGATCCATGTAGGAGAACGGCTGAGCGGTGAGCAGGACGTCGTCGGACCCGAGGCCGGTCACCGCGGCGCAGGTCCAGCCCAGCCGCACCCAGTAGTCGTGGGTGAGCATGCACGCCTTGGGGAAGCCGGTGGTGCCCGAGGTGTACTGCAGGTTCGCCAGGGTCCCGGCGGTGGGGCGCACCCCCGGAGCGGTCGCCGGGAAGGGCTCGGACCCGTCCGCGGCGACGTCGACGACGCGCAGGTCCGCCAGGTCGCTCTCGGTGTCGGCGACTTCCCGCAGGAGTCCTGCCCGCTCGTGATCGGTGAACACGACCCGGGCTCCCGAGTCCCGCAGGAGGAAGGTGAGATCGGCCCGCTTGTACGAGGAGTTGACCGGTACCGCCACCGCGCCGGCCTTCAGCGCGGCCAGCCACACGACCGGCCAGTGCACGATGTTCGGGAGCATGATCGCGACCCGGTCGCCGGGCCGGACGCCGTCCACCTCGATCAGCCGGTGCGCCAGCCTGGAGGTCCAGGCGTCGATCTCGGCAAAGGTCCGGGAGTCGTCGCCGAAGCGCAGGAACTCCCGATCGGGTGAGCGCTGTGCGCGCTCGGCCAGCAACTCGGTCAGCGTCGCGACGGGCGGGTCCTCTCCCATCTGCTCGGGCCTGACGGCCGGCCGCGGACGGCGAGGGGCTGCGTCTCCCTCTCGCTGAGGCGTTTCCTTCACGTCCACGACTGCTCCCCGGCCCCGGCGGGGGTCTGCTCGCGGCGGTTCGGCTCCGCGTCGGCCGACTCGTTGTGCCTGTGCAGGGCGCGGTAGGCGAAGTAGTAGGCGAACATCTGGAATCCCCAGGTGCTCAGCGCGCCGATGTAGAAGAGGGTGTGCGCCTCGTCGTCGCCCGGAACGTGGACGAAGTCGTACGTCCAGGCGATGACACATGCGGCGGCGGTCGCCAGGATCACGCCGAGGGCCGTTCCCTTCGCGCCGATCGACCAGAGCCGCCGCGCGAAGTAGATCAGGAAAACGGTGGTCAGGACGTTGACCACGATGAGGAAGATCGCGACCCCCACGCCGAGCCGCTCGCCGAAGAGCAGCAGGAAGAGTCCGACCGCGGCGGCGAACACGAACACCCCGACGTCCGTCGCCACGGACGGCTTGTACCGGTGCGTCACCTGCATCAGGCCCATGACGAGGATCAGCGTGATGCCCACCGACCGGGAGAACTGGTCGAAGAAGTACGCGACGGTGTACATGGGACTCTTCTCGTCGGCGCCCACGAGCGCGTAGACGAGGAAGTTCGACCCGGAGGTGGCGACGATGATCCATTCGAGGCCGAGAAGATAATTCTTGAAATTCCGAATGAATTTCCACCCGAAGGTGAATCCGACGACGATCATCCAGACGTCGGCGAGCAGGAAAAGCAGGTCTCTGAGTGCCATCTTTCCTCCTTGATCCTCGTCAGAGCATGGTGGGCAGGCCGGCGTCGAGGGAGGTGTAGTCGTCCCGCTTGAGCAGGTCCATGGGGTCGGACATCTGGCCGGCGACCTCGGCCCAGCCGAGGTAGTGCTCCGAGGACCAGTCGAGGGCTCGCTGGATCTCCTCCGGGAGCCTGCGGATCTGCTCCAGGCTGTACGCGAGGAAGTGGTTCTCCTCGGTACGCAGGAAGGCGAGGTCCCAGCCCATCGAAAGTCCGAAGCGATGGGTGTCCGCGGTCGTGTTCTCGCCGCCGCCGTGGTAGGTCGAGCCGATCCAGATGAGCGCGGAACCCGCCTTCATCTCGGTGGGGATCGCCTCCTCGCGCCGGGGCGCCCGGTGGTCGTCCCAGAGGTGCGAACCCGGGATCACCAGCGTCCCGCCGTTCTCGGCGGTGAAGTCGCTGACCGCGACCATGATCTGCACGCGGGCTTCGCGCCGGTAGTCGGGGTGTCGCCACAGCCAGACGGAATCGTCGCGGTGGAGCGGCTGCGCGCCCTGGCCGGGGCCGATCTTGATGGCCATGGTGGCGCCGATGTGCATTCCGGCGGGATTCGGCACCGCGTCCTCTCCGAAGAAGACGTCGATGGGCTTGTTGAGGATGAGCTCGGCGACGCGGTGGTACAGCGGGTTCAGCGCCACGGTGACCATGTGCTCGGTCTTGGCGAACAGGCCGCCCGCACGGCGCGTGCGGTTGCCGGCGAACACCTCGTCGTGGCCCGTGTCCACCGCGTCGAGCACGGGATCCAGGTCGGCCCTGAGGCCCTGGATCGTCGCCTCGTCGAAGAGTCCTTCGACGATCACCCCGCCGTCTCGCAGGATGATCTCGACCGCCTCTTCGGGGGACGCGTCGGCGGTGATGCGGGCCAGTGCTGGGTTCGGCATAGCCATTCCTCCAGTCGATGCCGGCGACGGCATCGGGGTCTTCGTGAGGGGATGAGGGTCATGCTGGTTCATCACGGTCATCCGATCAAGTCATCTGACCAAGTATTTCGGACGGGGCTGTGAAGTCAGTCGATGTGGACAAACCGCCTGGTAGCCTGGGTGGCGACTTGATCAAACGTCCAACTACGGCAGGGGGCAGATGTGGCACGCGTACCGGCGGCCGAGCGGCGCAACGACCTGGTGAACGCCGCCATCCAAGTGATCGCGAGCCACGGCGTCGACGGTGCGACGACCCGCCGTATCGCCGAGCAGGCGAACGCCCCGCTGGCCACGCTGCACTACTGCTTCCAGACCAAGGAGCTGCTGTTCGCGGCCGTTTTCGAGAGGTTGACGGAGCGGTACCGCGAGGTTCTGATCGACAACGATGTGCACGGCGACCTCGTCGCCACCGCGCGTGCGCTCCTCCGCGGACTCCTGGACTGGTATCTCGAGTCCGATCCGGAATTCGCGTCCGCGAGCTTCGAGCTGATCAGCTGGGCGCAACGCCAGGAAGAGCACCCGGCGGTGACGGTGTACAACGAGGCGTTCAACGTCGTGCGGTCGATCCTGGCGCGAGCCGCCGCCGGACAGGACGTCACGCCCGAGACGATCGACCAGATCGGCTATGTCCTCGGCACCCTGTCGGACGGCTTCGTCGTGAACTGGCTGACCTACGCCGACCGTTCCCGAGCCGCCGAGCAGGCGGAGATCGTCGTCGACGTGTTCGACGCATGGCTGGCGGCGAAGCTCGCCTGATCGCGGACCTCGCCTGATCACGGACCTCGCCTGATCACAGGCGTCGCCTGATCACGGACCTCGGACGGCTCCTGGCCGGACCCGAGCGGCCTCCGCGCGCCGTGACGCGCTGACGCGCTCGGGTCCGCCTCGTCACAGGCGTTTGACGGATTCCTCGACGATCCACGTCATCGTGGGATCGTCGCTCTCCATCCATTCCGGGTGCCACTGGACCCCCAGAACCGGTGCGTCCGGAAGCTCCACCGCCTCGACCACGCCGTCGACCGTCCGACCCGTGACGACCAGCCCCGTGCCGCAGCGATCGACGGCCTGGTGGTGCCACGAGTTGGTGACGGCCCGTGCTCCGAACAGTCCCGCCACGATCGATCCGGCCTCGAAGGCCACGACGTGGTCGTCCGTACCGTCGGTGAGCGCGGCCTCCCGCGACAGGTGCCGGACCTCACCGGGCGGAAGGTCGGCGACGAGCGTGCCGCCGAGCGCGACGTTGAGGACCTGCATGCCCCGGCAGACGGCGAGCACCGGAATGCCCCGGTCGAGCGCGGCGCGTACGAGCGCGAGCTCGTACCTGTCCCGCTCGATGTCGTGGACCATCGGGTCCGCACGCGGGTCGACGTCGCGGACCACGGAGGGATCCCCTCCCCAGCACGCCGGATGCAGGTCCTGCCCGCCGGTGACGACGACGCCGGCCAGCCAGTGGCAGACCGCCTCCGGATCCGTCTCGTACGAGAGGTGCACGGGCAGGCCGCCGGCCCGCGCGATCCGGGTCGCGTAGTCGGACATGTAGCTGTCGGCGCAGCGGTCGCCGTACCGGCGGTCCGCACCCTTGATGAGGTCCAGCCGGATCCGTCGGCCGGTGATGCCGATCAGCGGCCGCACCGCGGTCGGCGTGTCGTCCGTCGCGGTCACGGCAGTTCGAAGTATCGGGCGGACTCCCACTCGGAGAGTTCGGCGAAGGGGTCCCCGCCCGCGGTGTGGAACTGCATCCACTCCCACCGGCGCGATCCGACCCAGTAGTCCACGAACTCGGCACCGAGGAGGTCGCGAAGGATCGGGTCCGCCTCGAGCGCGGCGGCGGCCTTCGTGATGGTGTCCGGCAGCCGGGTGATCTCGCCGGGCGGCAGGCACCAGGCCATCTCGGCGACCGGCTCCGGCGGTTCGATCTTGCGCTCCAGGCCCGCGACCACCCCGGCCAGCACACCGGCCAGCGCGAGGTACAGGTTGGCGTCGGCGCCGGGGACCCGGTACTCCAGACGGGAGTACGACGGGTGCCCGCAGACCGCCCGGACCGCGGTGGTCTTGTTGCTGACGCCCCAGGTGGCGGTGACCGGCGGGCCGCTGAGGTCCACCAGGCGCCGGTAGGAGGTGATCTGCGGGAGCACGATGGAGGTGTTGCCCTCGATCGTCGCGAGCAGACCGCCGACGGCATGGCGCATCGCCTCCGACGGCCCCTCCTCCGCGTAGAACGCGTTGACGCCGTCGCGCTGGAGGGACAGGTTGATGTGCGAGGCCTGCCCGTAGCCCGCGGTGGGCTTGGCCATGAAGGTGACCGTGTGGCCGAGGTCGAACGCGACCTCGCGCATGATCTGGCGGGTCCGCGCCCAGGCGTCGCAGACGGTGATCGGGTCGCCGGGCGCCAGGTTGATCTCGATCTGGCCGGCGGCGTCCTCGTCGCTCCACGCCTCCCACTCGATGCCGACCGCGTAGAGCCGGTCGGCGACGGCGTTCATGTAGCCGGTCCAGTCCTTGGACTTCGCCAGGTGATAGGCCGTACCCGCACTCCCGCCGAGCGGGGTCAGGTCGCGGTATCCGCGGGCGCGCGCCTCGTGGATGGACTCCTCGAAGACGGTCGCCTCGATCTCGACGGCGACGGTCGCGGTGAAGCCGAGCGAGGCGAGCCGGTCGACCATCTTCTTCGTCAGGTTGCGCGGACAGATGGGGACCGGTGTGCCGTCCTTCAGCCAGTAGTCGCCGATCACGGCGTCGAGCCCCGGCTCCCACTCGACCAGGGTCGACATGTCGGGGCGGAAGTAGACGTCGTCCAGATGCCCGCGCCAGTCGGGATAGGCGAAGCCGAAGGCCGGGGCGTTGCCGAGGTCGAGGCCGAACAGGAGGTCGGCGAAGGCGAACCCCGAGTCCGTGCCCGAGGCGAACTTCTTCGGCGTCAGGGTCTTGCCGAGGAACGAGCCGTCGTGGTTCGTCGCCTCGATGCGGACGGCCCGGGTCGTGGCGTCGGGGGTGTCAACTCCCTTGGTAGATCGGGTGAGTTCAGACATCGTAACGAACCTTCCAGGAAGCGCCGACCATGACCGACAGCTGGGAGAGGGTGCCCTGGATCCCGAGCGCACCCGTGGAGAGAACGGCGAGAAGGTCGTCGGCTCCGGAGAACACGCCGGCGAGCGTCTCGGGGGCCCCGGCGATCAGGTAATGGGTCGCGCCCTCGCCGAGCACGACCTGCTCCAGGCCTTCGGGGCCTTCGGTGACCGCGATGAGCACGTCAGGAATTCCCGGTACGGAGCGTGCGGCGGTCCAGAAGTGCTCGGCGGCCGTCTGCCAGTCCGGAACCGGCGGCGACAGCGCGAGCAGCGCGTCCGCGGCGAGCTCGGTGTCGCCCGACGGGGCGTCGGCGGGGGCGAACCGGGCGTTCAGGTCGACGATGATCGTGGCATCGGGTTCGGCGAGGACTCCGCTCGAGACCTCGACGACACCTCCGTCGAAGGTGATCGTCGCCGCCTGCGGCGTCTCGTGGGACCGGATCGCCACCGTGGATGCCGGCTTCCGCAGCGCGTGGAGCGCATGGCCCGCGCGGGCGGAGTCACGCAAGGTGCGGCCGATCAGCCGGACGAGTGGAGTCGCGTCGTCCTCGATCCTTACGTCGACCTCTGTGGCCGTCGCTGCGCCGGACACCGCAGGGGCCGTCGTGGTTTCGGTCATCCTCCAGTCCTTTCGACTTCGGGAGATCACGCGCGCCGTGAATCGGCCGCTTCGGATCTCGGATGGACCGTGATCATCATGGTCAATTGACTAGATCAGGTGACTAGGATGGTGGGGTACAAGGCTCGACCTGTCAATGACTTCCGGGAGGCCCCGCAGTGAATGAAGCGAATCCCTCGTACTGGGACCGGCTGGACGCCGACGCGCAGTACGTGGCACGGGTCATCGCCCGCACCCTCGGGAAGCCCGTACGGGAGCTGGGTGCGGAAGCGGCACGGAAGCTGCTGGCGACCCCGCCGGCGGAGCGGCCGATCACCCCTCTCGCCCGGGTCGAACGGCTGACCCTGCCCGCCCGCTCCGGTGAGCTCCGCGCGCGCCTGTACCACCCGGACGGCACGCCGCCGTCCGCCGGACCGCGTCCGGCGCTGGTCTATCTGCACGGCGGCGGCTTCGTCCTCGGCACCCTCGACGGAGTGGACGAGGTCTGCCGCGCGATCGCCGCCCGATCCGGGTGGGCGGTGTTGTCCCTGGAGTACCGACTCGCGCCGGAGAACCCCTATCCGGCCGCGCTCGACGACTGCCTCGACGCGTTCGCCTGGTTGCGCCGATCGGCTTCCGGACTCGGCGTCGATCCGCACACGATCGCCGTCGGGGGAGACTCCGCCGGCGGCAACCTCGCTGCCGCGCTGTGCCTCAAGCTCCGGGATCTCGGGCTCGCCGGCCCCGTGTCCCAGGTGCTCGTCTACCCGGCCGTGGACGGGGCGTTCGCCACCCCGTCCTGGACGGAGTTCGCCGACGCACCCCTGCTGACCAGTGCGGATGCCCGCTGGTTCTGGGAGCAGTACCTCGGCCCGGACCATCGGGGAGCGGTCGATCACTACGCCGCCCCGATGCGTGCCGCGTCGTTGCGGGACCTCCCGCCGGCGCTGGTTCTCACCGCCGAGGTCGACCCGCTTCGCGACGATGCCGAGGCCTACGCCGAGAGGCTGAGGCGTGACGGAGTGGAGGTCACGGTGACCCGCTGTGCCGGTGTCTTCCACGGCTTCTTCACCGAGGTGGGCGTCTTCGCCAGGACGGACGAGGCGATCGCGCAGGTGGCGCGCCACCTGCGGGGCGTCGGCGGCTCCTGAGCGCGCGGCCGGGGCGAACCGACTCGCAGCCGACTGTTGACGGCACCCGGACCCGTGGCTAGATTCCGTTGGTCATACGACTAAGTCGTTTGACTGAGACTTGCGCTCCCATGCGCCGAGGGGCGAACGGCCCCCGCGGAGGCGAAGCCCTGACGGCCCGATGTCATCCGCATTCGCATTTCGACTATCCGAAGGCACACGCATGACTGAGACCGCTCCACCCACCGCGCCCGTCGTCGACCTCCTCTGTGTCGGCGCGGGCTTCTCAGGCCTCTACGCGGCCTACAAGGCCGGGGAGAAGGGCTGGACATTCGCCGGATTCGAGCTCGCGCCCGACGTGGGTGGCACCTGGTTCTGGAACACGTACCCCGGCGCCCGGTGCGACGTCGAGAGCATCTACTACTCCTACTCGTTCAGTCAGGAGCTTCTGCAGGAGTGGACGTGGAGCGAGCGCTTCGCTCCGCAGGCGGAGATCCTGAGCTACATCAACCACGTCGCGGACCGCTTCGACCTGCGCCGGCACTTCAGCTTCAACACCCGCGTGACGTCCGCGACCTGGCTCCCGGACGAGCGGCTCTGGGAGGTGACCCTCGACTCCGGCGACACCCGGCGGGGCCGCCATCTGCTCGCCGCCTCGGGCGGTCTCTCGACGCCCAAGGACTTCGACGTGCCGGGCCTGGAGAACTTCACCGGGACCACGGTCTCGACGAGCCGGTGGAACATTCCGCTGAGCGACCTGGCGGGCAAGCGCGTCGCCGTGATCGGCACCGGATCGTCCGCGGTGCAGTGCATTCCGCTCATCGCCGAGGTCGCGGAGCACCTCACCGTGTTCCAGCGCACCCCCAACTACGTGTTCCCGGCCCGGAACGCCCCGCTGTCGGCGGACTACGTCGAGGAGATCAAGAGCAACTACGCGGCGATCCGCGAGGAGTGCCGCCACTCGCTCGGCGGCATCCCGGACCGCATCCCGGACGCCGCCGCGTTCGACGTCTCCGACGAGGAACGGCGTGAGCGCTACGAACGGGCCTATGTGCGCAGCGGGTTCAACGGCGTCGGCGGCGAGTTCTCCGATCTGCTGACCGATGCGAGGGCCAACGAGACCGCGGCGGAGTTCGTGCGCGAGAAGATCCGCCAGATCGTCCACGACCCCAAGACCGCCGCCGTCCTCGAACCCCGCTTCCACCCGCTCGGCGCCAAGCGCAGCTGTTTCGGCACCGACTACTACGAGACCTTCAACCGCCCCGACGTCTCGGTGGTCTCCCTGCGCGACGAGCCGATCGAGACCATGACGAGCGACAGCCTTGTCACGAGCGGCGGCTCCTACGAGGTCGACGCCATCGTGCTGGCGATCGGGTTCGACGCCTTCACCGGCCCGCTGTTCGCGCTGAACGTCTCCACCCCGAAAGCCGGGAGGCTGCAGGACGCGTGGAGCGAGGGAGTCCGGACGTACCTGGGCATCATGGCCGCCGGGTTCCCCAACTTCTTCATGATCGCCGGGCCGCAGAGCCCCGCGCTCGCGAGCAATGTCGTGGTCACGATCGAGCAGGCCGTCGACTGGATCACCGATCTGATCGGGCACGCCAAGGTCGTGGGGGCCGAGGTCATCGAGCCGACGGCCGAAGCCCAGGACGACTGGGTGAAGATCACCGAAAACACGGTGAACCAGACGCTCTACGCGACCGCCGACTCCTGGTACCGGGGTTCGAACGTGACCGGCAAGCCGACGACCTTCCTCGGTTACGTGGGCGGGGTCGGCAAGTACCGCCGGATGTGTACCGAGCTCGCCAAGCGCGGCTACCCGGGCGTCGAGCTCGACGGCGCGACCGTCGCCCGCCGCCTCGGCCGCATCGACAGGGAGATCGCATGAAGGTCGTGCACCAGCGCTACGTCGCCCACTCCGAGGCGCACTACGCGGGGAACCTCGTCGACGGGGCCTTCGGGCTGAAGCTCTTCGGAGACGCCGGAACGCATCTGGCGATCGCCATCGACGGCCACGAGAGCCTGTTCGCCGGCTATGCGTCGGTCGAGTTCCTCGCCCCGGTCCGCGGCGGCGACGTGGTCGAGGCCGAGGCGCGCCTGGCGTCGAAGGGAAGGCGCAGCCGGACCGTCGACTTCGAGCTGCGGATCATCTGCAGGTCCGTCGACGACAGCGGCCGGGCCGAGGTGCTGGCGGCGCCCGTCGTGGCCACTCGGGCGCGAGGGACGGCCGTCGTGCCGACCGACGCCGCGGCGACGGCACCGTGACCGTCGGGCACGGCGTCGGCCGCGCCGGCGGTCCGACACGCACCACGACACGTAGCCGGTCACGGCCGCGTGAAGCAGTTCACGGCGGTGGGCCCGAAGGTCCACCGCCGCACCGGTAGAGGCCGTCCGGGCATCGACGGGACGCAGTCCCGGCCGGGCGGCCGTCAGTGCGTACGGCCCGCCGATTCCGGCGGCAGGCCGTGCCGACGCATGCGTGGTCCCGCAAACAACCAGTTCGGAGACTGACATGACCGAGATCAATCAATCGGGCGTGCTGGCAGGGGAGTTGAGGCGGCACCGTGCGCCGCGAAGGGGGGCGCTCATCGCGGTCGGCGCCCTGCTCGTCATCCTGACCAACGCGATCATGTTCATCCTGCCCCCGCTCCTGCCGATCATCCAGGCGCAGTACGGACTCACCACCGTGTCCGCCACCATGTGGATCTTCACCCTGCTCACGCTGGGGGGAGGCGCGGGCTACATCCTGCTTCCGCGACTCGCCGACGTGTCCGGCGATCGCAACGCGTCCGTGTTCGCCTCCGGGTGTCTCACCGTCGGCGCGCTCGTCCCCGCCGTGGGCGACTCGTACCCGGCCCTGCTCGCAGGGTCCACGATCATGGGCTTCGGCAGCGCGGCCCAGCTGCTGCCCCTGGGCTTCCTGCGCCGGAGCCTGGGGGAGGAGGGGATCGTCACGGCGGTCCGCGTCCTGGTCGTCGCGTCAGGAATCGGAATTGTCGTGGGCATGATCGGCGGCGGGCTGATCGTCGAGACCCTGTCCCTGCGTACGTTCTTCTACGTCCTCGTCGCGGCGTTCGTGGCGACCACGCTTGCCTCGTTCGCGCTCATCCCCCATGTCCCGCCGGCGGAGTCCGGCGCTCGCATCGGCCTGCTCGGCACGGTGTGGCTGATCACCTGGGTCGGGGCGGTGCTGCTGACCCTGACGCAGGGTCTGGTGTGGGGCGCCGCGGCCGTCATCCCGTTGGCCGCCGGTGTCGTCGGCGGAGTCCTGTGGACGCGTGTCGAACGGAGGTCCTCGGCCGCGGTGTTCGACGTGGTGCTGCTGAAGTCGCCCCTCGTCACCGTGGCGTGCCTGTCGATGGCGGTGTTCGGTGCCGTGAACGCGGCCTTCCTGTTGCTGCTCAGCACGTACAGCCAGGTCGTCCCCTCCTACCTCCCGCCCGAGGACGCGTACGGACTCGGGCGCACCGCGCTGCAGACGGGCTGGCTCATGGTGCCCTTCGCGGTGATGTTCGTGGTGGGCGGCAAGGTGGTCGATCGTCTGGCCGCCAAGGGGTGCGGTGCTTCCGTGCTCGTGACGGGGGCGCTCCTCAGCGCCGTGGGACTCGCCTGGCTCGCGCTGGCCCACGACCGCCCGTGGCACTATCTCGTGGGCGCCGGGGTGATCGGCCTCGGGTGCAGCATGGGATACGCGGCCGGTTTCGGCATCGCCCAGATGGCCGTGCCCGAGGAGAAGGCCGGGATGGCCGCGGGTGTGGCCGGCACCGCCATGGCGATCGGCATCGCGTTCGGATCGGCGCTGATCACCGGCGTGCTGAGCGCCTCGGTCGTCGCCGTTCCCGGAACGGAGGTCGAGGTCGCCGAGAAGGGCCTCTACGGTACGAGCTACTGGATCTCGGTCGGCCTGACCCTGCTGATCGTGGTCGCCGTGCTCGTCTCGCGAGCGCGCAACGGCCGGCGCGTACCCGCCGCGGCTGCCTAGACCGGCCGCGGCGGCCTGGACCGGCCGCGGCCGGGGGGTGGGCCGAGAGGGCGCCGGCGAGGCGGTGCCCGGGCGGCCGGCGACCCGCGTCACCGGTTGCGGTGCCGCGGGTCGCCGGTCAGGGCCCGCCGGATCAGGCGGCGCGGCGGTCGCCCTGGTCGTCGCAGGGCAGGCCGGTGGCCGGGTTGTGGGCGAGGAAGTCGCGGGTGGCCTGTCGTTCCACCTCGGTGATCGCCGTCGGCGCGACGTCGATGATGCCGCCGAAGGGCCGGTCGACGTCCCGGATGATGATCAGCATCGTCGTCAGGAGTGCGGTGATCACCGTCAGGGTGATCAGCTGGCCGCGGTTGTTCCTCCGGGGCAGGCAGATGCCGAGGGCCATCACGGTGATGAAGAGAGTGGCGAGCAGGAACCAGAAGATGGCGCTGGGAATGCTCGCGCTCGCCTGGGTGAGGCGCTCCTCGCGCTCGTCGGAGCGCTTGTTGTCGGCGGCGATCAGCATGCCGAAGACCGGCTTGCCCTCCAGGGTGCGAAACGTCAGACGGAAGTCCGTGGACCACACGCTGGGCGCCGGCGACCCGTGGCCGTCCGACATGGCCGGCCACTCCCGCTCGCGCACGGCGCGGGCGTAGCAGACGGCGTCGGCCTGGATCCGAGCCCGCTGCGCCTGGGGCGCGTACTCGGCGGTCTCGACGAGCTGGTCCAGGGCCCGGGCCTCGCCGCGCGAGGCGACCTCGGCCTTCCCGTACGAGCTGTTGGCCGTGACCAGGACGAAGGAGAGCAGCAGGACCGTCATCGTCAGCAACGGGCCGACCATGTCCTTCACGGCCATGCCCGAGTCGTCGTCCTCCTTGAGCAGCTTCGGCCTCAGCCAGTGGTTGGCGGCGAGACCCGCCAGCAGAGCCACCACGGCGACGACGATGACGAGGACCACGAGCGGCCACCTCCAAGTAAGGAGCGAGCGGAGTCTCCCCTGCTGTGGACACAGGCGGAGCCTCGTGATCATGACGGGGCCGCTGACGGAATCCGAACGCAAAAACGATTACTCGCCTCCTAACGGGGGACCTCCGTTCCCCCAGGGGGACGCGGACCGCCGACCCCGTCCGACACGCCGCCGCCGACTGACCTTGGCGTTCTCGAGCCCGGGGCCGCACCGTTCGGCCGCGGTCAGCCGGTGGCGCCGACACCGGCGCCCGGTCGCGTGGTCGGGGACGGGCGCTGCTGCATCCGCTGCCCGTACCTGGTCCGGCCTTGCGGCTTGTACACGCCTTGGGACACTCCGCGGAGCACCGTGCCGTCGTCGCCGCGGCCGCCACGGCGAGCTGGTCGCACGCCTCCGTCCCGGCGGCGGAACAGGCGGCCGTCGCCGAGGAACATCACACGTCGCACCCCGCGCCCGCCCATGGAGCCGGAGCCGTCGTGCTCTGCCTCGCCGTGCTCGGCGCGGGCGTCCGACTGCTTCTCCTGTGGCGTGCCGCCCGCCGGCGGCTGCCGCCCGGCGACGTGTCGCGGGCGACGGGGCCAGTCGCGTACGCGCTTCGAGCGATCCCGCCCCCGACTCCGCCCGGGTCTCTCCTGACACGTCTGTCGTTGCTGCGCATATAGGACCATCGGCCGCTTCTCGCCCCGAGCGGAACCGATCCCCTTCGCCTGCCACGACCACGTCAAGAGGTTCCACCGTCATGACCCGACCCACCCGTCGTACCGTCCTCGGCGCCGGACTCGCCGTCGCCGGCACCGGCCTGCTGACCGCCTGCTCCGGCGGCGACACCGGCCACGCGTCTCACGGAAGCGGCGCGTCGGCGCCGACCGGCGACTACATCACCCCCGACAGCAAGGAGATCTCCGCGACCGAGGCCCTGCGCAGGCCCGGCCCCGAGCGGAGGTTCAAGCTGACCGCCGTGGAGACCCCGCTCGACCTCGGCGGCGGCAGGACGGTCCGCTCCTGGGCGTACGGGGACGAGCTCCCCGGCAAGGAGGTCCGCGTCACGGCGGGCGACACCCTCGCGCTCACCCTGGCCAACCACCTCCCCGAGGCGACGAGCATCCACTGGCACGGGCTCGCCCTGCGCAACGACATGGACGGCGTGCCCGGCCTCACGCAGCGGGACGTCAGGGCCGGCGGCTCCTTCCAGTACCGGTTCGCGGTCGTCCACCCCGGCACGTACTGGTTCCACCCGCACTCCGGCGTCCAGCAGGACCGCGGGCTGTACGCCCCGCTGATCGTCGAGGACCCCAAGGAGCCCTTGAAGTACGACAAGGAGTGGGTCGTCGTCCTCGACGACTGGGTCGACGGCGTCGACGGTTCCACCCCGGACGCCGTCCTCGCCGAACTCGGCAAGGGGATGGGCGGCATGGACCACGGCGGTCACTCCGGCGGCATGGAGGGCCACGGGATGTCCGGCATGTCGACGGCGAACCCGACGTCACCGTCGCCCGCACCGTCGAGCCCCTCCCGCATGCTCATGGGCGCGACCAGCGATCTCCTCGGCGGCGACGCGGGCGACGTCGGCTATCCGCACTATCTCGTCAACGGCCGTACGCCGGAGAACCCGCAGACCTTCACCGCCAGGCCCGGCGACCGGATCAGGCTCCGGATCATCAACGCCGGCGGTGACACCGCCTTCCGGGTCGCTCTCGGCGGCCACCAGCTCACCGTCACCCACACCGACGGCTTCCCCGTCGAACATACGCGGGCGGACGCGCTGCTCCTCGGCATGGGCGAACGCCTCGACGCACTCGTCACCGTCGGCAGCGGCACCTTCCCGCTGACCGCGCTCGCCGAGGGCAAGAGCCGCACGGCCCTCGCCGTCCTGCGCACCGGCGGCGGAGCCGCGCCCACCGCCTCGGTGCGGCCGAGGGAACTCGACGGCAAGGTGGTCCACGGTGGTCAGCTCAAGGCCGCCGAGTCGGTGCGCCGGGAGTCGAGCCCGCCGGACCGCACCATCGAGTTCGAGCTCACCGGCTCGATGACGGCGTACGACTGGGCCGTCAACGGCAAGAGGTACGACCCCGCGCAGCGCTACGGCGTCCGCTCGGGGGAGCGGGTCCGCCTGGCCTTCGTCAACAGCACCACGATGTGGCACCCCATGCACCTGCACGGCCACACCTATGCGCTCTCCGGCGGCGGCGCCCGCAAGGACACCTCCATCGTGCTGCCGGGCAAGCGGCTGGAGGTCGACTTCGACGCCGACAACCCGGGGCTGTGGATGGTCCACTGCCACAACGTCTACCACGCCGAGGCCGGGATGATGACCGTGCTCGGTTACCTGAAGTAGAGGCAGGGATCGAGGCGGTACGACGACGGCCTGCCGGCGCGCCCGGCAGGCCGCTCCCGTTCCGGTCGGCGGCCGAAGGGCGAAAGGCTGTCCTGGTGAGTGGCCGACGGGGTGCGCCGCCGCGGGCGAGCCGGGCTCGGGAGCCGGTACCGGCCTGGGGCAATCGGGTGACCCGGGAGCGGAGCGGCGGGTTGCCGAACGCGGCGGAACCTCCGCCGTCCAGACTCGGCGGGTGTTCCGGCCGACGCAGGCCGGTACGCCCAAGGGCCCGCAGACCTCGCCACAAGGAGGAGCAGCCGTGACGCACGCCCCGGGCAGCGATCATGAGCACCGGCCGTCAGGTGCTGCCAAGGAGCGCAGCACCGCCGTGCTCGACGTACGGGGACTGAACTGGGCCTCGCAGCAGTCCACCGTCGAGGCGGTGCTGGGGCGGCGGCCCGGTGTGGTCGCGGTGGAGGCGAATCCCGTCGCCCAGTCCGCGACCGTGGTCTTCGACCCACGGCGTACGTCGCTGGCGGAGCTGCGCCGTTGGGTGACCGACTGCGGCTATCACTGCGCGGGCCAGTCCGTGCCCGCGCACCTCTGCGATCCCATGACCGAGCCCGACCCGCCCGCCTCCGCCACGGCGGTCACCCCCGCGCCGACCCCCGCCGAGGCGGCCCCCCAACCGGCCCCCCAACCGGTTGGGCAGCCGGTTCCGCAGCCGGCCTCTCAGCCGGTTCCTCAGCCGCACGCGCACCCGTCGGCTCCCGCGGAGGCCGTCAGATCACCCCATGAGGCGATGGGGCACGGCGGTCACGCGGGCATGTCGATGGCGTCGATGGTCGCGGACATGCGCAACCGCTTCCTGGTGGCGGTGTTCTTCTCGATCCCGATCCTGATCTGGTCACCGATCGGCGAGGACGTGTTCGGCGTGCACGCGCCCGTGCCGTTCGGTCTGCGGCAGGACGTCTGGGCGCTCCTGCTGAGCCTGCCCGTGATCTTCTACTCCTGCACGATCTTCTTCGACGGCGCCGTGCGGGCGCTGCGCGCCCGCACCCTGGACATGATGGTCCTGGTGGCGGTCGCCGTCGGCGCCGGCTGGCTGTACTCCCTGGTGATCACGCTCACCGGTGGCGGGGACGTCTTCTACGAGGCGGCGACCGTGCTGGCCTCCTTCGTCCTGCTCGGGCACTGGTTCGAGATGCGGGCCCGGGGCGGGGCCAACGACGCCATCCGTACGCTCCTCGACCTGGCCCCTCCCAAGGCGGTGATCCTGCGCGACGGCGCGCCCGTCGAGGTGCCCACGAGCGAGGTCGCCGTCGGAGACCTGATGCTCGTCCGTCCGGGCACGAAGATCGCCGCGGACGGAGTGGTCGAGGACGGCGAGAGCGAGGTCGACGAGTCGACCGTCACCGGGGAGAGCCTGCCCGTGCACAAGGCGCCCGGCTCGCCGGTGGTGGGGGCCACCCTCAACGCCAACGGCACCCTGCGCGTGCGCGCCACCAGAGTCGGCTCCGACACGGCGCTCGCCCAGATCGTCAAGCTCGTCCAGGAGGCCCAGAACTCCAAGGCCCCGGGCCAGCGGCTCGCGGACCGGGCCGCGTTCTGGCTGGTCCTCGTCGCTCTCGTCGGCGGGGCTCTCACCCTGGGCGTCTGGCTGCTGGCCACCGACCGGCCCTTCAGCACCGCCATGCTCTTCGCGATCACCGTCGTGGTCATCACCTGCCCCGACGCCCTCGGCCTCGCCACGCCGACCGCGATCATGGTCGGCACGGGCCTGGGCGCCCGCCGCGGAGTGCTGTTCAAGAACGCCGTCGCGCTGGAGAACTCCGCGCGGATCCAGGTGGTGGTCATGGACAAGACCGGGACTCTCACCAAGGGCGAGCCCGACGTCACCGACGTCATCACCGCACCCGGCCGGAACGAGCGGGAGGTGCTGCGGCTGGTGGCCGCGGTGGAGAGCGAGTCCGAGCACCCGCTCGCGGAAGCGGTCGTCCGGTACGCGCGGGGGCAGGGTGTGGAGCCGGTAGACGCCCGGCACTTCGAGAACGTGCCCGGCCACGGCGCGACCGCCGTCGTGGACGGTCATCGCGTGGCGGTCGGCAACCTCCGCCTCGCCGTGCGCGAAGGCGTGGAACTCGGCGAACTCGCCGCCCGTCGCGAGGAGCTGGCCGCGACGGGACGCACGGTCGTCGTCGCCGCCGTGGACGGGCGGGTGGCGGCCCTGATCGGCATCGCGGACGCGCCCCGGGAGACCTCCGCCACGGCGGTGGCCGAACTGCGCGAGCTCGGCGTGGAGGTCGTCATGCTCACCGGGGACAACGAGGCCACCGCGCGCAGGATCGCCGGGCGACTCGGCATCGACACGGTCATCGCCGAGGTCCTGCCGGGAGACAAGGCGGCCAAGGTCGCCGAACTCCAGGCCGACGGGAGGAGGGTGGCGATGGTCGGCGACGGCGTCAACGACGCGCCCGCCCTCGCTCAGGCCGACCTCGGCATCGCCATCGGGGCCGGCACCGACGTCGCCATCGAGACCGCCGACCTCGTCCTGATGCGCTCCGACCCCCTCGACGTACCCACCGCCCTGCGCATCGGCCGCGGCACCCTGCGCAAGATGCGGCAGAACCTGGGCTGGGCCATCGGCTACAACGCCGTCGCCCTGCCCATCGCCGCCGGTGTCTTCGAACCCGCCACCGGCCTGGTGCTCCGGCCCGAGATCGCCGCCTTGTCCATGTCCGGTTCCAGCATCGTCGTCGCCGTCAACGCCCTCGCCCTCAAACGCCTCCGGCTCCCCACCCCGGCCCCGCGGGCCGCCGACACCCCAGGAGACGCCGGGGCATGAACACCACCGCCACCGACCACGGGCCGCCCCGGCGACACGTGCTCGCTCGGCCCCCTGGTGCGATGCGCCGTATCAGGGGGCGTCGAAGCGGTCCTGCGAGGCCAGGACGGTGTCCGCGTAGCGGGCGGCCCAGGTGCCCATCGCGCGGATGGGGACCAGCAGGGCGGTGCCCGCCTCGGTGAGGGTGTAGTCGACGCGCGGGGGCGCCTCCGCGTAACGGCGGCGCTCCACCAGGCCGTTGTACTCCAGACGACGAAGCGCGTCGTTGAGCACCTTGGGACCGATCCCCCCGATCCGGTCCAGCAGGGCGCGCGGGCGCATCGGCCCGCCCTCACCGAGGACGAACACCACCACGCTGTCCCATCGGTTCGCCAGCACCTCGAACGCGACCCGGGCCCGGCAGTCCGCCGCGAACCCGTCCCCCGCCAACTCCTCGCGCTCTCCCATGCGTCCATCCTGCACCGCCGATGCGCACCGTACGGTGTGCATCGGGCCGCCTAGCGTCCGGGGCATGACATCTAACGAGGCAAGAGCGAGCGACAGCGGCACCCTGCGCATCGGCATTCTCGGCACGGGTTCGATGGCCGCGGCCCTGGGCGGTGCATGGGTACGGGCGGGGCACCAGGTCCTGGTGGGCGGCCGGAACCTGGCGGCGGCGGCCACGACGGCGGCGAGGATCGGAGCCGCCGGGCACGGCGGCTTCACCGAGGCGGCCGCTTACGGCGAAGCGGTCCTCATGGCCGTACCGGCGGACAGCGCACCGGCGCTGGCCCAGGAGCTCGCCCCGGCCCTGGCCGGCCGGACCGTGCTCGACTGCACCGTGCCCATGGCGCCCGGCCCGGACGGCCCCCGCCTGACCACCGGCGGCGGCACGGACTCCGTCGCCGCGCGCATCGCGGCGGCCGCGCCGGAGGCCGGTGTCGCCAAGGTCTTCGGCATCTGCCACGAGAGCATCTGGACCCTGCCCCGGCCCGTCTTCGAGGGCGCGCCCCTGGCGGTGCCCTTCTGCGCCGGCACACCCAGCGCGGCCGCCTTCACGGAGGAGCTGATCACGTCGATGGGCTGCTCCCCGCTGCCCTGCGGCGGACTGTCCCGGGCGCCGCTGCTGGAAGCGGCGGCGGTCCTCGCCATCGGTGTGTGGTGGTCCGGCGGCGAGGCACGGCACGTGCTCCCCTCACCGGCCCTGGCCCCCGGCGCCGTCGACGACGAGCCCTAGGCGCACGGGCGGCGCGGACGGGCCGCCCGCTCGGACGTCCGTGGCAGCGGTCGGACGAGGCCGAGCCGGGGGTCAGACGAGGCCGAGCCGTGGGCCGCCCCGGTCGTGCAGGCGTCGGAAGAAGGCCAGTACGCCCGCCGAGCCGCCGGCCCAGGTCGCACTCGGCCGGGCGAGACCGGTGTCCGGGAACACGGGACGGGACCAGGTGCCGCCGCTGCGGCTCAGGATGAGCAGGGCGACGGTCTCGGCCTCGTCCCAGAACTCCTCGGACGCGGACGCCCGCGCGACGTCCACCATCAGGTCGCCCACCCCGGCCAGTCCGCAGCACTGCGTGACGAGCGGCATCCGCGGCGCCAGCGCGGCGCAGGCGCGCGCGGCCCGCTGGGCGAGGTCGAGGTATTCGGGCCGGTCCAGGTGCTCGGCGGCCCGGACGAGCACGGTCCCGATGCCGGCCAGGCCCCGGCACCACGAGCCGTAGCGGCGGGTGGCCCCGGGCTCGGCGGCCGCCGCGATGATGCCCGGGGTCACGGCGGCCAGGCGCGCGGCGGCCTTCTCGGAGCGGCTGATCGCGTCCGGATCCCCGGTCGCGGCCCCGTACGCGAGCAGGAAGCACGCGACGCCCGCCTCGCCGTGCGCGATGCCCTCGCGGAGCGCGGCGCTGCCGGCGGTGTCCGAACCGGTCGGGGACAGCCGGGCGGTGCCCGACGCCAGCATCCGGTCGCACTCGGCGGCGACGGCGAGGTGCCGCTCCGCGGCGGGTCGGTGACCGGACCGGAGGGCGTGCCGGGCGAGCAGCAGCCGGCCGAGGCCGATTCCGGCGGCGCCGGCGATGAGGTCCGCCTCCGGGGGTCCGCCGTCCGGCGCGGGCCCCGGCAGGACGGGATACACGGGCCGCGTGTCCCCGTGCGTCTCCGACCCCGACCCCGACCCCGACCCCGACCCCGACCCCGCGCCTGACCCCGCCTCCGGCCCTGCCCCTGACCCCGGCTCCGGCCCTGCCCCTGACCCCGGCTCGGAACCCGCCCCCGCCGCTGCCCCCGCCCCCGCCGCTGCCCCCGCCCCCGCCTCCGCGAGGAAGAGTTCGACACCGGTGCGTCCGGTGTAGAAGGCGGGTGGCAGGTTCCTGGACTGTTCCGCCGTCCACCGCGCCAACGCGGCGAAGGCGGACGCCACATGGGGCCGGTGCGCGTGGTGGAGGAGTTCGAGACCGAGTCCCGAACTGCCGCCGTAGACGTCGATCGAGGTGGGGACGTTCAGCCGGGCGGCCCGTTCCGGATCCACGATCGCGTGCGCCTCACCCACGCAGAACGCCGTCGTGTGCTCGATGATCTCGTCCAGCAGGTCGCTGTCGATCCGCGGGCGCGCGGCCCGGCGTGCGGTTCCCGCCGTGCCGCTGCGCAGCCGGTCGGCCGCGGCGGTCCGCACGGCCGGGTCGAAGCTCAGGAGGCCGGTGATCGACGCGCGGACCGCCCCGTGGGCGCGCCCGGGCAGGGCCCATGCCAGGCAGGCCAGGGTCCTGTCCCGGTTGACCCCGTGGTCGGTGTCGACGATCACCGGATCCAGGCCCGTGGCGGCGAAGAACAGGGTCGCGCCGAGGGCGTAGTAGTCGTCGGCGGGGGCGGCCGGGCCGCTCGCGCGCAGAACCGGCTCGCTGTATCCGGGGGTCGCCCCTCCCGGGCCGGAGCCGTCCCACTCGCTGATCCCGAAGTCGATCAGGTGACAGTGACCGGGGCCCAAGTCGTCGAGCACGACGTTGTCGGGCTTCAGGTCGCGGACGACCACGTTCCGGCCGTGGATCGCGTCCAGGACCCCCAGAAGCCGCGAGGCGAGCGCGGACAGGGCGCCCGGCGGGCGGGCGTCGTCCCGGTAGGGGCCGTTCCGCAGCACCTCCCGGCGCAGGTCCCGGTCGCCGCAGCTGCTCATCACCAGGTACTCGTCCGACCGGTGGGCGAAGTAGTCCCGTACGCGGGGCACTCCCGTGACGCCGTCGAGCGCGGTGAGGACCCTGCGCTCGTTGCGCAGCCGGTGGCGGGCGTCCGTACCGGACTCGTCCTCGCCCACGAAGGCCCTCGCCTGTTTGACCACCACCGGCTGTCCGAGCGTGCGGTCGACCGCGCGGTAGACGTTGCCGCGGGGTGCCCGCGCGATGCCCGCGGTGACCGTGTAGCGTCCGCCGCCGAAGCCGGCCGCGGACGGCTCGTCACCAGGTGCGGTGCCGTTCGCGAAGGGGTCCTCGGCCCAGGGCGGGCACCGGTAGCGGCCGACGGCCAGACCGTCGAAGATCCGGCCGTCCGGCCCGGTCAATGACGGATTCGAGCCGCCCGCTCCGGCCGGTCCGGTAGTCGCCCGTGAAGGGGCCGTAGCGGTAGTAGACCGGGGCTCTCGGGTCGACCCGCCGGTCGCTGACGACCCGCGGGCCTTCCCGGTCACGCAGTACGGCGACGAGCTCCCGGGCGACCTCGACCACGGCGCCGGCCGCGGGATAGACGGTGATCGCCTTCCCGACCGCTCCGGCGCTCACCACCCCGGAGTTGAGACGGCGCAGCGTCTCCGCATCACGCGCGAACTTCGCGTGGCAGACATGCCGGGACAGCACCGGCAGGACGAGCCGGATCACGGTGTCGAGGTCGCCGGGACGCGCCGAGACGTGCAGTTTCCAGCCGTGTTCCATCGCCGGCATCCGCGGATCGTTGAGATAGGCCCACGTGCCGTCGGACCAACCGTGGCGGCCGGTGATGGAAACGGCCACCGCTACGAGTTCAGGTCGCAGGCGAAGCGGGTGGTGGCGGTCACCCAGGGGTCGGCGAGACACGCCGTGTGTTCGCGCTCGCTGCGGTCGTCGTCCTCGAACACGATCGACTCGTCGTCGATCTCCAGCGGACCCGCGTCGCGGAATCCGTCGGCTTCCAGAAGATCCGGCACGGCTAAGGGCATGTGACGCCTCCATCGTGTGTCGTGCACTGAGGAGCAGGAAATGGCCGACGCGGGCCGGTGGACCCGCCGGGCCAAGGACTCGCGGAACAACGGTAAGGAGGGGCGAACCCGCTGACAAGGGGACAGGTGCCACCACGCTCGCAGGCGCCTCGGGGGCCGCGCCGCCCTCCGCGCCCGCCGCCTCTCCGGCCTACGAGAGGCCGAAGTCGTCGGAGGGCAGGATCTGTTCGGCCCAGATGACCTTGCCTTCCGGCGTGTACCGGGCGCCCCAGTGCTCGCTGAGCTGCGCCACCAGGAACAGTCCGCGGCCTCCCTCGTCCGTGCTGGCGGCGTACCGCAGGTGCGGGGCGGTACTGCTGCCGTCCCACACCTCGCAGGTCAGGGTGCGATCGCGCAGCAGACGGACGCGGACCGGCGCGGCGCCGTACCGGATGGCGTTGGTGATGAGCTCACTGAGGATCAGTTCCGTGGTGAACGCCAGCTCCTCCAGGCCCCACTCCTCGAGCCGCTCCGCCGCGAGGGCGCGTACGGCGCCGACCTCGCTCGGGTCGAACGGTACGTCCCACTGGGCGACCCGGCCGGGGCCCAGGGTCCGGGTCCGGGCGATGAGCAGCGCGATGTCGTCGGACGGGCGGCTGGGAAGCAGCGCGTCGAGTACGGCGCGGCGGCTGGCGTGCGGGTCGCGGTCCGGGTGGGTCAGCGCCGTGCGCAGCCTCTCCACCCCCTCCGCGATGTCCCGGCTCCGCTCCTCGACCAGCCCGTCGGTGTACAGGACGAGCTGACTGCCCTCCGCCAGGTGCAGATCCATGGACTCGAACGGCATGCCTCCCAGCCCCAGCGGGGGGCCGGCCGGCAGTTCCGAGATCGTCGTCGTGCCGTCCGGGGCCACCACGAGCGGAGGCATGTGTCCCGCCCGTGCCATGGTGCAGTTCTGGGAGACCGGGTCGTATACGGCGTACAGGCAGGTCGCGCCCAGGACGCCGCCGTTCGGCGCGGCGCTGTCGCCTTCCTGGTCCATGCGCTGGACGAGGTTGTCGAGACGGGCGAGGAGTTCGTCCGGCGGCAGGTCCAGGGAGGAGAAGTTGTGCACCGCCGTGCGCAGCCGCCCCATGGTGGCCGCGGCGTGCAGACCGTGCCCCACGACGTCTCCGACGACGAGCCCGACGCGGCTGCCCGGCAGCGCGATCACGTCGAACCAGTCGCCGCCCACTCCGGACTGCGCGGGCTGGTAGAAGTGCGCGATGTCCATGGCGCTCTGCTCGGGCAGATCCTGCGGCAGCAGGCTGCGCTGGAGCGTCACGGCGAGATGGTGTTCGCGCGTGTAGCGGCGGGCGTTGTCCATGGTGACCGCGGCGCGCCCGACGAGCTCCTCGGCCAGGGACAGGTCGTCCTCGTCGAACGGTTCCGGTTTCTCCGACCGCCAGAAGTTGACCACCCCGAGCACGACCCCCCTGGCCTTCAGCGGGGCGGCGATGAGCGAGTGGATCCCGTAGTCGACGATCGCCGACGTCCGGGGCGGGTCCTGCGCGTGCCAGCCCGGCGCGTCACGCAGATCGGGTACGAGTTCGGCCGCGCCCGTGCCGTACCCGCGGGCCTGCGGGGTGGAGGGCAGGAAGTCGATCAGGCTGCCGAGCGGGTACAGCGGGTGGTCGGAGCGGATGCCGTTGACCGCCGTGCGTCGCATGTCGGCGCCCGGCCCGGGCTCGTCGCCGTTCAGCACCGGGTCGGCCAGGTCGACCGTGACGAAGTCCGCGAACCGGGGGACGGCGACGTCGGCCAGCTCCTCCGCGGTCCGCACCACGTCGAGGGTGGTGCCGATGTCACCCCCGGCGTCGTAGAGCAGCTTGAGCCGCCTGCGGGCCGTCTCCGCCCGGCTGCTCAGCAGCCGCATCTCGGTGGAGTCGCGGATGGTGACCGCCGAGCCCTGCGGACGGCCTCCGGAGTGGGTGGGCCGCTGATTGACCACGAGCAACCGGTCCCCGGCCTCCAGCACCTCGTCGGTGGCGATCCGGCCGGACAGCAGCAGGTCCGCCATCCGGCGGTCCATGCCGACCTCGTCGACGGGGCGCCCCTCGGCGTCGTCCGGCAGGTCGAGCAGCCTTCCGGCCTCGTCGTTCGCCAGGAGCAGCCGTCCCTCGGCGTCGGTGATCAGCACCCCTTCGCGGACGGCGTGCAGCACCGCGTCGTGGTGCTCGTACATGCGGGTCATCTCCTGCGTGCCGAGCCCGTGGGTCTGGCGGCGCAGTCTCCGGCTGATCAGTGCCGTCCCCACGGTCGCCAGCGCCAGGCCGCCGGCGATGGCCAGGAGGATGACCGGAAGCTGGCTGTCGGCGATGCCGGTCACGCTCTCCACCGTCAGGCCCGCCGAGACCAGGGCGACGACCTTGCCGTCGGGCGCGGTGACCGGCACGATCGCCTGGATCTCCTTGCCGAGTGGCCCGTCCACACTCTCGGTGTGCACCTGGCCGGCGAGCGAGGGCTCGATGGTGCCCACGAACCGCTCGCCGATGCGCTCGGGCTGCGGATGGCTGTAGCGGATGCCGTGGGTGTCCATCACCACGATGAAGTCCACCCCCGCGACCTTCCGCGTCTCCTCGGCCGCGGGCTGCAGGATCGCGGACGGGTCCGGTGACTTCAGCGCCTCCTGCAGGCCGAGGGACTTCGCGAAGGTCTGCGCCACGGAGACCGACCGGTCGCGCGCCTCACGGTCGACGTCGTGCTGCGACTGCAGCAACAGCGCCAGCAGGGCTCCGGCGGCGAGCAGCACCACGATCGCCACCTGAAGGACGAAGACCTGTCCGGCGACGCTTCCGAATCTTCTGCCTAGCTTCGACCGCACCGGGACGCCGGGCGCGGGAGACGGGTCGGGGCCACAACCCCAGTTGTAGCACTTCCCCGGGGCCCCGGCCCGGCCACGGACGGTAGGCACCGGCCGCGACCCCACGATCTCACCGGTGTCGGTCAGGACGAGGGTGTTCTGCGGCAGCCCCGGCGTTCGGCGCCCGGCCGGCCGATCGGCGGTGCCGCCCAGGGGGAGAGCCGGCCACCGACGGTGACGGGTCGGGGTCGAGGGCGAGGCGCCCGGCCGGGTTCCGGAGGTGCGCGGGGGGCGGACGTCACGCGGCGTGAGCCGTGTCCCGCGGTCCTCCGGCCCGGTCGAGCGGTCTTCCGGCTCCGTCGAGCGGTGCTCCGGCTCGGTCGAGCGGTGCTCCGGCTCGGTCGGGCGGTGCTCCGGCCCGGGGCGAGCGGTGCTCCGGCCCGGTCGAGCGGTCCTCCGGCTCGGTCGAGCGGTGCTCCGGCTCCGTCGAGCGGTTCCCCCGCTACGCGGCGTAGCCTGACGAGGGGGGCCGTCCGTGGGGAGGCCGCCATGACAACGCCCGGGGCAGGGGAGCAGCGGTCCGGCACTCCGTTCAGCCTGCGGACCATGGCGACGGCCGTGCTCGACCACCGGGGCGACATCATCGGCTGGGACGCCGCGGCCCAGGAGCTCTACGGCTACCCGGCCGAGGACGTCATCGGACAGCCGGCCCGCGACTGCCTCGTCCCCGTCGACGGACGTCCGCTCTTCGCACCGGACCGGCCCGTCGACTCCTGGGGCGGCAGGTGGGCCTTGCGCACCCGCGACGGGGGTGTCGCGGACGTGGTCCTGTACGTGCTGCGCCTCGGTCCCGCCGGCGCCCGGCCCACCACCGCGGCCTGGGGCCTCGTGTCCGTCGAGGCCGAGCGGATGGAGCGCTGGGCGACCGACCAGGCCATGCTCGGCGGGCTGTCGACCCAGTCGCCGCTCTCGCTGACCGTGATCGACGAGAACAGCCGCGTGAAGTGGGTCAACCCCGCGACGGAGGAGCAGCTCGGCCTTCGGCGCGAGGAGTGGTTCGAGGTGGCCGTGCGGGAGATCCTCCCGGAGGGCGAGATCGTCTCGCCCTCGGGTGGCCGCTCGCTCGAATCGGTGATCGAGCAGGTCTACCGCACCGGCGAACCCGTCATCGACGTCCACTACCGGACCCCCCTGCCGGGCGACCCCGCCCACCGGCGCGTCTGGTCCTGCTCCTACTTCCGCCTGCAGGACGCCGCGGGGCGTTACCTGGGCGTGTGCGAGTCGGCGTTCGAGATCACCGAGCGCTACGAGGCCCAGCGCCGGCTCGAGCTGCTGAGCCGCTCCAGCAGCGTCGGAACGACGCTGGACGGGGTCCGGACGTGCGAGGAGCTATTGGCCGTGGTCGTCCCCGACTTCGCGGACTCGGCTCGGGTCGACCTGGCGGAGTCCGTATTCACCGGTGAGGAGGCCGTTCCCCGGGGCGTCCCGACGCCGTCGCGGCGGATCGCCCGCGGAGGCGCCGCGGCCGCGGGTCACGACGCCCCCACGGAGGAGCCGAGAGAGGAGCGGAGGGAGGGGCCGACTGACGGGACGGAGGAGCCGAGAGAGGAGCTGAGGGAGGGGCCGACGGACGGGACGGGGGAGGATCCCGCGAAGGAGACGCCCACCGATGACAGGAAGCTCGTGCTTCCCCTCGGGGCCGGCGGCGGGAGGCTCGGGACGGTCACTCTGCTGCGCACCGCCGCGCGCGTCCCTTTCGACGCCGCCGACCGCGCGCTGGCCGCCGAGTTGGTCGCACATGCGGCGGTGTGTCTCGACAACGGACGGCGTTACGCCCAGGAGCACGCCACCGCGCTGCTGTTCCAGCGCAATCTGCTCCCGCAGGAGCTGCCGGAGCACACCGCCGTGGAGAGCGCCCACCACTACGCCCCCGGTGGAGGGCCTACGGGGGTCGGTGGCGACTGGTACGACGTGATTCCGCTGTCCGGCGCCCGCGTCGGGCTGGTGGTGGGCGACGTGGTGGGCCACGGGCTGCACGCCGCCGTCACCATGGGGCGGTTGAGGACGACCGTACGCGCTCTGGCCGCGCTCGACCTCGCCCCGGACGAGCTCCTCGGGCGGCTCGACGACCTGGTCGGGCAGGCGCGGATCGGCATCGACCCGAAGGAGGCGAACGGCACGGACCCGGCGGTCGGCGCCCGATGTCTGTACCTGGTGTACGACCCCGTCCACGGCCGGTGTGCCGTCGCCGGCGCGGGTCATCTGCCACCGGTCCTGGTCGCCCCCGGCGGGACCGCCGAGCCGCTGGACATCCCCGTCGGCCTGCCCCTGGGCGTCGGAGGGATGCCGTTCGAGTCGGCCGAGTTCGAGATCGCGGAGAGCAGCCTGCTCGCGTTGTTCACCGACGGGCTGGTGACGGGCGGCGGGCAGGATCCCGACGAGGGGGTCGCCGCTTTGTGCCGGACGCTGGACGAGCACTCCGGACTGCGTCCGGCGGCGCTCCGGGACCGGATCGTCGCGTCCGGGTCGTCCGCCGACGCGCGCGACGACGCGGCGCTCCTCCTGGTCGGGGTCCACGCCCTGGCCGAGGAGGACGTGGCCGGCTGGCGCATCGATCCGGATCCGGCGAGGGTGGCCGGAGCGCGGGCGGCCACGAACGCGCGGTTGGCCGACTGGGGTCTCGACTCCGTGGGTTTCGCGGTCGAGTTGATCGTCAGTGAACTGGTCACCAACGCGATCCGGTACGGGGCTCCGCCGGTGGATCTGCGGCTTCTGCGGGACAGGGACCGGGCCCTGATCTGCGAGGTGTCGGACGGCCGCGAGACCTCGCCGCATCTGCGGCGGGCACGGCCGGACGAGGAGGGCGGCCGCGGGTTGTTCCTGGTCGCCCAGCTCGCCGATCGATGGGGCACGCGTTACACCCGCGAGGGGAAGACGATCTGGGCCGAGGTCCCGATCGGCACGGACGCAGGGGGTCTCGACCTCTTCGGAGACCCCTTCGCAGCCCCCTTCGGAGACGCCTTCGGAGACGTGACCGGGGCCTGAATCGCCACGGAGACGGCTGCCTTCAGGGGTGCCGCAAGTCGGTCGTCTTTCAACGATCTTCCGTCGTCCGGCTGATATTCTCGACTCGTGATCGGGAACTCGGGGGCGCCCCAACTGGCTTCACGCCCGGCGCCCGTGCAGCGCCGCGGCGTGCGGCGCGTGCAGGCGATCCTCGACGCCGCCGACGAGATCCTCGCCGAGGAGGGGTACGGGGCCGCCACGCTCGGTGCCATCGGCAGGCGGGCCGGCATTCCCACCGCGTCCGTGTACCACTACTTCGCCGACCGGAACCAGGTGGACGCCGCGCTCATGCGGCGGCTGCGAGGACATCGAGGCGCTCGTCGCCGAGGCGGCGGACGACCCGGGTCTCGGCACCCTGCGCGAGGTGATCGACGCGTTCATCGACCCGCAGCTCGCCTACTGCCGCGAGCACCCGAGCGTGGTGGAGCTCTGGTACGCCCCCGGGCGCAGCCCGGTGCTCGTGGAGCTCGAAGAGACCTGGGGCAAGGCGCAGGCCGAGCAGCTCCGGCGCCGTCTGGTCGACCGTGGGCTGATCGCCGCCGACACGCCCCGGCTCGCCGTGGAGGTCGTCTACGAGGCCGCCGACCGGGTGTTCGGCGTGGCCTTCAAGGACTCCCGGAGGGGCGACGACGCCACGATCGACGAAGCGCGCCGCCTCATGACCGCGTACCTCGGGACGTATGCCCCGAAGGCTCCGAAGCGGCGCTAGGAGATCGGGTCTTGTCCACGGAGCAGGGGCGCCGCAGGGGCCGCCCGCCGGCGACCGTCAACGGGCGCACGGTGCCCGAGCGTTTGCTGGACGCGGCGCTGCAGCTCTTCGCCGAGAAGGGCTTCGAAGGGACGTCGGTGGCGGACGTGGTGCGCGCCGCGGGCGTCACCAAGGGCGCGATGTACCACTACTTCCCCTCCAAGGACGACCTGCTCCACGAGATCTACCTGCGGGTGCTGCGGATGCAGACCGAACGCCTCGACGCCGTGGTGGCGATGGACCTGCCCGTGGCGGAGCGCGTCCACGCCGCGGTGTCCGACGTTGTGGTGACGACGATCGAGAACCTCGAGAGCGCCACGATCTTCTTCCGGTCGCTGCACCAGCTCGCCGAGGAGAACCAGCGCCAGGTACGGCGGGAGCGCCGGCGCTATCACGAGACCTTCCGGGCGCTCGTCGTCGAGGGGCAGCGCGAGGGCGTCTTCCGTGCCGACGTCAGCGCGGAGCTGGCCGTCGACTACTGCTTCGGCTCGGTGCACCATCTGCCGATGTGGTGGCGCCCCGAAGGCGCCTCCTCCGCGGCCGAGGTCGCCCGCACGTTCGCGGACCTGTTCCTGGCCGGCATCAGCGCCCGCTGACCCCGCCCGCCGGGCATCAGCGCTGACCCTGCCCGCCGGGCATCAGCGCCCGCCGACCCCATCCCGCCGGGCCGCCGTGGCCGCCGCTGCGGGGGCGGGCGTCCGCGCCCTCCCGAAGGGCGCAGCTCGTCCTTCACGATGGCGCCGATGCGCGGTGCGCGCACCATGACATAAGTCATTCCGCCTTGCCCCGACCACCTGTTGACGGCCTTCCGCCGCTCATGCACAGTGGGCCCTCCTTGAGTAAGCAACCGCTTAGCATGGAAAGTGAGGGCACATGCCCGAAGCAGTGATCGTCTCGGCTGCCCGGTCCCCGATCGGCAGCGCCGGCAAGGGCTCGCTGAAGGACATGCGCGCCGACGAACTGACCGTGCGGATGGTCCGCGCGGCGCTGGACAAGGTGCCCGGGCTCGACCCGCGCGAGATCACCGACCTGATGCTGGGCTGCGGTCTGCCCGGCGGTGAGCAGGGCTGGAACATGGGCCGCAACATCGCCGTGCTCCTCGGCTACGACCACCTGCCCGGGACCACCGTCACCCGGTACTGCTCGTCGTCCCTCCAGACCACCCGGATGGCCTTCCACGCGATCAGGGCCGGCGAGGGCCACGCGTACCTATCCGCCGGTGTGGAGTCGGTCAGCCACTTCGACAACGGCACCAGCGACCACATCCCGGGCCACGACATCCTCAACCCCGCCTTCGGCGAGGCCGGCCGGCGCACCCACGAGCGCGCGCAGGGCGGCGGGGACGCCTGGACCGACCCGCGCGAGACCGGCGTGCTGCCGGACGTCTACATCACCATGGGCCAGACCGCCGAGAACGTGCAGCAGATCCTGGGCATGTCGCGGGAGGAGCAGGACGCCTTCGCCGTCCGCAGCCAGAACCTCGCCGTCCAGCGCATCGAGGAGGGCTTCTGGGCCCGCGAGATCACCCCGGTCACCCTCCCCGACGGCACCGTCGTCACCACCGACGACGGCCCCCGCCCCGGCACCACCCTCGAAGGCGTGAGCGGGCTCAAGCCGGTGTTCCGCCCCGACGGCACCGTGACCGCCGGCAACGCCTGCCCGCTCAACGACGGCGCCGCCGCCCTGGTGATCATGAGCGACACCCGGGCCCGGGAGCTCGGCCTCACCCCGCTCGCCCGGATCGTCTCGACGGCCGTCACCGGACTGTCCCCGGAGATCATGGGCCTCGGCCCGGTCGAGGCGATCCCCGCCGCGCTGAAGAGCGCCGGCCTCGGCCTCGACGACATCGACCTCTTCGAGATCAACGAGGCGTTCGCCGTACAGGCGCTCGGCTCCGCGCAGCAGCTCGGCATCCCGCTGGAGAAGCTCAACGTCAACGGCGGCGCCATCGCCGTCGGCCACCCGTTCGGCATGACCGGCGCGCGCATCACCGCCACGCTCGTCAACTCGCTCCAGTGGCACGACAAGCAGTTCGGCGTCGAGTCCATGTGCGTCGGCGGCGGCATGGGCATGGCCATGGTCATCGAGCGGCTGAGCTGAGAAGGGGCACGGAAGACATGAAGCGTTTCGAGGGAAAGACCGCGATCGTCACCGGTGCCAGCCGTGGCATCGGCCTGGCCGTCGCCGAGCGGCTCGTCGCCGAGGGCGCCCGGGTCGTCGTCACCGGCCGCACCAAGGACACGCTGGACACGGCGGTCGCCGGCCTGGGCGGTCCCGCCCACGCGCTGGGCGTCGCCGGCAAGGCCGACGACCGCGAGCACCAGGCCGACACGATCCGCCAGGCGATCGAGGCCTTCGGCAGCGTGGACCTGCTGGTGAACAACACCGGCGTCAACCCGGTGTACGGCCCGATGATCGAGCTCGACCTGGCGGCCGCCCGCAAGATCGTGGAGATCAACTGCCTCGCCGCGCTCTCCTGGACCCAGGCCGTCCACGAGGCGTGGATGAAGGAGCACGGCGGTGCGATCGTCAACGTCTCCTCGGTCTCCGGCGTCCGGCCAGCGCCCATGATCGGCATGTACGGCGCCAGCAAGGCGATGCTGATCTCGATGACCGAGCTGCTGGCCGTCGAACTGGGCCCGGACATCCGGATCAACGCGGTCGCGCCGGCGGTCGTCAAGACCAAGTTCGCCACCGCCCTGTACGAGGGCCGCGAGGAACGGCTGGCGGCCGGGTACCCGCTGAAGCGGCTGGGCGAGCCCGAGGACATCGGCGGTGTCGTCGCCTTCCTGCTCTCCGAGGACGCCGCCTGGCTCACCGGCCAGACCGTCGTCGTCGACGGCGGCGTCACACTCGTCGGAGCGGCCGAATGAGCGGCGCCGCCGAGCCGCCGACCGCACCGGTCGAGGCCGTCGTCCTCGACTACGGCGGCGTGCTCACCGCGCCCGTCAAGGACTCGATCGAGGCCTGGATCGAGGCCGACGGCATCGAGCCGCAGTCCTTCTCCCGGGCCCTCAAGGCCTGGCTGGGCCGCGGCGCACCCGCCGGCACACCGATCCACCGCCTGGAGACCGGCGAGCTGACCGTCGCCGAGTTCGACGCCCTGCTCGCCGCCGAGCTCACCACGACCGACGGCCGGCCGGTCGAGCCGGTCGGCCTGCTCGCCCGGCTCTTCGCCGGCATGCGGCACGACCCGGCAATGCTCGCGCTCGTCGAGGAGCTGCGCGAGCTCGGTATCCGGGTCGCCCTCCTGTCCAACAGCTGGGGCAACACCTACCCGCGCGAGCTGATCGACGCGCTGTTCGACCCCGTCGTCATCTCCGGCGAGGTCGGCCTGCGCAAGCCACTCGCCCCGATATACGAGCTGACCCTGGCGCGGCTCGGCGTCACCGCCGGACGCGTGCTCTTCGTCGACGACGCCGAGCCCAACGTGCTCGGCGCGCGGGCCGTCGGCATGCGGGCCCACCTGCACGTCGACGCCTCCTCCACCCGCGCGGCACTCGCCGCCCTCGTCCCGGGCCTGCGCCCCTCGCCGAACGGATCACCGGCATGACCGACACACCGGCATGACCGACACCCCCACCCCCCCCGCGCCCGCGACCGTCTTCCACGGCATCGCCGAGCTGGAGCGCCCGATGCTCTGCCGGGAGGTGTACGACCTGCGGGGCGTGCGGATGGCCGTCAACCACGGCGCGGACGGCGACGCGACCGATCCGCTCCTGGACGCCGGACTCTCCGCCCTGAACGAGAAGCACTGATGCACTTCGGTTCGACCCCGGGACCGAGGAACCGCGCGCGTCGCTGCTCGACTTAACGGACCGGCACGGGTACCCGGCCGAGCAGCCACGGCGCC
The DNA here is from genome assembly GCF_044544925.1 of Streptomyces sp. NPDC053431. Classification (NCBI taxonomy): domain Bacteria; kingdom Bacillati; phylum Actinomycetota; class Actinomycetes; order Kitasatosporales; family Streptomycetaceae; genus Streptomyces; species Streptomyces sp. NPDC053431. The sequence goes on along the minus strand of NZ_JBITXX010000018.1, from coordinate 32,012 downwards.
GGCGCGCCGTCCCGGGACTTCGTACTGGCCAATATGTACGTACACATCCGGACCCTGCGGTTCGCCGACGGCCCGGACGAGGTGCGCAAGAACGCCCTGGCCACGACCGAGCCGCGCGGTCAGGCCACGGTGCGGGCGTCACGTGCCCGCTAGCAATGTTGCGTACACCTCACCAAGGGGAGCTGTGCAAGCGGAGCCCAGGACGGTCAAGCTGAGCGGCGTGCTCCGGATCAAGGCGGGCGCACTTCTGATCTCCTCGAGAACAAGCCGTTGACGGCCTGAGCAGGGAAACGGAGAACACTTGTGATTGTCGGAGTCCTCAAGGAAGCGCGGGCAGGTGAGAGTCGCGTCGCGGCCACGCCGGCCACGATCGAACAGATCCGCAAACTGGGGTACGAGGTCGTCGTCGACCCGGGCGCGGGGATCGCGGCCGGCTTCACCGACAGCGCCTACGAGGTGTCCGGTGCGACCGTCGGTGACGCGACCGCCGCGGACGTGGTGCTGGGCGTCAACGCCCCGAGCGCGGCCCAGCTGGACGGGGTGCGGCCGGAGGCGACGGTGATCGCCCTGTTCGCGCCGGCGTTCGACCCGGCGATGGTCGAGGACCTGGGCCGCCGGCCCTTCACGGCGCTGTCGATGGACGCCGTGCCGCGCATCAGCCGGGCGCAGTCGATGGACGTGCTGTCGTCGATGGCGAACATCGCCGGCTACCGGGCCGTGGTCGAGGCGGCGCACGAGTTCGGGCGGTTCTTCACCGGTCAGGTGACGGCGGCGGGCAAGGTGCCGCCGGCGAAGGTGCTCGTCGCGGGCGCGGGCGTCGCCGGTCTGGCGGCGATCGGTGCGGCGGGCTCGCTCGGTGCGATCGTACGGGCGACCGACCCGCGGCCCGAGGTGGCCGACCAGGTGCGGTCGCTGGGCGGCGAGTACCTGTCGATCGAGTCTCCGGAGGTGGAGGTCTCGAAGACGGGCTACGCCAAGGAGATGGGCGACGACTACAAGGCGCGCGAGGCCGAGTTGTACGCCGCGCAGTGCCGTGAGGTCGACATCGTCATCACCACCGCGCTCATCCCGGGGCGTCCCGCGCCGACGCTGGTCACCGCGGAGATGGTGGCGAGCATGAAGCCGGGTTCGGTGATCGTCGACATGGCGGCCGCCAACGGCGGCAACGTCGAGGGCACCGTGAAGGGCGAGAAGGTCGTCACGGAGAACGGCGTGACGATCATCGGTTACACCGACCTGGCGGGCCGGCTGCCGGCGCAGGCCTCGCAGCTGTACGGCACGAACCTGGTGAACCTGCTGAAGCTGATGACGCCGGAGAAGGACGGGCGTCTGGTCCTCGACTGGGACGACCCGGTGCAGCGCTCGATCACCGTCGTCCGCGCGGGCGAGTCGGCCTGGCCGCCCCCGCCGGTCCAGGTCTCGGCGGCCCCGGCCCCCGCGCCCGCGGCGGCCCCGGCGGAGGCGCCGAAGCCGAAGAAGGCGCCGATGACGGCGAAGCAGAAGTTCGGCGGCGTGGCCCTGGGCGCCCTGGCGCTCTTCCTCACCGCCGGGTTCGCCCCCGCGGCGCTGCTGCCCCACGTGACGGTCTTCGTGCTCGCGATCGTGATCGGCTACTACGTGATCGGTCATGTGCACCACGCCCTGCACACGCCGCTGATGTCGGTGACGAACGCGATCTCCGGGATCATCGTCGTCGGCGCGCTCCTGCAGATCGGCCACTCGAGCACGGCGGTCACCGTGCTGTCGTTCGTCGCGATCCTTCTGGCCAGTATCAACGTCTTCGGCGGCTTCGCGGTGACGCGTCGCATGCTCGCCATGTTCAACCGGAGCTGACATGTCTGCGACCCTTGCCGCCCAGGCGGCCTACCTCGTTGCCGCGCTGCTGTTCATCCTCGCGCTGGCAGGACTCTCCAAGCACGAGTCGGCGCGGCTCGGCAACGCCTTCGGCATGCTCGGCATGGGCGTCGCGCTGGTCGCGACGGTCGTGCTCGCGGTGGACGGTGACGTCAGCACCGCGGGCCTCGGCCTGATGGCCGTGGCGATGCTCATCGGGGCGCTGGTCGGTGTGCAGCGGGCCCGTGGCGTCGAGATGACCGGCATGCCCGAACTGATCGCGCTGCTGCACTCCTTCGTCGGTCTGGCGGCCGTGCTGGTCAGCTGGAACGGCTTCCTGAACGTCGAGCACGACCCGGCCGGCCACGAGGCCAAGGCGCTGGACGCGCTGGGCACGCTCGGCATCCACCACGCCGAGGTGTTCATCGGCCTGTTCATCGGCGCGGTGACCTTCACCGGCTCCATCGTGGCGAACCTGAAGCTCTCGGCGCGGATCGATTCCAAGCCGCTGGTGCTGCCCGGGAAGAACGCCCTGAACCTCGGCGCGCTCGGCCTCTTCCTCGCCCTCACGGTGTGGTTCGTGATCACGCCGGAGCTGTGGCTGCTGATCACCGTGACCGTCCTCGCGCTGGCCCTCGGCTGGCACCTGGTGGCCTCGATCGGCGGCGGTGACATGCCGGTCGTGGTCTCGATGCTCAACAGCTACTCCGGCTGGGCCGCGGCGGCCTCCGGCTTCCTGCTCGGCAACGACCTGCTGATCATCACCGGCGCGCTGGTCGGCTCCTCCGGTGCCTACCTGTCCTACATCATGTGCAAGGCGATGAACCGCTCCTTCCTCTCCGTCATCGCCGGCGGCTTCGGCATCGAGGCGCCCGCGGGCTCCGACGTCGACTACGGCGAGCACACGGAGATCACCGCCCAGGGCGCCGCCGAACTCCTCGGCTCCGCCCGCTCGGTGGTCATCACGCCCGGCTACGGCATGGCCGTGGCGCAGGCGCAGTACCCGGTCGCGGAGCTCACCTCGAAGCTGCGCGCGAAGGGCGTCGACGTGCGCTTCGGCATCCACCCGGTCGCCGGCCGCCTGCCCGGCCACATGAACGTGCTCCTCGCCGAGGCCAAGGTGCCGTACGACATCGTCCTCGAAATGGACGAGATCAACGAGGACTTCGCCCGGACCGACGTCGTCCTGGTCATCGGCGCCAACGACACCGTCAACCCGGCCGGCGCCGAGGACCCCAGCAGCCCGATCGCGGGCATGCCGGTGCTCACCGTCTGGGAGGCGGAGAAGGTCATCGTGTTCAAGCGCTCGATGGCCTCCGGATACGCGGGCGTCCAGAACCCGCTCTTCTTCAAGGAGAACACCGCCATGCTCTTCGGCGACGCGAAGGACCGGGTGGAGGACATCGTCGGCGCGCTCTGATCCGCGTGAGGCCGTCCCTCTCCGGGGCGCCTCACGGCGCCGGAAGGCGAGCCGGGTTGCCCGTCTCGCCTTCCGGCCGGCCTTCGTGGTGACGTACCGATCCCGGTCGGACCTTTCGGCCCCGGCGACGACGTCCCGCCCTCCCGATCGGACGAGGATCCCGTGGAGCCCCGCGGACGACGGCGGGAGAAACGGAAAGGCCGCCCCGCCATGCGTCACGTCACCCGTCCGACCCTCGGCATCCTCGGCGGGATGGGCCCCCTCGCCACGGCCGACTTCTACCGGCGGCTCGTCCAGCGCACCCCGGCCGGATCCGACCAGGCCCATCTGCCCGTGCTCATCTGGGCCGATCCCGCGGTCCCCGACCGGACCGCGGCCCTGCTGGGAGAAGGACCGTCGCCCGTGCCCGCCCTCGTCGAGGGCGCCCGCTGGCTGCAGCGCGCCGGAGTCAGCTGCATCGCCGTGCCCTGCAACACCGCGCACGCCTACGTCGAGCAGCTGTCCAGGGCCACCGGGGTCGAGGTGCTCGACATGATCAGGGCCGCGCTCGAGACAGCGGCCCGCCGCAGGCCGGGGCTCGAACGGGTGGGCGTCCTGGCGACCCGGGGGACCCGCCTGACCGGCCTGTACGAGCGGGCCGGTGCCCGGCTCGGACTCGACGTGGTCCAGGTCTCCGGCCCCGTACAGGAGGAGTACGTGGACGCGGCGATCCGCGCGGTCAAGGCCGGCGCCGCCCCCGCCGCGCCCGAGAGCTGGATCGCCACGGCGACCGAGAGCCTCCGGGAGCGCGGCGCGCAGACGGTCGTCGCAGCCTGCACCGAGATACCGCTGATCAGCTCGGCGGCCTCCCGGGTGCTGCCGCTGGTCGACTCGACCGACGCCCTGGCCGAAGCCGCCGTCTCCCGCCTCTGGCGCCCCGCGGCGGCCCCGGGCCCCGCCCTTGCCGTTCGTACCGGGGGACGAACCGGCTGACGTATCCTCGTCCGCAGGCACCACATCGCAGGGCCGTGCGCGTCCTAACCTGCGGAGATGATCAGGCACATGTCGACGCACCCCGCCCGAAGCCTCGGCCGGGTGCTCGAGGACTTCGGCCACACGCTTCTGGACCTGGTGTACGGCGACCCCGACGCGGCCGGGGAGATCGGCGGCGTCGGCATCCACGACCCGTACGACGAGCAGCACCACCCGGAGCGCGCCATCGTGCTCGGCGTCGGCGTCCACGGCGCGGAGCAGACCGGCCGGCTGCTGCGCCACCTCGCCGCGCTCGGCGCCACCGCCCTCGTCGTCCGCGGCCCCGTCGCCGACGCCGACGAGCTGGCGCCGGTCGTCGACGAGACCGGCATCGCCCTGCTCGCCCTCACCCCCGGAGCCTCCTGGGCCCAGCTCGCGGCCATGCTGCGCACCCTGCTCGCCGAAGGCGACGTGGGGGAGGGCGAGGAACAGACCCTGGGCGGGGTGCCGTCCGGGGACCTCTTCGCCCTGGCCAACGCCATCGCCACCCTCCTCGACGCCCCCGTCACCATCGAGGACCGCCGCTCCCGCATCCTCGCCTTCTCCGGACGCCAGGACGAGGCCGACGCCCCCCGGGTCGAGAGCATCCTGGCCCGCCAGGTCCCCGAACGCTATCTGCGCCACCACGAGGAGCACGGCGTCTTCAAGGAGCTGTACCGGAGCGAGGGCCTCGTCCACGTGCCCCCGCCCACCCTCGGCGGCGAAGTGGCGCTGCCGCGGGTCGCGGTCGCCGTGCGCGCCGGCGACGAGTTCCTCGGCTCCGTGTGGGCGGCGCTGCGCAAGCCGCTCACCCCGGAGCGGGAGAAGGCCTTCCTGGAAGCGGCCAAACTGGTCGCCCTCCACATGCTGCGCTTCCGGGCGGGCACGGACGCGGAGTACCGCTTGCGGGCCGACCTCGTCACGACCGCGCTGGAGGGCGGGGCCGGAGCGGTCGAGGCACTCGGCCGGCTCGGCCTCGTCGACGAACCCACCCTGGTCCTGGCCATGGGTCTGGCGGCCGAGCACGGCGAGGACCACGCCCACGTCACCGCCGAGCGCCAGCGGCTCGCCGCCGCCCTGGCCGTGCACCTCACCGCCGTACAGCCGCGATCCGCGGTGGCACTGCTCGGCGACGTGGCGTACGCGCTGTTCCCCGTCCCGGGCGACGGCGCCCACGCACGGGAGCGCGCCCTGCACGTGGCCGCCGACTTCCTCCGGCGCACCGGCGACCGGGCCGGCGCCGTCGTCGGGATCGGCTCGGTCGCCGAGGAACCGGCGGCGCTCCCGCGCTCCCGGGCCAACGCCGACCGGGCGCTGCGCGTGCTGTTCACCGGCCGGACCGGCAGGCGCGTGGCCTCGATCGCCGACGTGTACGTGGACGCACTGCTGCTGGAGTTGCGGGACCTGGCCGTCGCCAACCGCGACGAGCTCTCCGGCCCCCTCGCCCGCCTCGTCGCGTACGACGCGAAGCACAACGCCCACCTGGTGGAGACGCTGCGGGCCTGGCTGGACGCCTTCGGGGACGTCATCACCGCCTCGGCGAGCGTGTTCGTCCACCCGAACACCTTCCGCTACCGCATCCGCCGGGTCGCCGAAGTCGGGGAGATCGATCTCCGGGACCCGGCCGCGAGGTTCGCCGCGATGCTACAGCTGCGCCTCCTGGGCCCGCAGAGCGGCGGCGGGGCGGGGGCCGAAGACCCGCGCCCCGCCGCCGGACTCGACTGAGAGACCCCGGTCAGAGCCGCACGCCCGGCGGCAGCGTCAGGTCCGCGTGGGTGTCGTGGAAGGCGTCCGCGGCCTCGATGGTGCGCATCCAGTCGTAGAACAGCTCCTTGGTGGACAGCGTCTCGATGCCCCGGCCCGCAAGCCGCCGCAGACCCCGCTCGTGCGCCGGGCCGGGGGAGTAGGCGGCGTCGTCCACGACCACGACGCGCTTGCCCGCGTGGTGCAGCTGGATCGCCGAGTGCGCCACGCAGATGTCCGTCTCGATGCCGACCAGGATCGTCGTCGTACGCCCGGTGGCCTCGATCGCGGTGGCGATGTCGGGGTTGTCCCACACGGCGAAGGCGTTCTTCGGCAGCGTGACCGCCTCGGCCGGCAGCGTTTCGCGGATCTCCGGCACCGTGTGGCCACTGGCGGCCGGGTCCTCCTCGGTCACCACGACCGGGATCTCCAGGCGGTCCGCCACGGACGTGATCCAGGCGATGCGCCCCACCATGTCCTGAAACCGCTGCCGGTCCACGTCGAGCCGCTGGGGCGGGTAGAAATCGGTCTGCACATCGATGATCACCAGGGCGCAGTCGTCGCGGTCGATCAGCGGCATCGTCGTCTCGTCTCCTCGTACGTCGGGTGCACGCCACCCTAGGAACGCCCGCCTCCCCCGGAGTCGTCCCCCGGACCAAGCTCCGACCTGCGCGTTCGTATCCCCGTACGAACCATGAGGGGTGCCTCCGTACGTACGCTTCCGGCCCAGCACATCGAGCGGTGACCCGGCACATCGAGCCGCGACCACACCCATCGAGCCATCCGGAGGGCGAGCGTGAAGGCCGACATCGAGCACTGGGCGAGCCGTCTCGCGGCGCTCGCCGCCGACTCCGAGGTGCCCGGCGCGAGCCTGGCGTTCTGGTACGGCGGCGAGCTCCACGCGTGCGCCGCCGGCGTCCTCAACACCGCGACCGGGGCGCCCGCGCACCCCGACGCGCTGTTCCAGATCGGCTCGGTCACCAAGGTGTGGACCGCGACCCAGCTGATGCTGCTGGTGGAAGAGGGCCGGGTCACGGCGGACACGCCCGTCGCCGAGATCCTGCCGGAGTTCCGGGTGGGCGACCCCCGCGCCACCGCGACGATCACCCTGCGCCATCTGCTCACCCACACCTCGGGCATCGACGGCGACCTGTTCCTGGACACCGGCCGCGGCGACGACTGCCTGCGCCGGTACGTCGAGGCGTGCGCCGACCTGGAGCAGACCTTTCCCGTCGGGGACTCCCACTCGTACTGCAACTCCGGGTTCGTCATCGCGGGTCGGGTCGTCGAGCGGCTCACCGGCACCGGGTGGGACCAGGCCCTGCGGGAGCAGATCTGCGACCCGCTCGGCCTCACCCACACCTGGACCCTGCCGGAGGACGTGCTGCGCTTCGGCGCCGCCGTCGGCCACGACGAGCACGGTGCCGTGGTGCCGCGGTGGGGACTGCCCCGGTCCGTCGGCCCTGCGGGACTGATCTGCGCCCGGGCCGCCGACGTGGTCGCCTTCGGCCGCGCCCACCTCACCCCTGGAGCGCTCCTCGCCGACCCCGCCGCGCTCCGGCGGCCACAGGCCGACCTGCCCAATCCGCACACCGGCGGACGGCAGTGGGGCATCGGCTGGAGCCTGGACGAGTGGGACGGGCACGAGGTCGTCTCCCACACCGGCGACACCATCGGCCAGCACGCCGCCCTCTGGGTCCTGCCCGAGCTCGGCACGGTCGTCGCCGTGATGATCAACGGCGGTCGGAGCGTCGAGTTCCAGCACCGTCTCGCCACCGAACTCCTCGGGGACCTGCACGGGATCGAGGTCCCCGCCCCCCTCGCGCCGCCCGAGCGACCCGTCCACGTCGACGTCGAACCCTTCACCGGCGTGTACGAACGTGCCGGCAGCCGGATCCACGTCACCTCGCACGAGGGCCGGCTCCGCCTGCGCACGGAACCCACCGGCATCCTCGTCGGACTCGCCCGCTCCCGCACCCTCGACCTCGTCGCCGTCGACGCGACCACCTTCGTCGGCCGCGACGAGGACGACTCGGTCTGGGACGCGGTGGTGTTCGAGCAGCGCCCCGGCGGCCCCTCCTACCTCCACCACAGCGGCCGCGCCACCCCCAAGTGTCGCTGACCGCCGCACGATTGGACCTCTCCATGGCACCACCCACCAGCGTCGACGAGGTGACCGCCGCTCTGCGGGCGGTCTTCGACGAGGCCGGAGTCGAGGGCTTCCTCCACGCCCGCGACATCGACATCGACATCGACATCGACAGCAACGGCGACGGCGGCAGCGTCGGCGGCAGCGTCCGAGGCAGCAGGAGCGACGGTGGCACCGGCACCGGCACCGGCACCGACGGCGTCGGTCATGAGGTCGCGTTCCGCGCCGACGCCCCCGTCGTCGTCGCCTCGATCCGCAAGATCCCCGTCGCCGTCGCCTACGCCCGTCAGGCGGCGGCCGGAGCCCTCGACCGGGCCGCCCGGCACACCGTCACCGCCGCCCATCGCGAGGGCGGCGGCATCGGGACCGACAGCTGCCGCCACGACGTCACCATGAGCACCCGCGACCTGGCCTTCTTCATGCTCTCCATGAGCGACAACGCGGCCACCGACAAGCTCATGGAGATCCTGGGCACGGACCGGGTACGCGCCGTGGCCGCCGAACTCGGCTGCCCGCGGCTGCCCGTCGGGCGTTACCGCGAGCTGTGGGACCCGGTCTGGGAAGAGCTCGGCCTCGACCCGGACGGCGACCTCGACGCCCAGCTCGACCGGGTGAGCGAGGAGCGGATCAGGGGCCTGGCCATGCTCGACCCCACCCGTTCCGCGCACAGCACGCCACGGGAGATCACGTCCATGCTGACGGCGATCTGGCGCGACCGGGCAGGGCCCGCCGAAGCGTGCGCCGAGGTCCGCGAGCTCATGAGCCGTCAGCTGTCCACCCACCGCCTCGTCGCGGGCTTCGACGACGGCGTCCGCGTCGCGGCCAAGAACGGCTCCCTGTGGGGCGTGCTCAACGAGGCCGCCGTCGTCGAGTACCCCGACGGCGGCCGCTACGCCGTCGCGGTCTTCCTGCGCACCCCCGCCCTCGGCGGCCGTGACCCGGCCGCCGACGCGGCGATCGGCCGGGCCGCCCGGACCGCCGTCGACCACCTGCGCCGGGCACCGGCCGCCACCCCACCCCAGGAGACGCCATGACCACAGCCGCGCGGACGGCCGGTGCCGACCAGGTCCACACCGCGCTCTCGTCCACCTTCGCGGAGGCCCGGGTCGCCGGGTCCGTCCACGTCCGCGACCTCGACACGGAGGCGGAGTTCGGCCACGGCGCCGACACCCGGGTCGTCCTGGCGTCCGTCTTCAAGATCCCCATCGCCCTGGAGTACGCACGGCAGGCGGCGGCCGGCGAACTCGACCCGGCCCGGCGCCACACCGTCACCTCCGCCTACCGGGCCGGCGGCAGCGGCACCGACGGCTGCGCGTACGACGTCGAGATGAGCGCCCGCGACCTCGCCTTCATGATGATGACGATCAGCGACAACGCGGCCACCGACCTGCTCCTGGACGTCGTCGGGCCCGACCGGGTCCGCGCCACCCTGGACGAGCTCGGCTTCCCCGGCTTCGGTTTCTCCTCCTGCGCCGCCCTCGACGACGACATCCGCCGGGAACTCGGGCTCGCCCCGGGCCGCTCCCTCGACGAGCAACTGGCGGGCGTCCCCGACGAGAGGCTCCTCGCCCTCGGCGCCTGCGCCCCTGGCAGCAGCCCGTCGAGCACACCCCGCGAGGTCACCGCGCTGCTCGCCGCCATCTGGCGGGACGAGGCCGGCCCGGCGCGGGCCTGTGCCGAGGTCCGGGACATCATGGCCCGACAGGTCTGGCAGCACCGGCTGGTGTCCGGCTTCCCCGAGGCGGGCGTGCGGCTCGCCGGGAAGACCGGCACCGACTTCGCCGTACGCAACGAGGCCGGCGTGGTCACGTACCCCGACGGCAAGCGCTACGCCGTGGGCGTCTTCCTGCGCACGTCCACCGCGGCCGAGCGGCAGCCCCTCGCGGACCGCGCGATCGGCCGCGCCGCCCGGATCGCCGTCGACCACCTCCGCGCCGGAACGTGACGAGCCGGTGTCCTCCTCCCGTACCGACCGGCCCCGGACCGCACCCCTCGCGGTCCGGGGCCCACGTGTCTCCGAGGCCGTCGCGCGGCTTGGGACCCGCCACCCAACGGGCCCGGCCGTTTTCGTCGCTCCGGCTGAATCAATTCCGGCCACGAGCCGCGACTGTGGGGCAACTCTCCCGCTCCAAGGAGTCCCCCAATGAAGCCCCCTCTGAAGCCCTGGACGCACAGGGCCAAGGCGATGTCCGCCTTTCTCGCGGTGTCACTGCTGGCGGCCGGCTGCGGCAGCGTCACCCGGGCCGGATCGTCCGGCGGCGACGCCTTCAGCTACGCGATCAAGAGCGACCCGGGACTGCTCGACCCCGCCCAGGTCCAGAACACGACCACCTACACCGCGCTGTCGCTGGCGTACGACACCCTGGTGCACGCCGGCCCCGACGGCCGGATCGTCACCGGACTCGCCGAGAAGTGGGACGTCAGGCCCGCCTCCGTCACCTTCACCCTGCGCCGCGGCGTCACCTGCGCCGACGGCAGCCCGGTGACCGCGAGCACCGTCGCCGCCAACGTCGCCCACGTCACCGACCCCGCCACCAAGTCGCCCGCGTACGGCGTCGTGGTCCCCGAGGGCCTCACCGCGAAGGCGGACGACACGGCCCGCACCGTGACCCTGTCGACGCCCGAGCCCTTCGCCTTCATCCTGCAGAGCACCCGCTACCTCTTCGTCGTCTGCGGAGCGGGCCTGAAGGACCGCGCCCTGCTGCGGAGCGGCACCTCCGGATCCGGCCCCTTCCGGCTCACCTCCGCCGAGCCGAACGAGAGCTACACCTTCGCCAAGCGCGCCGACTACGCCTGGGGGCCGGACGGGGCGACCACCGCCGATCCCGCCATGCCCGGCTCGGTCGTGCTCAAGGTCGTCGGCAGCGAGTCGACGACCGCCAACCTCCTGCTCTCCCACCAGCTCAACGGCGCACAGCTCGCCGGCCCCGACCGCGCCCGGGTCGCCGTCCCCGGCGTGACCACCACCGTGCAGGCCAACGGCACCCAGGAGTTCTTCTTCCACCAGGGCCCCGGCCACCCCGGCAGCGACCCCGCCGTCCGCGAGGCCCTGCTCCAGGCCGTCGACCTCCACTCCCTCGGGGCGATCGCCACCGGCGGCACCGGCCGCGCCCCCACCGGCCTGGTCATGGAACCCAAGCCCTGCCCCGGCGACACCGTCACCGGCCACCTGCCCGCCTTCGACCCGCTCGAGGCCCAGTCCGCGCTGCACGCCGCGGGCTGGCTCCGCGGCCCCGACGGCATCCGCGTGAAGGCGGGCAAGCGGCTCACCCTCCGCATGATCTACGGCACGTCGTCCGGCGAGACGATGGCGGCCGCCGCCGAATACCTGGCCCAGGCCTGGAAGAAGGTCGGCGTCGACGTCCGGCTGCGGGCGGTGTCCGACGCCGCCTACGGCGAGGTCGAAGCGGTCACCCAGGACTGGGACGTGGACTGGGCGCCCCTCGGCGTCACCCTGCCCACCCAGCTGCTCGGCACGCTGTCCGGCCCTTTCACCCCCGACGGCGGCAACTTCGCCCACCTCACCAACACCGCCTACGAGAAGCTCACCACCGAGGCGAGCCGGCTGCCCGGCACCGCCGGCTGCGCGCTCTGGGACCGGTCGGAGCACGCCCTGCTCGACAGCGGCGACATCGTCCCCGTCGTCGACAAGACCGTCACCGTCGCCGCCCACAACGCCACCTTCCGCATCACCTCGGGCCTCTTCGACGCGACGTCGATCCGTATGACGGGAGGACGGAAGTGACCACCAGGACCGATGCCCTCACCCCGCACGAGGCGGCCCCGGCCGCCGCACCCCGCCGCACCCGGCGGCTGACCCCGCGCTTCCTCGCACGACAGCTGCTGCGCCTGGCGGGCTCCCTCGCCGTGCTCGTCGTGGCGTCGTTCGCGATGATCCACCTGATCCCCGGCGACCCGCTGCGCCAGATGCTCGGCCCGACCGCGCCGAAGGAACTCGTCGACCTCCGCAGACGCGAACTCGGGCTCGACCAGCCGCTGCTCACCCAGTTCAGCCACTACGTCCGGCAGTTGCTCTCCGGAGACCTCGGCACCTCGTTCTTCTCCTCCCAACCGGTGAGCGACATCATCGGACAGGGCCTGCCCAACACCCTGGCCCTCGCGGTCCTCGCCACCCTCGTCGCCCTCGCCGTGGCCGTACCGCTGGGCCTGTGGGCCGCGGTCCGCACCCACCACGGACGCCGCCGGGGCACCGAGACCGCCTTCACCATGCTCACCGGTGCCGCCGTCGCCATCCCCGAGTACCTCTACGGTCTGGCGCTGCTGCTCGTGCTCGCCCTGGGCCTCGGCCTCTTCCCGCCCGCCGGACTCACCGGGCCCGCCTCCTTCGTGCTGCCCGTCACCGCCCTAGCCGTCGCACCGGCCGCGATGATCGCCCGGCTGGCCCGGGTGGAGACCCTGCGCGAACTCGACACCGACTACATGCGCCTGGCCCACGCCAAACGCCTGCCCGCACGGCGGCTCTACGCGGTGCACCTGCTGCCCAACACCCTGACCGCGACCCTGACCATGGGCGGCCTGCTGCTCAGCGGTCTGATCACCGGCAGCGTCCTCGTCGAGAACGTCTTCGCCTGGCCCGGTCTCGGCCTGCGCACCGTCGAGGCCATCACCCAGAAGGACTACCCCGTGGCGCAGGCCATGATCCTCGTCTACGGCGCGCTCGTCCTCGTCGTCAACTTCCTCGTCGACCTCCTCCTCGGGATCCTCGACCCCAAGTCGTCCCGGTCCGCCGCCACCTCCAGGGAGGGCTGATGCGCCGTCTGCTGAGAAACCCCGCCGGCCTGCTGGGCGCCGTACTCGTCGCCCTCATGGTCCTCCTCGCCGTCGTCGGACCGCCGATCTGGCAGGACGCCGCCGACCGGATCAATCCCGAGGAGATCGCCCAGGGAGCCTCGTCCGCGCACCTGCTCGGCACCGACGCCCTCGGCCGGGACCTGCTCGCCCGGACCCTCGTCGACACCCGGCTCACCCTCGGGCTCGCCTTCCTGGCCACCCTCGTCGGCACCGTCTCCGGCATCCTCCTCGGCACCCTGCCGCAGATCCTGCCGCGCCCGGCGGGCCGCGTGGTCGTCGCCACCGTCGACCTCCTCGTGGCCTTCCCCGCCCTGCTGCTCGCCATGTTCACCGCCGTCGTCGCCGGCCTCGGCGCGCAGGGCGCCGTCCTCGGCATCGGCGTCGCCCTCGCCCCGGCCTTCGCCCGGCTCACCCACACCATGACGGCGACCGTCGCGGGATCGGACTACATCGCCGCCGCCCGCATGCTGCGCGTCCCCCGCCACCGCATCCTCACCCGGCACCTCCTCCCCAACATCGCCGAACCGCTCATCCTCAACACGGCCCAGGCGATGGGCGGCGCCCTGCTCGGCCTGTCCGCGATGTCCTTCCTCGGCATGGGCGTCCAGGCACCCTCGTACGACTGGGGGCGGCTGCTCAACGAAGCCTTCGGGCACGTCTACGTCACCCCCTCCGTCGTCGTCGCCCCCGCCCTCGCCGTCAGCCTCGCCGGCCTCGGCTTCATGCTCCTCGGCGACACCTTCGCCCGGGCCGCCGCCCACACCCGCGAACCGGTCGGCAAGCCCGTCGCCCCCGTGGTGACGCCCGCCCAGGACCGGCCCGTACCGGACGCCGTGCTCGAGGTACGGGACCTCACCGTCGCCTTCCCCGGCGGCATCACCCCCGTACGCCAGGTGTCCCTGACCGTCCGCGCGGGCGAGATCGTCGGTCTGGTCGGCGAATCGGGCAGCGGCAAGAGCCTGACGGCCGCGGCCGTCGGCCGCATCGTCCCCTACCCCGGCCTCGCCGGCAGCGCCCGCATGCTGCTCGACGGGGTGGACCTGGACGGCCTGACGGACGCGGAGCGCCGCAAGCTGCTCGGCTCGTCCCTGGCGATGGTCTTCCAGGACCCCACCTCCTCGCTCAACCCGGCCCTCCGGGTCGGCGGCCAGCTCGCCGAAGTGGCGACCCTGCACGACGGCGCCACCCGCGCGGAGGCCCGGGCCCGCGCCGTCGAACGCCTCGGCCGGGTCCGCATCGAGCGGCCGGCCCAGGTCGCGGCGCGATACGCGCACGAGCTGTCCGGCGGCATGCGCCAACGCGCCGTCATCGCCATGGGCCTGATGGGCACGCCCCGGCTCGTCATCGCGGACGAGCCCACCACCGCCCTCGACGTCACCGTCCAGCGCGAGGTGCTGCGGGTGCTGCGCGAGGTGGTCGACGAGACGCGCGCCGGCGCCCTGTTCATCTCCCACGACATCGCCGTCGTCAGCGAACTGTGCGACCGGATCGCCGTCATGTACGCGGGCCGGATCGTCGAGGAACTCCCCGCCGACCGACTGCACTACGCCCGCCACCCCTACACCCGCGCGCTGGTCGGCTCGCTGCCGGACATGGACACCGACCGGTCGGGTCCGCTCACCACGATCCCCGGCCGCCAGCCCGCGCCCGGCGACATCGGGGACGGCTGTGCCTTCGCCGACCGGTGCGCCTTCGCCACCGCGCGCTGCGCGATCCGCCCCAAGCTGGTCGCCCGTACCGAAGACCACCGTGTGGCCTGCTGGGAGGTCCTGTGAACATCGACCGACTCACCGTCCGCTACGGCTCCTTCACCGCCGTCGACGGCATCAGCCTGCAGGTCCCGGGAGGCTCCGCGACGGGCCTGGTGGGGGAGTCCGGCTCCGGGAAGTCCACGCTCGCCCGCGCCGTGGCCGGCCTGACCCCGTACCGGGGCACGATCACCGGCGTCGCGCCCGGCCGCGTCCAGATGGTCTTCCAGGACCCGTACTCCTCGCTGAACCCGCGCATGAGCATCGGCGACGCCATCGCCGAGGGCACCCGCGTCCCGCGCGCCGGGCGGGCGGCTGAGGTCGGGCGGCTCCTCGAACTGGTCTCCCTGCCCGCCGCGTACGCGAGCAGGTATCCTCGTGAGCTGTCCGGCGGCCAGCGTCAGCGCGTCGCCGTCGCCCGCGCGCTCGCCGCCGGGCCCGAGCTGCTCATCGCCGACGAGATCACCTCCGCCCTCGACGTCTCCGTCCAGGGAGCCGTGCTCAACCTCCTGCGCGAACTGCGCGGCGAACTCGGCCTGACCATGCTGTTCATCTCGCACAACCTCGCCGTCGTGCGCTACGTCTGCGACTCCGTCGCCGTCATGCACCACGGCCGGCTCGTGGAGTCCGGCCCCGTCGAGGACGTGATCGGCGCTCCCCGTCACCCGTACACCCGCACCCTGCTCGACGCGGTCCCGCGGCTGGCCCGCGCCTGACCCCGCCGTCGCGACCGGCGGCCCGGCACCCGTCCGGGCCGCCGGTCGTCCCACCGCCGCCCGAAAGGATCGTCGTGTCCCACGACCTGCACCACCGCGCCGTCGTCGCCGACGCGCACAACGACCTCCTCATGGCCGTCGCCGCCCGCCCCCCGAAGCGCTGGGGCGCCTTCTTCCGCGAACGCTGGCTGCCCCAACTGCGCGAAGGCGGCATCGACATCCAGGTGCTGCCGGTCTTCATCGACGACCAGTACCGTCCCGAGGGCGCGCTCCGGCAGACCCTCCGCATGATCGAATGCGCCCACGTCCTCGCCGAGGCCAACGCCGACCAGGTCGCGCTGTGCCGGAACGGCGACGACGTCGACGCCGCCCTCGCCGAGGGCAGGATCGCCCTGGTCCTCGCCCTGGAGAGCGCGCCCGGCATCGACGCCTCCGTCGAGCTCTTCCCCACCCTCTTCCGGCTCGGCGTACGGATCGCCTCCCTCGCCCACTGGGGGCGCACCCCGCTCGCCGACGGCAGCCGCGAGGACGCGACGGGCAGCCGGCTCACCACGCCCGGCGTCGAGGCGCTGCGCACGATGGAACACCTCGGCATGCTCTTCGACATCTCCCACCTGGGAGCGAGCGGCGTCGCCCACGTCCTGGAGCTCGCCACCCGACCCCTGATCGCCACCCACTCCTGCGCCCGCGCCCTGCGCGACCACCACCGCAACCTCACCGACGAACAGATCCGCGGCGTGGCGGCCACCGGCGGCCTGGTGTGCGTCACCTTCGTGCCGGACTTCCTCACCGACGACCAGGAGAAGGTGAGCGCCGAGCGGATCGTCGACCACATCGAACACGTCGTCTCCGTCGCGGGGATCGACCACGTCGGCCTCGGCTCGGACTTCGTCCGCGAGGTCATGACGGACGTCACCCCGCCGTGCTGCGAGAGCCTCGACGACGAGGACCCGATGTTCGCCTTCCCCGGGCTCGAAGGCCCGGCCGGAATGCCCCTGGTCACCGAGGCGCTCGTCCGCAGGGGACTGCCGGAGGCGGACGTCCTGAAGATCCTCGGCGGGAACATGCGACGGCTGATGACCCTCCACATGGGCTGACGTCCGGCGGGGCCTCGGTGCCCGGTGGGTCCTCCGACCCGCCGGGCACCGGCCGTTCGACAGGCATTGGGTCCCGCGTACGAATCGGGCGCCCAGGTTGTCGCCGCGCCACCAACCGGGCCGTCCCCGGCCTGCCTAGCGTGGCCGTCATCCCAACCTGGAGGACCCACCGTGCCGGTCGACCAAGACCCCCAGCCCCCGCGAGCGGACCACGCGGCCGCCCCCGCGCCCGGCCTCGACGCCATGCTCGCCGACCTCGAAGAACTCGTGACCTGCGAGTCGTACTCCGCCGACCACGCCGCCGTCGCCCGCAGCGCGCGGGTGGTCGCCGCCCAGGGCGCCCGGCTGCTCGGCGCCCGCCCCGAGACCGTGCTGACCGACGGCGTCACGCACGTCCGGTGGACCTTCGGGACCCCGCGCGTCCTGCTCCTCGGCCACCACGACACCGTCTGGCCGATCGGCTCCCTCAAGACCCACCCCTGGTCGCTGGAACAGGGCATCGCCCGCGGCCCCGGCGTCTTCGACATGAAGGCCGGCCTGGTCCAGATGTTCCACGCCCTGGCCGCCCTGCCCTCCCTCGACGGGGTGTGCGTCCTGGTCACCGGCGACGAGGAGGTCGGCTCGGACACCTCCCGCCCGCTCATCGAGGACCTGGCACGCCGGTGCGCCGCCACCTTCGTCCTGGAGCCCTCCGCCCCCGGAGGAGCACTCAAGACCGGCCGCAAAGGCGTCTCGCTCTACGACATCACGGTCCACGGCCGCGCCGCCCACTCCGGGCTCGAACCCGAGAAGGGCGTCAACGCGGCGACCGAACTCGCCCACCAGATCCTCGCCCTGAGCCGGATCGCCGACAGCGTGACCGCCGCGACCGGGCCCGGGACCACGGTCACCCCCACCCTGGCCTCGGCGGGCACCACGGCCAACACCGTCCCCGCCCGAGCCGACCTCAGCGTGGACGTGCGCGTCCCGAGCGCCGCCGCCCAGGACGCGATCGACCGGCTGATCAGGACGCTGCGCCCGGAACACCCCGGTGCGCGGCTGCACGTCGCCGGCGGCCCCAACCGTCCGCCCCTGGACCCCGAGGCCTCGCACGGCCTCTTCGCGCTGGCCGGCGACATCGCCGCGCGACTCGGTCTCGACCCCCTGCGGCAGGCCGCCGTCGGCGGCGCGTCCGACGGCAACTACACCGCCGGGGCCGGCTGCCCGACCCTCGACGGCCTCGGCGCCGTCGGTGACGGCGCCCACGCCGACCACGAACACGTCGTCACCGCCACGATGCCGGCCCGCGCCCGGCTCCTGGCCCACCTCGTCGGAGCGATGCAGTGACCGCACTCGACGTCCGGGAACTCCACAGCATGGAGGACCTCGACACCGTCAGCCGCCTCTACGCCGACATATGGGGCAGGGCCGCCGACAGCCCGCCCGTCTCCGCCGAGGTGATGCGCGCCCTGTCCCACGCGGGCAACTACGTGGCGGGGGCGTACGAACAAGGGCGCCTGGTCGGCGCGTCCGTCGCCTTCTACGGCGACCCCGTGGGCACCACCCTGCACTCCCACATCACCGGCGCCTCCCAGGGCCGCGGCATCGGCCTCGCCCTCAAACTGCACCAGCGCCGCTGGGCCCTGGACCGCGGACTGCGGCGCATCACCTGGACCTACGACCCGCTGATCCGCCGCAACGCCTACTTCAACCTCGTCAAGCTCGGCGCCCGCCCCGAGGAGTACCTGCGGTCCTTCTACGGCGCCATGGACGACGCCATCAACGGCGGCGACGAGTCCGACCGCGTGCTGACCGCCTGGGACCTGACCGCGCCCGCGGGGCCGTACACCTTCGACCTGCCCGCCGGCGCCGCGTACGGCGTGCGGGACCTCGACGGGCGCCCCGTGATCGGCCCGACCGACGCCGGCACGGTCCTCATCGACCTCCCCGACGACATCGAGTCACTGCGCCGTACGGACCCGGGCGCCGCCCGCGACTGGCGGCTGGCCGTACGGCACACCCTGGGCGGCCTGCTCGCCGAGGGAGCCCGCGTCGCCGGCCTCCACGACCGGCGCAGCTACGTCGTCCACCGCACCGCCTGAACACCCCACCAGGAGCCACCCGCACATGAAGACCAAGATCACCGGCGTCGAACTGCGCCGCATCGCGATGCCGCTCGTCGCCCCGTTCCGCACCTCCTTCGGCGTCGAGACCAGCCGTGACGTCCTGCTCGTCCGCGTCGTCACCTCCGAAGGGATCGAGGGCTGGGCGGAGTGCGCGGCCATGTCCGCACCGCGCTACTGCGCCGAGTACGTCGACGGGGCCCAGGACGTGCTGCGCCGCTTCCTCGTCCCGGCCCTGCCGAAGGAGGGCGTGGACGCGACGACGGTCGGCCGCGCGCTCGAACCGTTCACCGGCCACCACATGGCGAAGTCGGTCCTGGAGACAGCGGTTCTCGACGCCCAGCTCCAGCTCTCCGGCGAGTCGTTCGGCTCACACCTGGGCGCGGCCCGTGACCGCGTCCCCTGCGGCGTGTCCGTGGGAATCATGGACTCGATACCCGAGCTCCTGGACGCGGTGGACCGCTACGTGGCCGAGGGCTACGTCCGGATCAAGCTGAAGATCGAACCCGGCTGGGACGTGGCGCCGGTCCGCGCCGTCCGCGAACGCTTCGGCGACGACCTCCTCCTCCAGGTCGACGCCAACGCCGCCTACACCCTCGTCGACGCCCAACAGCTGGCCAGGCTCGACGACTTCGGCCTCCTGCTCCTCGAACAGCCGCTGGCCAACACCGACATGGTGCAGCACGCCCAGCTCGCAAAGCTGCTGCGCACCCCGATCTGCCTGGACGAGTCCATCGAGTCCGCCGCCGACGCCGCGGCGGCCATCTCCCTCGGCGCCTGCTCGATCATCAACATCAAGCCGGCCCGCGTCGGCGGCTACCTCGAAGCCCGCCGCATCCACGACATCGCCCGCGCCCACGGCGTCCCCGTCTGGTGCGGCGGCATGCTGGAGACCGGCATCGGCCGCGCCGCCAACATCGCCCTGGCGGCCCTCCCCGGCTTCACCCTCCCCGGCGACACCTCCGGCTCCCACCGCTACTTCGCCACGGACATCACGGAACCCTTCGTCCTCGCCGACGGCCACCTCGCCGTCCCGAAGGGCCCGGGCCTGGGCATCGAGCCACTGCCGGAGATCCTGAACCAGGTCACCACGTCCACGGAGTGGATCGCGCTCTAGGGCTTCCTCCCGCAGGCTCCCTGGGCGCGAGCGCGCCCAGGGAGCTCCGCCGTGGCCCTGCTCCGGTCCCCGGGCGGGAGCAGGGGCGACTGCTACGATCTGGAATCGTGTTCGAGCAGAATCCGACAGCTCAGCCGTCGAGCCGTCCGGCCGTGCAGCGCCGCGGAATGGAACGCAGGCGGGCGATCCTCGACACCGCCGAGGCGCTGCTCGTCGAGCAGGGTTACGAAGGGGCGACCCTCAAGGCGGTCAGCGAGCGGGTCGGGATCCCGATCACGTCGGTGTACCACTACTTCTCCGATCGCCATCAGGTCGACGCCGCGCTCCTGCAACGGCACATGGGTGCGCTCGACGTGATCCTCGCCGAGCTCCTCGACGAGCCCGGCCCGGCCACGCTGCGAGACGCGGTCGACGCCGTCGTCGACGCGCTCCTGAACTACTTCCGCCAACACCGGGACTGCGCCGAGGTGTGGTTCGCGGGACGCGACGAGCGGATCGACCAGCTGGTCCTCGCGTTCGACCAGGCGCAGGCGGAACGGATGCGCACGTTCCTGGTGGAGCGGGGGCTCCTCGCCTCCGACACCCCTCCACTCGTCCTGCAGCTCGCCTTCGAGGCCGGCAGCCGGCTCTTCGACGTCGCGTTCCGCACCGCGCCGACCGGCGACGACGCGACGATCGACGAGGCGCGCCGCTTCGTCACCGCCTACCTGGAGACGTACGCCGCGCCGCCGACGGTGGAGGACTGACGAGGCCGCGCCGATTTCTACCGGCTGGAGGAGGCCGCCCCGCTGCTGTCGTACGCGACTAGGTCGTCGGTGTGCGCCGACGGCGCCGGAAGGGCGCGGGTGGTCGGTGGTCAGGCGTCCTGTTGGTGATTGGGCGTCTTCCGCGTCTTCACCCCGCCGACGATGAGTGCCAGCCCCAGCACCACGATGCCGAGGTAGGCGGTGGACGGAAGGTCGACGATCTTGTGCATCCAGCCCCACTCCGTGCCGAAGAGGGCCTGTGAAGCGAAGCTGACAAGCCCCTGGGCGCCTACGACGTAGCCGATGCTCTCGACGGTGTATCCGATGGTTGTTCGCACGGATCCACCCTCTCGTGGCGGAGCCGCAAGATCGTCCTCCACAGGGCTGACGAGACAGTAGGCCAAAAGATGCAGGCGACGTGCCGGTACGTCGTCGAGCTGGGTGGCGACGAAGCTGCGCAGGGGGCTGTTCCCAGGACAGGGCGAGGCCACGTACCTGCCGCGGCAGCGCTCAGATCCGGCAGCAGCCCTGCCTCATCAAGACGGTCACCGCCCCCACCGCCGGTCCGCGGAGCCCGGCCGGCATCGCGGTGGGGAATACCGCCCGGGCCAGGTCGTGGCGGCCCGGTGGTGTAACCGCCTTTCTGGGTCCTGGACGACGCCGTGTCGTGGCCGCGCACAGGCGTGATCGCGCCTGTGCGTGTGATCAGGCCCGGGTGAAGGGCTCGTTGAGATGTGCCGTGGCCAGGAGCGCGTGCTCGTCCCGGGCGCGGGACAGCAGGGCGGTGCGGGTGGCTCGGGCGGTGGGCTTGTCGCGTTCGAAGCGGTAGGCCACCGACGGGTCGACGAGCTGCACCGCGTGCACCAGGACATCGCCGGTGATGTAGATCCGCCGTCTGCCGCCGTCGACCAGGACGGACTGGTGGCCGGCGGTGTGCCCCGGAGTCGGCAGCGCCCGCACCCCGCCGCCGGCCAGCCGGACGGGCCCGTCGACCTCGTCCAGCAGCCCTGCGGCGCGCAGCGGCGTCACCACGTACGACAGCGCGCTGTCCGTGGCGGTGAGCGAATCGACCTCCGTGCGCTGTACGACATGCCGGGCGTCGGGGAACAGCGGCGTACCGCCGGTTCCGACCACCCAGCCGAAGTGGTCCTCGTGCAGATGGGTCAGGACCACCGTGTCGACGTCGTCCGCCTCGATGCCGGCGGCGGTGAGGACGCGGGGCAGTCGGCCGGGGACCGGCGCCCAGCCGGACGCCGGGCTGCCGGCCGGTCCCACCCCGGTGTCCACCAGGGTGACGCGTCCGCCGGGACGGCGCACCGCGTAGCACCAGAAGCTCAGCCACCAGGTCCCGTTCGGCCCGGCCGCCCGCGGGTCGATCCGGTCGGCGCGCTCCCAGGCCGCCTCCGTGGCACCGCCGAACTGGTCCCCTCGCGTGCCCGGGAACGCGCCGCGGGCGTCGAGCAGTGCCAGCACCTCGTACCTCCCGGCATGCCGCGCCACCACTCCAATGCGGTGCGGCGCGGCCGCGGCGGCGATCGCGCCCGGGCCCAGCACGCCGGCGGCGAGGCCGGCCGCCGCTCCCCTCAGTACGGTGCGCCGTGCGGGCTCCGTCATGTTCCGGATCATCGACAAACCTTTCCGTCCCTGTCTCGGGGCGCCCCGACCCCCGTGCGGGGCGCTGCGCCGAGCGTGCCGGAAGCGGGGCCGGGCGGTCTTGTAGATCCTTGCTCGGTCCACGTCGGTGAGCCGGCCGCCTCACTCCTCCGCCGGGGGCACGGCGCACTCCTCGGCCGGGGGCGGGGAGCTCAGCAGGGCGCGCAGCCGCCCTGGCGGGAGTCCGGCCAGATCCCGTACGACATGGGTCATGTGCGCCTGGTCGCTGAAGCCCAACTCGTGCGCGAGCCGCGCCAGGTCCCGCTCGCCCTCAGCGAGGCGCTCCAGCGCTCGGTTGACACGCAGCCCGTTGCGATAGCGGGTCAGGGACATGCCCGTGACGGTCGCGAAGACCCGGCTGAGGTGGTGCGGCGAGCACCCCACCAGCCGGCTCACCTCCTCCAGACCGCACAGCGGGTCGTCGTTGAGCACGGTGCGCGCTTCGTCCACCGTCCGGCGCCGGGCGGCGGCCGACCTGGGGCGGCCCGCCTCCACGCGGTCGGGGGCCAGTCGGCCGAGTAGCAGAGCGGCCAGCGCGGTGACCCGCTCGGCGAGTTCGAAGTCGTCGCCGCAGGCCCGGCCCCGGCCGAGCAGCACCCGGTGGGCCAGGGCGACGTCGGGTGTCGTGAAGACCAGTCCCTGAGGCACCGACGGATCGCCGCCCAGCAGGCCGGCGAGCACCGATTCGGCCAGCACGATCTCGGTGTAGACGTCGCCGCCGCGAGGATGGCTGAACTGCTGCTCGCTGCCCGGCCGTTCCACGTACACGCTCGCCGGATCCAGCAACTGCTCCCGGCCGTCGACGCGACCGCGTACCAGGCCCCGGCGGACCAGGACGAAGCCGAAGACGGTCGCCGGTCGCGTTTCGGTCCAGCCGCGCGGGGGGCGGCCGCAGCTCACGTCGGCCAGCAGCAGGCCGTTCGTCCGCAGCACGGTGCGTCGTAACACGGGCATGGCCGCACCCTAGTGCTGCGTGTTCCTGGGCGGCAGCGGGCGCACCGCCTGACGGCCCGTACGGTCGAGCGGCTCGGCGCCCGTGACCGGGCGCACGCACGGCGACGCCTCGCGGGCCACGCCTGCAGCGGCGGCGCCACCCGATCACCGCGCCGCAGTGGCGTTCTTTCGCCCGGCCGGCTCAAACGGGTCCGAGGACCCGCAAGGCCGGCAACTCGCCGCGGTCGGGCCGCCTCAAGCGAGAAGACCGACAGCCAGGCGGCCCGCCCACGCAAGGGCGCACGCGGTGGACGACCGCCCGGCTTCGACGAGGACCGCTACAAGAAGCGCAACACCGTCGAGCGGGCGATCAACCGCCTGAAGCGGTCCCGGGCGGTCGCCACTCGCTACGACAAGAGCGGCTATGTCTTCCCCGGCACGGCTCCCGTGGCAGCTCTCACCACCTGGCTCCGAACCTGATCGGCGGAATGCTCTGTGGCACTGCGCCGACAACGTCCCCGCGTTGCCGTTGCCGCTGATGATCTGCACCCTCACAACAGCGGTCGAACCCCCGCTATGCGGGGCGGAGAACGGGATCGATCTTCGACAGGCTCGAGTGCAGCCGACGGGCTCCCCGGGCGACACGATCGTCGGCGTCGCCCGACATCTCCTCGCAGAGCCGTAGCGCCTCGTCCAGGTCCTGGGAGAAGATGCTGAAGACATCGACGATCGCGGTGTGGATCCAATCGGCGTGGTTGTCGTTGGCGACTGCCAGTGCGGACGCGACGATCGTCAGTCCGGCCTTGTCCTTTCGTCGAAGCAAGCCCTCCGCGGTCCGCCGGGTGACGAAGGTGTCACCAGGATCGAGCACAAGCTCCAGCAGCGGCTCTACGGCCTCCTGCATCTCGGCGAACCCTGCCAGGCTGTGACCGGCATCCGCCCGGTCACGCCAGTCATCGCTTCGCCCAAGTTCGCCAAGCGTCACGACGACCGCGCGCCGCAGGTCACTGTCCACGGATTCGCCCGCCCTCCCATGATTTCGGTACAAGTATCGCCGAGACGCTATACCGGATGATCGACCGGACAGGTCCTGGCTGCGCCGGCCGTCGCGGATCGGTGTGCCGGCAGGGGAGAGGTCCACGGTCATCAGGCGGCGGACCGCTTCCTGGAGCCGTTGGGGGATGTGCGGTGCGGGCGGCCGCATCTCGGCGACTTCGGCTCACACGTCGCCCTGCTCGAACGGCACGCGGCCCGGCCGAGGGAGCGGCCTGCTGCCCGACCGGGCCTGCGCGGTCTTGGACCGACTCGCCGAAGTCGGCTTCGGTTCCGACTACGTGGCTGTTCAACGCGAGGCTCTGGTGCTGGCCCGGGCACTGGTCCCGGAGATTTTCGACAGCTTCCTGACCCGGCTCGAACATTCGCTAGACGATCCCGAGTCCGTCGAGCTGACCAAGCGCGGTTGGGATGCGAGGGCCTGGGACCCGAACGACCCGCGGATCGAGGAGTTGGCGTCCGCACTGGCCGACAAGCTGCTCACCGACCGCGCGCTGCTGGCGATGCCGACTGGGTTTCGGAACCAGTCCGACGCCGCCTCCCGCTACGGAATGATCAACCACCACCGGGAGGACCAGTCGCCGTCCATCGCCCGGTTGAACACGCTGGTCGAGGCGCACCTGCGCGCAGCCGGCATCGCCGTTCCGAGTCAGTGACGGCCGCCGTACCGGTCCTCCGCCTCAGCCCGGCGCGAGCAGGTTGGTGACTGCGGCAATCGCTTCCGGGGAAAGGCGCGGTTGGGGGGTGAGGGTGTGGCTGCCACACTTGCGCGGTGCGCGCCGCGGCTGGCGGTGCAGGGGAGAACGGATCTCAGTGTGTCCCGATGGACTGTGCTTGCCATACCCGTCGACGGTGTCAGCGACACGGATCGAAACGCGCGTACGCTCGCGGAATTCGACGGCAGTGCGGAGGAAGCCGAATCGGTCCTGCTGGAGGCGGCGAGCACGTACGAGCACAAGCTCTGGAAGGTGAACCGACGAGAGATCTTCAAGTGCTCCAGCCGGTCCTACTTCCTTCGCATCCACGGCCGAATGGCTACGTACGGGCTTCTGCTCCAGCTCGCGGAGCTGGTCCACGACACTGCGGAGCCCACAAGCAAGTCCCCCGCCTGAGAAGGCGCATGTGCCGACGTAACGGCTTCCCGCTCTGCCGGTCAGAGAGGTCGCAGGGCCGGATCACGTTCTCGGAGGGGCGCGCTTGTAGGTCGTGAAGGTCGTGAAGGGCTTGAAGGGTGCCCGTCTGGCCCCGTAGCGGGCGACGACCAACCAGTCCTTGCACTCGAGTGAGGAGCGTGGGAACGCCGCGCCTCGTGGTGGAGCGGGGCTGTCGGGCGCTGCCGTTGAAAAGGCGTGGCTACCCGTCAGCCACGATGCGACAATCCGTCCGCGTCTTGATCCACATCCGCGTCCCGGAGGTCCGCATGGACATCGCCTCGCTGCTGCCGATGACCACGCCCCGGTTGTCGCTGCGTCTGTTCACTCTCGGCGACGCCGATGACCTGTACGCCTACCAGAGCCTGCCCAGCGTGGCGCGCTACCTGTACCGGCCGGCGCACACGCGGGAGCGCAGCGAGCAGGTTGCGGCCGAGCGCGCGGCGCAGTCGGTTTGGTGCGCCGATGGCGACAAGCTGGCGCTTGCCGTGTGCCGACGCGATGAGCCCGGCGTCGTTGGCGAGGTGACGCTCACCCTGGCCGACGCCCGCGCCGCTCAGGCCGAGATCGGCTGGACTCTCGACCCCCGACACCAGGGGCACGGCTATGCGACCGAGGCGGCCGTGGCGCTGGCCGGGTTCGCTTTCGACAGGCTGGGCGTGCACCGGCTCTACGCGCGGCTGGATGTGGAGAACACCGGGTCTGTGCGGGTCTGCGAGCGCCTCGGGATGCGTCGGGAGGCGCACCTGGTCGAGAACGACCTCGACGGGGATCGCTGGGGCAGCGAGTACATCTACGCGGCGCTGGCCGCGGACATCGGCGGTCGATCAGGCAGTTGAGCCCGACCCCCTCCTGTTCGTGATCTTCCACAGGGGAGAATCCTGGTCGACCAGGGCCCGTACGACTGGGTGCCGCCCTTCCCGGAAGCGATCGGGGGCGGGCCGGCGGTTGTACGGGTCGCCGGTGCGGGGCTGCTGGGAATGGCCCGCCCGCTGCCTGACTGCGATCTGAAGCCGGTCCGTGGGGTCAGCGGGCGAGGGAGACGGCGAAGGGTTCAAAGCCGTGTCGGCGCAGGATGGGGGGCACGACCAGGATCATGGACTCGGTGGCGCGGGCTGTGGTGATGTCGCCGAGGTTCTCGATCCATGCGGGCTGCCAGCCCAGGTCGCCGAGGAGGCCGGTGACGGTCTTCTTCGCGTCCTCGTCGTTGCCCGAGACGTAGACGGTCGGTGGGGTGGCCAGGGTTTCGGGAGCGGTCATGACCATGAACAGCATGGTGTTGAGGGTCTTGACCACATGGGTGTCGGGGAGGGCGGCCTGGAGCTGTTCGGCGAGGCTGCTGCCGGGGTAGCACAGGTCGCCGGGCAGGCCGTCACCGGCGTCGCGGGTTGCGTTGGAGACGTCGACGAGGATCTTGCCGGCGAGTTCGGTTCGCAGGCCGGCCAGGCGGTCGAGGGCGCTGTCGCCGGGCGTCGCGTTGATCACGATGTCCGCGGTGCGGGCGGTGGTGCGTTGGTCGGTGATGGAGAAGCGGGGGCCTGTGCCGTCGGCAGCCGCTGTGGTCTCTTTCGTCGGGCTCCGGCGGCCGAGGACGACGTGGTGTCCGGCCTCCGAGAGCTTGCTGGCGAGGTTGGTGCCGACGCGGCCGGCGCCGAGGATGCCGATGTTGGTCATGCGTGATGCTCCTTGCGGTATCGGGGTGGGGAAGAGCGGAGACGTCCGGTCCGGTCAGGCGATCGGGGAGAGGACCTTGAGAGCGGTGGCATGGATACCGGGGGCGGCGGCCAGGAAGTCGCGGCTGCCGGTGTTCCACGGTTCGCCCGCCAGGTCGGTGACGGTGCCTCCGGCCTCGGAGACCAGCAGGCCGCCGGCGACCAGACCCGAGCGGACGTCGGAGAACTGCCAGAACGCGTCCATCCGTCCGGCGGCGACGTGGATGAGCTGCATCGTGGCGGGCACAGACACGCGCACGACCAGGCCGTTGATGAGCATGGCGGTGACGGAGTCACCGATCCGCCGGAAGGTGCGCTCGTCCTCGCCGGGCTTGGCCTGGCCGGTGCCGATGAGCGCGGCGCCCAGGTCGGTCTTGGCGGACACCTTCAGCGGTCGGTCGTTGAGGCGGGCACCACCGCCGGCGACGGCGGTGTACGTGTCGCCGGTGAGCGGCAGGTGGACGACGGTGAGTACCGGCTGGTTGTCGCGGACCAGGGTAGCGGTGACGGCCCAGTCCTCCATTCCGTGGACGTGGTTGATGTTGCCCTCGGCCGGGTCGACGACCCACCACTCCCCGGGCGGGAGAGCGCCGCCGGCCAGCTCGTCCTCGGCCCACTGCGACCCTCGCCGGGCCTGCAGCAGCGGTTCCCGCAGCACGTCCAGCACCGCGTCGTCGTTGGCGTGGATCTCCTCGACGACCTCGTCGAGGCTCACTCCTCGGGCGTGCGAGGTGTAGCGGTCGCGCAGCGTGAGGCCGGCGGTCTTCACCGCGGCGGTCACCTCGGACAGGAGCGTCGTACCGGCGTCAAAAGGCATGGCTGTGCTCACGATGGGGCTCCTTGGGATCGGTCGAAGCTGGGCGGTTTTCTCGCCCCCGCACTTCGAAGGTAGGCCGCCTGACCATTAACAACAAGTGCATGCTTGTCACTTGTAGAGTTACTCTCATGCAACTGGATTTGAACCTGCTCACGGCTCTGGACGCTCTGCTGGAAGAGGGCAGTGTCGCCGGCGCGGCAGCACGCCTTCACGTCACCGCACCGGCGATGAGCCGCTCCCTGGGCCGCATCCGCAAGGCCACCGGTGATCAGATCCTGGTCCGCACCGGCCGCAGCATGGTCCCCACCACCCGCGCGCTGGCCATGCGCGCCCAGGTCCACGCCCTCGTGCAGCAGGCCCACCAACTCCTGTCCGCGCAGCAGGAACTCGACCTGGCGGCTCTTGAGCGGGTCTTCACCGTGCGCTGGCACGACGCGCTGACCGCCGCTTGTGGCGCCGCCCTGATCACCGCCGTCCACCGCCAGGCCCCCGGCGTCCAGCTGCGCCTGCACGCCGAACCCGGCACGGACACCCCCGAGCTGCGCCGAGGCGAGGTCGACCTCGAATCAAGCTCCAGCGCTCCGACGCTTCCCGACATCCGCCACCGCCTCGTCGGCAGGGACCGGCTTGTCGTCGCCGTCCGCCCAGGCCACCCGCTCACCGAAGGCCCGCTGACCCTCGAGCGCTACGCGGCCGCCGAACACCTCACCGTCTCGCGGCGCGGAAGCCTGCGCGACCCGATCGACGACGCCCTGGCCACGCGCGGCAACGAACGACGCGTCGTGGCCGCCGTACCCACCGCCGCCTTCGCTCTGCAACTCGCGCTCGGCACCGACCTGGTCGTCACCCTCCCCGACGCGGTCACCCGCACGGCCCGGGAACAACTCGGCCTGGTCACACTGCCGCCACCACTCCCGCTGCCCGACGTCCCCCTGTACCTGTTGTGGCACCAGCGCTACGACGATGACCGCGCCCACACCTGGCTACGCGAAACGGCCGCCGAAACCGTCCAGGCACTGTTCGGCTGACTCCCGTACTCGTGAACACCGTCTATGCGCCCGAGCGCGCGGCGCCCAATGTCATGTTCCGGACTCGCAGTTGCACGACCACCAGACGTCCCCCGCTCGGTACGTCCACGGGAACCCGCAGGTAGGAGCTGTGTATCCGGGTCGACTCGCTCCCACCGTCCGGGCATGGCGCCCCGGCCGTCGTAGCCCGACAGGCGAGGTGGACGAAGCGCTCAGGTCCTGCGCAGTCATCGCCTCGTCGACCTCCACGTCAGGGACGGAGAGGGGAAGGTGACGGCGGACGTGGAGCTGACCTCCAGGGGCGAGCGCGCCCCCATCGCCTGACCCCGGTTGCCACACCGCAGAGGCCCACCCGGAACATCATCGGGGTGGGCCTCTGCACGTGGTGTGTCAGTCCCAGCCAGGGTCGCCGGCGACGTCCCACTGCGGGTCTGGGCGCTTGGGGTGGGGGGACCGAACGCACGGTCCGGCTTGAGGCTCAAGAGGGACCGTGCGTCGCCGCGTTGGATCAGTCGGTGGTCAGCGGAGCAGGGCGATTCGGATCGCTCGCTCCACGTGGGCCGCCGTGTTCCCGTGTCCTGCCGCGTTGGGGTGGACCAGGGTGACGCGCTTGCCGATGACGCCGCAGTCGCTGTTCCCGGTTCGGTGTCGGCCGCGTCCGTCTCGCTTCGACGATCCGGCGGGTGAAGACCTCTAAGCCTCGGCCAGAACACGGCGTTTCACCAGGGAGCCGTGGTGAGTCGTGTGCCATCTGCCGGCTGCCGATCGGCAGCGCTCCACGGAAGCTGAGCAAGTCGGGAAAGGCCTGCTACGAGTCCTCCTGAGCGCGAGCGTACGCTCGATCTCGGCGCTGCCGCTTCCTGTCCGTGACCCTTCGCCGGTGTTCGGCTGCCTTCTGCGGGTCGTGCGTGTACCCCTTCCACACGCGGTGGCAACGGCCCCTCCGCCGCCGTTCAGTTCCACGTTACGGCCTGCATGCCACGTGCTCAGCTGGCCAACTAAGACGCTCAGTCACAGAACCACGTGTGACTGAGCACGCTATGCGCCTGGATGGACAACTTCGATGCTCAAAGTCCGGCGCTCGACCGGCGGCTAGGGAGGGCTTCACCTCGGATGATGCCTAGTGCCGCATCAGGCAACGTTCGCCCCGTCTTGACGTGTCGCCCGGTTGCTACGCCGGGCAGTACCGGACGGCCAGAATGACCGCGTGGCTGAATGCGTGCGGGTCCGGGAGATTGACGACGACGAGGGCAGACGGCTGCTGCGGATCATCCGTAGGGGCACCGGCTCGGTGGTGACCTGGCACAGATGGTGCTGCTGTCCGCACAGCGCATGCCGGTGACGAAGATCGCCGAGGTGACGTTCACCAGCGCGGATCGGGTCCGGGATGTGATCCACAACTTCAACGCCGACGGCTTCGACTCGCTCTACCCCAAGTACAAGGGCGGCCGGCCCAGAACGTTCACCCTGCCCGAGCGCCGTGAGATCAAGAAGACCGCCAAGTCCAAGCCCGTCGAGCACGGCCTCCCGTTCTCGACCTGGAGCCTGGCGAAACTGACCGACTTCCTGGTCGCCGAGGGGGTGGTCGACGACATCAGCCACGAGGGCCTGCGCATCCTGCTCCGCGAGGAAGGCGTCTCCTTTCAACGCCTGAAGACCTGGAAGACCTCCCGCGACCCCGACTACGCGGCCAAGAAGGCCCGGGTCGAACACCTCTACGCCATCGCCGACGGCGAGGTCATACCCGAGAACGGCGAGCCCGAAGTCATCTTCTGCCTGGACGAGTTCGGCCCCCTCAACCTCCAGCCCCACCCCGGGACGGCAGTGGGCCGAACGCAGCGGCCGACACAAGGACCCCGACCGCGAACCCAGACCCCGGCGGCGGGCCACCTACACCCGCCCGCACGGCGTCCGACACCTGTTCGCCGCCTACGACCTGGCCAAGGACCAGCTCTACGGGCACATCAAGAAGACCAAGAGCCGGTCCAAGTTCCTGGAGTTCTGCCGCTACCTGCGCTCGCTGCACCCGATGGACTTACGCATCGCGATCGTCTGCGACAACTACTCACCCCACCTGACGACCAAGCGGTGCCAGCGGGTCGGGACCTGGGCTGCGGCAAACAACGTCGAGATCGCCTACACCCCAACCAACAGCTCCTGGCTCAACCGGATCGAGGCCCAGTTCACCGCCCTGCGCTACTTCGCCCTCGACGGCACCGACCACCCCAGCCACAAGGCCCAAGGCAGCATGATCCGCCGCTACATCATCTGGCGGAACAGACACGCCGCGGATGAACGCCTCCGCAGGGTCGTGGCCAGAGCCAACGTCGCCTGACCGGCCGCTACCCGAACGAGCCGTCGGCTCGACCGGCGAAGCTCTCGCAACCGTCGTGCTCGAACCGCACTCGCCCGTCGAATGACGAGCCAGGGTTGCTGCATGCCCCGTAGTCCTGGCCGAGCCGGCCGCTCAACGCGATCCAGAAGCAGCATCCTCCGCACTGGGCGTCATACCACTCGTCCCGATAGCCGGACTGGGCCGTCGAGCGGTTCAACGACACCTGCCAGCGCGCATGGCACCGATCATTGTGATCCTGATCGTCACCCGTCCAAGGCTCGTCCTCGGCCACTGTCGATGTCTCCCCGCCCGTTCGATCCGAGACCGTCAGTCCCGGCGCTTGCCAATGATCCTCTCACCGGGAAACAGGGCGAAGGTTCTCTGATGCGGCACTAGGGCGTTTCTTTCGGATCATCTCGCCGACCAGATGAAGATGGCGGCGATGTGGAGTCCGGCGAGGTAGATGGTGGCGGTCTTGTCGTAGCGGGTGGCCAGGCCGCGCCATTGCTTGAGTCTGTTGATGCAGCGTTCGACGGTGTTGCGCTGCTTGTAGGCCTCGCGGTCGAAGGCGGGCGGACGGCCACCGAGCCGGCCGCGCCGTTTGCGGTTCGCGGCCTGGTCGGAGGGCTGTGGGATCACGGCCCGGATCCCGCGTCGGCGGAGATGGGTTCGGATCGCGCGGGACGAGTAGGCCTTGTCGGCCAGGACCACGTCCGGTGTGATCCTGGGCCGGCCGATGGGTCGGGGCACCCGTAAGCGGGTCATGACTTCGGGGAATGCCGGTGCGTCACCTGCCTGGCCGGGCGTGAGGACAAACGCCAGTGGTCGGCAGTTGCTGTCTGCGGCGAGGTGGATCT
>NZ_JBITXX010000017.1:0-143056 GCF_044544925.1 Streptomyces sp. NPDC053431 | reverse complement strand
GCAGGGGGGACCCTGTGGGAGAGTAGGACGCCGCCGAACAATCATTGTGGGAAAGCCCCGCACCTTCTGGTGCGGGGCTTTTCTGCGTTTACGGGCCGAACCCGTTTCACGGGCCGCCGTGGCCGTCACGGGCCAGGGGTCACCAGGCCCGTGTCGTACGCCAGGATGACCGCCTGGACGCGGTCCCGGGAGCCGGTCTTGGCCAGGATGCGGGTCACGTGGGACTTCACCGTGGACTCCGCGAGGTGCAGGCGTGTGGCGATCTCCGTGTTGGTCCAGCCCTGGCCGACGACGGTGAGGATCTCGCGCTCGCGGTCCGTCAGGGCCGACAGGCGGGGGTCTTCCTTCGGCGGCGCGGCAACGGTCGCCTTCGGGCTCGCGGGGAGATGGTGGAGATACGTGTCGAGGAGGCGGCGGGTCAGGCTCGGGGCCACCACCGCGTCGCCGCTCGCCACCGCGCGGATCCCGGCGAGGAGTTCCTCGGGCTGCGCGTCCTTCACCAGGAAGCCGCTCGCGCCGGCGCGCAGGCCCTCGTAGGCGTACTCGTCGAGGTCGAAGGTCGTGACGATCAGGACGCGGGTGCGGGAGCCCGCGGCGATGATGCGGCGCGTGGCCTCGATGCCGTCGAGGCCGGGCATGCGGATGTCCATCAGGATCACGTCCGGACGGTGGCGGTCGGCCAGGCGGACGGCCTCCGTGCCGTTGCCGGCCTCGTCGACCACCGTCATGTCGTCCTGGCTCTCCAGCAGCATCCGGAAGCCGAACCGCTGCATCGGCTGGTCGTCGGCGATCAGAACGGTCGTCACGAGGGGGAGTCCTCCCGGGGAAGTCGGAGTCGTACGCGCCAGCCGCGGGCGGCAGGGGTCGGCCCGCACTCGAGTGTGCCGTCGTAGAGCGCCGCGCGCTCGCGCATTCCGGCCAGACCCTGGCCCGGGCGGGCCGCACCCGGGGCCGGGTCCGGGGCGTTCCCGCCGGTGTCCGTGACGGTCAGGCTCAGCGAGTCCGCGGCGTATGTCAGAGCCACGGTCGCCTCCGCGCCCTCGCCGGCGTGCTTCATCGTGTTCGTCAGGGCTTCCTGCGCCACGCGATAGACCGTCAGCTGGGCGCCGGGAGAGAGCGGATGGGGTGCGGGCGGCAGATCCGCGTGGACGCGCAGGCCCGCCTTCCGTACGCCCTCGACCAGGGCCGGGAGGTCGGCGAGGCCGGGCTGGGGGGCTCGGTCCGCGGGATCGTCGGATTCCTCGCCCTCTCTCAGGACGCCCAGCAGGCGGCGGAGTTCGGCCAGTGTCTGGCGGCTCGTGGTGCCGATGGCGTCGAGGGCCTGCGCGGCGCGTTCGGGGTTCTTGGCGGCCGCGTACCGGCCGCCGTCGGCCAGGCCGGTGATGACGGACAGGTTGTGGCCGATGATGTCGTGCATCTCCCGGGCGATCCGCGTCCGTTCGGCGGCCGCCGCCAGGCGCACCTCCTGCTCCCGCTCCTCCCTGCGGGAGCGCACCGTGATGCCGAGCAGGGCGACCAGGACGTAGGCCCACAGGGACGGGAAGACGTACCGGTCCCAGGCCTCGGCCCGGAACCGGAGGATGCCGGCCGCCAGCGGGAGCGCGAGCAGCGCCGTGGAGCGCGGCAGGGCGCGTGGCGGGCGGTTCAGGGCGATGTGGAAGAGCGGGAGCGTCTGGAGGTACGCGGACTGGAGGAAGGCGCCCGAGGCCGTGCTGACGAGCGCCCCGGCCGCCATCGCGGCCAGGGCGGCCACGGGGTGGCGCCGGCGCCAGTAGAGGGGGAGGGCGAGGGCCAGGGTGGTCGTCACCACCAGCCAGGGCGGTACGGAGGGGTCCAGGGCGGTGGTGCGCCAGCCGGCGGTCGCGTCGACGAGCGCGGCCACCGTCCAGGCGGCGGTCAGCGCGCCGTCCCAGACCCAGGGGTGGGCGGTGTCGAAGGCCCGTACGCGGGCCGGCGCGCGCTGGAGGTGGCGGCTCGGGGCGGTGGCGGGGACGGGGGCCGCCGTGCTGCCGGGGGTGGCGGTGTCGGGGGCGGTGGCGGGGGCGATCGTACGTTTTGTGGGCGTCGGGGCTTCGATGCCGGTCGGCGCCCCCGCCTTGTCCTGCGTCGTCACCCGCACATCCTCGTTCACGGGTCCGACGCTAGGGAGCGGCGGCCGGCCGGGCATCGGACCGGGGGTGGGTGGTGGGCGGGGCGCGTCGTACCTGGGTACGACGCCGGGTCGGTGTCGTGTCGGGCCGCCGGAGACGTGCGATGTGCCCCCGGGGAGACGTCGGCCCACCGGGAAATGCCTTGTCGGCGGCCTGTTCGTACGGAGAGGATCCCTCCATGGACTTTTCTGTACGCACCGTCCGCGCCGACGAGTGGGAGCGAGCCCGGGACATCCGGCTCGCCGCCCTGCAGGACCCGGCCGCGCCCATAGCCTTCCTCGAGACGTACGAGGGGGCGTCCGCCCAGCCGGACTCGTTCTGGCGGGAGCGGACGGAGGGCGGCTCCGAGAGCGGTGGCGGACGGGTGCGGCAGTTCGTCGCCGAGACGTCGGACGGGCGCTGGGTCGGCACGGTGTCGGTGCTGGTGGAGCGGCCGTCGGACGAGGTGCGGTTCGGTGCGCCGGCCAAGGTCGACCAGACCCACCTCGTGGGTGTCTTCGTACGGCCCGAGGCGCGCGGCACCGGCGTGATCGACGCGCTGTTCCGGGCGGCGGTCGACTGGTCCTGGACGCTGCCGGAGCCGGCGATCCAGCGGGTGCGGCTGTACGTCCACGAGGACAACGCGCGTGCCGCGGCCTTCTACCGGCGCTTCGGCTTCGTCGCGACGGGGGAGACGGTCGCGATGCCGGGGGACGAGTCGGCGTTCGAGATCGAGTACGAACTTCCGCGCCCGGAGGCGGGGGCCTAGGGGGTACGGCGCCGGGCCCGGCGGGGCCCGGGGTGGCGGCTCAGGTCTGGGGCAGGGGGTCAGGCCAGCGGGAGCGGGCCTGTTCCTGGGAGCGCATCAGGGCGAGGGTCGGCAGGCCCTGGTCCCTGCCCGCGGCCAGGAGTTCGGGGAGCCGGGGGATCGGCGCGACGGCCGCGACGTCGTCGAGGACGAGGCGCAGTGGTGGGTCGAGCCGACCGTCGGATGACCGTGCGGCCATGCGGCGGCCGTGCTCGACCACGCTGGCGGCGAGCGCGGTGAGGAGGGGCATCGCGCCCGGGTGGGTGCGCGGGTCCTCGATCGGTTCACCCACCACGTAAAGGGTGCCCTGCTCGGCGACGAAAGATGCGAGCGTGAGCGAATCCGTTCGATTCGCCGTGCAGGCCTCCCTGATGTGGATCGAGGAGAGCGACGACAGCGCACGGGCCGTCAGCGCCTGTGCGGCGCGGCGGCGTTCGGGGTGCGCGGTGAGCGCGGACTCCAGGAGCCCGGCGTGGCCGGCGGCGGCCTTGGGGTGGGTGCGGAGGATCCGTACGGGGGCGTGGGCGTCGGTGCCCTGGGCCCAGCGGTGCACCTGCTTGAACGGGCGCCCGTCGATCGCGGCGGCGTGCAGCCAGCAGTGCAGGAGCGTTTCGGCCGTGTCGGCCACGGCCGCGTCCAGACGGGACTGCGGGCGTACGGGCGCGAGCAGCGCCACGGCGCGCTCGCGTGCCACGTCCGCGTCCTCGCAGTGCTCGGCCGGGCTCCAGTGGAGCCGGGCGGGGGTGTCGCAGAGGTGGCCGGGGTCGTAGACGAGGACGGGGCCCAGCTTCGCGCGGGCGTCCTTGGTCTCGGCCCAGAGGGACGGGTCCGACGTCACGACGAGTACGGCGCCTTCGGCGTCGCGGATCGCCTGGGCGGCGACGGGGTGGCGGGTGGCGGTGGGGGCGTAGACGACGTCGGACTGTGCGCTGTCGGGTGCCGGCTCGGCCGCGTCGGTCTGCGGGTGTTGGTGCGTGGGCTCGGCGCCGTGGGTCTGCGGGTGTTGGTGCGTGGGCTCGGCGCCGTGGGGCTGCGGGGCGTGGTGCGTGGGCTCGGTGCCGTGGGGCTGGGGGGCGTAGTGCGTCGGCTCGGCGCCGTAGCGCGCCGGGCTGACCCCGTGGGGCTGCGGGGTCCGGGGCCTCCGCGGGGGTGGGGGTGTCCGGGCTGCGAGCTCCCCTTCGCTTCGCTCGGGGAGGTCGCCACCACGCCCGGACACCCCCACCCCCGCTCCGGCCCCGGACCCCTCCCCGCCGTCTTCGGGTGCGGGATGCGGGTGGGGGAAGGGGCGCTTTTCGGCGTGGTCGGGTCGGTGGGTGGTGCGTACCGTGCGCCAGCGGGCGTAGGTGCCGATCGTGAAGACGGTGAGGACCGCGAGGACCATCGCCTCGCCGATGGCCAGGCCCCAGAACAGGCCGTAGCCCGAGAGCTGGGACGGAGGGGTGGCCGGCCAGGCGGTGGCGAGGTCGGTGGGGGTGGAGACGAGGGAGCGGGCGGCCAGCGGGGTGCGGGTGAAGGTGACGCCTTCGGGCCAGCTGCCGTGGGTCAGGAGGGCCGCCAGGCCGGTCGCCGTCCAGATGAGGACGGTGAGGCCCAGGAGGAGGGCGAGCAGGCCGACGACGAGGCCGTCGGGGACGCCGCCCTCCCTCCGTACCGGCTTGTCCATGCTCAAGCCACCGTGGACTGCGAGGAGTCGTTCATCTGCTGCTCGATGAGGATCGCGCGCTGTTCCGTCTCCCACTCCAGCTCCGGGTCCGAGGACTCGGTCATGGCGCGGTCGGTGTAGACGAGCGGGCGTTCCTTCTCGGTGATGAGGTGTTTGACCACCTGGACGTTGCCGTTGACGTCCCAGACGGCGATGCCGGGGGTCAGGGTCGGGATGATCTCGACCGCCCAGCGGGGGAGGCCGAGGACGCGGCCCGTGGAGCGTGCCTCGTCCGCCTTCTGGGCGTAGATGGTGCGGGTGGAGGCCATCTTGAGGATCGCCGCGGCCTCCTTGGCCGCCGCTCCGTCGACGACGTCGGAGAGGTGGTGGACGACCGCGACGAAGGACAGGCCGAGGCGGCGGCCGAACTTCAGGAGGCGCTGGAACAGCTGGGCCACGAAGGGGCTGTTGATGATGTGCCAGGCCTCCTCGACCAGGAAGATGCGCTTCTTCCGGTCGGGGCGGATCCAGGTGTGCTCCAGCCACACGCCGACGATCGCCATGAGGATCGGCATGGCGATGGAGTTGCGGTCGATGTGGGAGAGGTCGAAGACGATGAGGGGGGCGTCGAGGTCGATGCCGACCGTCGTCGGGCCGTCGAACATGCCGCGGAGGTCGCCGTCGACCAGGCGGTCGAGGACGAGGGCGACGTCCAGGCCCCAGGCCCGTACATCGTCTATGTCGACGTTCATGGCCTCGGCGGACTCCGCCTCGGGGTGGCGGAGTTGTTCGACGATGTCCGTGAGGATCGGCTGGCGGTCGGTGATGTGCTCGTTGACGTACGCGTGGGCGACCTTGAGCGCGAAGCCGGAGCGCTCGTCGAGGCCGTGGCCCATCGCCACCTCGATGATGGTGCGGAGCAGGGCGAGCTGGCCCGTGGTGGTGATGGACGGGTCGAGGGGGTTGAGGCGGATGCCGGCGTCGTTGGCGACCATCGGGTCCAGGCGGATGGGAGTTATCCCCAGCTCCTGGGCGATGAGGTTCCATTCGCCGACGCCGTCCTCGCCCTGTGCGTCGAGGACGACGACCTGGCGGTCGCGGAAGCGCAGCTGGCGCAGGACGTAGGTCTTCTCGAGGGCGGACTTGCCGTTGCCGGACTCGCCGAGGACGAGCCAGTGGGGGGCGGGGAGCTGCTGGCCGTACAGCTGGAAGGGGTCGTAGATGTACCCCTTGCCGCTGTAGACCTCGCGGCCGATGATCACGCCGGAGTCGCCGAGGCCGGGGGCCGCGGTCGGCAGGTAGACGGCCTGGGCCTGCCCGGTGGAGGTGCGGACGGGCAGGCGGGTCGTCTCCACCTTGCCGAAGAGGAAGGAGGTGAAGGCTTCGGTGAGGACGGACAGCGGATCTCGCATCGGTCTGTGCCCCTTCGGCCCTAGCGGCGGATGCCGGTCGCGAACGGCAAGGTGTTCACAAAGGCCCGGTGGTGCTCGCGGTCGCACCACTCCAGCTTCAGATACGACTTGCCGGCGGAGGCCCTGATCGTGCGCTTGTCCCGGGCCAGGGCCTCGGGCGAGCGCGCCGATACGGTGATGTACCCGACGAGGTTGACGCCCGCCGCGCCGCTGGCGAGATCTTCACCCCGCTGGTCGAGCCGGCCGTGGGCGGCGATGTCGCGCGGGTCGACGGTGCGGTTCATCTTGGCGGCGCGGCTGGCCTCCGCCTCGTCGTTGGTCTTCTCGGTGAGCATCCGCTCGATGGCGACCTCGGTGGGCTCCAGGTCCATGGTGACGGCGACCGTGCGGATGACGTCGGGGGTGTGGACGAGCAGCGGGGCGAGGAAGTTCACGCCGACCGGGGTCATCGGCCATTCCTTGATCCAGGCGGTGGCGTGGCACCAGGGGGCGCGGGTGGCGGACTCGCGGGTCTTGGCCTGGAGGTACGTGGGCTCCACGGCGTCGAGTTCGGCGGGCCAAGCGTTTCGTTTCGTCATGGCCTGGATGTGGTCGATGGGGTGGTCCGGGTCGTACATCGAGTGCACGAGGGAGGCCAGGCGGGACTGGCCGAGGGGCTGGCGGACCCGGATGTCGGCCTCGGCGAGGCGGGCGCAGATGTCGGTGAGCTCGCGGGCCATGACGACGGCGAGGCCGGCGTCGCGGTCGAGCTTGCGGGCGCCGGAGGCGTGGCGGGCGGCGCGGGCCATGGCGTTGGCCTCGGCGGCGAGCTCGCGGGTGTAGTGCATGCAGGCGACGAGGTAGGCGCGGTGCTGCTCGCTGGAGGTGGAGACCATGGACTGGAGCTGGTCGTACGACTCCTGGAGCCAGGCCGGGGCCTGGTGGTCACCGCGCTGGGCGACGTCCTTGGCGTGGGCGTCGGGGTCGGCGGGGAGGGTGCGGGCGAGCATCTGGAGGCGGGTGACGAAGCCGTCTCCGTTGGCGACGTGCTTGAGGAGGGTGCCGAAGCGGTCGACGAGGGCTTCCTGGTCCTCGGAGTCGCGCAGGCCGACGCCGGGCCCCTCGATCTCGATGGCGGCGGTGACGGTGCGGCGGTCGGCGTGCAGGAGGACGGCGATCTCGTCGGGGCCGAAGGGGGCGGAGAGCCAGCTGATCCGGCCGATGCCGGGCGGCGGGCCGATCTCGACCTCGCGGCCGTCGAGGCGGGTGCCGGCCTCGACGGCCGCGGAGCGGTAGGCGGTGCCGCGCTTGAGCATCCGCTTGTAACTGCGGTTGATCTCGAACCACTTGTAGAAGGTGCGGTGCTTGTACGGCACGTAGACCGCGGCCAGCGCGATCATCGGGAAGCCCATGAGGAGGACGATCCGCAGGGACAGGACGGGGACGATCAGTCCGCTCATCATGCCGAGGAAGGCGCCGCCGATGATGAGCGCGATCTCGCCGGTCTCGCGGTTCTTGCCGACGATCGCGTTCGGCCGGGCGCGGCCGATGAGATACGTGCGTCGGGGCGAGACCGGCTGGGACTGGGTCGTCAACGCCCTGCACCTCCTGTGTTCTTGCTGTTGCTGCTACGGCTGGTGTGCGGGGTGCCCGCGGTGGGCGCGGCGCTGCGGGGCGGGGGCGTGGCCGAGGAGCCGCCTCCGGAGGAGCCCCGGCTGCTGTGGGCGGCGACGCCGCCGGAGAGGGGGTTGGCGGGGCGGGGGGCGCTGCTCTGGCCGCCACCGCCCTGGCCGCCGTCGCCGCGGGTGCTGTGGGTCTTGATGCCCTGGGAGACGAGGGAGGCGGGGGAGGAGATGACGGCGGCCGCGGCGTTCTCGCCGGCGCGGTGCAGGCGGTTGTTGCGGGAGGCGACGATCTCGTCGCCGAAGCCGGGCACGAAGCGGTAGATCATCGCGGAGGCGAAGATCGCGAGCAGGATGATCGCGAGGCCGGAGACGACGGCGGAGAAGGCGTCGGGGCCGGTGCCGGAGGACAGGGCGCCGGCGAGGCCGAGCACGATGACGATGACCGGCTTGACCAGGATCACCGCGATCATGATCCCGGCCCAGCGGCGGACGTGGCCCCACATGTTCTTGTCGACGAGACCGGAGTAGACGACGACGCCGAGGAGGGCGCCGACGTAGAGCAGCACGGCGCGCAGCACGAGCTCCAGGTAGAGCACGCCGGCGGCGAGCACGGTCACCAGCGACACGATGATCAGCATGATCGGTCCGCCGCCGATGCTGTCGCCCTTCTCCAGGGCCTGCTTGAAGCTGCCGAAGAAGACGTCGGTCTGCTGGCCGGTGCCGGAGGCGATGACCTCGGTGACGGCGTCGGTGGCGTTGACGACGGTGTAGAGGATCAGCGGGGTGAAGGCGGAGGCGAGCACGGTCAGCCAGAGGAAGCCGACGGCCTCGGAGAGGGCGGTGGTGAGGGGGACGCCGCGGATGGCGCGCTTGGCGACGGCCAGCAGCCACAGGAGGAGGGTGAGGAAGGTGGCGGCGGCGAAGACGATGGCGTAGCGGCCGAGGAACTGCATGTTGGTGAAGTCGACGGCCGCGGTCTCCTTGACGGCACCGGACAGCGTGTCGACGACCCAGGCGGCGGCCTTGGCGCAGCCGTTGGCGAGGGAGGAGAGGGGGTCGAGGGCGGTGGCGGGGTCGTTGAGGCCGGGGGTACGCGAGCCGGTGCCGGGCTGACCGTTCTCGCAGTAGTCACGTGCGGGGCCGACGATCAGGTCGCACTCGCTCTTGGCGGACGGTGTCGGCGTCGGCGTCGGCGTGGGCGTGGGAGTGGGCGTAGGCGCCGCGTAGGCACGCGAGGCCAGCAGCACGGCGACGGTCTGGACGCCGACCAGAGCCGTCGTCACGCGCCGCACGGTGCGGGAGTCAGCGCGCATAGGTGAAGCCTCCGAACTCCTGGACGGCCCTGGCGATGGCGTCGGCGTCGGAGGCCGTGCGGTCGGTGTTCACCGGTGCGGGCCCCTCCTTCTGGGAGAAGGCGTCGACCTTCCAGTCGCCGTCGGTCCAGCGCAGGGCGAGCGTCATCGTGAACCAGTCGTTCGTCACCGGGTTGGTCGAGCTGACGCCGGCCGTTCCGAACACGCCCGTGCACCAGACCTCGACGGTCGCCGAGTCCTCGCCGTACTGGGTCACCTTGGTGCCGACGGGTGCGGTACGCGACACGTACGTCATCCCCGGGGCGGCGTTCCCGTGTTCGTCCAGGCCAAGCTTGCCGAGGAAGTCCTTGCTGTAGGCCTGGTTCAGCTTGCCCTCCATCTCGACGATCCGGTCGCCGGTGAAGAGCCCTCGGACGATGTCCGGACGGCGGTCCGGC
The DNA here is from genome assembly GCF_044544925.1 of Streptomyces sp. NPDC053431. NCBI lineage: Bacteria > Bacillati > Actinomycetota > Actinomycetes > Kitasatosporales > Streptomycetaceae > Streptomyces > Streptomyces sp. NPDC053431. The sequence continues at coordinate 133,711 of NZ_JBITXX010000017.1, read as the reverse complement.
TTGAGGATGTCGGCGGACACGAGCGCCACCGCGTAATTCGCCGCCGCGCTCTGCGCCCCCTGTTCGTCTCTCGCGAAGCCCGTCGGGATCTGGCCGTTCTTGCCCGGGACCGGGTGGACGCCCGTCGCCGCGGTCGAGGTGGACCGCGCGGGGGTGTCGGGGCCGGCGCCCGCGGTCGGGGAGTCGGGGGTGCCGTCGCCGCGGTTGGCGAGGGCGATGGCGGCGACCAGGAGGGCCACCACGCCGACGACCGCGATCAGGGAGCGGGGGCTCCGGGCCGGGGGGCGGCCGGTGCCGGGGGCCGGTTCGGGGAGGCGGGTACGGGTCTGGCCGTCGTGCTCGTCGCCGAGGCTCATGCCGGGCACGCTCCCTCAACCGTTCGCGGGTACGACGAATACCGTGCTGGTGTCCGCGCGGGCGCGGCGTGGTGACTGGACATCAGGGAACGCGACCTCGGTGGTGAGAAACGGGTTAGACGGCCATCCCGTACACGATGGTGAAGAGCGTCCCCAGAGACCCGATGATGAAGACGCCGGTCAGGCCCGCCACGATGAGGCCCTTGCCCTGTTCGGCGCTGAAGGTGTCCCGGAGGGCGGTGGCCCCGATGCGCTGCTTCGCGGCTCCCCAGATGGCGATGCCGAGACAGAGCAGGATGGCCACGGCCATCACGACCTCGATCATGACCTTGGCCTCGGCGCCCAGGCTCCCGAAAGGCCCCCAGTTCGGGGCGATTCCACCGATGATGGTGGTGATGTCGCCCTTCTCGGCCGCCAGGTACATGTAACTCACCGCCCCTGTTGGGTAGTTCGTCGCCCCTGCCTGATGGCATGGGTCGTCGACCCTATCTTCGCTGATGAAACCGCTCGCGTGTGACGGCTTGACGGCTCTCTTTACCCGATCCCCGCACAGTTGACCGATCTGACCGTCTTGACCTGCGACGTACGGCCGGTTTGTATGCGAGGAAGCGTATGGTCACTCTGTGTATCACGGAGGGTGACTCCGGGCAATGATTGTCGTTGTGGCACCTTTGGGGCGGCGTCGGAGCCGTCACGCGGGTCGACGAGGGGGGCCGCGCCTAGACTGGCGTGGCGGGGCGTACTGCCATGAGCCGAGGGGTGGTTGACGGTGCGTAAGGCGCGCGGCGCGTGGCTGGTGGCCGGCGGGGTGTTCGGGGTCTGCCTCAGCTTCGTCGCCCTCATCGTCGTCGGGACGTACTCCGCCGCCGCCGGGCTCGTCGGCGGGGCCGGGAACGGCAGGAACGGGACGGTCGCGCTCGCCAAGGGCGCCGTGCCGGCCGCGTACCAGGGGCTGGTGCAGCAGTGGGGCAATCTCTGCCCCGCGATCAACCCCGCGCTGCTGGCCGCGCAGCTGTACCAGGAGAGTGGCTGGAACCCGACCATCGTCTCGCCGGCGAACGCCCGCGGCATCGCGCAGTTCATCCCGGGCACCTGGGCGGGGCACGGGATCGACGGGGACGGCGACGGTGACCGGGACGTCTGGGACCCCAAGGACGCGATCCCCTCGGCGGCCTCGTACGACTGCGAGCTCGCCGGGTACGTGAAGAACGTGCCCGGGGACCCGACGAACAACATGCTGGCCGCCTACAACGCCGGCGCCTACCGGGTCATCAGGTCCGGTGGCGTGCCCCCGATCAGCGAGACGCAGAACTACGTCCGGATCATCCGCTCGCTGGAGAAGAGCTTCGCCCGGCCGGTCGGCCGGGTCGAGCCCTCCCGGCAGGCGGCGGGGGCGATCTACTACGCGCAGCAGAAGCTCGGCACGCCGTACCTGTGGGGCGGTACGGGCACGGCCGCGCAGGGCGGGCGGTTCGACTGCTCGGGGCTCACCCAGGCGGCGTACGACACGGTGGGGATCCAGCTCCCGCGCGTCGCCAACGACCAGTACAACGCCGGGCCGCACCCGGGCCGGGACGAGCTGCTGCCGGGTGACCTCGTCTTCTTCTCCGACGACCTGACCAACTCGCGGGCCATCCGGCACGTCGGCATCTACGTCGGCGGCGGGTACATGATCGACGCGCCGCGCACCGGGGCCGTCATCCGTTTCGACCGGATCGACACGCCGGACTACTTCGGCGCCACCCGGGTCACCCAGGACGGGGCGGCGGCGCTGCCCACCCACCTTCCGCAGCAGTAGGCCCGCGTGGCCGGAAACGGTCCGTGGGGCGGGGGCCCTGGGCTGCGACGGCCCGTCACCTTTCGATAACGTCCTAGCGATCTTGGGCGGAGAGCGGAACGCCGCCCTCGACTGGATCGTTTCCCGATCCGACCACTCTGACCACGGGGGTTGGACACCACCAACACGACAGCAAGGGGCAGCGGCAGATGGCTGGACTCGCATCGGACGGTTCGAACCCCGATGTCAGCCTGCTCTACGACATCAACGGGTTGGCGAAGGCCGCCCCGCCGTGGTTCGACCGCGTCATGGAGTTCGTCGGCGAGTACGGCATCGTCCTCGGCCTCGGCCTCGTCGTGCTCGGCTGCTGGTGGAGCGTCCGCCGGCGCGACGCCGTCACCGACTCCGTGTCGGGTGTCGCCGGGCTGATCTGGGCGCCGCTCGCGGCCGGTATCGCGCTCCTCGTCAACATCCCCATCCGCGGCTTCGTCGAACGGCCCAGACCCTTCAACGACCACCAGGGGCTGGAGGTCCTCGTCGCCGGCAAGACGGACTACTCGTTCGTCAGCGACCACGCCACCATGGCGATGGCCGTCGCCGTCGGTGTCTTCGTCGCCCACCGCCGCTTCGGGCTGGTCGCCATCGGCCTCGCCCTCGCCGAGGCCTTCTGCCGGGTCTACATGGGCGTCCACTACCCCACGGACGTGGTCGGCGGTCTCGCGCTCGGCACCGCGGTCGCGCTGCTCCTCGCCCCGCTCGCGCTCGCCCTGCTCACCCGGGTCGTCTCCGCCGTCGCCCACTCCCCGCGCGGCGCCCGCCTGGTGCGCTCGCGGCGCGCCGCCGAACGGCCCGCCGTGGCCGGGACGCTCGGCGTCCCCGAGCCCCGCCTCGGCACCGGGGAGAGCGACCTCGCCGCCTAGCGGGCGGCGAATCGGCGCCCGTGGCCCGCTCGCTCGCACCGGGCGCCGCGAGCCCTGCCCTCCGGGCAGACGGCGCCACGTTCCGAGAAGCCCCTAGGCGCCGGCCGACGCGAGGTGTTCCGCCGCGTCCGTACGGGCCCGCTCACGTGATCTGCGGGCCGGGCCCGTCCAGCCGCAGCTGCACCGGGCTGTCGCGAACGACCCGCGCTCCGTGGTCTCCGTCTGATGCACGCCCCCACCGTACTGCGGCGTGACGGGCCGTCCCGACCGTCGTTATCCGGTCGGGTGGGATCCGGACAGACAGCGCTACGGCTTGGGGGTTGGCAGGCGATGGTGGAGCGGAGCGGACGCTCGGGCGGGGGCGCGTGGGCGGTCGCCGCGGCGCTGATCGGGACGGTCGCGGCCGGCGGTTGCGCGGCCCCCGGCGACGACGCCGAGCCGGGGGGTGACCCGACCGGGACCGTGCGCGGCGCGGCCGAGGCGCTCACCCGGGCCGGCTCGTCCAAGGCGAGCACCGCCATGGAGATGGCCTCGGGCGGCACCCGCGTCACCATCCGGGGCGAGGGCACGTACGACTTCCGCCGGCGCACCGGAAGCCTCCAGGTGGTGCTGCCCAAGGACGCCGCCGGAGAGAGCGAGCACCGGCCGATCACCGAGCTGCTCGCCCCCGGCGCGCTCTACATGAAGAACCGGGGCGCCGGCGTTCCCGCCGACAAGTGGGTACGGGTGGACACCACCGCCCTCGACGACGGCAACCTGGTCACCGGCGGGGCCACCGATCCGGCCGCCGCCGCCGAGCTGCTGCGCGGCGCGCGTGCGGTGACGTACGTGGGGGAGGTCGACCTCGCGGGCGTGAAGGTGCGTCACTACCGGGGGACCGCGGACCTCGCGGAGGCCGCCCGGCTGGCCTCGCCGCAGGTGCGCGGCGCGCTCGCCGCCGCGGCGAAAGGGTTCACCACCGACGCCGTGCCCTTCGACGCGTATCTCGACCGGGAGGGGCGGCTGCGGAAGGTCCGCCACCAGTTCAGCTTCAGCAACCAGGGCCGTACGGTCGCGGTCGCCTCGACCACCCTGCTGTACGCCTTCGGTGCGCGGGTCAGCGTCACGCTGCCGGACCGGGCGGACATCTACGCCGGGAGGATCAAGGCCTGATCCCCGAGGAGCGAAGCCCGCGGATCACGGCCTGATCCCCTCTTGCGAGTCATGGGCAAATGGTCCGGACGTGTCATGTGCGCTCCGTGCGCCGCTCCCTACGCTGGGAGACCGAACGCCGGGGGACCGACGTCGGCAGGAAGAGGTGAATGGCATGGCTCCGCCGCCCGGTACCGCGACCGCGCCCGGCGACCCCGAGTGCATCGCCCTGGCCGAGATCGAACTGTGCGGGGAGCTGATCATCGCGGCCTCGACGGCCGACGGGGAGCGGCTGAGTGCCGACCGCATCGACGAGGTGCTCCGGGTCGGCGCCGGCTCCCGCTGACGACTCAGGTGCGCATCATCCGGGCGATGGCCTTCGTGGCCTCCTCGACCTTCGCCTCGATCTCGTCGCCGCCCTTGGTCGCCGCGTCGGCCACGCAGTGCCGCAGGTGCTCCTCCAGGAGCTGGAGGGCGAAGGACTGCAGCGCCTTCGTGGAGGCGGAGACCTGGGTCAGGATGTCGATGCAGTAGACGTCCTCGTCGACCATGCGCTGCAGGCCGCGGATCTGGCCCTCGATCCGGCGGAGCCGCTTGAGGTGCTCGTCCTTCTGCTTGTGGTAGCCGTGCACGCCGTGGTCGTGCGCGGTGGCGGGGGCGGGGCCGGCCGCCGCCGGCTCGACCGTGTTCTCGGGGGTGAGCTGGTCAGCCTCGGTGGTCGTCATCGCGTCCTCCCGTTGTCCATAAAGGGTGTGCATACCCCTCGTGGGTATATGGTACCGATCCCCGCGAATCGGGGCGGGGGCCCGTGCAGATCACTGTGCCTGATGGGCGACACTGAGAGGACGCCGGTTAGCCGTGGCCGGATGATGCGCCTAGCATCAGCCTGACCGAAACCCAGCACCCCGAGGACCCCACGTGCGATTTCGTCTGACCCCCAGGGAGACGAGCTTCTACGACATGTTCGCCGCGTCCGCGGACAACATCGTCACGGGCGCGAAGCTCCTGATGGAACTGCTCGGCGCGGACGCCTCCGCCCGGGCCGAGATCGCGGAGCGGATGCGGGCAGCGGAACACGCCGGCGACGACGCCACCCACGCGATCTTCCACCAGCTGAACTCCTCCTTCATCACGCCGTTCGACCGCGAGGACATCTACTCCCTCGCCTCCTCCCTCGACGACATCATGGACTTCATGGAGGAGGCCGTCGATCTGGTCGTCCTCTACAACATCGAGGAACTGCCCAAGGGCGTCGAGCAGCAGATCGAGGTGCTCGCCCGGGCCGCCGAGCTCACCGCCGAGGCGATGCCCAACCTGCGGACCATGTCCAACCTCACCGAGTACTGGATCGAGGTCAACCGGCTCGAGAACCAGGCCGACCAGATCCACCGCAAGCTGCTCGCCCACCTCTTCAACGGCAAGTACGACGCCATCGAGGTGCTGAAGCTCAAGCAGGTCGTGGATGTGCTGGAAGAGGCGGCCGACGCCTTCGAGCACGTGGCGAACACGGTGGAGACCATCGCGGTCAAGGAGTCCTGAGGCTTCGTGGACACCTTCGCTCTGATCGTGACCATCGGTGTCGCGCTCGGCTTCACGTATACGAACGGATTCCACGACTCGGCGAACGCCATCGCCACCTCGGTGTCGACCCGGGCGCTGACCCCCCGGGCCGCGCTCGCGATGGCCGCCGTCATGAACCTCGCCGGCGCCTTCCTCGGCCAGGGGGTCGCGCACACCGTCAGCAAGGGCCTCATCGAGACGCCCACCGGCGACAAGGGGATGGGCATCCTCTTCGCCGCGCTCGTCGGCGCGATCGTCTGGAACCTGGTCACCTGGTACTTCGGTCTTCCGTCGTCCTCCTCGCACGCCCTGTTCGGCGGCATGGTGGGCGCGGCGCTCGCGGGTGGCACCGAGGTCATCTGGTCGGGCGTCCTCGAGAAGGTCGTCATCCCGATGTTCCTCTCGCCGGTCGTCGGTCTCATCGCCGGTTACCTGGTGATGGCCTCGATCATGTGGATCTTCCGCAAGTCCAATCCGCACAAGGCCAAGCGCGGCTTCCGCATCGCGCAGACCGTCTCGGCGGCCGGCATGGCCCTCGGCCACGGTCTCCAGGACGCGCAGAAGACCATGGGCATCGTGGTGATGGCCCTGGTCATCGCCGACGTCCAGAGCGCCGACGCCCCCATCCCGGTGTGGGTGAAGATCGCCTGTGCCGTGATGCTCTCGCTGGGCACGTACGCGGGCGGCTGGCGGATCATGCGGACCCTCGGCCGCAAGATCATCGAGCTGGACCCGCCGCAGGGCTTCGCCGCGGAGACGACGGGCGCGTCGATCATGTTCGTCACCGCCTTCATCTTCAAGGCGCCGATCTCCACGACCCACGTCATCACCTCGGCGATCATGGGTGTGGGCGCCACGAAGCGGGTGAACGCGGTCCGCTGGGGCGTCGCCAAGAACATCGTCCTCGGCTGGTTCATCACGATGCCGGCGGCGGCGATCGTGGCGGCGGTCAGCTTCTACGTCGTACAGCTCCTGTTCGGGTAACCGTCCCGGAACGTGGTTGGGCCCGGCTCCCCTGTGGGGGAGCCGGGCCCTGGTCGTTCTGCGGTGGCACCGCCATGCAGCACCGCGGAACGCGGTTATCCGAAGCGGCCGGAGATGTAGTCCTCGGTCGCCTGGACGCTCGGGTTGGAGAAGATGCGCTCGGTGTCGTCCAGCTCGATCAGCTTGCCGGGCTGGCCCACCGCCGCCAGGTTGAAGAAGGCGGTGCGGTCCGAGACGCGGGCGGCCTGCTGCATGTTGTGCGTCACGATGACGATCGTGAAGCGCTCCTTCAGCTCGCCGATCAGGTCCTCGATCGCCAGCGTCGAGATCGGGTCGAGGGCCGAGCAGGGCTCGTCCATCAGCAGCACGTCCGGCTCCACCGCGATGGCGCGGGCGATGCACAGGCGCTGCTGCTGACCGCCGGAGAGGCCGGAGCCCGGCTTGTTCAGGCGGTCCTTGACCTCGTTCCAGAGGTTGGCGCCCTTGAGGGAGCGCTCGACGACGTCGTTGAGCTCGGACTTGCGGTACTTGCCGTTCAGGCGCAGGCCCGCCGCCACGTTGTCGAAGATCGACATGGTGGGGAACGGGTTCGGACGCTGGAACACCATGCCGACGGTGCGCCGCACCGCGACCGGGTCGACCCCGGCGCCGTACAGGTTCTCGTCGTCCAGCATCACCTTGCCCTCGACGCGGCCGCCGGGGGTGACCTCGTGCATGCGGTTCAGGGTGCGCAGGAAGGTGGACTTGCCGCAGCCGGAGGGGCCGATGAAGGCCGTCACGGAGCGGGGTTCGACGGTCATGGAGATGTCGTCGATCGCCTTGTGGTTGCCGTAGTAGGCGGAGAGGCCGCTGACGTCGATTCGCTTGGCCATATCAGTTCACATCCAGAGTGCCGCGGTCAGCGGCCGGTCTTCGGGGCCTTCCAGCGGGCGATGCCGCGGGCCACCAGGTTGAGGATCATGACGAAGGCGATCAGGACGAGCGCGGCGGCCCAGGCGCGGGCCACGGCGGCGTCGGTGCCGACCGCGTACTGCTCGTACACGTAGAGCGGCAGGGAGGACTGGGCGCCTTCGAAGGGGTTCGGGTTGATGAGCTTCGTACCGAACACGAGGAGGAGGACGGGAGCCGTCTCGCCGGTGATGCGGGCGACCGCGAGCATGACGCCCGTGGTGATGCCGCCGATCGCGGTGGGCAGGACCACCTTCAGGATGGTGCGCCACTTGGGGACGCCGAGGGCGAGGGAGGCCTCGCGCAGCTCGTTCGGGACGAGCTTCAGCATCTCCTCGGTGGAGCGGACCACGACCGGCATCATCAGGATCGCGAGGGCCATCGCGCCGGCGAATCCGGAGGGCCCGAAGCCCAGCATCAGGTTCCACGTGGCGAGGATGAACAGGCCCGCGACGATCGACGGGATGCCCGTCATGACGTCGACGAAGAAGGTGACGGCCCTGGCGAGCTTCCCGTGTCCGTACTCGACCAGGTAGACCGCGGTGAGCAGGCCGATCGGCGCGGCGATCAGGGTCGCGATGGCGACCTGCTCGATGGTGCCGAGCAGCGCGTGGTAGACACCGCCGCCGGCCTCGGCGTCGAGGACGCCGTTCATCGAGTGGCTGAGGAAGTAGCCGTCGAGCACCTCCAGGCCCTTGCTGATCGTCACCCAGGCGAGGGAGAGCAGCGGCACGACGGCGAGGACGAAGCTGACCCAGATCAGGCTGGTCGCGACGCGGTCCTTGGCCTGGCGGGAGCCCTCGACCTTGGTGGTGATCGCGTAGGTGGCGAGCACGAAGACCAGGGCGGAGACGAGGCCCCACTGGACCTTGCTGTGCCAGCCGGCCGCGAGACCGAGGCCGCAGCCCGCGGCGATCGAGCCGACGGCGACGGCGGCCGGGGTCCAGCGCGGGAGGCGGGCGTGGGAGAGCGAGCGGCGAGGGGTCACGGAGACGGGCCGTTCCTGGATGGCGTGGCTCATGCGTTCGCCCCCGAGTATTCCTTCCGCCGCGCGATGATCATGCGAGCGGCGCCGTTGACCAGCAGGGTGATGACGAAGAGCACGAGACCGGAGGCGATCAGCGCGTCCCGGCCGAACTCGTTGGCCTCGTTGAACTTCGCGGCGATGTTCTGGGCGAAGGTGCCGCCGCCCGGGTCGAGCAGGTGGCCCGAGAGCACGAAGCTGGGGGAGAGGACGACGGCTACGGCCATCGTCTCACCGAGGGCGCGGCCCAGCCCGAGCATCGAGGCGGAGATGATGCCGGAGCGGCCGAAGGGCAGCACCGACATGCGGATGACCTCCCAGCGCGTGGCACCGAGGGCGAGCGCCGCCTCCTCGTGCATCCGCGGGACCTGGAGGAAGACCTCGCGGGTCACGTTGGTGATGATCGGGAGGATCATGATCGCCAGCAGGATGCCGACGGTGAACATGTTGCGGGCGACGCCGTCGCTGGACTTGTCGAAGATGTACGTCCAGCCCAGGTACTGGTCGAGCCACTTGTTGAGGCCGTCCAGGTACGGGACGAGGAAGATCGCGCCCCAGAGGCCGTAGATGATGCTGGGCACGGCGGCGAGCAGGTCGACCACGTACGCGAGCGGCTTGGCCAGCCTGCGCGGCGCGTAGTGCGAGATGAACAGCGCGATGCCGATGGCGACCGGCACGGCGATGACCATGGCGATGATCGACGAGACGACCGTGCCGAAGGCGAGGACGGCGATGCCGAAGACCGGCGGGTTGCCCGCCGGGTTCCACTCGAAGGTGGTGAAGAAGTTCGTGCTGTCGTCCGAGATCGCGAGGACGGCGCGGTAGGTGAGGAAGACCGCGATCGCGGCCATGATCACGAGCAGGGTGATGCCGGAGCCGCGGGACAGACCGCTGAAGACGCGGTCCCCGGGGCGGGCCGCGCTCTTGGCGCGCCGGCTCCCTCGTATGTCGGGTGTTGTCGAAGCCATCTGATTTCTCCGGTCTGCGGGGCCGGTACGGGCTGCGTACGGGCTCCTGGCGGCGGTGCACCGGATGCCGGGGACGGCCCCCCTACGGGAGGCGAGGGGCCGTCCCCGGCCGGGGGTCAGGACAGGGTCGGGACGATCTCGCGCACCTTGGCGGCGATCTCGGCCGGGAGCGGGGCGTAGCCGGCGTCGGAGAGGACCTTCTGGCCCTCCTCGCTGGCGGTGTAGTTCAGGAAGGCCTTCAGGGTCGGCAGGGTGTCCGCCTTGTTGCCCTTGTCGCAGGCGATCTCGTAGGTGACCAGGGTGAGCGGGTAGGCGCCCTCGGCCTTGGTCGTGTAGTCGAGGGACAGCGCCAGGTCGGAGCCGGTGCCCTTGATCTTGGCGGCGGCGATGGCCTTGGAGGCGTTCTCCGTGGTCGCGGCGACCGGGGCGGCGGCACCGGTGTTGATGCTGACCGTGGAGATCTTGTTGGCGGTCGCGTAGGACAGCTCGAAGTAGCCGATGGAGCCCTCGGCGTCCTTGACCGCGGTGGCGACGCCGGAGGAGCCGTTGGCGGCCTGGCCGCCCGGGGCGGGCCACGACTTCGTCTTCGGGTCGTACTTCCAGTCGGCGGCGGCCGTGGCGGAGAGGTACTTGCCCAGGTTCTGGGTGGTGCCCGACTCGTCCGAGCGGTGGAAGGCCTGGATGGTGGAGTCGGGGAGCTTGGCGCCCGGGTTCAGCTTGGCGATCGCCGGGTCGTTCCACTTGGTGATCTTCGTGTCGAAGATCTTGGCCAGGGTGGGGGCGTCCAGGACCAGGTTGTCCACGCCCTCCAGCTTGTAGCCGATGGCGATGGGGCCGCCGACCATCGGCAGGTTGATGCCCTTGCCGCCCTTGCAGATCTTCTGCGACTCGGCGACCTCTTCGTCCTTGAGGGCGGAGTCGGAGCCGGCCAGGGCGACCTGGCCCTGGTTGAACTTGGTGATGCCACCGCCGGAGCCGATGGCCTGGTAGTTCACCTCGACGCCGGAGCAGGCGGCCTGGAAGTTCTTGACCCACAGGTCCATCGCGTTCTTCTGCGCGCTGGAACCGGCGGCGAGCAGCTGGCCCTTGGCGCCGTCGCACTTGATGTTCGACGCGGCGGCGGACGTCTTGCCGCCGTCCTTGGTGGGCTCGTTGTTGTTGTCCGAACCACACGCCGAGAGGACGAGCGCGCCGGAGACGACGAGGGCACCGATCGCGGAGGCGCGAAGCCCGTTCTTGCGCGAAAGCTTCACTTTCGGGTGTTCCTTCCAGAAGCCGCCTTGCCGTGGACCTTGCTGTCCTGAACGTTCTACGGCGGCGCGTGTCGGGGTGTTCGGTGCGCTGCTGTGACGCGCACCGTGCACGACCGAAATTAGGCAGATCAGGTGAAGCCGTCGACGGGGGAGAGTGAACGGGAAGTGAACCGTGCCGAAAGGTGGGGTGCGTCTCCGGGCGCCGCTCGGGCGGGGGCGCCGGGAGCGCCCGCGCACCCCGGCCGGGGGGCGGCTAGTGCGCCGTCGCCGTCAGGAGGGCGTCCAGGAGCTCGCGGTCCCGGGGCTGGGTGAGGCGCTCGCGGGCCTCGGCCGGGGGCAGCCAGACGAGCGCGTCGACCTCGTGATCAGGGGTGAAGACGCCACCGAGGGCCCGGGCCGCCCAGTAGGTGACCTCCTTCGGGCGGCCGTGGGCCAGGTACCGGGCGGTGGGGAGGCGGGCGCCCAGCGAGCAGGCCTGGCCCGTCTCCTCCAGGATCTCGCGCAGGGCGCACTCCTCCGCCGTCTCCCCGCTCTTCAGCTTCCCTTTCGGATGGGACCAATCATCGTATTTCGGCCTGTGGACGAGGGCGATCTCGACGCCCTCCCCCGAGGCCGCCGGGCGCCACAGGACGGCGCCCGCGGCCAGGACGGGGGTGGGGGTGGTCATGAGACCGGGGCCGTGGCGCGGGACCAGGCGTGTTGGAAGGCGAAGCGGGCGGCTTCCACCTCGTGGCGCTGGTCGGCGTGGAGGACGCCGAGGGCGTAGGCGGTGGCCGGGGCGATGCGCGGGGTGCGGGCGGCCGTGGCGGCGGCGGCCGCGGCCTCGGCGGCGTCCCGGTGCCGGTCGAGCGCCCGGCCGGCCTCGTAGAGGACCGGGTCCGGGTCGGCGTCGCCGTGGAGCACCTCTGCGGCGTAGCGGTGGAGGCGGAGCAGGCCGCGGGTCTGGTGCCAGGGGGCGTCCTGGGCCTCGCCGGCGGCCAGGGCGAGGGCGTCGGCGTTGTACGGGTGGGCCGCGCGGGTCAGCGGGAGGGCGGCCACCGCGTCGAGGAGCCGGTGTTCCACGGCCGTGGCGGGGGCGTCCAGGACGTCGACGGCGCGGGCGGAGCCGGCCGGGCCGAGCGGGACCTCGGAGGCGAGCAGGGCGACGGCGTCGGCGACCGCGTGGAAGCGGGAGGAGCCCAGGGCCTGGAGGGCGGCGGAGTGGGCGCGGGTGCGGGCGAGGGTGAGCTGGCGGTCGAGGAGCGCGCCGGCGCGGGCGGCGCCGACGGCCAGGCCGCGGCTGCTCTCGGTGCCGCGGGCGGCCGGTACGGGGCCGCTCTCGGTGTTCGAGAGGCGGGACAGCGCGTCCATCAGGCGGACGAGCCGGGCGGTGCAGGCGTGCTCCAGGGCGAGGGTGCCGGAGAGCCAGGCCAGTTCGGTGCGCAGTTGGTCGGCCCAGGCCGGGTCGAGGAGCGGCCGGAAGGTGTGGAGGGTGCCGCCGATCCGGCGGGCGGCCGCCCGCAGGGTGCGGGCGGCCGTCTCGGCGCCGGCCGTGTCGGCGCCGCTCTCGGTGTGCAGCCGCAGGCCGCGGAGGAAGTCCGCGGCCCGGGCGTGCAGGTAGGGGGCGAGGACCTGGCCCGCCGAGAGCTCGGCCGGGACCTCGGCGCGGTGGCCGGGCCGGGCCTCGGGGTGGGGTCCTGGGCAGGCCTCGGGGCGGAGTCCGGGCGGGGCGTCCGGGGCGGGGCCCGGCGGGAGCTCCGAGGTGATGTCAGGGTTGTGCACGCCGGCGCCTCCGCGCGTCGATGAGCATCTCCTGGACGTGCCGCAGCGGCTGGCCCTCGGGGTCGGTCGCGTGCCGCGTCCAGTTCCCGTCCGGGCCGAGGTGCCAGGAGGAGGTGGTGTCGGACATGCCCGTTTCCAGGAGCCGGGTGAGGGCGGCCCGGTGGGCGGGGTCGGCGACCCGGACCAGGGCCTCGATGCGGCGGTCCAGGTTGCGGTGCATCATGTCGGCGCTGCCGAGCCAGACTTCGGGTTCGCCGCCGTTGCCGAAGGCGAAGATCCGGGAGTGCTCCAGGAAGCGGCCGAGGATCGAGCGCACCCGGATGTTCTCCGAGAGGCCTTCGACGCCGGGGCGTACGGCGCAGATGCCGCGGACCCAGATGTCGACGGGGACGCCGGCCTGGGAGGCCCGGTAGCAGGCGTCGATGACGGCCTCGTCGACCATCGAGTTGACCTTGATCTTGACGTACGCGGGCCGGCCGGCGCGGTGGTGGGCGATCTCCTTGTTGACGCGGGAGACCAGGCCGTCGCGGAGCGACTTGGGGGCGGTGAGCAGGCGCCGGTAGGTCTCGCGGCGGGAGTAGCCGGAGAGCCGGTTGAACAGGTCGGAGAGGTCGGCGCCGACCTGGGGGTCGGCGGTGAGCAGGCCGAGGTCCTCGTAGAGGCGGGCGGTCTTGGGGTGGTAGTTGCCGGTGCCGACGTGCGAGTAGCGGCGCAGCGTCTCGCCCTCCTGGCGGACGACGAGCGACAGCTTGCAGTGGGTCTTGAGGCCGACCAGGCCGTAGACCACGTGGCAGCCGGACTCCTCGAGCTTGCGGGCCCACTTGATGTTGGCCTGCTCGTCGAAGCGGGCCTTGATCTCGACGAGGACGAGGACCTGCTTGCCGGACTCGGCGGCGTCGATGAGGGCGTCGACTATCGGGGAGTCGCCGGAGGTGCGGTACAGCGTCTGCTTGATCGCGAGGACGTCGGGGTCGGCCGCCGCCTGCTCCAGGAAGGCCTGGACGGAGGTGGAGAAGGAGTCGTACGGGTGGTGCAGCAGGACGTCCCGCTCGCGCACGGCGGCGAAGATGTCGGGCGCGGAGGCGGACTCGACCTCGGCGAGGTCGCGGTGGGTGCCGGCGACGAACTTGGGGAACTTCAGTTCGGGCCGGTCCAGGGACGCGATGCCGAAGAGTCCGGTGAGGTCGAGCGGGCCGGGCAGCGGGTAGACCTCGGAGTCGGAGATCTTCAGCTCGCGGACGAGCAGGTCGAGCACGTACGGGTCGATGGACTCCTCGACCTCCAGGCGCACCGGCGGGCCGAAGCGGCGCCGCATGAGCTCCTTCTCCAGGGCCTGGAGCAGGTTCTCGGCGTCGTCCTCCTCGACCTCCAGGTCCTCGTTCCGGGTGACCCGGAACATGTGGTGGGCGAGCACCTCCATGCCGGGGAAGAGCTCCTCCAGGTGGGCGGCGATGACGTCCTCGAGGGGGACGTAGCGCTCGGGGGAGGCCTCCAGGAAGCGGGAGAGCAGCGGCGGGACCTTGACGCGGGCGAAGTGGCGGTGGCCGCTGACCGGGTTGCGGACGACGACGGCCAGGTTCAGGGAGAGCCCGGAGATGTACGGGAAGGGGTGCGCCGGGTCGACGGCCAGCGGGGTCAGCACGGGGAAGATCCGCTGCCGGAACAGGGTGAAGAGGCGGGCCTGCTCCTTCTCGGTGAGCTCGGGCCAGCGGATGAGGTGGATGCCCTCGTCGGCGAGTGCGGGGGCGACGTCCTGCTGGAAGCAGGCGGCGTGCCGGGCCATGAGTTCGCGCGAGCGGGTCCAGATGAGGTCCAGCACCTCGCGGGGCTGCAGCCCGGAGGCCGAGCGGGTGGCGACGCCGGTGGCGATGCGGCGCTTGAGGCCGGCCACGCGGACCATGAAGAACTCGTCCAGGTTCGACGCGAAGATCGCGAGGAAGTTCGCCCGCTCCAGGAGGGGCGTGGTGGGGTCCTCGGCGAGCTCCAGGACCCGCTCGTTGAAGGCGAGCCAGCTGCGCTCCCGGTCGAGGAAGCGGCCCTGGGGGAGCTCTCCGGCGCTCTCGTCGTCCTCGTACGCGTCGAGATCGGCGTCCAGGTCGGGTTCGAGATCGCTGATCACCCCGCCGTTGACGGCGTGGGGGCGGTGGGCGGCTATGGACCCCAGGGAAGGCTGGGGGGCCGTCGTGGTGGACGACTGGACCGGGACCTCGGCGGGCTGCTGCTTCATGGCCCTATTCTTCCGCGCGAACGGGTGGTCGGGCGCGTCGGAGCGGGCCGTGGGCGAGGGGAGTCTCCCTTTGGGAAGTCTCCCCTGGGAGAGAGCCCGGTCGGGCGCGGGCACGGAGCGCTTCATTGCGTGAGCGTCGCAAGCGCGTCTGAATGGTTGGTAACGGGGACGTGACGTGCGGGAATCGGGGGCGGGGCCGCGCGGGCCCGCCCCCGGTCCCCGTGACGGCGCTACGGATGCCGGGCGCGCAGGACGCGGAAGGCGGCGAAGAGGACGAGGGCGGCGAGGGCGAGGAGGATGCCGGTCTCGATGAGCTGGGTGGGCCAGAAGTGCGACCGGGGGTGGTAGTCCAGGTACCGGCCGGTGACGCCCAGGTCGGGCGGGCAGTCGGTGAGGTGCCGGGTGCGGGCGAAGCAGGTCGTTCCGGGGAGGCGGTTGCCGTGGGCGTCGAGCATCCCGGTGTCCGTCATGAGCCAGGAGCCGGGCGGTGCGAGCGGGTGGGCGTCCCTGCCGACGGGGCCGGTGATCGTCTCGACGCCGAGCAGGCTCCAGCGCAGGCTGCCGAGGACGGACAGGAGCAGGCCCATGACGAGGCCGGTGACCGACATGGCGACGAGGGTGCGCCGGACGAGCTGGCCGACGAGGGCGCCGACGGCGACGGCGGCGAGGACGTAGCCGACGAGCACGATCCCGGTTCCCTCGTAGGTGCCGCGGTCGCCCCAGGCGAACGGGTAGGTGCCGGAGACCCGGTCCCAGCCGAGCCGGTAGACGCCGACGAGGGCGAGGGTGGCCGCGAGGGCGGTGACGCCGGCGGTGACGACCTTGGCGCGCAGCCAGGCCGCCGGGCGGACCGACTGGGTGAGGGCGAGCCGGTAGGTGCCGGTCTCGAACTCGCGGGCGACCAGGGGGCCGGCCACGAAGGCGCCGACGAGGAGCGGCAGGAGGATCATGCCCGTGCCGGCGTACTCCATGGCGATGCGCAGTGTCTCGTAGCCGTGGCTCTCGTCGGCGGGGGCCCAGGAGCCGTCCGCCAGGTGTACGTCGGGGGTCCGGGCGTCCCAGAGCCGCAGGCCGCCGATCACGGCGAGGGCGAGGACGACGCCGCCGGCCACCAGCCGCAGGGCGCGGCGGTACTGGCGGACCGTCACCCAGTACGAGCCCGTCAGGGCGAGGCTGCTCACGGGGCGGCTCCTTCGGCGGTGCGGAGGTGGGCGAGGAGGAGGTCTTCGAGCGAGGGGTCGGTGGCCTGCCACGGGCCTTCGACGGGGCCCTCGCGGCGCACCAGGGCGGTGAGCTGGCGGCCGGTCGTGCGCGCGTGAATCACCGAGTGCGGGGCGAGGTCGGCGACCGGGCCGGTGAGCAGGGTGTGGGCGGCGAGCAGGTCGTCGACGGCGCCGGCGAGGCGGATCCGGCCGCCGACGAGCAGGAGGAGGTGGTCGCAGGAGCCCTCCAGCTCGGTGAGGATGTGCGAGGACATGACGACGGTGGTGCCGCGTTCGGCGGCGTCGGCCATGAGCAGGCCCATCAGCTGGTGGCGGGCGAGCGGGTCGAGGTCGGCCATCGGCTCGTCCAGGAGCAGGAGTTCGGGGCGCTTGCCGAGCGCGAGGGCGAGGGCGACGCGGGTGCGCCGGCCGCCGGAGAGTTCGCGGACGAGGGTGCGGGGGTCGAGCTGGTCGGCGAGGACCGCGCGGGCGGCGGCCTCGTCCCAGCGGCCGGGGTTGAGCTCGCGGCCCATGCGCAGGGTGTCGGCGACGGTGAGCCGGGGGTGCAGCGGCTTGTCCTGGGCGACGTAGGCGAGGTGCTCGCGCGGCGGCGCCTGGAGCGTCCCCTCGGTCGGCCGGAGGAGGCCGGCGGCGAGGGCGAGGAGGGTGGACTTGCCGGCGCCGTTGGGGCCGACGAGGGCGCAGACGCGGCCGGTGGGGAGGGCGAAGGAGCAGTCGCGCAGGGCCCAGGGCCGGGCGCGTCCCGCGTACCGTACGCCGAGGCGCTCGGCCTCCAGCGCCGTGGTGGTGGTCATGCGTCGTCCCCCTTGAAGAACGTGTCCAGTACGGAGGTGAAGAGCGCGGCCACGTCCTCCCGGCCGAGGCCCTCCTCGCGGGCCCGGCGGGTCCAGTCGGCGAGTTCGCCGCGCAGCGGCGAGTCGGCGGGGCCGGTGCCGAGGGTGGCGCGGACGAAGGTGCCGAGGCCGCGGCGGGCCTCGACGAGACCTTCGCGCTCGAGTTCGCGGTAGGCCTTGAGGACCGTGTTGGGGTTGATCGCCGTGGCCTCGACGACCTCGCGGGCCGTGGGCAGCCGGTCGCCGGGCTCCAGCAGGCCCATGCGGAGGGCCTGTTTCGTCTGCTGGACGATCTGGAGGTAGGTGGCGACCCCGCTGCGCCGGTCGATGCGGTACGAGAGCACCTGAGCCTTCCACCACCCTTTCACTAATCAAGTAGTGAAAGGGTGGTGGAAAGAAGGGGGCGGTGTCAACCGCCCCCTTCGCGAGGTCCCTTACGACTCCGTGCGGTACATCAGGTCCACCTCGTGGGTCCGGAAGCCGAGCCCCTCGTACACCCGGACCGCCGCCGTGTTGTCCGCGTCCACGTACAGCATCGCCGTGGGCAGCGTCTGGGCCGCCAGGTGCCGCAGGCCGATCGCGGTCAGCACCTTGCCGAGGCCGCCGCCCTGGGCGTCGGGCAGCACGCCGACCACGTACACCTCGCCCAGCTGCTCCTCGGCGTGCACCTTCGTCCAGTGGAAGCCGACGAGCCTGCCGTCCTTCTCCGCCAGGAAGAAGCCCTTCGGGTCGAACCACGGCTCCGCCATCCGGTCGTCCAGGTCCCGCTGGGTCAGCGAGCCCTGCTCGGGGTGGTGGGCGAAGGCGGCCGCGTTGACCGCGAGCCAGGCGCTGTCGTCCTGGCCGGGCACGAACGTCCGGATCACGACGTCCGCGGGCGGCGTCGGGTCCGGGATGTCGAGCGGCGACAACGGACGGCGCAGCTGGCGCAGTTCGCGGAACAGGGTGAGGCCCAGGACCTGGGCCAGGTGCCGGGCGGCCGACTTTCCGCCGTGCGCCCAGACCCGCAGCCGCTTGCCGGAGGCGTCGAGCAGGGCGGTGCCGAGCGCCCGGCCGTGGCCGCGGCCGCGGTGCGAGGGGTGCACGACGAGCTCGGCCGCCGGGGCCTCGACCGGGTCCGTCTCCTCCAGCTGGGCGTAGCCGTAGAGGTGGGAGCCGACCGTGAGGAGGAAGTGGCGGACGCCCTCGCGCCGGCCGTGGCGCAGATACAGCCGCCCCTGCTCCGACACGGCGTGCACGCCGTCGGCGCGGTCGGCGGCCTCCAGCAGGTCGAGCACGTCCTGGACCTGTTCGGGGCTCAGTTCTTCGTAACTGGTGATCTGCCGTCCGGGTTCGAGGGCCGGCGCCGCGTCGGAAGTCATGAGTACGAGCCTACGGCGGGCAGGTGCCGCCTCGCGGGAGGACAAAGGCAACCAGCTCGTAACCGGCCAACCCCTGTTGCGCTACGCGCGTTGACTCTAGGCTGCGCTGGACCGGCCATGCGGCGAAGGGGAGAGACAAGCACGATGGCAGCCAGGAAGAAGAACAGGGCGGGGCGGCGGATCCTCGTCGCCGGGGCGGGCCTTGCCACGATCGGGGCGCTCGTCGCCGCGATGCCGGCCGGAGCGTCGCAGGACGACGTGGACGCCACGGGTGCCTCGTACAGCACCAACGGCAAGGGCTGGGGGCGGATGGTCGACGTCCAGCTGCTCTCCTTCAACGACCTGCACGGCAACCTGGAGCCGCCGGCCGGTTCCTCCGGCCAGGTCACCCGGGTCAAGCCGGACGGCACCACCGAGAAGATCGACGCGGGCGGTGTCGAGTACCTGGCCACGCACCTGCGCCAGGCCCGCGAGGGGAATCGTTACTCCATCACGGCCGCGGCCGGTGACATGGTCGGCGCCTCGCCGCTCCTGTCGGGCCTCTTCCACGACGAGCCGACGATCCACGCGCTCAACGCGCTCGACCTCGACGTCACCTCGGTGGGCAACCACGAGTTCGACGAGGGCGCCGTGGAGCTGGCCCGCATGCAGAACGGCGGCTGTCACCCGGTCGCCGGCTGTTACGGCGCGGAGAAGGGCTTCGCGCCCTTCGACGGCGCCGACTTCCCGTACCTCGCGGCCAACGTGACGAACGAGAAGACCGGCAAGCCGCTGCTCGACCCGACCTTCGTCTGGGAGAAGGACGGGGTCCGGATCGGCTTCATCGGCGTGACCCTGGAGGGCACCCCGAACGTCGTCACCGCCGAGGGCGTCAAGGGCCTGAAGTTCGGCGACGAGGTCGAGACGATCAACAAGTACACGAAGATCCTGGAGCGCCAGGGCGTCAAGTCCATCGTCGCCCTGGTCCACGAGGGCGGCATGCCGGCCTCGTCCGCGTACAACTACAACTGCGACGGTGACGGCGACGGTGACGGCGAGGGCGTCTCCGGCGCGATCGTCGACATCGCGAAGAACGTCTCGCCGCAGGTCGACGCGCTGATCACCGGCCACACCCACCAGGCCTACGTGTGCAGCATCCCGGACCCGTCCGGCAAGCCGCGCCTGGTCACCTCGGCGTCCTCGTTCGGCAAGCTCTACACGGACACCACGCTGACCTACGACCGCCGCACCAAGGACATCGTGCGGACGGCGGTGGCCTCGGCCAACCACGTCGTCACGCGTGACGTCCCGAAGGCGGAGGACATCAGCGGGCTGATCGCCGACTGGAAGGAGCTGGCGGCCCCGATCGCCAACCGTCCGCAGGGCTACATCGCCGCCGACATCAACGGCCGCGGCTCCACGGCGTTCGAGAAGCCGCTCGGCGACCTGATCGCCGACGCGCAGCTGGAGGGCCTGGCCCCGGCCGACAAGGGCGGCGCCCAGCTGGCGCTGATGAACCCGGGCGGCATCCGCGCCGACCTGGTCTACAAGCAGTCCGGCGCCGAGGGCGACGGCGTGGTGACCTACGGCGAGTCCTTCACCGTGCAGCCGTTCACCAACATGATGAACGTCGTCGACCTGTCCGGCGCGAACCTGATCACGGCGCTGAAGCAGCAGGTCAGCGGCTCGAACCTGAACTCGGTGAAGATCCTTCAGGTCTCGAAGGGCCTCACCTACACGCTGGACATGACGAAGACGGGCGCGGACCGCGTCGTCGACGGCAGCATCAAGCTGAACGGCCAGCCGATCGACCCGGCGAAGACCTACCGCGTCGCGATGAACGAGTTCCTCGCGGGCGGCGGCGACGGCTTCGCGGCGCTGGCGACCGGCACCAACAAGCTGGTCGGCGCCTCGGACCTGGACGTCTTCAACGCCTACCTCGCGGCGCACTCCTCGGCCTCGGCGCCGCTGCAGGTGCCGTCGGCGAACCGGATCACGGTCGTGCAGTAGAGGTCTGACGTCGAAAAGGGTGGTGTCCGCTTCGGCGGGCGCCACCCTTTTTGTCGTTTTGAACGAGTTCGAAGCCGCTGCTACCCTCGTTCGACTTTGGACTTCTGGGGAGGGGTCACCAAATGAAGACAGGGTGGGGGAAGCGGCGCACCAGCGCGCTCTCGCTCGCCGCGGCGACCGCGGCACTCATCTCGCTGACGCCGGTGGGCGCGGGCCTGGCGTACGCCGCCGAGGGGGATCTGCCGGCGGAGCTGGTGATTCCGGCGGAGGAGTCCGTCGTCCGGGACGCGGGGATCGTACGGCCCGGCGCGACGGGCTTTCTGCAGGGCGACCGGGCTGTCCGCTTCCGCTGGTACTCCTACGCCGACGGCAGCTCCAGGCCGTTCGACTCCAAGAGCGCGACGGCGATCTTCACCAACGGCACCGACACCATCGCCCGCTGGTACTCGGCCTCGAACAAGGTCGTGCTCCAGGACGTCGCCGGTGGCGCAGAGGAGACGATTCAGCTCGGCGCGGGTCAAAGCGTCGTCGGGATGGCCGGGCGCACGGTCATCACCGAGGGGACGACCGCCGACGCCCGGCTGCACGCCGTCTCGCTCGTCAACGGGACCGTGCTGGACCGGCCGGTCACCGGCTTCCCGGCCGACGCCGACGACTTCCGGTTCGAGGGAGCCACCTCGTACGGCGTCCAGGTGTCGTACTTCGGGGGCGGCGCCCAGGACGACCGCGCATGGGTCGACCTGTCGGGCGACACGCCGAAGCTGGTGCCCCTCGACGGGACCGGTGCCTCGGTCGTGCACGGGGACAGCCTGCTCCACGTCAAGGACGGGAAGCTCCAGGTCTGGGACCTCAAGGGCGACTGGTCCGCGCCGGTGCGCGAGACCGGCTGGGCCGGCAGCGACGTCCCGGTGGCCGTGCAGGGCGACCAGGTCCTGAGCCTGGTCGGCGGTGACGGGGGCAAGCTGCTGTCGCGCCCGTTCGCCGGTGGCGAGCAGACGACGGTGCTCGACGGGCTCGTGGCCTCCCCGCGGCTCGAGGGCGGCGACCTGCTCGCCGTCGTCAAGGGCGAGGGCGCCGAGCGCCCGGTCCACCGCGTCCAGGCGGGCGCCGACGGTGGGTTCGTGGCCGAGAAGAAGGCCGTCATCCCCGGCGACCGCACCACCACGGGGCGGATCTCCGTCGCGCAGGGCGTCCTGCACCTGGTCGACCAGGTCCCCTCCGGTGAGTTCCGGCTGCGCTCCGTCGAGACGAAGGCGGCCGGGCCGCTCGTCGCCGGGGACCGGACCGACCACGGTTTCGACGACCGGCTCGACCCGTCCTACGAAACCGTGGCCACCGGTGACGGACGGATCGTCCGCAGGTACAGCAACGGGCTGTACGTCACGGCCCTCGCGGAGCAGCTGTACGGCGCCGCCCCGGCGCCGACGGCGACCGATGTGAGCGGCGACCTCGAGGCTTCCGGCCGCTTCGCCGCGTACCTCGCCTCGAACGGTGAGCGGCGGGTCCTCGACCTCGACGCCAAGAAGACGGTCTTCAGCCGGAATCTCGGCACCGGTCCGGCCTCGCTGAACGGCCCCACGCTGTGGTCGGCGACCGGCGCCGTCGGCTCCGTCAACGCGATCGACGTCCGCACCGGTGCCACCCGTACGATCCCCGTCGCCGACTGCGCCCTGAAGGACGTCCAGTCCGTCGGCGTCGACCTCTACTGGAAGTGCGACCTGAAGTCCGGTGTCCTGAACACCGTGACGAAGGTCAACACCGTGCTGCCCGCGCACGCCGCGGCGCGCCTCGGTGACGGCTACGTGACCTACGAGAAGGACGGCGTCCTCTCGCTCACCCCGCTGCGCGGCGGCGGCCAGACCCGTGAGCTCGGGCGCCCGGCCGACGTGCGGCCGGACCGCGGCTGGAGCGTCGACCGCTTCGGCGGGAACACCGTCTTCACCGACGACCAGCAGCGCCTCCACGTCGTCCCGAGCGGGGTTCCGGCCTCCGCCGTCTCGGTCCTCGACTCGAGCGTGTCCTCGGACAAGGTCGACGTCGAGGGCGGCGACGCCTGGACCGCCCGGTGGTGGCTCTCCAAGCCCGCCGCGTCCTGGACGCTGAACGTCAAGAACGCGGCCGGCAAGGTCGTCCGCACCTACGCCGGCCAGCAGACCCGCGGTCTGGTCAAGGCGGCCTGGGACGGCAACGACGCGGCCGGCGCCGTGGTCCCCGACGGCCGCTACACCTGGGAGCTCAGCGCCCCGCCCGCCGACGGCGCCGGCGCGACGCTGACGACCGGTGGCGCGGTGTTCGTGACGCGCGGCGGCATCTCCACCTTCAAGCCGGTGCCGCCGGCCCGCATCCTCAACACCATCGCCGGCATCGGCGCGCCCAAGGCCAAGGTCGGCCAGAACGGCACGGTGGACCTCCAGGTCACCGGCCGCGGCGGCGTGGCCGCGGAGGGCGTCTCGGCGGTCGTCCTCACCGTGACGGCCACCAACCCGACCAACGGCACGTGGCTCTCGGTCTACCCGTACGGGACGCCCCGCTCGTCCGCCTCGAACCTGAACGTCCCGGCCGGCCGCAGTGTGCCGAACCAGGTGACGGTCCCGGTCGGCAAGGACGGCAAGGTCTCGCTGTACAACGCGTGGGGCACCGTCGACCTGCTCGTCGACGTGACCGGCTACTACACGCTCGACGGCGCCGGCGACCGCTTCAAGGCGGTCAGCCCGGCCCGCATCCTCAACACGCTGGCCGGCGTCGGCGCGCCGAAGGCCAAGGTGGGCGCGGCCAAGACGGTGAACCTGCAGATCGCGGGCCGCGGCGGGGTGCCGAGCACGGGGGTGACGGCGGTCGTCATGAACGTGACCGCCACCAACGTGACGGCGTCCAGCTACATCTCGGTCTACCCGTACGGGACGCCCCGTCCGGCCACGTCCAACCTGAACGTGGTCAAGGGCCAGGTCGTCGCCAACCTGGTGACGGTGCCGGTGAAGAGCGGCAAGGTGACGCTGTACAACCACGGCGGCACGGTCGACCTGCTCGGCGACGTCGCCGGCTACTTCACCAACACCGCCGGCCAGGGCGACCGCTTCGTGCCACTGCGCCCGGTCCGGCTGCTCGACACGCGTGAGTACGGGGCGGACGGCAAGCTCGGCCCGGACAGCGCGGTCATCCTGGGTGTCGCCGGCTACGGCGGCATCCCGGAGACCGGCGCCAGCTCCCTGGTCCTGAACGTGGCGGGCACGAACGCGACGTCCGCGACCTACGTCGCCATCCACCCGTGGCTGACGGCCCGCCCGACGATCTCGAACCTGAACCTGGTGCCGAGGCTGACGGTGGCGAACCAGGTCGTGGTCCCGCTCTCGGCCGAGGGCAGCATCGACCTGTACAACCGGTCGGGTTACGTGGACCTGGTCGTGGACGCGGCCGGTTACTACACGAAGTGAGCCGACCGTTCCGCGCGTGAGCGGTGACGGAGGAGGGGTGGTGCGCCGCAGGCCGGCGCACCACCCCTCCGCCGTTTCTTTCCGGTTACTACACGAAGTAGCACCTGCCAGGGGAGGGGCGGCGCACCGTTTCGGCGGTGGCCGCCCCTCCGGCGTGTCCGGGAGCCGGCGGAGGGGCGGGCGGGTTTTGCGGACCCGGCGGAGCGGGCGGGTCCCGCATACCCGGCGGAGCGGGCGGGTCCGCGTACCCGGCGGTAACTGCTTCCCGCACGGCTATGGCAGGAGCACGTCAACTGCTGCCATAGTGCCGCCCATGGACCGACGACGCTTTCTCGCGGGCGCCGCCGCAGCCGGTGCCGCCCTCGTGGTGGGCACCCCCTCCGCCCGGGCGGCCACCGCCCTCGGGACGCAGGACTGGATGGCTGCCCACGGCGACCCCACCCCGCTCCAGAAGCTCACGATCCCCGGCACCCACGACTCCGGCGCCCGCTACGGCGGCCTCTGGACCGAATGCCAGAACACCACCATCGCCCAGCAACTGGACAGCGGCATCCGGTTCCTGGACGTGCGGTGCCGGGTGACCGGGGGCTCCTTCGCGATCCACCACGGGGCCTTCTACCAGAACCTGATGTTCGGCGACGTCCTCGTCGCCTGCTGGAACTTCCTCGCCGCCCACCCCACCGAGACCGTCCTCATGCGGGTCAAGCAGGAGTACTCCTCCGAGTCCGACGCCACCTTCCGCGCGATCTTCGACGACTACCTCGACAACCGCGGCTGGCGCCCGCTCTTCCGCATCGGCTCCGGCGTGCCCACCCTCGGCGAGTCCCGCGGCAAGGTGGTCCTGCTCGCCGACAACGGCGGCCTGCCGGGCCTGCGCTGGGCCGACGGCGCCTACTTCGACGTGCAGGACGACTACCAGGCCGAACCGTTCGCCAAGTGGCCCAAGATCCGCGACCAGTTCCGCAAGGCCGCGACCCAGCCCGGCCGCTTCTACGTCAACTTCGTCTCCACCGCGGCCGGCCTCCCGCCCCGCTGGAACGCCGACCGCCTCAACCCGCAGGTCCACTCCCTCCTCGACGGCGAGGGCGCCGGCTGGAAGGGGCTCGGGATCGTCCCGATGGACTACCCCAACACCCGCTCAGGACTCGTCGAGTCCCTCATCCGGCACAACTGACCGCCCCCCGTCCACCGCCGGCGGCGGTGTCGGCGCCCCCGGCAGCCGCACCGTCGCCACCGTGCCGCCGCCGTCCGCCGCCGCGAGCGCCACCGAGCCGCCCGCGTGCCCGATCGTCCGGGCCACGATCGACAGACCGAGCCCCGACCCCGGCAGGCTGCGCGCCGACGGCGAGCGCCAGAAACGGTCGAAGACGTGCGGGAGTTCCTCCGCCGGGATGCCCGGCCCGTGGTCCCGTACGGTCAGCTCGCCGCGCATCAGCCGCACCTCGACCGTCCCGCGCGGCGGCGAGAACTTCACGGCGTTGTCGAGGACGTTCACCAGCGCGCGCTCCAGCGCCGCCGGCTCCGCCCGTACGTACCAGGGCGCGAGGTCCGTCTCGAAGGCGATCTCCGGGCCGCGCAGCCGAGCCCGGTCGAGCGCCGCGCGGAGGATGGTGTGCAGCGGCACCACCTCCAGCGGCCCCGGCCGCACGCCCTCCGGCCGGGACAGCTCCTGGAGGTCGCCGATCAGCGCCGCCAGCTCCGTCATCTGCGCCTTCACCGAGGCCATCAGCGCCCGCCGGTCGTCCGGCGGCAGCGCGCGGCCCGTCTCCTCGCTGCGCGCGAGCAGTTCGATGTTCGTGCGGAGCGAGGTCAGCGGCGTGCGCAGCTCGTGGCCCGCGTCCGCGATCAGCTGCGCCTGCCGGTCCCGGGAGGTCGCGAGCGCGGCCGTCATCGCGTTGAAGGAACGCGAGAGCCGGGCGATCTCGTCCTCGCCCTCCACCGGGATCCGGACCGTCAGGTCCTCGGTCGCCGCCACGTGCTCGACCGCCCCGGTCAGCCGGTCCACCGGCGCCAGGCCCGTCCGCGCCACCCACAGGCCGGCCGCGCCCGCGCCGACGACCCCGATGCCGGAGACGAGGAGCAGCACCCAGCCGAGCGTCGACAGCGAGTTGTCGACCTCGGACAGCGGGCGGGCCAGCGAGACGGCCATGCCGGGCCGGTCCGGGTCGGCGTAGGTGAAGACGCGCATCTCGCGCCCGTCCCCGTCCTTCGTCGTGTGCAGCGCGTCCGTGAGCAGCCCGCGGGCCACCCCCACGTCCGAGGTCTGCGCCGGGATCGGCGCCCTGCCGGACGTGCAGACCGTGCCGTCGACCAGGATCACCTGCACCGTGTACGGGGGCAGCGGCGGGGCCTGCCGGCCCGCCCGGCAGCCGTCGAGCACCAGATTCAGATAGCCGTTGTCCACCTTGCTGCTGCGCAGCGCCGAGTCCAGCTCGTGCTCCAGCTGCGCCCGCGTCACGAACCAGCAGGCCAGCGAGACCGCCGCCACCGCGACCGCCACCGCGAGGGCGGTCAGCAGGGCGAGCCGGGAACGCAGCGGGCGGGACCGGAACCAGGCGACGGGACCGGTCACTCCGCGCCCCCACCGCCGCCGCGCAGCACGTAGCCGACCCCGCGCACCGTGTGGACCAGGCGCGGCTCGCCGCCCGCCTCCGTCTTGCGCCGCAGGTACATCACGTACACGTCGAGCGAGTTCGAGCTCGGCTCGAAGTCGAAGCCCCACACGGCCTTCAGGATCTGCTCGCGGGTCAGCACCTGCCGCGGATGGGCCAGGAACATCTCCAGGAGCGTGAACTCGGTACGGGTCAGCTCCACCGGGCGCCCGCCGCGCGTCACCTCCCGGGTGGCCAGGTCCATCCGCAGGTCCTCGAAGGACAGCACGTCGCCGCCGTCGGCCGCCGGGACGGCGGGCGCCGCGTAGCCGCTGCGCCGCAGCAGGGCGCGGATCCGGGCGAAGAGCTCGTCCAGCTCGAAGGGCTTCACCAGGTAGTCGTCGGCGCCCGCGTCGAGCCCGGTCACCCGGTCGCCGACGGTGTCGCGGGCGGTCAGCATCAGGATCGGCACGGTCGAGCCGGCGGACCGGATCCGGCGGGCCGCCGTCAGGCCGTCCATGCGGGGCATCTGGACGTCGAGGACGACCAGGTCGGGGCGGTACGAGTCCATCTTGGCGAGCGCGTCGAGCCCGTCGACGGCGTCCTCGGTCCCGTACCCCTCGAAGGCGAGGCTGCGGCGCAGCGCCTCCCGGACGGCCGGCTCGTCGTCGACGATGAGGATGCGTTCGGCGCCTTCGGATTCGTTCTGCTGTCCCGTCATGGAGTCAGCGTCCCACGTGCTCAGGCGGCACCGCCCGAGCGCAGGTCGTCGAGGTCGGCCTTGAGGGTGTTCACCGGGATCGCGAATCCGAGACCGACGCTGCCGGCCGAGGAACCGCTCGAAGAACTGGGCGAATACATGGCCGAATTGATTCCGATGATCTCGCCGTTCATATTGATCAGCGCGCCGCCGGAATTCCCCGGATTCAGCGAGGCGTCGGTCTGCAGCGCCTTGTACGTGGTCTTCGACGAGCCGGTGTCGCCGTTGAACTGCTGTCCGCCGAACTCGAACGGCCAGCCCTGGCGCGGGTCGTACGGCCGGCCCTGGCCGCCCTGGCCGTCGCCCTGGCCGCCGTCCTCCTTCGCGACGGTCACGTCGCGGTCGAGCGCGGAGACGATGCCACTGGTGACGGTGCCGGTCAGGCCCTCGGGGGAGCCGATCGCGACGACCTCGTCGCCGACCCGCACCTTGGACGAGTCGCCGAGCGTCGCCGCCTTGAGGCCGGAGGCGCCCTCCAGCTTGATCAGGGCCAGGTCCTTGTCGGGGTCCGTGCCGACGACCTTGGCGTCGTAGCTCTTGCCGTCGGAGGTCTGCACCTTGATCTGGGAGGCGCCGGAGACGACGTGGTTGTTCGTGACGATCTCGCCGTCGCCGGTGATGATCACGCCGGAGCCGGTGGAGCGGCCGGCGTTCGAGCTCGCGGAGATCTCCACGATGGAGGGGGAGACGGCCTGGGCGACGCCGGCGACCGTGCCCTTGCTGCTCGACGACACGTTCGTGCCGTTCACCGGGCTCGCCGCGCTCGTGCCGCCGTCGGCCGTCCACTGCTGGACCAGGGTGGCGGTGCCGCCGCCGATGGCCGCGGCGGCGAGGGCCACGGCCGCCATGAGACCGACCCCGCGCCGGGCCCGCCGGTGCGCGCCGGGCGCGGCCGGAAAGGCACCCACCGGGCCGCGCGGCGGCCCGTACCCGCCGTCCGCCGAGCCGCCCGGACCGCCGGGCGGCGGCCCGTACCCGCCGCCCGCCGAGCCGCCCGGGCCCACGGGCGGCACCTGTCCGCCGGACGGCCAGATCGTGGTGCCGGGCTCGGTGGTGATCGGCTGCGCCGGGTCGTAGGGGGGCCGGGGCGGGTAGTACGGCTGCTGCTGCGGCGGCTGGGGCTGCGTGTGGTCCGTCATGGTCACGACTCTGGGAGCCGTAGATGAGAACCGCCTGAGGAGGCCCTGAGAAGCCCGACAGAACCCTGTATGCCCGAAATAAAGCCCGCCCCTCCAGGCACCGCCCTTGGAGCACCCGGGACCGTGTGCCCACCCACGGGCGCGGCGCGCAGTGGGCGGGGTGGGGGTCAGTTGCAGCCGCAGGAGCGGCGGACGATGAGGGCTGACGGGAACTGCTTCACGCGCTCGCGCCGCGACCCCGCGACCCGCAGCGAGTCGTCCAGGACCAGGTCCACCGCCGCCCGCGCCATCGCCGGCCGGTCCGAGTAGACCGTGGTCAGCGGCGGATCGGACAGCGCCGCCTCCTTGACGTCGTCGAAGCCCGCCACCGCGAGCTCCGTCGGCACGTCGATCCGCAGCTCACGCGCCGCCCGCAGCACACCGAAGGCCTGGTCGTCCGTCGAGCAGAAGATGGCCGGCGGCCGATGGGGGCCGGAGAGCACCTGCAGCGCCACCTTGTACGCGTCGTAGCGGTTGTACGGCGCCTGGAAGAGCCGGCCCTCGATCGAGAGCCCGGCCTCCTGCATGGCGCGCCTCCAGCCCTCCTCGTGGTCGGCCACCGGGTCGCCGACGGCCGGGGTGTTCGGGATGCCGCCCATGCAGGCCACGTACGGGTAGCCGTGCTCCAGGAGGTGCCGGGTGGCGAGCTGGGCGCCGCCGATGTCGTCGGTGACGACCGCGACGTCGTCGATCGCCTCGGGCCGCTCGTGCAGCAGCACCACCCGCGCGTCCCACGCCTCGATCTCGCTCGCGGCCTGCTCGCTCATGCCCTGGCTCACCAGGATCAGCCCGGAGACCCGCATCCCGAGGAACGCGCGCAGATAGTGGATCTCGCGCTCGGTGCGGTAGTCGGAGTTGCCGACGAGCACCATCTTCCCGCGCTCGGCGGCCGCCTGTTCGACCGCGTGCGCCATCTCCGCGAAGAAGGGCTGCCGGGCGTCGGGGACGACCATGCCTATGAGATCGGTCCGCCGGGACGCCATCGCCTGGGCCACCCGGTCGGGCCGGTAGCCCAGCTCCTTGATGGCGGCGAGGACACGCTCGCGCGTGGCCGGGGCGACCGGCCGGGGTCCGTTGTTGATCACGTAACTCACGACCGCGGTCGAAGTACCCGCCAGTCGCGCTACGTCATCCCGCGTCACCTTGGCCACGCGCGGAAGTCTACGCGGGGTGACCTACCTACCGGCAGGTCGCACTGTGGCATACGCCACGTCAGCGGTCCTCCACCGGAGTGAGTTCCCGCGTGTCCTCCTTGACCCGCGCCTCGGCCCGCGCCTCCGACCGCCCTTCCGGCCGCCCCTCCACGCGCTCCGCCTTCTCCGGTGTCACGAAGCGGTAGCCGACGTTGCGGACGGTGCCGATCAGCGACTCGTGCTCGGGTCCGAGCTTCGCCCGCAGACGCCGTACGTGGACGTCGACCGTACGGGTGCCGCCGAAGTAGTCGTAGCCCCAGACCTCCTGGAGGAGCTGGGCGCGGGTGAACACCCGGCCCGGGTGCTGCGCGAGGTACTTGAGGAGCTCGAACTCCTTGAAGGTCAGGTCCAGGACCCGGCCCTTGAGCTTGGCGCTGTACGTCGCCTCGTCGACCGACAGGTCGCCGTTGCGGATCTCCATAGGGGAGTCGTCCGCGACGATCTGCTGGCGGCCCGTCGCGAGCCGCAGCCGCGCCTCCACCTCGGCGGGACCGGCGGTGTCGAGCAGCACGTCGTCGATGCCCCAGTCGGCGGTGACGGCCGCGAGACCGCCCTCCGTCACGACCAGGATCAGCGGGCAGCCGGGGCCCGTGGAGCGCAGCAGCTGGCACAGCGAGCGGACCTGCGGCAGATCGCGCCGGCCGTCGACGAGGATCACGTCGGCACCCGGGGTGTCCACGAGCGCGGGCCCCTCGGCGGGCGCCACGCGCACGTTGTGCAGCAGCAGGCCGAGAGCGGGCAGCACCTCGGTCGACGGCTGGAGGGCGTTGGTGAGGAGCAGCAGAGAGCTCATCGCGTCCCCCCTGCCGGGGTCGCCTGTGTCGTCGGTCGGTCGTGCGTCGTTCGCTCGTCCATGACGTCGGTTCCTCCTCGGTCCCTGCGAGGACGTCTACGGCACTGCCTGGTCGTACTCTTGTGTCACTCTCGCGCCCTGAGAGCTTTTGTTCATCCGCTCGTAACAACGGTCGGAAAACACAAAAGGACCCGGGGGCTGCGTTGCCCGGATCCTCTGACAGCAGAATAGCCCACATCACTTCTGCGGCAGAGGGGCTATTTCACATGGTGGATGTTTCCTCGCTCACTTCCGTCGGCCGCCGCGTCACCTTGCGCACCGATGACGATGTCCGGATCGAGGCGGTTCACGAACCGTGCACAGCCAGTGTCACCGATACGGCGGTGGTCGTGGCGCACGGGTTCACCGGCTCGGTCGACCGGCCCGCGCTGCGGCGCGCCGCGCAGGTCCTCCGCCGCCACGCGCACGTCGTCACCTTCTCCTTCCGCGGTCACGGCCGCTCCGGCGGCCTCTCCACCGTCGGCGACCGTGAGGTCCTGGACCTGGCCGCCGCCGTCCGCTGGGCCCGTGAGCTCGGCCACGCGCGCGTGGTGACGGTCGGCTTCTCCATGGGCGGCTCGGTCGTGCTGCGCCACGCCGCGCTGGAGAAGGGGTCGAACGCCCGTGCGGACGCCGTGGCCGCCGTCTCCGCGCCCGCCCGCTGGTACTACCGGGGGACGCCCGCCATGCGACGCGTGCACTGGGTGGTGACCCGGCCGGCGGGCCGGCTGGTGGGCCGCTACGGATTCGGCACCCGGATCGACAGCAGGGCGTGGGACCCGGTGCCCCTCGCGCCGTTCGAGGCGGTGCCGCTGATCGCGCCCACCCCGCTGCTCGTCGTGCACGGCGACCGCGACCCGTACTTCCCGGTCGACCACCCCCGGATGCTGGCGGCCGCGGCGGAGGCGGCGGGCACCCCCTTCGAGCTCTGGCTGGAGCGCGGCATGGGCCACGCCGAGAACGCCGCCGGCGACGAGCTGCTCGACCGCCTCGGGAACTGGCTCGCCCGGCCATAGCCCATCATGGGAGCGGCGCGCACACGAACGAAGGGAGTGCCGTCATGGCAGCGGGAACCATCCGCTACTGGGCCGCGGCGAAGGCCGTCGCCGGAGTCGCCGAGGAGCCGTACGCCGCCGAGACCCTCGCGGAGGCGCTGGACGCGGCCCGCGAGCGGCACCCCGGCGAGCTGGCACGGGTCCTCCAGCGCTGCTCGTTCCTGATCGACGGCGATCCCGTCGGGACCCGCGCGCATGAGACGGTACGGCTGGCCGAGGGCGGCACGGTCGAGGTGCTCCCCCCGTTCGCAGGAGGGTGAACCGCACACCATGAGCAGTGATCAGCAGTACCCGTACGCGCCGCAGGACGGCCCGGACGGCGCCCCGCAGGGCGGTCAGCCGTACGACCCCGCTGTCACCCAGACGTGGGAGGGGCAGACCTGGGACACCCAGTACCAGCCGACGGTCCGGCCCGGCCCCCGGCATGAGCCGCAGCCGCAGGCCCCCGCGCACCCGCAGGCCCCCGGACAGCCGCAGCACACCGCGCCCGCGCCCGTGTCGTACGACACCGCGTACCTGCCGCCGCAGCAGGCCCCGCATCCGTACGGGCAGCAGCGGTACGCCACCGGAGGCCACCCGCTCCCGCCCGAGGTGACCCGGCCGTCCGCGTACGGGACCCCCGGCTACGAGACCCCCGCCTACGAGGCGCCCGGGTACGTGGCGCCCGCGTACGAGGCCCCGGGCCAGGAGCCGGCCCCGGCCGCCCCCGCGCAGCCCGCCGCCCCGCCGGAGCCGGGCCCGGAGTACTCCCCGCCCACCACCTCCGGCAACGCCCGGATCACCGACGCCCAGCGCGCCCGCGCCGAGGGCCGCTCGCCGATCATCGAGCCGGGGATGCAGCCGGCCGCCCTGACGGCGGTGCTCGGCGTGCTCCTGGCCGCGGGCGCGGCCGTCGGCCCGTACGCGCTGCTCGTCCCGCTGCTCCTGCTGCAGGCCGTCACCGCCGCCGGCTGGTTCCGGCTCAACGGCATGTGGCCCGCCCGGCAGGGCATCGCGCTCGCCTTCCTCGGCGGTGTCGTCGCCGACGTGGCGCTGCTCGCCGTCGGCCGTGAGCACGCGCCCGCCGCGATCCTCGGCACGCTCGGCGTCTGGGTGCTGCTCACCCTCGTCCTCCAGCTGCGCAGCCACGCCGACCCCGACGAGCGGATGTACGGCCTGATGGCCACGGTCGCCTCGGCGGCCCTCGCGGTGCTGGCCGCCGGGCACCTCGGCGCCGAGCCGGACGCGGTCGTGGCCGGGGCCGTCGCGGTCGCCGCCGCCGTACTGGCCCGGGCCGTGCCGCTGCCCGGCCCGGTCTCCGTGATCGTCGCCCTGCTCGCCGCCGCGGGTGCCGGCGTCGCGGCCGGCGGCCTCACGGACCTGGGCACGGCCGGGGCGCTGCTCGGCCTCGGCGCCGGGATGTGCGCGCTGGTCGGCCTGCGGGTGGCCAGCTACGACTACCCGTCGCGGTTCGTGCACATGACGGCCGGCGTGGCACTGCCGCTGACCGCCGCCGTTCCCGCGGTCTACCTGCTGGGCAGGGCGCTCGCGTAAGCGGTGCCACACACGCACGGGGAACCGACCGGCCTCCCGACACGTCGATCTTCGTGTCGGGGGGCCGGACTCGTGATCAGGGGGCTGAAACGCATGCGAGCACTGCGGATGGTGCTGATCCTCGCCGTGGTGCTCGGCGGGCTGCTGGTCGGTGCGGACCGGATCGCCGTGGCGTACGCGGAGTCGGAGGCGGCCGACGGGGTGCGGCTCGGGGCCGTCAAGGCGGAGTCCACGGCCATCGACATCAAGGGCTTCCCGTTCCTCACGCAGATCGCCGACCGGCGCTTCGACGAGGTCGAGGTGCGGATCACCGGCGTCCAGGCCTCGGCGGGCGGCCGGCCGGTCCGGATCGGCGAGCTGACCGCCGCGCTGCACGACGTCACGCTGGACGAGGACTACGCGATCGACCGGGCCGGCAGCGCCGACGGCACCGCCCTCATCTCGTACGCGGACCTGGCCGCCGCCTCGGGGCGCGACGCCCAGGTCGGCTACGGCGGCAACGGCAAGGTGAAGGTCACCGGCGGGGTGCGCTTCCTGGGCCGGACGATCACCCGCAGCGTTCTGTCCACCGTCACCGTGGTCGACGGCGACACCATCCGGGTGCGGGCCGACGAGGTGCCCGGCGAGGGCATCCCGCTGCTGGAGGACAAGGTCCGCTCGGTGACCGACTTCGACCGGCGCATCGAGGGCCTGCCCAAGGGGATGCGCCTGACGAAGGTGGAGGCCCGGGCGGACGGCCTGGCGGTCACGGTGACGGGCCGGAACGTGACCCTGACGGCGGGCTGAACACCCCGCGGATCACATGCTGAGACACTGACGTCCGATCCGCAGAAACAACGGCGAGGAGCTGGGGCGAGGGCGCTCCGAGGGTGATCCGCACCCTTTTCTCATCCCGCATCCCGGACGATCGCGTCTCAAAATACGACACACCGGTGACACGGCCGCCCGTCCGTCCCTACGATCGTGGGCATGAAGCGACAGGCGGATCTCACGAAGCGGCGGGCAGTAGACCTGTGCCGCATCGCCGCCATGCTCTGTCGCCCTGTCTGAGCGGGACGCACTGCGCCCGTATTCCTCAGGCCCTACGACGTGATGTCGGGGCCACCCCTGCGCAGCCGTACGCGTCATCCCACGAGCCGACGCGTACCCGCACCACCCCCTGCACGCACCGCCGCACACTGCCCCGGAGGAGAAACAGCATGGCTCGCAGCGACGTCCTGGTCGACGCCGACTGGGTCGAGGCCAACCTCGACAACCCGCAGGTCGCCATCGTCGAGGTCGACGAGGACACCTCGGCGTACGACAAGAACCACATCAAGAACGCGATCCGCATCGACTGGACGAAGGACCTCCAGGACCCGGTCCGCCGTGACTTCGTCGACCAGGAGGGCTTCGAGAAGCTCCTCTCGG
Source organism: Streptomyces sp. NPDC053431 (assembly GCF_044544925.1). Lineage (NCBI taxonomy): Bacteria > Bacillati > Actinomycetota > Actinomycetes > Kitasatosporales > Streptomycetaceae > Streptomyces > Streptomyces sp. NPDC053431. Next base: position 99,413 of record NZ_JBITXX010000017.1, on the reverse strand, counting down.
CCAAGGGGATCGCGAACGACACCACGGTCGTCCTCTACGGCGGCAACAACAACTGGTTCGCGTCCTACGCCTACTGGTACTTCAAGCTCTACGGCCACCAGGACGTCAAGCTCCTCGACGGCGGCCGCAAGAAGTGGGAGCTCGACTCCCGCGACCTGGTCGACGGCTCCGAGGTCCCGAACCGCCCGGCGACCAACTACAAGGCCCAGCCCCAGGACACCTCCATCCGCGCCTTCCGCGACGACGTCGTCGCCGCGATCGGCAACCAGAACCTCGTCGACGTCCGCTCGCCCGACGAGTTCTCCGGCAAGCTGCTCGCCCCGGCCCACCTGCCGCAGGAGCAGTCGCAGCGCCCCGGCCACGTGCCGAGCGCCAAGAACATCCCGTGGTCGAAGAACGCCAACGACGACGGCACCTTCAAGTCGGACGAGGACCTCAAGGCCCTCTACGCCGACGAGAACGTCGACCTGGCGAAGGACTCCATCGCCTACTGCCGCATCGGCGAGCGCTCCGCGCTGACCTGGTTCGTCCTGCACGAGCTGCTCGGTGTCGAGAACGTCAAGAACTACGACGGCTCGTGGACCGAGTACGGCAGCCTCGTCGGCGTGCCGATCGAGCTCGGCTCCGGCAAGTAAGTCCCCACCGGACCCGGAACCCGCAACCCGGACCCGGAACCCCTCGACCGTAAGGAATCAAGAACATGTGTGGAGCGCAGCCCGGCGGCCCCGACGCCTCGACGATCAAGCCCGGTGAGACCACCATCCAGGGTTACGTGACCAAGGACGGCCAGCCCGTCACCGGTTACGTCCGCCTCCTGGACGCGACCGGCGAGTTCACGGCCGAGGTCCCGACCTCCGCCACCGGCCAGTTCCGCTTCTACGCGGCCGAGGGCACGTGGACCGTCCGCGCCCTGGTCCCCGGCGCCACCGCCGACCGCCAGGTCGTGGCCCAGCCCGGTGGCCTGGCCGAGGTCGCCATCGCGGTGTGACGCCGCACCACAGAACGGCCGGAGGGCCGTGCCTCCTGGGGGGTTGGACGCCGACCAGGACTCGAGGCACGGCCCTCCGGTCTGTCCGGGAACGGGCCGCGGTCGTACGCTGAAGGTGTGTACGCACGGCGACGGCGCGTCTACTTCTGGATGATGGGCGTCTGCCTGGTGCTCTTCGTAGGCGCCTGGGCCGTCGTGCGCCTGTTCTCGGTCCCGGCGGCCATCGCGATGTGCGTGGTCGCCATGGTGATCCCGCCGGTCGCCGCCATGGTCGCGAACCGGCGCGGCCCCGACGACCGCTGGTGGGACGACCCGAGCGGCGACAAGCAGTCCGACGAGTGGTGGGACGAACTCGACGGCAAGAAGCGCGGGGACTAGCGGAGTCGGCGGGGGCTGACGGAGGTCGGCGGGGGGCTGACGGATGTCGGCGAGGGCCGGTCCGGCGGCCTGCCGCCGGCGGCGACGCCTAGTAGACGAGCGCCTGCGTGTCGTCCCCCATCGCCTCCTGGACGAAGAGCTGGGCGCCCGCGATGCGGACTCCCTTCAGGACGTCGTCCTCCGTGATCTCGCGGCGGGCGGCGCACTGGGTGCACAGCGTCACCCGGCCGGCGGCCAGGATCGAGTCGAGCAGGTCGGGCAGCGGCGCCGCGTGCGGGAGCTCGAACTCGGCCGCGCGGCCCGGCAGCGCGAACCACGAGGACTCACCGGTCAGCCACAGCGAGACCTCGACGCCGCTCGCGACGGCGACGGCGGCCACGGTGAAGGCCTGGGAGCAGCGTTCCGGGGCGTCGGCCCCGGCGGTCACCTTGATCACGAGCTTCTTCGCCATATGCCGAATTGTAATGCGGGGCGAGGCAACCCCATGCGTCCCTCACGTGTCATCTGGGCGCGCGGATAACGGAATCCGCGCTTCTAGTCTCGTGGGGGGACTCTTTTGGAAGCCACGGAAGCGGTGGAACCCGCTCAGAACACCCCGGCGGCCGCGCCGGACGCCACCCCGGCACCCGCACCCGTGCCGGTTTCGGACGACAGGCCGGGGCGCCGCCGGTCCGGCCGTACACCCGCGCTGATCGCCGTCGCCGCCGTGCTCGGGATCGTCGGCGGCACCGCCGTCGGCTACGGAATCCAGGCCGACCGCGAACCCACCCCGCTCCCGGCCCTCAACCAGCCCGGCCTGGCCTACCCGGCCAAGCCGCTGCCCAAGGGCCAGGCCCCGGCCCCGCTCTCGGCGGCCGAGGACCGCGGCCTGAAGACCGAGGGCGACCTGCGGAAACTGCTGCTGCCGAAGCCCGCGGGGTCCGCCAAGGCCGACTTCGCCCCCGAGGACGGCTGGCTGAGCATCGCGTCGTACGCCGGGGACTTCAACGGCCCGTCGGGCGAGTTCCAGTACCTCCTCGACAACGGCATCCGCCGGGTCGCGAGCACGGCCTGGCGCACCGGCCAGTACCGGTTCACCCAGGTCAACCTGGTGCAGTTCCGGGCCGACAGCGGCCAGGGCGCCGCCGACCACGCGGCGGACCAGCGCGGCTTCATGGAGGACGAGGCCGGCTACGGCACGCCGGTCAAGGGCAGCACGGAGGGACGCACCTACCTGCTCCCCGTCGAGCGCAAGGCGGGCTACCTCGACTTCTACGAGGCCCGCGCGTACCTGCACCGCGGCGACGTGATGGTCGAGATCTTCGTGACGGACACCAAGAAGATCAGCCAGAAGGAGATCTCCTCGCTGGCCGAGCGACAGCTGGAGCGCCTGTGAGCGAGGAAACGAACCCGAACGCCGTGAACGCCGTGAACGCCGAGAACGCCGTGAACGCCGTGAACGCCGTGAACGCCGTGAACGCCGTGAACGCCGGGAGCGTCGAAGCGCACGCCGGCACCCCGGACACGGCCACCAGCCACGACACCGCCACCACCCCCGACGACGTGACCGCCCCGCCGCGCAGGCCGCGGCGGCGGGTCTTCCCGTACGTCCTCGGCGGCGTCCTCGTGCTCGGACTCGCCGGCGGCGGCACCTACACCGGCGTCACCGTGGCGGGCGCCGAACGCCACGCCCCCACGCTCGGCTGGGAGGAGGCGGCCCCCGACAGCGGGAGCAAGGACCCGGCCGCCGACGCGGTCGGCCGCGGCCGGGCGTCGACGCCGCTGAGCAGGCTGCTGCTGCCCGTGCCCGACGGATACGTGCTCGGCCCGGACGTCGAGCGGTACGCCAACGACAGCGAGCTGTCCGCGGCCGACGCGACCGCCCTGGTCAAGCAGCAGGGCAAGGGCCTCTCCGGCAAGAAGCGCCGCGACTTCGACAAGCGCGTCGACAAGCTGGGCATCCAGGGCATCGCCGTACGCTCCTACGCCTCCGAGGACGACACCCTCCTGGTCGAGGTGCAGGTCGCGCACTTCAAGGACAAGCGCTTCGGCGCCGAGCTGCGCGGGATGCTGGCCGAGATCGCCGGGATCCTGAAGTTCCCGAAGGGCCCGAAGATCGAGGGTCACGGGAACGCGTCCTGCTTCGCGACGCCGAAGCCGAAGGACAGGGGCGAGGCCAAGGCCGAGGAGGGCGGCAAGAGCAGCCTCGACGGCATGGTCTGCTCCGCGAGCGAGTCGGAGTACTACGTGACCGTGACCGCCTACGGCAGCCGGCCGTTCGACGGGTCCGAGGTCGCCGAGCTGGTGAAGAAGCAGCTCGATCACATCAAGTCCCCGGGGGAGTACGTATGAGCGAGACCCAGCAGCAGACACCCCCGGAGCCGACGACCGCCCCGGAGCCCACCACCGCGGCGCCGGAGCCGACGACCGCCCCGGAGCCCACCACCGCGGCACCTCCCGCCACCGCCGCCCCGGAACCCGCCACCGTGCCGGCTCCCGCCACTGCGCCGCCCGGCTCCCGGCGGGTGCTCCTCGCCGTCGCCCGGTGGACCGCCGCCGTCCTCGTGTGCGGTGGGCTCGGGGCGGGCACGGCCGCCGCGATCACGGCGGCGGAGCGCACCGACGTGCCCGGTCTCGCGACCGAGAGCGACGGCCGCTGGGACTACCCGAAGCTGAGCCTCCCGGCACTGCCGGAGGGCTCGCCGCGCCCCTTCACCGACGGCAACGAGGGCGAGATCCACTACGCCGACCCGCGGGCGCTCGTGCTGCCGGCCCCGGCCGGCGCGACCGTGGACCCGAAGCTCGACGGCGGCTGGGTGAGCGTGGAGCAGTACGTCTCCCTCTATCCGAAGGAGCGGCGCGGCCTGCTGCGGCAGGCCGTCGCGGACTCCGCGCTGCGGCACATCACGGGCCGCGCGTGGACCATGCCGGACGGCACGAAGAGCGCCGTGTACCTGCTGAGGTTCAAGTCGGTCGGTTTCGCCGAGGCCTTCAAGGACGACGCGCTCAGCGTCGGCTCGTCGGACACGCTGCCCCTGGACGGGACGGGCGGGGTCGAGAGCGACACGCTCGGCACGGGGGTGCGGGTCGACGGCACGGCCCTGTACACGGTCGCCGAGATCGAGCCGTACGGTCCCGAGCAGACCCGCTGGGCCTACATCCAGGCCGGCGACACGCTCGCCCTCGTGGTCCAGTCCCGCAAGGGCGAGACGCCCGCCGTTCCCTTCCGGCAGACCGTCACCCTGCAGAACCAACTGCTCGGCTGAGGCCCCCCGCGGCGAGACCCACCTCACCGAGAGCCCCGGACCCCGGCCCACTAAGCTGGGGTCCGGCCCGTTCCGCCTTCACCGCTCACCGAGGAGCACCAAGTGATCGTCTTTTTCGAAGTCCTGCTGGCGCTCGTCTGTGTCGCGGTCCTCGCCTTCGCCGGTCTGACCGTGAAGAAGCTGTACCAGGGCCAGCGCTGAACCACCTCCACACAGATCGACTGAGCTGCTCATGATCGAGATCCCGTCCGACCTCAACCCGGACCTCGTCCCCCTCGCGTTCCTGCTCGGTACGTGGGAGGGAGCGGGCGTCTCCGACTTCCCCGGCGCCGAGAAGTGCAACTTCGGCCAGTCCGTGACGTTCAGCCACGACGGCCGGGACTTCCTCGAGTACCACTCGCACACCTGGGTCCTCGACGCCGAGGGCGAGAAGGTCCGCCCGCTCGAGAGCGAGAGCGGCTACTGGCGGATCGACAACGACCGCAAGGTCGAGGTCGTGATGATCCGCGACCAGGGCATCGTCGAGGTCTGGTACGGCGAGCTCGCCGACCAGAAGCCGCAGATCGACCTGGCCACCGACGCCGTCGCCCGCACCGCCGCCTCCGGCCCGTACAGCGGCGGCAAGCGCCTCTACGGCTACGTCAAGAGCGACCTCATGTGGGTCGGCGAGAAGGCCACCCCCGAGGTGCCGCTCCGCCCCTACATGTCGGCGCACCTGAAGAAGGTCGTCACCCCGGAGGAGGTCGCCGAGATGGCGCGCAACCTCCCCGACATGCCCGACGACGGCATCGCCTTCTTCCGGTAGGCCGAAGTCGGTACCGGCGGAACCTGGGGCCGCTCGCCGCGCCCTCCTACACTGGGGGCGTGGTGAGCACCGACTGGAAGAGCGACCTGAGGCAGCGGGGTTACCGGCTGACGCCTCAGCGCCAGCTTGTCCTGGAGGCCGTGGACGCGCTGGAGCACGCGACCCCGGACGACATCCTGGTGGAGGTCCGCAAGACGGCCTCCGGCGTGAACATCTCCACCGTGTACCGGACCCTGGAGCTCCTCGAGGAGCTCGGGCTGGTGAGCCATGCCCATCTGGGGCACGGGGCGCCGACCTATCACCTCGCCGACCGGCACCACCATCTGCACCTGGTGTGCCGGGACTGTGGCGAGGTGATCGAGGCGGACGTCGAGGTGGCCGCCGAGTTCACCGGGAAGCTGCGCGAGACCTTCGGTTTCGACACCGACATGAAGCACTTCGCGATCTTCGGCCGGTGCGGGGACTGCTCGCGGAAGGACCCGGCCGCCGAGTCGTAGGCTTTTCCCATGAAGAGCCCTCTGCTGTCCCTGCCCGGCGCTGTCCCCGCCGAAGGCCGTGACGAAGGCGTCGCCGCGCACTACGGCGATCTGTTCCGCGAGCAGCGGACCCTCGCCGACGGCACCGGTTTCGTCGACCTCTCGCACCGCGGCGTCGTCGCCGTCTCCGGTGACGACCGTCTGAGCTGGCTGCACCTGCTGCTCACCCAGCACGTCAGCGAGCTGCCGGCCGGCCGGGCCACCGACGCGCTGATCCTCTCCGCGAACGGACACATCGAGCACGCCCTGTACCTCGTCGACGACGGCGAGACCGTCTGGGCCCACGTGGAGCCCGGCACGCAGGCCGAGCTCATCGCGTACCTGGAGTCGATGAAGTTCTTCTACCGGGTCGAGGTCGCCGACCGTACGGAGGACTTCGCGGTCGTGTACCTGCCGGCCGGTTCGATCGCCGACGTGCCCGAGGGCGTGGTCGTCCGGGAGACCTCGCACGGGCGTGACGTGTTCCTGCCCCGCGCCGACCTGGAGTCCTTCGCCGCCGCGCACGGGCCGGCCGCCGGCGTCCTCGCGTACGAGGCGCTGCGCGTCGAGGCGCACCGGCCGCGGCTCGGTTTCGAGACCGACCACCGGACCATCCCGCACGAGATCGGGCTGATCGGCAGCGCCGTCCACCTGCAGAAGGGCTGCTACCGCGGCCAGGAGACGGTCGCCCGGGTGCACAACCTGGGCAAGCCGCCGCGGCGGCTCGTCTTCCTGCACCTGGACGGCAGCGAGGTGCACCTGCCCGGGCACGGCACCCCGGTGCGGCTCGCCGCGGACGGGGAGGAGGGGCGTCAGCTGGGCTTCGTCACCAGCTCGGCGCGCCACCACGAGCTCGGGCCCATCGCCCTCGCCCTGGTGAAGCGGAACGTGCCGGTGGACGCCGACCTCGTCGCGGGGACGACGGCCGCCGCGCAGGAGGTCGTGGTCGAGCCGTAGGGCCTCGGCCGGGCCGGTCAGACTTCCAGCAGGACCGTGAACGGGCCGTGGTTCGTGAGCGACACGCGCATGTCCGCTCCGAAGCGGCCCGTCTCCACGTGCGCGCCCAGCTCCCGCAGCCGCGCCACGACCTCGTCGACGAGGGGCTCGGCGACCGGGCCGGGCGCGGCCGCGTTCCAGGTGGGGCGGCGGCCCTTGCGGGCGTCTCCGTAGAGGGTGAACTGGGAGATCACGAGGAGCGGCGCGTTCACGTCGGAGCAGGACTTCTCGCCCTCCAGCACCCGGACGGACCAGAGCTTTCTGGCCAATTGCGCCGCCTTCTCGGGGGTGTCGTCATGGGTCACCCCGACCAGGACGCACAGCCCCTCGCCGACGATCTCGCCGACGGTCTCCCCTGCGACGACGACGCTCGCGCCGTCGACCCTCTGCACCACTGCTCGCATACGGACCAACCTACCGACTGACACGGGGAGGGCCGAACGGGTGCAGACCGCCTGCGTCGGCCGGGGCGGGAGTGGCACCATGCGGGAAGGCGGTGCGGCTCCGCACCGGTCGAGGGGACGATTCACATGAGTGCATCTGGCACCGGGCACACGCCGTCCGGTCCCGTACCGCTGACCCGTAACGGCCGCGCCGTCGGCGGTGCCGTCGGACGGCCGCCCGCGCAACGGACCACCGAACCCGATCTGCCGGGCGGGCCGCAGCCGGACCTCGCCGCGCTGCGGCTGCCCGAGCTGCGGGCGCTGCGCCGTGACGCGCAGGGCGACGAGGCCGATCTGAGTTACGTACGGCGGATGCTGCAGGGCCGGATCGACATCCTGCGGGCCGAGCTGGCGCGGCGCAGCGATCCGGAGGCGCCGGTCCTGGACCGGTTGTCGGAGATCCTGGCGGACACGCCGTCGCGGCCGGGGTCGGCGACGCGTTCGGCGCGGCACGTGACGCTGTCGACGCCGCGCAGCGAGGAGTACCGGCGGCTGGCGGCCGAGATGCTGTCGGAGGTCGAGCTGTCGGACCTGACGGCGCGCACGGACGAGGAGCTGCACACGGCGATGGGGCGGCTCGCGGGCTACGAGCAGCAGGTGTCGCGGCGCCGGCAGGAGCTCCAGCGGACCGCGGACGACTGCAGCGCGGAGATCGCCCGGCGGTACCGGGAGGGCGAGGCGCAGGTCGACGACCTGCTCGCGTGACGCGGTCCGAGCGCGGGCGTCCGGTCCCGGTGGCGGCGGTCCGCGAGGCCGTGTCCGGCCCGTGTTCCGGCCCGTGTTCCGGCCGGGGTGAAACTCGGGTGCGGGTGGTTCGTCCGGCCGCATAGCCTCGAAGGATGAGCCTTGAGGTGCGCGCGATCGACGAGACCGAGTTCCCCGCCTGGCTGCGGGCGAAGCGGGTCGGGTTCCTCCGGCCGCCGGTGGTGTCCGACGAGGAGGTCGCCGACCGGCTGCCGCACACCGATCTCTCCCGTACGTACGGCGCGTTCGACCGGGGCCGCCTGATCGCCACCTTCCTCTCCTTCGACCAGCGGCTGAGCACGGTCGGCGGCGCGGACCTCGCCGCGAACGCGGTCAGCGGGGTCACCGTCTCGCCGACCCACCGCCGGCGCGGGCTGCTCAGCCGGATGATGGCGGCGGACCTGGCGCAGGCGAAGGAGCGGGGCGACGCGTGCGCGACGCTGATCGCCGCCGAGTACCCGATCTACGGCCGGTTCGGCTTCGGCGTGGCCAGCTGGGGAACCGAGTGGGCGGTGGACGTGACCCGGGCCGGGTTCGACCGGCGCTGGTCGGGTCCCACGGCGGAGGACGGCGGGGGCAGGATCGACCTGTCGGACGGTGCCGAGATCCGCAAGGAGGGCCCGGCGCTGCACCGCCGGCTCGCCGGTCGGCGCGCCGGGGTGACCGGCCGGACCGCCCGTGGCTGGGACATCGGCACCGGGAACGCGTACCACTCCGAGCCGTGGACGGAGCCGTTCTACGCCGTCTACCGCAACGGGTCCGGCGAGGCCGAGGGCTATGTCGCCTACACCTCCGACGTCAAGTGGAACGACGCCAAGCAGCCGGTGAACACGGCGAGCGTGCGGGATCTGATCGCCGTCACTCCGGCCGCCGAGCGCGCCCTGTGGCGGTACGTGTGTTCCGTCGACTGGATCACCCGGGTACGGACCGGCTCCCGCGCGCCCGACGACGTGCTGCCGCTGCTGCTGCCGGACCCGCGCGCCGCGCAGGTGGTCACGCACGCCGACATGTTGTGGCTGCGGATCCTGGACGTTGCGGCGGTCCTGGAGCCCCGGACGTACGCGACCGAGGGCACGCTCGTCCTGGACGTGCGCGATGCGGCCGGGTTCGCGGGCGGGCGGTACCGGCTCGACGCGTCCCCGGAGGGCGGCGCGGTGACGTCGACGGACGCCTCGCCCGACCTCGTGCTCGACGTGGCGGACCTGGCGACGCTGGCGCTGGGTGACGAGTCGGCGGTACGGCTCGCGGCGCTCGGCCGGGTCGAGGAGGCCGCGCCGGGGGCGGCGGCCCGGGCGGACCTGCTGCTGCGGACCTCGCTGCGGCCGTGGAGTATGGACATCTTCTGATCGAGGAGCCGATCGGGGAAGCGGAACGGAACGGGAACAGGCGGAGGGTGTCGTGAGCGGGCTGCGGGAGCTGAAGAAGGAGCGGACGCGGCAGACGCTTTCCGAGGTGGCGATCGGGCTCTTCCTGGAGAGGGGCTTCGACGCGGTGTCGGTCGCGGAGATCGCGGCGGCGGCGGAGGTGTCGAAGCCAACGCTGTTCCGCTATTTCCCGGCCAAGGAGGACCTGGCCCTGTACCGGTTCGCCGATCACGAGGAGGAGCCGGCCCGGGTGGTGGCCGAGGCGCGGGCGGCCGGCGTGCCGCCGCTCGACGCGTTGCGCGATCACGTCCTCGCGGGCCTGGAGCGGCGCGACCCGGTGACGGGCCTGAACGACGTGCCGGCCGTGCTGGACTTCCTGCGGCTGCTGTACGGGACGCCGGCGCTGGTCGCCCGGATGTCCGCGTTCCAGAGCCGGTCGGAGGAGGCCCTCGCCGAGGCCCTGGGGGGCCCGGACCCGCTGGCGGCGCGGCTGGCGGCGGCGCAGGTGGTGGCGGTGCTGCGGGTGCTGGCGGAGGAGAACGTCCGGCGGATCACGGAGGGGGAGCCGGTCGAGCGGGTGCTGCCGGGGGCGGTGGCGGCGACGCGGCTCGCGTTCCGGCGGCTGGCGGAGGGGCTGCCGTACGGGGTCGCTGCCTGAACCGAGTAAAAAACATGACTCGGTAACGCTTCTTGTCTATCGTGGAGGGCATGAAGTCCCTTCGGCATGACCTCGACCAGGAACGAGCCCATCACGACGCCTGCCGCGCCGCCCTCGCCCGGATGACGGAGGACGTCGAGGAGCAGGTCGTCATCGGCGAGGACACGGCCGCGTCCGGGGCGGACGCCGAGATCCTCGGCCGTCACCTGCGCAGCCGCGCCAAGGTCTTCCGCGAGATGCCGCCGGGCCCGCTCTTCTTCGGGCGTCTCGACCGGGAGGACGGCCAGATCCACCACATCGGGCGCCGCCGGATCGCCGAGCATCCGGCCGCCCCTCCGCTCGTCGTCGACTGGCGGGCACCGGTCTCCCGTGCGTACTACCAGGCCGGCCCCCACGACCCGCAGGGCGTGCTCCGGCGGCGCCGGTTCGGCTGGGCGCCCGGCAGTGCCGGCGCGTCGGAGGACCTGACGGCGCTGGAGGACGAGCGGCTGACGGGGGGTGAGACGGCGGAGCGCGGGGCAGCGGGCCCGGGGGTGACCGGGCCGGGGGCGGGCGGGTCGCGGGTGGCCGGGCCGGGTGCGATCCTCGCCTCGGAGATCGAGCGGCCCCGCGTCGGCCCCATGCGCGACATCGCCGCCACCCTCCAGCCCGAGCAGGACGAGCTCGTGCGCTCCGGGCCCGCCGACTCGCTCTGCGTGCAGGGCGCGCCGGGCACGGGCAAGACCGCCGTCGGGCTGCACCGCGCCGCGTATCTGCTCTACACCCACCCGCAGCGCCTCCAGCGCTCCGGACTCCTCGTCCTCGGCCCCAACCGCACCTTCCTCTCCTACATCGCCGAGGTGCTGCCCGCACTGGGCGAGACCGGGGTGCGGCAGTCGACCGTCGACGACGAGATCGCCCGCCACGAGGTGCGCGCCGAGGACACCCCGCAGGCGGCCCGGATCAAACACGACGCCCGGATGGCGGAGGTGCTGCGCCGGGCGCTGTACGCGCGGGTCGACCCGGCGCCCGCCGAGGACCTGGCGGTGCCGGACGGCTCGTACCAGTGGCGGGTGCCGGCGCACGAGCTCGCCGCGATCGTCGCGGACGTACGGGAGGAGGCCCCGCCGTACGCGACCGGGCGCGAGCGCGTCCGGGCCAGGATCGTGCGGGCCCTGCAACTGCGGGCGGAGCGGCGGGCCGGGGTCCTCGGCGCCGCCTGGGTGCGCCGGATCGAACGGGCCCGGCCGGTGTCGGCCTGCGTGGACGCGTGCTGGCCCAAGGCCACCCCGGAGGAGGTGCTCGCCGAGGTCCTCACGGAGCCGCCCGCCGATCCGCTGCTCAGCGAGGCGGAGCGGGCCGCGATCCGCTGGGCGAGGCCCCCGCGCTCGTTCCGCAGCGCGCGCTGGAGCGCCGCCGACCTCGTCCTCCTCGACGAGCTCGCCGGGCTGATCGAGCGGCCCGAGGGCTATGCGCACATCGTGGTCGACGAGGCGCAGGACCTGTCGCCCATGGAGTGCCGGGCCATCGCGCGGCGGGCCGACTTCGGCTCGCTGACCGTCCTCGGCGACCTGGCGCAGGGCACCACGCCCTGGGCGGCCCGCGACTGGCGCGAGCAACTGGCCCACCTGGGCAAGCCGGACGCGACGGTGGTCCCGCTGACGACGGGCTACCGGGTCCCGGCGGCGGTCGTCGACCTCGCCAACCGGCTGCTGCCGGAGCTGGGCGCGGGGGTGCCGGCCGGACGTTCGCTGCGCGCGGGCGGCGAGGTGACGGTGCGCCGGGTCGCCGACGTGACGGAGGGCGTGGCCGAGGCGGTGCGGGCGGCGCTCGAGGAGGAGGGCTCGGTGGGCGTGATCGCGGCGGACGCGACGGTCGCCGCGCTGAGGGAGCAGCTCGGGACAGGGCTCGGGACAGACCTCGGGCCGGGGCTCGGGGTCGGAAGGGACGACGGGTCGGCGAACGGCCCGGCGGGCGGGCGCGGCCTTCCCGGTCGGGTGTCCGTCGTCCCGGCGTCGCTCGCCAAAGGCCTGGAGTACGACCATGTCGTCGTCGCCGAGCCGGCCGCGATCGTGGCGGCCGAGCCGCGCGGACTGCACCGCCTCTACGTGGTGCTCACGCGGGCGGTGTCGCGGCTCGACCTGGTGCACCGGGAGCCGCTTCCGCTGCCGCTGGCCCGTACAGGGCGCTGAGTTCGGAGCCGATCCGGGCGAGGGCGGTACGGGCCTCGGGCGGGTCGAGGAGTTCGACGCGGGCGCCGAGGCCGGCGAGCTGGGCGGCGACGACCTCGGGCGAGGGGCCGGTCACCTCGACGGCGGTCCAGCCGCTGTCCGGTTCGCGGGCCCCGTACCGTAGCCGCCCGCCGAAGAGGCCCTCCAGGAGCCCTTCGGTCCCGGGGGCGGCCCGCCCGCGTACCGTCGCGGCCGCCATCCGGTCCTCCATGCGGGCGGCGAGCCCGCGCCAGGCGGTGGCGAGGTCGAAGCCCTCGGGCCGTACGACGGGGGCGCCGGTGACGGTGACGGAGGTGACGCGGCTGATGCGGTAGGTGCGGAGGTCCGGGTGGGCGTCGGTGGCGGCGACGAGGTACGGGACGCCGGTCTTGGCGGCGATGCCGAGCGGGTGGACGAGCCGTTGCCGGGGCTCCTGCCCCGGGCGGGCGTAGCCGATACGGACCTGGACGCCGTCGACGACGGCCTGGCGGAGGGCGTCGAGGTGCACGGGTCCGGTCTCGGCGCCGGTCCAGTCGGTGGCGTCGGTGACCCCGGCCCGCGCGGCGGCCTCGGCGCCGGGCCGCAGCGGCGCGGGCAGGGCCCGGACGAGCTTGCGCAGGGCGGTACGGGTGCCGGGGCCGGCGTCGGCGTCGGTGCCGGCGAGGAGGAACAGGGCGCGGATCTCGGGGGCGTTGAGGCCGCTGAGATCGGTGCGGGCGCCGCCGACGAGGCGCCAGCCGCCGCCCTTGCCCGCCGTCGAGTAGACGGGGACTCCGGCGGCGGCCAGCGCTTCGAGGTCGCGGCGCGCGGTGCGCTCCGACACCTCCAGCTCGGCGGCGAGTTCGGCGGCGGTGACGGGGGCGCCGCCCTGCCCCCGGGACTGCAGGAAGAGCAGGGCGGCGACGAGTCGGTCGGCTCTCATGCGGCCATTGTCAGCTCGCGCCGCGCGGGCCGGTCCGTGCGGAGGAGGAGGAAGGCGGCGGCGAAGGCGGCGACGAGGAGGCCGGCGCCGACGGCGAAGGCGAGGTGGTAACCGCCGGTGAGCGCCTCGGCGGTGGGCCGGCCGGCGGCGGTGAGGGACTCGGTGCGGGCGGCGGCCAGGGTGGACAGGACGGCGACGCCGACGGCCATGCCGATCTGCTGGGTGGTGTTGAAGAGGCCGGAGGCGAGGCCCGCGTCCTCGTCCTTGGCGCCGGACATGCCGAGCGCGGTCAGCGCGGGGAGGGCGAGGCCGAAGCCGGCGGCGAGCAGCATCACCGGCAGCAGGTCGACGGCGTAGGAGGCGTGCACCGGGGCGCGGGTGAGCAGGCCGAGCACGCCGACGAGCAGGACGAGGCCGGTGAGCAGGACGTTCCGCTCGCCGAAGCGGGTGATGAGGCGGGCGGAGAGGCCGAGGGAGACGCCGCCGATGACGACGGCGGCGGGCAGCATCGCGAGGCCGGTCTCGGCGGCGCCGTAGCCGAGGACCTTCTGGAGGTAGAGCGCGACGAGGATCTGGAAGGAGAAGAGGGCGGCGACCATCAGCATCTGGACGAGGTTGGCGCCGGCGACGCTGCGGGACCGGAGCACGCGCAGCGGCATCAGGGGGTGGGCGGCGGTCGCCTGGCGCACCACGAAGCCGGCGAGGAGGACGAGCGCGAGGGCGCCGAGGCCGAGGGTGTGGGCCGAACCGGCCCCGTACTCCTCGATCTTGACGACGGCGTAGATGCCGGTCATGAGGCCGCTGGTGACGAGCAGGGCGCCGAGGAGGTCGGCGCCGGCGCGCAGGCCAGGACCGCGGTCGGCGGGGAGGGCGGGGAGGGCGGCGAGGAGGGCGGCGGCGCCGATGGGGAGGTTGATGAAGAAGATCCAGTTCCAGGCGAGGGCGTCGGTGAGGAGGCCGCCGAGGACCTGGCCGAGGGAGGCGCCGGCGGCGCCGGTGAAGCTGAACACGGCGAAGGCCTTGGCGCGTTCGCGGGGTTCGGTGAAGAGCGTGACGAGGATGCCGAGGCTCACGGCGGAGGCCATGGCGCTGCCGACGCCCTGGAGGAAGCGGGCGGCGATGAGGACGCCGGGGGAGCCGGCGACACCGGCGAGGAGCGAGGCGGCGGTGAAGACGCCGGTGCCGGCGAGGAACACGCGCTTGCGCCCGAGGAGGTCGCCGAGGCGCCCGGAGAGGAGGAGCAGGGCGCCGAAGGCGATGAGGTAGGCGTTGACGACCCAGCTGAGGCCGACCGGCGTGAAGCCGAGGTCGGCCTGGATGGCGGGCATGGCGACGGTGACGATGCTGCCGTCGAGAACGGTCATCAGCATGCTGGTGGCGAGGACGCCGAGGGCGGTCCAGCGGGAGGTACGCATGGCGAGCTCTCCTGTCGTAGAGGCAACAGGAAGGACGCTAGCAGATAGTTTTGTTGCAGACCATCTATCTCGGTCTCACTTGGTGGACTGGCGAGCCCTCCGCGCGGTGCGCGCCCCCTCGACGGGCGTCTCCAGATGCCCGGTGACCAGCCGGTTCAGCGCCCGCACCAGCACCTCCCGCTCCTCGTCCGGCAGGGATCCGAGCGCTTCCTGGTGCACCTCGTCGACGATCTTCTGACTGCGCGCGGCGACCTTCGCGCCCTCCGCGGTCACCGCGATGATCCGCGCCCGCCGGTCGGCGCTCGACGGCCGCCGTTCGGCGAGCCCCGCCTTCTCCAGCGCGTCCACGGTCACCACCATCGTGGTCTTGTCCATGTCCCCGATCTCCGCCAGCTGCGCCTGCGTCCGCTCCTCCTCCAACGCGTGCACCAGCACACAGTGCATCCGCGCGGTCAGCCCGATCTCCCCGAGCCGCGCGGCCATGCGCGTGCGCAGCACATGACTGGAGTGATCGAGGAGGTAGGAGAGATCGGGCTCGGTCCGGGTGGGCGCCATGGCAGTCATGCGGCCAGGGTAACGAGAAACGTTCCGTTGCGGACGATCGAGGAGGGGGCGGTCGGGAGGAGCGGGCGAGCGGGCGGGCGGGCGAGCGGGCTAGCGGGCAAGCGGGCGACCGGGAGGAGCGCCAGCGGCGGGAGGGGCGGGAGTGGCAGTCTGAGGTCATGCGGCCCCTGCTCTTCCTCGACGTCGACGGCCCCCTCATCCCCTTCGGCGGCCCCGGCCCCCACCCTTCATACGCCCCCGAACCGCCGCGTGACGCCCACCCGCTGCTCCACCGCGTGGATCCGGCCCACGGCCGGCGCCTCCTGGCCCTCGGCTGCGAACCGGTCTGGGCGACCACGTGGGCCGACGAGGCGAACGACGTCCTCGCCCCACGGCTCGGGCTCGCGCCGCTCCCGGTCGTGGACTGGCCGGAGGACGAGGGCGAGGGCGAGGGCGAAAGCGGGGGCGAGGGCGAGAGAGCGGGAGGGGGCGGGGGCGTCGGCGTCGGCTCGGTGGGGCGGCTGCACTGGAAGACGCGGCCGCTCGTCGGCCGTGCCGCGGGGCGGCCGTTCGTCTGGCTCGACGACGAGATCACCGAGGCCGACCGGCGCTGGGTCGCCCTCCACCATCCCGCCCCCGCCCTGCTCCGCCGGGTGGACCCGCGCACCGGGCTTACGGACGCGGACTACGCCGCGGTCGTCGCGTGGGTGGGTGAGTACGGGGACCTGGGGGAATGAGTGGGCGTGCTCAGGTTCGGGCGGGGGGTGGCCGGTCAGGATGGGGGTCGTCACCCCGCTCGTACCGAAGGAGCCCGCATGAACCCCGACTCGTACGCGGCGCCGCACGGATCCGGCCGCGCGGTGCCGGTGGCGCGGCGTGGGGAAGCGGCCGCCGCCGTGCTGGCCGGGGTGGTGTGGGCGGTGGTGCTGCTGCTGGGGGCCGTGCCGGCGGGGCTGGTGCTCATCGCCGCGTTCTGGGATGCCTCGGAAGGGCAGCCGGTAGGCGGCATGCTCCTGGGGGCCGGGCTGTTCGGGATCGGCATCTTCGCCGTCCCGGCCGCCCTGACCTTCGTCCCGCCCGCGCGGCGGCTGTCCGTGCCGGCGCGCTTCCTGCTCGCCGGTGTCCTGGCCCTGCCGCTCACGTTCGGGCTCCTCGTGTGGATCGCCACCCGGGGCGGCTGAGGCCCCGGGCGGCGGAGCGCCAGGTCAGGCGCGCGGCTGGTTGAACCGCAGCATGTTGCCCGCCGGGTCCCGGAACGCGCAGTCGCGCACGCCGTACGGCTGGTCCATGGGCTCCTGCAGGACCTCACCGCCCGCCGAGCGGATGCGCTCGAACGTGGCGTCCACGTCGTCCGTGCGGAAGATGACGCCGCGCAACATTCCCTTGGCGAGCAGCTCGGCGGCGGCCTGGCGGTCGGCGGCCGGGGCGTTCGGGTCGGCCAGCGGCGGTTCGAGGACGATCTCGACGTCCGGCTGCGTGGGCGACCCGACGGTCACCCAGCGCATCCCCTCGAAGGAGACGTCGTTGCGGATCTCCAGGCCCAGGGCGTCGCGGTAGAAGGCGAGCGCCTTGTCGTGGTCGTCGACGGCGATGAAGCACTGGGAGAGGTTGATGGTGTTCATGGCGACGACGCTACGAGCCGGGGGAGGTTTCCGCTTCTCCGATCCTGATGTGTTTCCGGGAAGCCTTTCGCTCTACGGGCC
This sequence comes from Streptomyces sp. NPDC053431, assembly GCF_044544925.1. Taxonomy (NCBI): domain Bacteria; kingdom Bacillati; phylum Actinomycetota; class Actinomycetes; order Kitasatosporales; family Streptomycetaceae; genus Streptomyces; species Streptomyces sp. NPDC053431. The sequence continues at coordinate 82,505 of NZ_JBITXX010000017.1, read as the reverse complement.
CCTAGGGGTCCCTACGGGCCCGCCGGGGCCCGTTATGGTGCCGGCTCCCGTGCCGACTCCGGTGCCGGCTCCGGGGTCGGCTCCGGCGTCGGTTCGGGGGTGGGTCCGGCTTCGGGGCCCGGGGCCGGGGCCTTCGGGGCTCGGGTCGGGCGCGTCAGGAACTTCGCCACGCACGCCGGGATCGGCTCGCCCGCCTCGTGGTCGCGGGCGCGGTACGCGCTCGGGCTCTCCCCGACGAGCTCCGTGAAGCGCGTGCTGAACGAGCCCAGCGACGTACAGCCCACGGCGAAGCAGACCTCCGTCACGCTCAGGTCGCCGCGCCGCAGCAGCATCTTCGCGCGCTCGACGCGGCGCGTCATCAGATAGCTGTACGGCGTCTCCCCGTACGCCGCCCGGAAGCTGCGCTGGAAGTGCCCCGCGGACATCAGCGCGGCCCGGGCGAGTGCCGGGACGTCCAGCGGCTCCGCGTAGTCGCGGTCGATCATGTCCCGCGCGCGGCGCAGTCGTACCAGGTCGTCGAGGTTCGGCGGCGTCACGGGTCCAGCATGGCACGGCCCGCCCCCACCGTGGCGGGTTGTCCACAGGCGGCTCGGTTGTCCACAGGTGAGCAGGAATCGAGAAGCAACGCCGCCCCGCCCCGCCTAGCCTGGCTCCCAGGACAGCAGCGCGGGGATCGCGGGAACGTCACCGGATCGCGGGAGCCGCGGGGATCGCAGGGAGAGACGTCAGCCATGAGCAGATCGCACGCCGCCGACAGCCACGACATGATCCGCGTGCACGGCGCGCGCGAGAACAACCTCAAGGACGTCAGCATCGAGCTGCCGAAGCGCCGGCTCACCGTGTTCACGGGGGTGTCCGGCTCCGGCAAGAGCTCCCTGGTGTTCGACACGATCGCCGCCGAGTCGCAGCGGCTGATCAACGAGACGTACAGCGCGTTCGTGCAGGGCTTCATGCCCTCCCTCGCCCGCCCCGAGGTCGACGTGCTCGACGGTCTGACGACCGCGATCACCGTCGACCAGCAGCGCATGGGCGGCGACCCCCGCTCCACCGTCGGCACCGCCACCGACGCCAACGCGATGCTCCGCATCCTCTTCAGCCGCCTGGGCACCCCGCACATCGGCGGCCCGAAGGCCTTCTCCTTCAACGTCGCCTCGATCAGCGGCGCCGGCGCGGTCTCCGTGGAGAAGGGCGGCAGGACCGTGAAGGAGCGGCGCAGCTTCAGCATCACCGGCGGCATGTGTCCGCGCTGCGAGGGCCGCGGCAGCGTCTCCGACATCGACCTGACCGCGCTGTACGACGACTCCAAGTCGCTCGCCGAGGGCGCGCTCACCATCCCCGGCTACACGATGGACGGCTGGTACGGCCGGATCTTCAGCGGCAGCGGCTTCTTCGACATGGACAAGCCGATCCGCCGCTACACCAAGCGCGAGCTCGCCGACCTGCTCCACCGGGAGCCCACCAAGATCAAGGTCGAGGGCATCAACCTCACCTACGAGGGGCTGATCCCCAAGCTGCAGAAGTCCGTGCTGTCGAAGGACATCGACTCCCTCCAGCCGCACGTCCGCGCCTTCGTCGAGCGCGCGGTCACCTTCGCCGTCTGCCCCGACTGCGACGGCACCCGGCTCAACGAGGGCGCCCGCTCCTCGAAGATCGGCGAGGTCGGCATCGCCGACGCCTGCGCGATGCAGATCAGCGACCTGGCCGAGTGGGTCCGCGGCATCGAGGACCCGTCGGTGGCGCCGCTGCTCGCCACGCTGCAGCAGACCCTCGACTCGTTCGTCGAGATCGGCCTCGGCTATCTCGCCCTCGACCGCCCCTCCGGCACCCTCTCCGGCGGCGAGGCGCAGCGCGTCAAGATGATCCGCCACCTCGGCTCGTCCCTGACGGACGTCACGTACGTCTTCGACGAGCCCACGACCGGCCTGCACCCGCACGACATCCAGCGCATGAACGACCTGCTCCTGCGGCTGCGCGACAAGGGCAACACGGTCCTGGTCGTGGAACACAAGCCGGAGACGATCGCGATCGCCGACCACGTCGTCGACCTCGGCCCGGGTGCCGGTGCGGCCGGCGGCAGCGTCTGCTTCGAGGGCACCGTCGCCGGGCTGCGCAAGAGCGGCACCGTCACCGGCCGCCACTTCGGCGACCGGGCCTCGCTCAAGAAGTCCGTGCGCGAGCCCACCGGCACCCTGCGGATCCGCGGCGCCAAGGCGAACAACCTGCGCGACGTCGACGTCGACGTCCCGCTGGGCGTGCTCGCCGTCGTCACCGGCGTCGCCGGCTCCGGCAAGAGCTCCCTGGTGCACGGCTCGATCCCGGCCGGCGCGGGCGTGATCTCGGTCGACCAGGGCGCCATCCGCGGCTCGCGGCGCAGCAACCCGGCCACGTACACGGGTCTGCTCGAACCGATCCGCAAGGCGTTCGCCAAGGCCAACGGCGTGAAGCCGGCCCTGTTCAGCGCCAACTCCGAGGGCGCCTGCCCCACCTGCAACGGCGCCGGCGTCGTCTACACCGATCTGGCGATGATGGCCGGTGTCGCCACCCTCTGTGAGGAGTGCGAGGGCAGGCGGTTCCAGGCCTCCGTGCTGGAGTACCACTTCGGCGGGCGGAACATCGCCGAGGTGCTCGCGATGTCCGTGAGCGAGGCCGAGCGCTTCTTCGGCGCGGGCGAGGCGCGCACCCCGGCAGCCCACCGGATCCTGGAGCGCCTCGCCGACGTCGGCCTCGGCTACCTGAGCCTGGGCCAGCCGCTCACCACGCTCTCCGGCGGCGAGCGCCAGCGCCTCAAGCTGGCCACGCACATGGGGGAGAAGGGCGGGGTGTACGTGCTCGACGAGCCGACCGCCGGGCTGCACCTCGCCGACGTCGAGCAGCTACTCGGGCTGCTCGACCGGCTGGTCGACTCCGGCAAGTCCGTGATCGTGGTCGAGCACCACCAGGCGGTCATGGCGCACGCCGACTGGATCATCGACCTGGGCCCGGGCGCCGGTCACGACGGCGGGCGGATCGTCTTCGAGGGCACCCCGGCGGATCTGGTCGCCGCCCGCTCCACCCTGACGGGCCGGCACCTCGCGGAGTACGTGGGCGCCTGAGCGCCTACGAGGCGGGCGGCCGGGTGCGTGCGGACCACGGCGCTACGCCGGGGCCCGGGCGCCGTCCGTCGCCCGTACGCGGAAGGTGCGGCGGTAGGTGTCGGGGGGTACGCCGACCGTGCGGTTGAAGTGCCGGCGCAGGGTCGTGGCGGTGCCCATCCCGGTGGCCGCCGCGATCCCGTCGACGCCCTCGTCGGTGGTCTCCAGGAGTTCCTGGGCCCGCCGGATGCGCTGGGCGAGCAGCCAGCGCAGCGGGGTCGTGCCCGTCACCGCGCGGAAGTGCCGGGCCAGATGACGGGAGCTCAGCCCGGCCCGGCGGGCCAGGTCCTCGACGGTGAGCGGCTCGTCGAGCCGTGCCATGACCCAGGGGAAGAGCTCGGCGAGCGGGTGGTTGCCGGGCGCGGGCACCGGGGTGGTCACGAACTGGGCCTGGCCGCCGTCCCGGTGCGGCGGCACGACGAGCCGGCGGGCGACCGTGTTGGCGACCGCCGAGCCGTGGTCGAGGCGCACCAGGTGCAGGCACAGGTCGAGCGCGGCGGCCTTGCCGGCGGAGGTGAGGACGCTGCCCTCGTCCACGTAGAGCACATCCGGGTCGACCGTCACCTCGGGGTGGCGGGCGGCCAGCACGTCGGTGTGGGCCCAGTGTGTGGTGGCCCGCCGTCCGTCCAGCAGCCCGGCGGCGGCGAGCACGAAGGCGCCGGTGCACAGCGAGGCCACCCGGGCGCCCGCCTCGTGGGCCGCGCGCACGGCGTCGACGAGCTCGGCGGGCGGGGCGGCGTCGACGTCGGCCCAGCCGGGGACGATCACGGTCCCGGCGTACGGGAGCCGGTCGAGCCCGTGGTCCGGTGCGAGCAGGAACCGCCCGACGCGGACGGGCCCGGGGCCGCAGACGGTGAGGTCGTAGTCACGGGCGAACACCTCGGTGGCGATGCCGAGTTCGAAGTGGAGCATGCCGTCGGTGACGGCCACGGCGACGGCGTGGCCGGGGGAGTCGGCGGCGGTGGGGGCGCCGGAGCGGGCGGGGGTGCCGGAGTGGGCGGGGGTGCCGAGGTCCATGGAGTCCACGTCCGAAACTGTACGCGGCCCGTCGTTTCCGACACTCACGGTGCGCCGTGGCCGCGGCCGAGGATGGCGGCATGACCTCAGGACAGACAGTGGTGGTGTACGGCGCCTACGGGCACACGGGCCGATTCGTGGTGGCGGAGCTGCGCGCCCGCGGCTTCGTCCCCGTGCTCTCGGGCCGCGACGAGCGGAAGCTGGAGGAGCTGGTGGCGGAGGGCGTCCGTGCGGACGTCCGCCCGGCGTCGGTCGACGACCCGGCGGCACTCGACCGGGCGCTCGCGGGCGCGGCGGCCGTGGTCAACTGCGCGGGCCCGTTCGCGACGACGGCCGGACCGGTGATCGAGGCGGCCCTGCGGGCGGGGATCCCGTACGTGGACGTGGCGGCCGAGATCGAGGCCAACCGGGACACGTTCGAACGGTTCGCCGACCGGGCGCGGGCCGCCGGGACGCCGGTCGTGCCGGCGATGGCCTTCTACGGCGGTCTCGGCGACCTGCTGGCCACCGCCGCGATGGGCGACTGGACGGCGGCCGACGAGGCGCACGTCGCGTACGGCCTGGACAGCTGGCACCCCACGGCCGGGACGCGCGCCGCCGGTGTGGTCTCGCGCGAGCGGCGCGGCGGCCGGCGCCCGGTGTTCACGGACGGCCGGCTCCGGTACCGGGACGACGCGCCGCCGACCCTGGAGTGGGCGTTCCCGGCGCCGATGGGGACGCGGAAGATGATCGGCGAGTTCACGATGGCCGATGTCGTGACGCTGCCGAGCCACCTCGCGATCCCCGAGGTGCGGACGTCCATGACGGTCGAGGCGGCGGGCGACCTCGCCTCGGCGGACACGCCGGAGCCGGCCCCGGCCGACCCGAGCGGGCGCTCGGCGCAGACCTTCCTCGTCGACGTCCTCGTCCGCTCCGGCGCGCGGGAACGCCGCGCCACGGCCACCGGCCGGGACATCTACGCCGTGACGGCCCCCCTCGCGGTCGAGGCCGTCGCCCGCATCCTCACCGGCCGTACGCGCGCGGCCGCGGGCGTCCTGTCGGCGGGCGCCCTCTTCGACGCCCCCGACTTCCTGCGCGCGCTGGCCCCCCACGTGACGGTTGAGCTCCCCGCGTAACAAAACTATTGCAAGCGCCTGCTTGCAATAGTTAGCACCGGCTGGCAAGGTCGTCGCATGGCTTCACTCAACGTCGGCAATCTTGGCGAGTACCTCCGCGAGCAGCGGCGCACCGCGCAGTTGTCCCTGCGGCAGCTCGCCGACGCGGCGGGAGTGTCGAATCCGTATCTGAGTCAGATCGAGCGGGGGCTGCGCAAGCCCAGCGCCGAGGTGCTGCAGCAGGTCGCGAAGGCCCTGCGGATCTCCGCCGAGACGCTGTACGTGCGCGCCGGGATTCTCGACGAACAGGAGCGGGACGAGCTGGAGACGCGCGCCGTCATACTGGCCGATCCCTCGATCAACGAGCGGCAGAAGCAGGTGCTGCTCCAGATCTACGACTCCTTCCGTAAGGAGAACGCCGCCGAGAGCGCCACGGGGCAGCAGGCGCAGTACGCGCCGCCGACGCAGCCCACCGACACGTAGAACCTCTGGGAGGACCACGACCATGGCCATCATCGACGAACTGCGTACCCCTCTCTACTTCGCCGCCGGCACCGCCGACCTCGCCGTGCAGCAGGCCAAGAAGGTCCCGGGCCTGATCGAGCAGATCGCCGCCGAGGCGCCGAGCCGCATCGAGGCCGTGAAGAAGACGGACCCGAAGGCGGTGCAGGAGAAGGCGCAGGCGAAGTTCGCCGAGCTCGTGGGCGGCCTCGACACCGACCTGAAGAAGCTCGGCGAGCAGGCCCAGGACCTGGCCCTGCGCGGGGTCGGCGTCGCGGCCGAGTACGCGGTGAAGGCCCGCGAGAAGTACGAGGAGCTGGCCGCGCACGGCGAGGAGGCCGTGCGGGCGTGGCGCGGCGAGGTGGCCGACGAGATCACCGAGATCGCGGTCGTCGTCGAGCCGGAGCCGGCGCCGAAGGTCGCGGAGGAGCCGGCGGAGGAGCCCGAGGCCAAGAAGGCCCCGGCCCGCAAGACCTCCACGCGCAAGGCCCCGGCCAAGAAGCCCGCGGCCGAGAGCGTCGAGAGCTGAGCGAGAACTCGGCGAGCGCCGACGGAAGCCAGGCGGAAGCCAGGCGAAAGCTGGGCGGAAGCTGGGGCGAGCGCTCGGCGGAAGCTGAACGAGCGCTTGGCGGAAGCCGGGCGAGCGCTTGGCGGAAGCCGGGCGAGCGCTTGGCGGAAGCCGGGCGAGCGCTTGGCGGAAGCCGGGCGAGCGCCGGGTCGAAGCTGAGCGAGAGCTCGGGCAAAGCTGAGCGAGAGCTCGGGCAAAGCTGAGTGAGAGCTCCGCGAAAGGCCGGGCGCGGGCTCGGCGACAGGCGTACGAGCGAGAAGCGGGAGTGCCGCGGGTGAGGCCGAGCGGCAGGTCCGGGCACCAATCCCGGTGTCCGGAGCGTTGTACCGGGTACCTTGGCCGCGAGGCGCTCCACCCACTCACCTAGGCGGTGCTCAGCATGTTGGCGAACGGCTTCGACTCGATCCTTTCCCTGGTGACGTTCCTGGTCTTCACCGGCTTCGCCGTCGCCGCGTTCGCCTTCGCCGCCACGGCGCGCGAGGACGCCTATCGCGCGGCCGACAAGCAGACCAAGAAGTTCTGGATGATCCTGCTCGGCGTCAACCTGATCCTGAACCTGCTGCTGCCGATGCTGTTCCTGCAGATCGCCGGGCTCATCGCCGCCATCGTGTTCATGGTCGACGTGCGCCCCGCCCTCCGGCAGGTCACGGGCGGCGGCGGCCGGCGCGGCGGCGGCTCCAGCAGCGACGGCCCGTACGGCCCGTACAACGGCGGCCGGTAGGGCCGGTCCGACAGCGGCGGGCCCGGGGCTAGCCCCGGGCCTTGTCGCGTTCCAGGGCCAGGACGGCCACGTCGTCCGTCAGCTCCCCGCCGTTCAGCGAGCGCACCTCCGTCACGGCCGCGTCGAGCAGCTCCTCGCCCCTCAGCCCCTCCGTCAGCTGCCGGTTGATCATCTCGACCATCCCGTCCTGGCCGAGCCGCGGTGAGCCGGGGCCCGCCGACCGGCCCTCGATCAGGCCGTCGGTGTACATCAGCAGGCTCCAGGTCGGGCCCAGTTCCACCTGCCGGCGCGGCCAGCGGGCGCGCGGCAGCACGCCGAGGGCCGGCCCGCTGTCCTCGTACGGCAGGAGCTGCGCCGCACGGCCGTGCCGGGCGATCAGCGGCGAGGGGTGCCCGGCCAGGCAGAGACCGGCCCGGCGCCCGTCGGGCGCGATGTCGACGGTGCAGAGGGTCGCGAAGATCTCGTCGCTCTCCCGCTCGTGCTCCAGGACCTGCTGGAGGGTGGAGAGCAGCTCGTCCCCGCACAGGCCCGCGAAGGTCAGCGCCCGCCAGGCGATCCGCAGCTCCACGCCCAGCGCGGCCTCGTCGGGGCCGTGGCCGCAGACGTCGCCGATCATGGCGTGGACGGTGCCGTCGGGCGTGCGGACGGTGTCGTAGAAGTCGCCGCCGAGCAGCGCACGGGACCGGCCGGGCCGGTAGCGGGCGGCGAACCGCAGGTCGGAGCCCTCGAGGAGCGGCGTGGGCAGCAGCCCGCGCTCCAGCCGGGCGTTCTCCTGGGCGCGCAGCCGGGACTCGGCCAGCTTGATCTTCACGACGTCGTTGCGCTTGCGTTCGACCGCGTACCGGATGGCGCGGCTGAGCAGCCGCCCGTCGAGCTCCTCCCGGAAGAGGTGGTCCTGGGCCCCGACCCGTACGGCCTCGGCGGCCAGGTCGGCGTCCGCGGACGCGGCGAGCGCGAGGACGGCGTGCCGCGGGGCGAGCCGCAGGATGTGCTGCAGCGGCGCGAGCGGGTCGTCCTCGGCCCTGCGGGGGGTGGGCAGGGCGAGGTCGACGAGCACGCAGTGCACGTCGTCGGTGAGGAGCCGCTCGGCCTCGGTGAGGTTGCGGGCGGTACGGATACGGACCCGGGTGCCGGCCGCGTCGAGCAGCTCGGGTACGGCAAGGGCGCCGGCCGGGTCGTCCTCGACGACCAGGAGCGTGAGGTCGTGGGCGGTGCCGGGCGTTCCGGGTGCCGCGGGAGAATCGATTCTCTGACGCGGTACGGGTACGGGCATCGGTTTGGGTTTCCTTCCCTCCCCCCGAGGGCCGGGGACCGACCATAGCGGTACCGCGCGCCGCAGCGGAATGGCGATCACGCAGTGAACCGGCACGTCGGTATGGCATATGCCACGGATGGGGAGGTAGTCGTCGTCCGGAAGCCACGTGGGGAGCCCTTCGAGGGCTCAGGGCGTGCTCTCGCGAGCCCTCGGGACGATGAGAAAGGTCACTCCGGAGCGCGCGGAAGCGCTCAGGGCCGGCCGGGGTTCGCGTCCGCCCGAGCCTCGGGCCCGCCGCCCCGCCGTCACCCCGGGCGGACGACCCCGAGGATCTCCATCGAGCCCGCGCCCGCGATCGTCACGTTCCGACCGGGCCGGGGTGCGTGCACGATGGCCCCGTTGCCCACGTACATCCCGATGTGACTGGCGTCCTTGTAGTAGACGATGAGGTCGCCGGGGCGCATGTCCTTGATGTCGACGTGCGGCAGCAGCCGCCACTGCTCCTGAGAGGTGCGCGGGATGTCGCGGCCGGCGGCGGACCAGGCGGTCTGGGTCAGCCCCGAGCAGTCGTACGAGGCGGGGCCCTCGGCCCCCCACACGTACGGCTTGCCGATCTGCGCCGTCGCGAACTCCACCGCCCGCTTGCCCGCCGGGGTCGTCCGGTCGCTCAGGCCATTGAGGACGCCGGAGCCGATCCAGGCGGTCTGGTTCCGGTACTGCTCCTGCTCCTCCAGGCGCAGCAGCCGCGCGCGCTCCTCGGCGGCGAGCTCGGACTCCAGCTTCTTCGCCGCCTCGATCTTGTCGTTGATCTCCTTCTTCGCCCTGGCCTGCTTGACGCGGTTGGCCTCCAGCTTGGTCCAGTTGATGCTGGCGTCCTTGGCGTACGTGGTCAGTTCGGCCTGCGTACGGGTCATCTCGCCGAGCAGGTCCCTGGTGGCCTTCTGGCCCTCCTTGAGGCGCCCCGCGTTGTCGAGGAAGAGCTGGGGATCGTCGGTGAGGACGAACTGGGCGCCGTCCGGCAGCCCGCCGTTGCGGTACTGGGCGCGGGCCGCGGCGCCCGCGCGCGCCTTGAGGTCCTCGATCTTCTCCCGGCCGGCCACGATCATCCGGGCCAGCTTCACGATCTCCTCGGACTGCTCCTTGGTCTTCTCCTCGGCGAGGTTGTACGCGTCGGTGGCGGACGCGGCCTGGCGGTACAGGCCGTCGATCTCCTGGCGGACCTCTTCGAGGGTCTTCCTGGGCTGCTTCGGCGGCGGCGGGAGCGGCGCGGCGGAGGCCTGCAGGGTGAGCGCGGGTGAGGCAAGCACCGTCAGGGCGCAGACCACGGTGAGCGTGGTGATGGCATGGCGGCGTCGGTTCACTGGCTCCCCCTCGGACACCGATCTGATTTACCGTCAGTAACTTGGTCGTGACCTGGCGATAGTGCCATGCGAAACACGAAAACGACAGGGGAAAGCGGGGCCTGTCGGGTCACTTCCCCCCAGGGGGGACGAGTGTTGCTCCTGCTGCGTTCCCGAGTGGGCAGAAATTCAGGGACAGTTGGGCAAACGGCCGTACGGCGACCCGCCGACCGGCCCCGGACGGTCGCTCACCCCCGCGGCGCAAGCGCCTCCCACCGCACCGTCACCTCGCCCTGCCGCCAACGCCGCGGACCGTCCGTCAGCGGCCAGTCCACCGCCAGGTCGCGTACGGCGCGGATCCAGCGCTGCCGCGCGCCCAGCGAGGCGAAGGGGGCGGCCGCCGCCCACGCGCGGTCGAAGTCGCGCAGGAAGGCGTGCACCGGCTCGCCCGGCACGTTCCGGTGGATCAGCGCCTTCGGCAGCCGCTCCGCGAGGTCGGAGGGCCGGTCGAGCGAGCCGAGCCGGGTCGCGAAGGTCACCGTCCGGGGCCCGCTCCGGTCCAGCGCGACCCACACGTGCCGCCGGCCGATCTCGTCGCAGGTGCCCTCGACCAGAAGTCCCTCGGGGGTGAGCCGCGCGCACAGGCGCTGCCAGACCGCGGCGACCTGCTCCTCGTCGTACTGGCGCAGCACGTTCGCCGCGCGGATGAGGGAGACCTCGCCGGGCACCGGCACCTCGAAGCCGCCGTGCCGGAAGGTCAGCCCCTCGCGCTCGTACGGCTGGGCGGCGGCGACCCGGGCGGGCTCGATCTCGACGCCGACGACGAGGGTGCGGGGATCGGCGGTGCGCAGTCGCTCCAGGAGCTCGACCGCGGTCCAGGGGGCGGCGCCGTAGCCGAGGTCGACGGCGACCGGCGGCGCGACGGAGCGGCGCAGCGCCGGACCGTGCACGGCCGCTGTCCAGCGGTCCATGCGGCGCAGGCGATTGGGGTTGGTGGTCCCGCGGGTGACCGTGCCGACGGGGCGGGTGACGGCGAGCGGAGCGAGATGGGGGTCCCCCCAGGCGGAGCTCTGGGGGAGGGTGGTGCGCGGGGCCATGGAACGAGCGTAAAGGGTGCGGGAGCGGCACCGGCGCGCCGCTGGGGGCCCCGACACGCCACCCCGCCGGTAATGAATTGGCAAAACGACCCTGCCGAAGGAAATGAAAGGGGGCATTCCGGTGTTCTGGTCGCCGGAGGGTGCGACGCGCCCTTCGTCTGCCATGCCCGACAGCGGAAGGACCGTCGACGTGAGCCAGTACGTGTCCCGGTTCGCCGGCACTCTGGCGGCGCCGCCCCGGCTCCGGCTCCCCGGCCGGCACCGCAGCCCGCGCCGCGTGGCCATGCTCAGCGTGCACACCTCCCCGTTGCACCAGCCCGGCACCGGTGACGCCGGCGGCATGAACGTCTACATCGTGGAGCTGGCCAAGCGGCTCGCCGCGATCAACGTCGAGGTCGAGATCTTCACCCGGGCCACCACCGGAGGCCTCTCCCCGGTCGTCGAGCTCGCCCCCGGCGTGCTCGTACGGCACGTGGACGCGGGCCCGTACGAGGGGCTCGCGAAGGAGGAGCTGCCGGCCCAGCTGTGCGCCTTCACGCACGGCGTGATGCAGGCCTGGGCGGGCCACCGGCACGGGCACTACGACTTGGTGCACTCCCACTACTGGCTCTCCGGCCACGTCGGCTGGCTCGCCGCCGAGCGCTGGGGCGTCCCGCTCGTCCACACCATGCACACCATGGCCAAGGTCAAGAACGCCGCGCTCGCGGAGGGTGACACGCCCGAACCCGCGGCCCGGGTGATCGGCGAGACCCAGGTCGTCGCGGCCGCCGACCGGCTCATCGCCAACACCGCGGAGGAGGCCGACGAGCTCGCCCGCTTCTACGAGGCCGACCCCGCCAAGATCGCCGTCGTCCACCCCGGCGTGAACCTCGACCACTTCCGCCCCGCCGACGGCCGCGCCGCCGCGCGGGCCCGGCTCGGGCTGCCGCAGGACGCCTTCGTCCCCGCCTTCGCCGGCCGCATCCAGCCGCTGAAGGCCCCCGACATCCTGCTGCGGGCCGCGGCGGTGCTCCTGGAGCGCGACCCGTCGCTGCGCTCGCGCATGGTGGTGCCGGTGGTCGGCGGTCCGAGCGGCAGCGGCCTCGCCAAGCCGGAGGGGCTGCAGAAACTCGCCGCCAAGCTGGGCATCTCCGACCTCGTCCGCTTCCACCCGCCGGTCGGGCAGGACCAGCTCGCGGACTGGTTCCGGGCGGCCAGCGTGCTCGTCGTGCCCTCGTACAGCGAGTCCTTCGGTCTCGTCGCCATCGAGGCGCAGGCGGCCGGCACCCCGGTCGTCGCGGCGGCGGTGGGCGGCCTGCCGGTGGCCGTACGGGACGACGTCACCGGCTTCCTGGTGCAGGGCCACGACCCGGTGGACTACGCCCGCGCGCTCGGCCGCTTCCTCGAGGAGCCGCAGCTGTCCGCGCGGATGGGCGCCGCGGCGGCCCGCCACGCCGCGTCCTTCGGCTGGGACACGGCGGCGTCGGGGACCGCGGACGTCTACACGGCCGCCATGCACGACCACCGGCTGCGCGACAACCGCCGTCGCGTACGCTCGCACCATGGCTGAGGGCGAGGCACAGGCACAGGACGTCCGGCGGATCGTCGAGGACACGTTCAAGGACGCGGAACTGGAGTGGGAGTCCCCGGAGCCGGGCTCCTACGTGGTCAAACTCCCCGGCACGCGCAAGCTGTTCACCACGCTCTCGCTGCGCGTCGGCCGCCACTCCCTCTCCCTCAACGCCTTCGTCATCCGCCACCCGGACGAGAACGAGGCGGGCGTCCACCGCTGGCTCCTGGAGCGCAACCTCAAGCTGTACGGCGTGAGTTACGCCGTCGACGGGCTCGGCGACATCTACCTGGCCGGCAAGCTGCCGCTGGCCGCCGTCAGCCCCGACGAGCTGGACCGGCTCCTCGGCTCCGTCCTGGAGGCGGCGGACGGCGACTTCAACACGCTCCTGGAGCTGGGCTTCGCGACGGCGATCCGGCGGGAGTACGCGTGGCGGGTGTCGCGCGGCGAGTCCACGCGCAACCTCGACGCGTTCAAGAACCTGACCCAGAAGCCCGCCAACTGAACCCTGTTTGACCCCTTCCTGCACGGGTGATGTCGTGCCATGCTCACGCCGGCGCAAATCTGAACACCGTTCATATACGTGAAGGGCTCAGGTTCATGGCACTCGGCAGGCTCAGCAGAAGGCGGTTCGTCGGCGGCGCGGCGGCGGTCGTGGCGTCGGCCACGACCGCGGGATTCACCCCGGACCGAAGCCCGGACGGGATCCCGGACCGAAGCCCGGCCCGAAGCCGGGGCGGGATCCCGGACCGGATCCCGGGCGGCACTCCGGGCGGCACCCCGGGCCGCACCCCCCTCTGGGAGGAGTACGCGGCCGCCCCCTACACCCACCCCCAGATCCCCTACGTGGGCTCCGCCGGCGCCCACGCCGGAGCCGGCCGGCTCCCGCGCCCGCCCGTCGTCGAGAACGTCCTCGCCCACGGCGCCACCCCGGACGGATCCGGCGACTCCGCCCCCGCGATCAACCGCGCCCTGGCGGCCGCCGGGGCCCGGGGCGGCGGCACGGTCCTCGTCCCGCCCGGCACGTACCGGATCGACGGCTATCTGCACATCGGCGACAGCGGCGTCGTCCTGCGGGGCGCGGGCTCCGGCCGGACGACCCTGCGGGCCACCCACAGCCTGACCGAGCTCATCGGCCCCTACGGGTCCCGCTATGGCGGCGACAAGTCGGCCTGGTCCTGGGCGGGCGGCCTGATCTGGCTCTCCCCGCGCGCCCGGCACGCCTCCCTCGTCGCCGCGATACGGGAGAGGGCCTGGCCCTTCGAGGGCTGGACCGGCAACCGGCGGGACGAATGGGCCACCCTGACCGCCGTCGGCCCGGCCCGGCGCGGCGACCACACGCTCACCGTCGCCGACCCGTCCGGCCTGCGCCGCGGACAGCTGGTGCTGCTCCGGCTCGCCGACGACGCCGGCCACACCCTCCTGGAGCACATGGCGGGCGGCGGCCCCGGCCCCGAGGCGTACTCCTGGGACGACAAGACCAAACTGACCTCGTACGTCCCCTACGAGTGGCCCGTACGGATCACCCGGATCAAGGGCGCGCGCGTCCACCTCGAACGCCCCCTGCCCCTGGACGCGCGCCCCGAGTGGGATCCCCGGCTCGTCTCGGGGGTCGAGGCCCTGACCGGCTCGGGGGTCACCGGCCTGACCCTGGAGGCGCCGTTCGTCGGACAGTCCCCGCACCTGCTCGACAAGGGCTACAACGGCGTCACCTTCCAGTGCGCGTACGACTGCTGGGCCGAGGACGTCGTCGTCCGCGACGTCGACAACGGCTTCGGGCTCGTCGCCGCCTCCGCCTGCACCCTGCGCCGCACGCGCGTCGAGGGGCGCGGCTCCCACCATCCGTACTTCTGCCGGGAGGGATCGCACGACAACCTCGTCGAGGACTTCCGCATCGGCGCCCGCACCGTCCCCGCCCCGGCCGGGACCCAGCTGCACGGCATCAACGTGGAGGGCCTGTCCAGCCACAACGTGTGGTCGCGCGGGGTCATGGAGACGGGCACCTTCGACACCCACCGGGGGATGCCGTTCGCCTGCGTCCGCACCGAGATCACCGTCCGGAACGACGGCCGCCACGGCGGCGACGCCTCCGCGGGCCCGCTCTACGGCGCCCGCTTCACCCACTGGAACGTGACGGTGACCAACGGCCGGGCGGGCCTGGTGCGGCTCGACTCCGTCGCGCCCTACAGCGCGACCGTGGGGATCAGCGAGGTGCGGGAGTTCGACCAGACCGACGTGCCGGACTTCACGGGCGACCTCCACACGCGCCTGGAGGCGTACGGCGCGCCCGACGCCGTACGCCCCCGGAATCTGTACGAGGCGCAGAAGCCCTTCAGGAGGAGCTGACGGCCTCCGTCCGGCCCTTGTCCCCGGACTCCTCGACGACCGGGACGTCCCCCGCGGCGTCGGCGACCGGGACGTCCTCCTCGGCGTCGGCGAGGGCGGTGCGCAGCCGGGTCTGGTAGCCGAGGGCGGCGAGGGCCCCGATGACGGCGCAGGCGATCCACAGGACGTCGGGTCCGGGCCCGTCGACGACCCAGCCGGCCAGGACCGGGGCGACGAAACCGGCGACCGCCCAGGACATGCCCATCACGCCCTGGTAGCGGCCGCGGGCGTGCTCGGGCGCGAGCCGGGCGGTGGCGGCGGCGTTGGTGGGCACGTGGACCATCTCGCCGATCGTCCAGACCACGACGGTCGCGCCGAAGGCGAGCGAGCTGCCGGCGAGGGCTGTGGCGCCGGTGCCGAGGGCGAAGAGGAGGGAGGAGACGGTCAGCAGGTGCACCGGCGAGCGCTTGTCGGTGACCTTGTTGACGAGCAGCTGGAAGCCGACGATGACGACGCCGTTGACGGCGATGACGGCACCGTACGCGGAGGGTTCGAGGCCCTCGGCGGCCATGGTGAGCGGCAGCCCGATCCAGGGCGCGGTGAAGACCAGGCAGACGAGCAGGTTGAGCGTCACCAGGGTGCGGAAGGGCGCGTCGCGCAGCACGGTGAGGACGCTGACCTTGTCCTCGGCGACGGGCCGGCCCGCCGTGTCGGTCTTCGCCTCCGGCCGGGTCTCCGGCAGGCGGAGGAAGACGATCAGCGCGCAGAGCACGGTGGCGGCGGCGTCGACGAGGAAGAGCGTGCGGTAGCCGAGGACGATCGCGACACCGCCGCCGATGGCGGCGATGGCGAAGCCGAGGTTGAGTGCCCAGTAGTTGAGGGCGTAGGCGCGGCGGACGTCGTGCGCGGGGACGAGGTCGGCGATGCTCGCGTTGATGGAGGGCCGGACGCCCTGCATGGCGACGCCCATGAGCAGCACGACGAGGGCGACGCCCCAGGCGCTGGTGACGACCGCGAGCAGGACGGAGCAGGCGGCGGCCGCCAGGTGCATGCTGACCATGGTGGGACGGCGGCCCCACCGGTCGGTGAGCATGCCGCCGAGCGGCGACCCCGCCACACCGCCGAGCCCGTGGAGGGCGACGACGAGTCCGGCGAACCAGGCGGAGTGCCCGAGCTCCTGGGTGAGGTAGAGGGACAGGAAGGTGAGGACGAAGGCGCCCGTCCGGTTGACGAGGGTGGACAGCCACAGCCACCAGAAGCCCCCCGGGAGTCCCGAGACCGTGGCGCGCGCAGATCGTCTGAGCGAGTCGATGGACATGTGTGGCCGGCCCCCTGGTGCGTGTAAGTCCCTCATGCGGCTCTCGTAACTTACGCATCTCATACGCCGGACGCCAGCGAATTGACGGTGCGCGTCAATCGGCGGCCGTCGTCTAGGCTCGGACACATGGCCGACGCACCGTACAAGCTGATCCTCCTCCGCCACGGCGAGAGCGAGTGGAACGAGAAGAACCTGTTCACCGGCTGGGTGGACGTCAACCTCACTCCGAAGGGCGAGAAGGAGGCGACGCGCGGCGGTGAGCTGCTGAAGGACGCCGGCCTGCTCCCGGACGTGCTGCACACCTCCCTCCAGAAGCGCGCCATCCGCACGGCGCAGCTGGCCCTGGAGGCCGCCGACCGCCACTGGATCCCGGTGCACCGCTCCTGGCGCCTGAACGAGCGCCACTACGGCGCGCTGCAGGGCAAGGACAAGGCGCAGACGCTCGCCGAGTTCGGCGAGGAGCAGTTCATGCTGTGGCGCCGCTCGTACGACACCCCGCCGCCGGCCCTCTCGGACGACAGCGAGTTCTCGCAGGCCCACGACGCCCGCTACGCGACGATCCCGCCGGAGCTGCGCCCGCGGACCGAGTGCCTGAAGGACGTCGTCCAGCGGATGCTCCCGTACTGGTACGACGCGATCGTCCCGGACCTGCTGGCCGGCCGCACGGTCCTGATCGCCGCCCACGGCAACAGCCTGCGCGCCCTCGTCAAGCACCTCGACGGCATCTCGGACGCCGACATCGCGGGCCTGAACATCCCGACGGGCATCCCGCTGTCCTACGAGCTCGACGAGAACTTCAAGCCGCTCAACCCGGGCGGCACGTACCTGGACCCGGAGGCCGCGGCGGCGGCGATCGAGGCCGTGAAGAACCAGGGCAAGAAGTAACCTTCCGCCACGAAACGGCCTCCGACCTGCGACGTCTTCGCCGGAAGGGGGCCTTTTTCGTGGGCGGGGGTCGTCCGCGGGTGGGGCCATCCGTGGGCGGGGTCGTCCGCGGGCGGGGTCGTCTGTGTGCGGGGCTGTCCGTGGGCGGGGGCCGTCCGTGGGCCGTCAGGACTGTTTCCGTACCCTGCGCCAGCGCGACCGCGTCTGCTCGACGATGCTGTCCCACTGGCGTCTGACCTCGTCCTCGGAAGGACGTCGTCCTTCCCGGATCCGCATCAGTTCGTCCCGGACCTCCCGTCCGATCGCCGCGGAGACGACGATGACGAGCATGGCGCCGAAGAGAGCCGTGATCACCCCGAGCACCGCACCGGCAGAGCCGTAGCGGGAGACGTAGGAGTTGAACAGACGCGGCAGGTAGACGGTCGCGCACACCGAGTAGGCCGCGGCGAGGACGGCCGCGGTGACGGCGAAGGGAAGCAGGACCGGCCGGCTCAGCCGCTTCGCCGAGAGGAGCCGGCCGCTCCACAGGAGGAACGCCGACGTCACCGGCACCTCGCACACGGCCGCCAGGAGCCCCAGCCGCCCCACGTCGAGGACCACGTAGAGCCACCCGATGACCGCCGTGTAGCAACTGAGGGCCAGGATCCACCAGAGGCCGTTGCGCGTGTTCCGCACACTGAGCGGCCTCAACTCCCAGGTCTGCTCGAAAAGGCGCTGCGTGGCGCGGGCGAAGCTCAGCGCCGAAAGGGCCAGGAACGCGATCCCGAAGACACCGGCGCTGGTACTCGTGCCGCCGGCGGAGAACACCGCCCTGACGGCCTCGGCCCCCTCCCCGGTGAGGCCGTAGCGATCGATGACCCGGTCGGCGGCCTCACTGCCGAGAACGGCACCGCTCAGCACGGCAAGCGGCACCAGAGCGGTCAGCGCGCTCGACGCCAGCGCCATCGAGCGGTCGAAGCCCACGATCTTCTGGAATCGGTTGATCACGCGCAGCACAAAGCTGGGACGCAGCCAGAACGTCAGTTTTCCGCCGAGCTGTTGGCGGTCGATCCCAGGCGTCCTGTCCTCCGTGATGCCGTCCCTGCCTGAAGAAGCCAGCCTAGGAACCGCCCTCGCGAAGTCAGCAGTGACACGCGGACGGCCCCGGCCGCGTCTCCGCCCGGGCCCCGGCGTCCAGCAGAGCCTTCGGGGTTCTTCGTCTCGGGATTGTCGCGGGTTGGCGACAGGTCGTGGCTGGATATCGCCCGCTGCGCCGGGGGTTGCTACGTTCCGTACCGGGATGCGGCCCGTCGTGGGCTGTTGTGTACGAGGGGGGCCCGGAATGGACGTCATGCGGGGCAAGCGGCGCAGACCCGTGGTCGTGGCGGCCGCGGCCGTCGTGCTGGCCGTGATGGTGACCGGGTGTCAGAAGGGCGGTTCCACGGACGCCGCGGCCGACGGGGCCGTCGAGCCGGGTGCGGTGGCCACGGCCACGGCGGAGCCCGCGGGCGACGGTGCCGACGACGGGGAGCCGACCGAGGACGAGACCCCGCAGCCGGTGGTGAAGCCCACGCCGAAGCCGGTGTCCAAGGGCACCAGGACCACCAAGCCGACGAAGAAGCCGGCCCCCGGCACGACGGCCACGGGCTGCGTCACCGAGCCGCCCACCCCCGAGGCCTACGACCCCGACGAGTTCGCGCTCTACCGCATCGAGGAGCTCCCCGCCGCCACCGGCAAGGTCAACCTCGTGCTGCAGCACGGCGCCTGGGGATGCGGCGAGCACGACACGGACGGCGCGCCGTTCGTGGTCAGCGGTGAGGAGTCCCGCTGGGCGCTCGACCAGGCCGCGTACGTCACGGCGACGGACCCGATCGTCGCGAGCACCGAGAACCAGCGGATCGGCGTGCAGGAGCTGATCGACTGGGTGAACGCGAACCCGGACTCCGGCCTCGTCTTCAAGTACCAGGTCGGCGACGACGGCGCCATCCACCGCCTGGACCAGGTCTTCGTGCCGTAACTCCGCCGGACGGGTGACAAAGAAACCTTCCGGCCGCGGAACCTCGCACGGCGGGTGCGCGAGGGGCGGTAGAGGTGCGGATGACCTTGGTCGTTCCTCACGAAACGAGACCCCTCGTGCGCCTTCGGCACACCCTCGCCGCCGCCTGCGGTGCCCTCGCCCTCACCGCCGCCCTGGCCTCGCCGGCCCACGCCGCCACCGGCGACTTCTCCTACCGCGTGGCCGGCCTGAACGGCGAGCCCCTCCACGTCACCCTGCACGACCCGGACAGCGACGAGTGCGTCACCCTCCCCGAGGTCGCGGACCCCTCGGCCTCCGAACCGGCCTTCGCCCCGCACAACGACACCGACGCGTACGCGAGGGTCTTCACCGAGCCCGGCTGCACCGGCGACGCCTGGACCCTCCGGCCCCACGGCCGCCCCGCCTCCGACCGCCTGAAGCTCCGCTCGGTCGTCTTCCTCCAGCCGTAACCGGCCCGAGCCCGGCGCGGTGCCCGGCCGTGGCCGGCCGTTATTCGTGCGCGGCCACGGCGGCGGCTCGTCTAACGTGCGCGCCATGAGTCCGTCACCACGCCTCGCGGCGATCACCCCCGCCAACGTCGACGCCGCCCTCGACCTGCGCGTTCACCCGCACCAGACCAAGAACGTCGCCCCCGTCGTCCGCTCCCTCGCCGAGGCGTACGCGTACGGGGAGACCGCCTGGCCGCGGCTGGTGTTCGACGGGGACGAGCTCGTCGGGTTCCTGATGGCCTTCGTCGACATCCAGTGGGACGCGGAGAAGGACCCGGACGACCGGCGCAGCGGACTGTGGCGGCTGAACATCGGCGCCGAATCGCAGGGCAAGGGGTACGGGCGGTTCGCCGTCGACGCCGTGCGGGAGGAGCTCGTGCGGCGCGGGGCGACCGAGATGTACGTGTGCTGGGAGCCCGGCGAGGACGGGCCCGGCGACTTCTACCGGCGGCTCGGGTTCGAGGAGACCGGCGAGACCGCCGGGGAGCAGGTCGTCGGCGTGCTGCAGATCGGCGGCTAGCGCGGCCGGGACGAGCGGGCCCCGCCGGTGCGGGGCCCGCTTCGCCGCGTCACGTCGCTGCGTCAGCCGGAGCAGCCGCCGCACTGGCACGGCCCGCCGGACTGGCAGCCGCAGCCGCAGCCCGAGCCGCACCCGCAGGCGCCGAGGACGGGCAGGAACTCCGCGTCGCGCGCGAGCGGAGTCTCCTGCTGGGGGTCGGTGATCGGAGCGGATTCGGCCATGGGGGTCCCTCCCTGAGAGGCGTACCTCGCCTCCCCCCATTGCATGCCCAGCCCCCAGGGCGCATCAACGGCGCACTGTTGTGCGAACCCCCGGCCCGAAAGGCCTACGCGCCCTCGACCGGCGCGTCCGCCTGCTGGAGGTCGTCGGCGTGCTCGCCCGTCACGAGGTACACCACGCGCTTGGCCACCGACACCGCGTGGTCGGCGAAGCGCTCGTAGTAGCGGCCGAGCAGCGTCACGTCCACGGCCGTCTCGATGCCGTGCGACCAGCGGTCGTCCATCAGGTGCTGGAAGAGCGTCCGGTGCAGCAGGTCCATCTCGTCGTCGTCCTGCTCCAGCTGGAGCGCCAGGTCGACGTCCTTCGTGATGATGACCTCCGCCGCCTTCGCCATCAGGCGCTGCGCCAGCTGCCCCATCTGCAGGATCGTCGCGTGCAGGTCGTTCGGCACCGCGCGGTCCGGGAAGCGCAGCCGGGCCAGCTTGGCCACGTGCTGGGCCAGGTCGCCGGAGCGCTCCAGGTCGGCGCTCATCCGCAGCGAGGTCACCACGATCCGCAGGTCCGTCGCCACCGGCTGCTGGCGGGCGAGCAGCGCTATCGCCCGCGCCTCCAGGTCGTGCTGGAGATCGTCGACCTTCTGGTCCGCGGCGATCACGCTCTCCGCGAGCTTCAGGTCGGCGTCCAGCATGGCCGTCGTGGCGCGTCCGATCGCCGACCCGACCAGGCGGGCCATCTCGACCAGGCCCTCGCCGATCGAGTCAAGTTCCTCGTGGTACGCGTCCCGCATCGATGTCCCTCTCTACGTTCTCTACGTTCCGGCTCTGGGCAAGACCGCTCCGGACAAGACCCCGGGTCCGGCTTCCGGCGTGGGACCGGTGACTCCCACGCTCCCACGTTCGGCCCCGTACGCGTCCGGTTCCACCCCCATGCGTGAACCACCCCTTTACCTCAGGTGAACTCTGGGCAACGCGGGCCACAGGGTCGACCAGGCCAAATGAACCCGCACCGTCCCCTCGGTGAACTCTGAGCGACGAGTGTTCGAGGAGCCACTCGGACGGCTGGGAGAGTGTCCGTCGGCCCGCATAACCTGGATGGCATGGACGTGAACGCGGCGGTCGCCGCATTGGCCGCTATCGCCGGCGTGTGCACCGGCGTGATCGCCATGCTGGCGTTCCGCTGGAGCGAACGCGACCACGCGCGACCCACTCGTACCTCCCTGCACACCGACGCCGTGCTCCCGCCCGGTGTCGACACCGTGCTCTCCGTGCTGCGCTCCTCCGCGGTCGTCCTCGACGAGAGCGACTCCGTGGTGAAGGCCAGCTCGGCGGCGTACGCCCTCGGCCTGGTCCGGGGCGGGAAGCTGGCCGTCGAGCCCATGCTCAACATGGCCCGCGACACCCGCCGCGACGGGGAGATACGGCAGGTCGAGCTCGACCTGCCGCGGCGCGGCACCGGACGCGGCGAGGCGCTCGCCGTCTCCGCCCGGGTCGCCCCGCTGGGCTCGCGGCTGGTGCTGCTGCTGGTGGAGGACCTGACCGAGGCACGCCGTATCGAAGCGGTACGGCGCGACTTCGTCGCCAACGTGAGTCACGAGCTCAAGACTCCCGTCGGCGCGCTGTCGCTGCTCTCCGAGGCCGTGATGGACGCCTCGGACGACCCCGAGGCGGTCACCCGCTTCGCGGGCCGGATGCAGATCGAGGCCACCCGCCTCACCAACCTCGTGCAGGAGCTCATCGACCTCTCCCGGGTGCAGAACGACGACCCGCTGGAGGACTCGGAGCCGGTCCGCGTGGAGGAGCTGGTCGCCGAGGCGATCGACCGCTCCCGGCACACCGCGTCCACGAAGCAGATCACCATGGCGTCGGGAGGCGCCTCCGACCTCTACGTCTGGGGCAGCCGCGGGCAGCTCGCCGCCGCCCTGGGCAACCTCGTCGAGAACGCCGTCAACTACTCGCCGGCCCACACGCGGGTGGGCATCGCCGCCCGCCGCGTCGCGGCCCCCGGCGGCGACCTGATCGAGATAGCCGTCACCGACCAGGGCATCGGCATCCCCGACAAGGACAAGGAGCGCATCTTCGAGCGCTTCTACCGCGTCGACCCCGCCCGCTCCCGTGCCACCGGCGGTACGGGTCTGGGCCTGGCCATCGTGAAGCACGTGGCCGCCTCGCACGGCGGGGAGGTCACGGTGTGGAGCACCGAGGGCCAGGGGTCCACCTTCACCCTGCGGCTGCCCGAGGCGGGCGCCGTACGGGACCGCCGGTCCTCCGAGCCCGCCTCGAACACCCCCGATCTCATGACCGAACCGCTCACCGCCCCGGAGGTCCTTCCGTGACCCGAGTGCTTGTCGTCGAGGATGAGGAATCCTTCAGCGACGCCCTGTCGTACATGCTCCGCAAGGAGGGCTTCGAGGTCGCCGTCGCGGCGACCGGGCCCGACGGCCTCGACGAGTTCGAGCGCAACGGAGCGGATCTCGTCCTCCTCGACCTCATGCTGCCGGGCCTGCCCGGTACGGAGGTGTGCCGGCAGCTGCGCGGCCGCTCCAACGTCCCGGTGATCATGGTGACCGCCAAGGACAGTGAGATCGACAAGGTCGTCGGCCTGGAGATAGGAGCCGACGACTACGTGACGAAGCCCTTCTCCTCGCGGGAGCTGGTCGCCCGCATCCGCGCGGTGCTGCGCCGCCGCGGCGAGCCGGAGGAGGTCACGCCCGCCGCCCTGGAGGCCGGCCCGGTCCGGATGGACGTCGACCGCCACGTGGTCACCGTCGCCGGCGGCAAGGTCGACCTGCCGCTCAAGGAGTTCGACCTCCTGGAGATGCTCCTGCGCAACGCGGGCCGCGTCCTCACCCGCATGCAGCTCATCGACCGGGTCTGGGGCGCGGACTACGTCGGCGACACGAAGACCCTCGACGTCCACGTGAAGCGCCTCCGCGCCAAGATCGAGCCCGACCCGGGCGCGCCGCGGTATCTGGTGACCGTGCGCGGCCTGGGCTACAAGTTCGAGCCGTAGGCCGCCGCCCTGCCTGTGCCACCGCCCGGCCTGTGCCGCCGCCCGGCCTGGACCGCCCGCCCGGCCCCTGACGCCGGACGGTGTCCGGCGCGGCGCGGCGTGGTGCGGCGCGGCGTGGCAGGGCCTCCGGGCCCCGGGATGCGTGAAGGGCGCCCCCTCCGAGGAGGGGGCGCCCTTCACCTGTCCACGGGGCTCAGTGGCCGGCGGCGTGGCTCGCCTCACCCGTCGGGGTGGCCGTGCCGGACGGGGTGGCCGTGCCCGAGGGGGTCGCGGTGCCCGACGGCGTGGTCGTGGCGGTGGCCGACGGCGCGGTGGCCGGGGGCTTCGGGAGCTCGGCGGGGCCGTACTCCTTGAAGTAGCTCTTCGCCGGGACGACGAACGCGCTCAGCGCCACGTCGCCGGTCTTGCTCAGCTTGAAGACGACCTTCTGCGCGTCGCCGTTCCTGGCCTCGCGCAGGCCGCCCTCGATCGTCGCGGTCGCGTTGCCCTGGCCGCCGATGACGACGGAGCCGCCGGCGGGGACGACGATCGGGCCGTCGCCCTCGGCCGCCTTGAGCTTCACGGTGCCGACGGTGCCCGGCAGGGTGATCGAGTCGATGGTCTGGCGCGTCCGGCCGTTGTTGAAGACGGTGGCGGAGACGACGGCGGGGCCCACCACGCCCGGGTCGGGCTGGGTGATCACGAGGGCGTTCTGGATCTTGACGTCGTCCACGGTGACGGCGGCGTTGTCCGGACGGATCTCGAGCGTCTGCGCGTCGTTGCCCGCACCACAGGCGGACAGGGCGGCGATCGAGATCACGACGGCGGTGGCGGCGAGGGCGCCGCGTCGAAGGCTGCGGCTCACGGCGGCGGCAACTCCTAGGACGTACGGGCAGGCTAAGGAACGGCTAAAGGTGTGTCAGCGCGCTTAGGTTACCGAGCCGCACTCTCCGTCCCGCACCCGACCCGCCCCTCCGCGCCCGCCCGCCACGCGGGCGGCTCCGCGGTCCGGCGCCGAGAACGCGCCGACATGGCCGGATCACGTCCCATTGACCCGCCGTTCACATAAGCGCCGTGATCAATTCGGCTGCCGCCCGCGCATTCCGCCGTCCGCGCCATTCGGGAATCTCCGGTGATCAATTCCCGAATCCGCCCGGACGGGTGGTCGATCCTCGAACGGAGTACGTGAAGCAGGTCACGCCGAACCGGTCAAACCGGGACATCGAACCCCTCGCGCACCCCTCGCGACAGCTGTAACGTGGGTGTTTCTCTGCGTCCGCGCAGCCGCTCCCACCTGCGAATACCGCCTTCCGGAAGCCCTCCGCAGCACGCGAGCGACACACTTGTCAAGCCCCGAGATATGCCCTGACCTGCGAAAACGCCATTCAGAAGAAGCCGTATCCGTGTTACTCTGGATAGCCACGGAAGGGGTACCTGTCACATGACGTTCAAGGTTGGCGACACCGTGGTCTATCCCCATCACGGGGCCGCGCTGATCGAGGCCATCGAAACTCGCCAGATCAAAGGCGTGGACAAGACCTACTTGGTGCTCAAGGTCGCGCAGGGCGACCTGACGGTTCGTGTGCCGGCGGACAATGCGGAGTTCGTCGGTGTTCGCGACGTGGTCGGTCAGGATGGGCTGGACCGGGTCTTCGAGGTGCTGCGCGCGCCGTACGCCGAGGAGCCGACGAACTGGTCCCGTCGCTACAAGGCAAATCTGGAAAAGCTCGCCTCGGGCGACGTCATCAAGGTCGCCGAAGTGGTGCGCGACCTGTGGCGCCGCGAGCGCGAGCGCGGACTCTCCGCCGGTGAGAAGCGCATGCTCGCCAAGGCCCGCCAGATCCTGGTGAGCGAGCTGGCCCTCGCGGAGAACACGAACGAGGACAAGGCCGAGGCCCTCCTCGACGAGGTGCTCGCGTCCTGACGCCGGTCGTCTGACGACTGGCCGCACGCCATGCCCAGCACATGCCGCGGTGCCCGCTGACATGCTGTGAATCCCACCGATTCCACAGCGCCGTCGCCGGGCACTGCGGCATGTTCGTCTCTCTTTTCCGACCCCCCTCGACCCCTGTCGTTCCTGGCACGGCGACGCCCCGACCGTCGTCACGGAAGGGTCCGGTCGAGGCGTCGCCAGCAGCTTGCTGACGCCATACCCACGTCGCCCGCGGAAACAAACCTGCCGGAGTGCAACCGATGACAGACGAAGCGCGTCTCACACGAACCGCCGTGGTGATCCCCGCGGCCGGCCGGGGCGTCCGCCTCGGCCCGGGCGCCCCCAAGGCGCTGCGCGCGCTGAACGGCACCCCCATGCTCATCCACGCCGTCCGGGCGATGGCCGCCTCCCGCGCCGTCTCCCTCGTCGTCGTGGTCGCACCCCCCGACGGGGCCGCCGAAGTGAAGAACCTCCTCGACGCCCACGCCCTGCCCGAGCGCACCGACTACGTCGTCGTCCCCGGCGGCGACACGCGCCAGGAGTCCGTGCGGCTCGGCCTGGACGCCGTACCGGAGGGCGTCACCACCGTCCTCGTGCACGACGCCGCCCGGCCCCTCGTGCCCGTCGACACCGTCGACGCCGTCATCGAGGCCGTACGGGACGGGGCCGTCGCCGTCGTCCCCGCGCTGCCCGTCGCCGACACCGTCAAGGAGGTCGAGCCGGCCGAGCGGCCGGGCGCCGTCGAACAGGTCGTCGCCACCCCGGTCCGCGCCCGCCTCCGCGCCGTACAGACCCCCCAGGGCTTCGACCGCGACACGCTGGTCAACGCCCACGCGACCGTCGCCCTCACCGGCGAGGGCGCCACCGACGACGCCGGCATGGTCGAGAAGCTCGGCGCGCCCGTGGTCGTCGTGCCCGGCCACGAGGAGGCCTTCAAGGTGACCCGCCCCCTCGACCTCGTCCTCGCCGAGGCCGTACTCGCCCGCAGGAGGGCCAACGATGGCTTCTGACAGCCGCCCCCAGGCCCCCGTACTGCCCCGCACCGGCATCGGCACCGACGTCCACGCCTTCGAGAAGGGCCGCGAGCTGTGGTGCGCCGGCCTCCTCTGGGACGCCTCCGAGAGCGACGGCTACGGCCTCGCCGGGCACTCCGACGGCGACGTCGCCGCCCACGCCGCCTGTGACGCGCTCTTCTCCGCCGCCGGCATCGGCGACCTCGGCGCCCACTTCGGCACCTCGCGCCCCGAGTGGTCCGGCGCCTCCGGCGTCACCCTGCTCGCCGAGGCCGCCCGGATCGTGCGCGCCGAGGGCTACGAGATCGGCAACATCGCCGTCCAGGTCGTCGGCGTGCGCCCCAAGGTCGGCAAGCGCCGCGACGAGGCCCAGAAGGCGCTCAGCGAGGCGGCCGGCGCTCCGGTCTCCGTCTCCGGCACCACCACCGACGGGCTCGGGCTGACCGGCCGCGCCGAGGGCCTGGCCGCGCTCGCGACCGCGCTCGTCTATCCCGTAACGGCCCCTTAGGGGCACAACCCCCCGAAAAAGTCGCCCCGTGACCGGGAACAGGTCGCGGGGCACTGCCCCCCGACCACTACCCTGGAGTGGTGACCATTCGCCTGTACGACACCAGCGCCCGGCAGATCCGTGACTTCACCCCGATCAAGCCGGGCTGTGTCTCGATCTACCTGTGTGGCGCGACCGTGCAGGCCGCCCCGCACATCGGGCACATCCGATCGGGCCTGAACTTCGACATCATGCGCCGCTGGTTCGAATACCGCGGCTACGACGTCACGTTCATCCGCAACGTCACCGACATCGACGACAAGATCATCAAGAAGGGTGCCGAACAGGGC
Organism: Streptomyces sp. NPDC053431; assembly: GCF_044544925.1. Lineage (NCBI taxonomy): Bacteria > Bacillati > Actinomycetota > Actinomycetes > Kitasatosporales > Streptomycetaceae > Streptomyces > Streptomyces sp. NPDC053431. Next base: position 55,689 of record NZ_JBITXX010000017.1, on the reverse strand, counting down.
CGCCCCTGGTGGTCCATCGGCTACGAGAACGAGCGCGCCTTCAACGACGGCTACGACGCCCTCGGTTGCCTGCCGCCCACCTACGAGCCGCGCGCCACCGGCCATGTGACCGAGATGGTCGAGATGATGCGCGGTCTCATCGAGCGCGGTCACGCCTACGAGGCCGACGGCAGCGTCTACTTCGACGTGCGCTCCTTCCCGGGCTACCTGGAGCTGTCCAACCAGGACATCGACGACCTGCGCCAGCCCGACGAGGGCGTCTCCGGCAAGCGGGACCCGCGCGACTTCGCCATGTGGAAGGCGCCCAAGCCGGGCGAGCCCGACTGGGAGACCCCCTGGGGCCGCGGCCGTCCGGGCTGGCACCTGGAGTGCTCGGCGATGGCCCACAAGTACCTGGGCTCCGCCTTCGACATCCACGGCGGCGGCCTCGACCTGATCTTCCCGCACCACGAGAACGAGATCGCCCAGGCCAAGGCCTTCGGCGACGAGTTCGCCCACTACTGGGTGCACAACGCCTGGGTCACCATGAGCGGCGAGAAGATGTCGAAGTCGCTCGGCAACTCGGTGCTCGTCTCCGAGATGGTGAAGAACTGGCGCCCCATCGTGCTGCGTTACTACCTGGGCACCCCGCACTACCGCTCGATGATCGAGTACAGCGAGGAGTCCCTGCGCGAGGCCGAGGCGGCGTTCGCCCGCATCGAGGGCTTCGTGCAGCGCGCCACCGAGAAGGCCGGGGCGCCCGTCGCCCCCGCCGCCGAGGTGCCGCCGGCCTTCGCGGAGGCCATGGACGACGACCTGGGCGTGCCGCACGCGCTGGCGATCATCCACACCACCGTCCGCCAGGGCAACAGCGCCCTGGCCGCCGACGACAAGGACGAGGCGATCGCCCGCCTCGCCGAGGTGCGCGCCATGCTCGGCGTCCTCGGTCTGGACCCGCTCGACCCCCACTGGGCCGAGGAGACCGACCGGGGCGAGGAGCTCCACGGCGTCGTCGACACCCTCGTACGGCTCGTGCTCCAGCAGCGCGAGTCCGCCCGCGAGCGCAAGGACTGGGCGACCGCGGACGCCATCCGCGACCAGCTGAACCAGTCGGGCCTCGCCATCGAGGACAGCCCCGACGGCCCCCGCTGGACGCTGGGCAACCGCTAGAGAACTGATGAGTGTGCCGTCCGGGCCTCCGGGCGGCACACTTCACTTACAGACTTCATACGCACGCAGGTAGAGGAAACAGGTAGCAGTCATGGCCGGGAACAGCCAGCGCAGGGGACGTCGCACGTCCAACAAGAAGGGCGCGACGGTCGGCAGCGGTGGCCAGCGACGCAAGGGCCTCGAAGGCAAGGGCCCCACGCCCAAGGCCGAGAACCGCAAGGGCCACAAGGCGTACCGCGTCTCCAACGCGATGGCCCGGAACGCGGCCAAGCGCAAGCCCGTCGCCCGCCGCGGCGGCAAGGGCCAGTCGGAGATGGTCGTCGGCCGCAACCCGGTCTTCGAGGCGCTGCGCGACGGCGTGCCCGCCACCACGCTCTACGTCCAGCAGTTCATCGACAACGACGAGCGCGTGCGCGAGGCCCTGAACCTCGCCACCGGCCGCGGCAACATCAACATCATGGAGGCGCCGCGCCCCGAGCTGGACCGGATGACCAACGGGCTCAACCACCAGGGCCTCGTCCTCCAGGTCCCGCCGTACGAGTACGCGCACCCCGAGGACCTCGCCGAGGCGGCCTACGACGACCACGAGGACCCGCTGATCGTCGCCCTCGACGGCGTCACCGACCCGCGCAACCTCGGCGCCGTCGTCCGCTCCGTCTCCGCCTTCGGCGGTCACGGCGTGGTCGTGCCCGAGCGCCGTGCCGCCGGCATGACCGCGGGCGCCTGGAAGACCTCGGCCGGCACCGCCGCCCGCACCCCGGTGGCCCGCGCCACCAACCTCACCCGCTGCCTGGAGCAGTACCAGAAGGCCGGCCTCACCGTCGTCGGGCTGTCGGCGGACGGCGACACCGAGGTGCACGAGCTGGAGGCGCTCTCCGGCCCGGTCGTCATCGTCGTCGGCTCCGAGGGCAAGGGTCTGTCCCGCCTGGTCGGCGAGACCTGCGACTTCCTGGTCCGCATCCCGATGCCGGGCGGCGCCGAGTCGCTGAACGCCGGTGTCGCGGCCGGTGTGGTGCTCTACGAGGCGGCCCGCCGCCGGATGGGCTGACCCCACCGCCGGACGGCCTGACCCGCCTCCCCCGTACGGGCTGACCCGTACGGGGGACGCGTACCGGCCGTGATCTTGACGGGCCTCGGACATTTGGAGCCCGTCAAGGCAGTGTCCTAACCGCGCATCACTCGGTTAGATGAGTGTGGACACCAGAACGCCCCGGCCGGGGTTCGACGATCAGCCCGCGCTGAGCATGGTCAAAGTGGATTCCGATCCCGCCCAGGTGATCGTGAACCACGCCAGCTTCCGTGTGCGGCTCGCGCCGGCCCAGCAGCCGAAGTTCGCCGCGAACCCGCGGATCGCCGCGCTCGCCGGAGCCGCCGCCGGTGCCGGCGCGGCGGGGGCCGGCGCGACCACCGCCCGCCGCAGGCCCGTCGTGTGGAGCGGGAAGTCCTCGCCCGGCGCCACCGGCCTCCTCCAGGCGGTCCGCGAGTCGTCGGCACCGGGCGGCGTCTCCACCCTGGAGCCGACCACCCAGACCATCCCGCGCATCGACGACACGATGCCCACCCCCGTCGTGCCCGCCGGGCCGCCCGCCCCGCTGCTGCCGCCGATGCGGCGCGCCGAGGGGGCCTACGACGAGCTGTACGAGCTCGCGCCCGAGACGCCCGGCGAGGGACCCGACCCGCAGGCCCGCGGCGCCCACCGGCCCGGCGCGGCGTGGAACTCGGCCGCTGCCGCGGCCGGGGTCCGGCACGCCTACTACCCCGGCCGCCGGATGAACCTCGGCGTGGTGCTGCTGCCGCTGCGGGTGTTCCTCGGCTTCATCTCCATCTACGCGGGCATGGGCAAGCTCTGCGACCCCGTCTACTTCGACGGCGGCGAGCGCGGCTCCATGGTGAAGTGGCTGCACTCGCTGCACCCGTGGGCGCTGGCCGAGCCGCTGCGCGACTTCGCCCTCCAGCACCCGGTGGGCGCGGGCCTCACCGTCGCCTTCCTCCAGGTCGTCGTCGGCGTCCTCACCGTCCTCGGCCTGTGGCAGCGGGTCGCCGCCGTGGTCGGCGCGCTGCTCTCGGCCGCGCTGATCCTGACGGTCAGCTGGAAGACCGTGCCGGTCTACGACGCGCCCGACATCATCTTCCTGGCCGCCTGGTCGCCGCTGATCATCGCGGGCGCCCCGGTGTACTCGATCGACGGACGACTGGCCGGCGAGGCCTGGCGCACCCTCGGCCCGCGCTCGGAGCTGTGGGACCTGCGCCGCCGGGTGCTGCGCCGCGGCACGGTCGTCGCGACCGTGGTCGTCGGACTCACCCTGCTCGTCGGCTCGATCCTCGGCGGGGCGGTGCGGTCCACGGAGATGGTCACCGTGCCCGGACCGAACGACGACCCGGTCAACCACCTGCCCGGCGAGCCGCTGCCGAAGGAGCCGGGCGCGACCGGCCCGTCCCGCAAGGCCCCGAAGAGCCCGAAGCCCACGGCGACGACCGGGGCGAGCGGCGAGCGCGACAAGGACGAGGAGGCCGGCCCGACGGAGTCGGCGAAGGAGACCCGCCGCAGCGAGCGCCGCAGCCCGACGGCGACGCAGGGCAGCGGCACCCGCACCCCGAGCCAGTCGCGTACGTCGTCGCCCTCCTCGTCCACCTCCGACTCGACCTCGGGCGGCACCAGCGGCAGCCCGACGAGCGGCAGCGGCGGCGGCTCGTCGGACGGCGGCTCGACGTCCGGCGGCGCGCGCAACCCGATCGGCGGCCTGCTGGGCTGAGCGGCCGGAGAGGGAACGGAAGGGCCCCGGGTGTCAGCGGACACCCGGGGCCCTTCGGCGTACGTACGGCGATCCCCCTCTTGGCCAGGGGGACGCCGAGCTCCTCCGCATCGACGTCCCCGCCTTCCTCAAGGCCGCCGAGGGCGCCTTACCCGCCTGGACCCGCGCCCTCCGGAACGTCCGCCACACCGTCGTCCTCGCGGGCTCCGCGCCGGCCCTGACCGCCGCCGCGCCGATCTGACCCGAGGCCGGCAGGGACGGCCGGCACCTCCCGTACGTCCAGCGCCTCCCGCACCTCGCGTACGTCCCGCAGCTCGCGTACGTCCCGCACCTCCTGTACGTCCCGCAGCTCCCGTACGTACGCCGAAGGGGCGGCGCCCACGTGATCGTGGCGCCGCCCCTTCCGCCTACGCGCGGTCCGGTGGACCTCAAGCCTGCGAAGCGAGCTCCTTGGCCGCCTCGGTCAGGTCCTTCGCGGTGTCGATGGCCCGCCAGTACGCCCCGTGCGGCAGCGGGAAGCCCGCCAGGTTCCGCTCCCGGGCCAGCCGCGGGAACGTGGTGCGCTCATGGTCGCCGCGATCCGGCAGCAGCTCGGTGAAGGCCGGGGAGAAGACGTACACGCCCGCGTTGATGAGGTACGGGGACGGCGGCGCCTCGATGAAGTCGGTGATGTGCCCGAAGGCGTCGGTCTCGACCGCACCCCACGGGATCCGCGGCCGGGCCAGCGCCAGCGTGGCCGTCGCGTCCCGCTCGACGTGAAACTCGGCCATCTCACGCAGCGAGAAGCGGGTCCAGATGTCGCCGTTGGTCGCGTACCAGGGCTGCCCGGGCTCGGGCAGGTGCGCCGCCGCGTACTTGAGGCCGCCACCGCGGCCCAGCGGCTCCGACTCGACGACCGTGGTGACCTTGAGCGGCAGGTCGGCCGAGCCCAGCCACTCCTGCAGCACCTCGGCGAGGTGGCCGCAGGAGACGACGGCGTCCGTGACTCCCTCGGCGGCGAGCCAGGACAGCTGATGGCCGATGATCGGGGTCCCGGTGCCCGGGATCTCGACCATCGGCTTGGGGCGGTCGTCGGTGTACGGGCGCAGCCGTGAACCCTGGCCGCCCGCCAGGATCACGGCCTGCGTCGGGGAGGTGTGCATACCGGGAACGATATGCCGTGCGCGGCGGGCCTACCGGGTTCGGCTCAGCTGGCGTGCAGGACGCCGTACGCGAACGAGGTGTCGCAGACCGGGCGGGAGAAGGACTGGGCGCGGGTCGGACCGAAGCGGTCGACGGCGGCGGCGCCGAGGGCGCGGGCGATCGACATGCAGTGCTTGGCGAGCGACGGCCGGTTCTCCACCTCGCGCTGGAGGTGGGTGAGGGCGACGCCGGGGTCCTTCTCCTGAAGCTCTGCGAGGAGCTGGTCGCGGAGAATATCCTGCGGAGCACGGGACTTGGCCCGGGTGGAGACGTCCGTCGACGAGGCGGTCGACGCGGTCAGCATCTGGGTCCCGGAGCCCTGGCCGGCCCACGGAACGGCGGACACCGCGAGCGTTCCGGAGAGCACCAGGACGACGGGCAGGACGAGGGCGAGAGAGCGGCCGATTCGGCGGGCAGTGTGCGTCACGCAGGCGAGCGTAGCGGCCGGTAGTGATATGGCGACATTTAGTCACTCTCGCGGGGGATGGTTCGAGGCGGCTTTTCGAATCCCGTGTTGACGCGGGCGGAGGGGCGCCGGGTCGAATGCCCAGTTCTGCCGGGGTTTTCGCCGAGTCGGGGATTCATGCCCTCCCGTACGCGAACGGCCCCGCCCCCGCAAGCGGGACCGGGACCGTTCGGCACGGGCGGGGATCCTGGCACGGACGTCGAGGACGCCGGGCCGTCAGGGACCCCTGCCCGTAAGGGACTTCAGGCGGCCGTCGGGCAGGCCGTTCAGTCGGAGAGGCGCTCGCCGGTGGAGGTCGAGAAGACGTGCAGCTCGGCCGAGCGCGGCACCACGTGCAGCGTGGAGCCCTTGGCCGGGACCTCGCGGCCGCCCACGCGGACCACGATGTCCTTGTCCTCGCCGCCGACCCGGGTGGAGCCGTACACGAAGCCGTCGGAGCCGAGCTCCTCGACCACGTTCACGGTCACGGCCAGGCCGTCCTTGCTCGTCGGGCCGGACACGTCGAAGTGCTCGGGGCGGACGCCGACCGTCACGGTGCGGTCGCCCTTGTCGGCCGCGGCGGCGATGGCCTCGCGGGAGACCGGGACGACGCTCTCGCCGAACTTCACGCCGCCGTCGGTGATCGGGACCTCGATCAGGTTCATGGCGGGGGAGCCGATGAAGCCGGCGACGAAGAGGTTGGCGGGCTTGTCGTACATGTTGCGCGGGGTGTCGACCTGCTGGAGCAGACCGTCCTTGAGGACCGCGACCCGGTCGCCCATGGTGAGGGCCTCGGTCTGGTCGTGCGTCACGTACACGGTGGTGATGCCGAGCCGGCGCTGCAGGCTCGCGATCTGCGTACGGGTCGAGACACGGAGCTTCGCGTCGAGGTTCGACAGCGGCTCGTCCATGAGGAAGACCTGCGGCTCACGCACGATGGCGCGGCCCATGGCGACGCGCTGGCGCTGACCGCCGGAGAGCGCCTTCGGCTTGCGGTCCAGGTACTCGGTGAGGTCGAGGATCTTCGCGGCCTCTTCGACCTTGGCCCGGATCTCGCTCTTGTTGACGCCGGCGATCTTGAGCGCGAAGCCCATGTTGTCGGCGACGGTCATGTGCGGGTACAGCGCGTAGTTCTGGAACACCATCGCGATGTCCCGGTCCTTCGGCGGCAGGTGCGTGACGTCGCGGTCGCCGATGCGGATGGCGCCGGAGGTGACGTCCTCCAGACCGGCCAGCATGCGCAGCGAGGTCGACTTGCCACAGCCGGAGGGGCCGACGAGAACGAGGAACTCGCCGTCGGCGATCTCGATCTCCAGCTCGTTGACGGAGGGCTTTTCGGCGCCGGGGTAGACCAGGGTCGCCTTGTCGTAGGTGACGGAAGCCATGGTGATGTGTCCCTTCACCGGCAGGAACGTGCCGGACGATCCGAGTAAAGGAAGGATGTGGTGTAGTCCACCTGGGTGAACTTCGGGTGACGGTACCTGGCTGTGTCCGATCTGTCAGCAGGTGGAGGGGGAGAGATTTTCGATTTGGTGCGCTCGGCCGGAGGCAGAGCGAATGACTTTTGACCTTGCGCGCGCGGCAGAGCGACAGCCTTGTGGCCCTGCCCCACACGCGGCGCTTTTCCTGCTTCATCGCCCACTGCCAATTCCGTACGGTCCTGAGAACCGCACCGAACCGGTCTCACACGAGCTCCACAGACGTTCCGGCCGACGGCCCGTCGGCCCGTGACACATGTCCTTCGCCCTGCCAGGTCCCGCGTCACCGTCAACCGCACCGGCACCTGCCCCGGCTCTGGATCAGTTGCTCGGCCTGGTCGGGGGAGGGGTAGAAGCGGTAGCGGTAGACACGCTGCTGCGTGCCTGCCTCCTTCGCGCGGCGTTGCATGGGGATCGCTGCACGCCCCTCGTGCTTGCGGCGGGCGGCGATGCCCAGCGCCTCGCGCTTCACACGCTTGGCGTCGGCGCCGACAACCCGCGCCGGCCCCTGCTCCGACGACTCCGTCATCACCCCTCCCCACCCCTGCTGTCCGATAGTCGGAACGACACTCCAGTCCGGTCAACGAACGTGTGGTCGGGTGGTTACGGAGGTCTTGAAGTTCTTCGATGGTGGTTCGCGGCGCTGTGTAAAGTGGTGGAGCCTGCGCGCGGAAGTGGTGCGGGCCACGCCGCCTTAGCTCAGTTGGCAGAGCGCTCCACTTGTAATGGAACGGTCGTCGGTTCGATTCCGACAGGCGGCTCGTCGATCAGGTGTCCCGGACCCATCAGGGTCCGGGACACTTGTGCGTTACGGGGCGTGTGCGAAGGGTGTTTCCGGGGAGGGGTGCGGCGGATGAGCCGGCGTTCCAGTGGGTTGATCGCGGCCTGGGCCGAGGCGCAGCGGGTGGCGCAGCGGGAGCGGGAGGGGCAGCAGCAGGCGGTGCTGCGGCAGCGGCGGGACGCCGAGCGGGAGCAGCGGGCGCACGAGCGGGACGTGGCGCGGATGCACCGGGAGCAGCGGGCGGAGTACCGGCGGCACCGGGACGCGGACGCGTTGCGGCGGACGCGGGAGCTGGACGAGCGGGTGGCGGTTCTGGAGGGGCTGCTGGTGGCGGGCTGCCGGAGCCGGCCGCTGTCGGTGGAGGGGCTGCGGCAGCCGGAGGAGGTGGCGCCGTTCGCGCCGGGCCCGCTGGCGGAGCCGGTGCCGATGCCGGACCAGCGCTTCTATCAGGACCGGGCGCGGTTCGAGCGGGACTGGTACGCGGCGCAGGCGGCGGAGGCCCGGCGGGTCGAGCAGCTGGCGGCGTACCGGCGGCAGTACGACGAGTGGGCGGCGGCGCGGCTCGCCGAGATCCGGGCCCACAACAGCGGGATCGCGGGCACGGAGACGGCGTTGCGGGCCGGTGAGCCGGAGACGGTGGTCGAGTACTTCACGGCGGTCCTGTACGCGTCGACGGCGTGGCCCGAGGGTTTTCCGCGGCAGGTGTCGGCGGCGTACGACCGGGTGTCCCGCGGTCTGGTCCTGGAGTGGGACCTGCCGGCCTACGACGTGGTGCCGGCCGCGAAGGGGATCAAGTACCTGCCGAGCACGGACCAGGAGAAGGAGGTTCCGCGGCCGGTGTCGCAGCGGCGGGCGCTGTACCGGGAGGTGCTGGCGCAGAGTGTGCTGCTGGCGCTGCGGGAGCTGTTCGCCGCGGACCGTCTCGGTGCGTTGGACCGGGTGACGCTCAACGGCTTCGTCGAGGGCGTCGATCCGGCGACGGGGGTGGCGGGCCGGGTGTGCGTGGCGGCCGTGGCGGTCGAGCGGCGGACTTTCGGCGAGCTGAACCTGGAGCTGGTGAGTCCGCTGGAGTGTCTGACGGGGGCGTTGTCGGGGCGTCTGTCGGCGAAGCCTGACGAGCGGGTGGCGGTGCAGCCGCTGCTGCTGCCGGAGCAGGTGGGTTCGGGTGTGGTGTCGCAGGGGGACGGGGCCGAGCCGGATCTGCTGGCGATGGACCCGATCGCCTTCGAGGGTCTGGTGGCCGAGCTGTTCCGGGCGCGGGGGCTGCAGGCGGTGACGACGCAGCGGTCCAACGACGGCGGGGTGGACGTGGAGGCGTTGGATCCGGATCCGATCAGCGGTGGTTCGATCATCGTGCAGGTGAAGCGCTACCGGAACACGGTGCCGCCGAGCGCGGTGCGGGACCTGTTCGGGACGGTGCAGGGGGCCGGGGCGAACAAGGGGGTGCTGGTGACGACGTCGGGCTTCGGCCCCGGCTCGTACACCTTCGCCAACGGCAAGCCGCTGACGTTGATCTCGGGTCCGGAGCTGGTGGAGCTGCTGCATCAGCACGGGTTGCGGGGGCGGCTCGGCCCGGGGGAGGCGGCGCCGACGCCGACGCTGGTGGAGCCGGTGCGGGCGCCGGCCGAGGCGGACGACGGCTTCAACCTGCTGGGCATGGGGTGGTCGGGGTCGGTGGCGCTGGACGTGTGCGCGCTGGTGTGCGCGGGGAGCCGGGTGCTGGCGGACGAGTGGTTCGTCTTCTTCAACAACCCGGCGACACCGGACGGTTCGGTGGCGATGGTGACGGCTCCGGCCGGTGACAAGGCGGCGGTACGGGTCGGCTTCGACGCGCTGCCGGCGCGGGCGGACCGGCTGGTCCTGGTGGCGGCGATCGACCCGGAGGTGAATCCGGACGCCGACCTGGCGGGCTTCGCCGACGCGGGGATCGTGCTGCGCGACGACGCGGGGGCGGAGCTGGACCGTCTGGAGGTGTCGGACGGGCGGCCGGGGGAGACGGCGCTGGTGCTGGGTTCGTTCCGGCGGCGGGCGAGCGGGGACTGGGACTTCGTGCTGGGCGGGAAGGGGTATCGGGGCGGGTTGGCGGAGTTGGTGGGGGACTTCGGGATCGAGGTGGAGTAGGGGGGAGGGGGAGAGGGGGACGGGAGGGAGAGAGGGGGAGCGGGGTGAGAGGGGGCCCGGCCCGGCTTCCCGGCCCGGCTTCCCGGCCCCGTCCCTTCTTCCCCGTCCCTCCTTCCGCTTCCCCACCCCCCCCGGGAGGTCCGTGCTCAGCGGCCGCTCAGGCGGTTGGCGAGGACGGCGATGCGGTCCGTGGTGGCGGTGTGGGAGGTCGTTTCGCGGCGGTCGGCGCCGCGGAAGGCGGCGTACATGGTCTGGACGCCGATCCAGCGCAGCGGTTCCGGTTCCCACTTGCGGACGCGGTGGTTCACCCAGGGCAGGGCGGTGAGGTCCGTCGGGCCGGACTGGCCGGAGTCCTGCTGGATGAGGTCGCGCAGGGTGCGGGCGGCGAGGTTGGTGGTGGCGACGCCGGAGCCGACGTAGCCGCCGGCCCAGCCGAGGCCGGTGGAGCGGTCGAGGGTGACGGTGGCGCACCAGTCGCGGGGGACGCCGAGGACGCCGGACCAGGCGTGGGCGATGCCGACGCCGGCGAGCTGGGGGAAGAAGCGGACGAGGATGTCGCGGAGCGCCTCGACGGTCTGCGGCTGGGTGCGGCCGTCGTTGTCGGTCTTCGAGCCGTAGCGGTAGGGGACGCCGCGGCCGCCGAGCGCGATGCGTCCGTCGGCGGTGCGCTGGGCGTACATGTAGGCGTGGGCCATGTCGCCGAGGGTCTCCAGGCCGTTCCATCCGATGGATTCCCACTGGGCGTCGGTGAGCGGCTCGGTGGCGATCATGGAGGAGTTCATGGGCAGCCAGGTGCGGCGCTGTCCGGCGAGGGAGGCGGTGAAGCCCTCGGTGCAGCGCAGGACGTACGGGGCGCGGACGGTGCCGTACGGGGTGACGGCGTGCTTGGGCCGGATCTCCGTCACAGGGGTGGACTCGTGGATGGTGACGCCGAGTGCCTCGACGGCGTCGGCGAGGCCCTTGACGAGCTTGACGGGGTGGAGGCGGGCGCCGTGGGGGGTCCAGCTGGAGCCGACGGCGCCGGCGACGCGGAGGCGTTCGGCGGTCTCGCGGGCGCCGTACAGTTCGCGGTCCTTCTCGCCGAAGGCGATCTCGACGGCGTGGAAGTCCTTGAGGCGGGCGAGTTGGGCGGGGGAGGTGGCGACTTCCAGGACGCCGCCGCGGTGGATGTCGGCGTCGATGCCTTCGGCGGCGCAGACGTCGATGACCTCGGTGACGGTGTCGTTCATGGCGTGCTGGAGGCGTACGGCGGCCTCGTGGCCGTGCAGCTTGGCGTAGCGGTCGCGGCCGGCGATGCCGTTGTAGAGCCAGCCGCCGTTGCGGCCGGAGGCGCCGTAGCCGCAGAAGGAGGCTTCGAGGACGGTGATGTTGAGGAAGGGGACGGCCTTCTTGAGGTAGTAGGCGGTCCAGAGTCCGGTGTAGCCGCCGCCGACGATGCAGACGTCGGCGGTCGTGTCGCCGGGCAGCGGTTCGCGGGGGGCGGGGGCGCCCTCCTGCGCGTACCAGAACGAGATGCCGCCGTTGATCGTGCTCATGTCTATCCCTCTTCCGGGTCGTGCGCGGGAGGTTACCGGGGGCGTCGGTGCTGTGGATACGGGTGTTGCGGCGCGGTCGTGGCGGGGGCGGGGCGAGTGGCTCCGGGGGTACGGATTTCGTCGCGTGGGCCGGGGGTCGGGAGGGCGGCGGGCGGGCTGTCGGCGCGGCGGTTGTCGGCGGCGGGCGGTGTGCGGAGCGGGGGCGGGGGCGTGCGGGCCGCGGCGCGCGGGGACGGTTTTCGTCGATCAGCGGTGAGGCCCCCAGTGAGGTCCGCGGTGAGGCCCGCGATGAGGTCCGCGGTGGGTCGCCGCGCGCGGGAGGTTGGCGGCGGGGTGGTGGCCTCGGACCCGGGCCAGGGCCAGGGTGCTCGCTGAGCGCGCGGTGGTGGGCGGGTGGCGGCGGGGGAACGGCCCGTTGGGCGGCGGCGCGGCGGCATTTGCGGAGGTGTGGCGCTCGGCGGGTGTCTAGGGTCGGCCGGGTGATCGAGATTCCCGCGGAACTGGTGGCGTCGCAGACGCGGTGGAACGGTGAGGCGGGGCGGGCGTTCGTCGCGGCGTTGCCGGCCCGGGCGGAGGAGTTCGCGGCCCGGTGGGGACTGCGGCTGTCCGGCCGGTCGATGTACGGCGCGGCGTCGCTGGTGCTGCCGGCGGTACGGGCGGACGGGACGCGGGCGGCCCTCAAGCTGCAGTTGCTCGACGAGGAGACCGAGGGCGAGCCGGTGGCGCTGCGGGTGTGGGCGGGGGACGGTGCCATACGGCTCCTGGAGCACCACCCGGAGACGGGCACGCTGCTTCTGGAGCGGGCGGACGAGACCCGCCATCTCTCCGGGGTGGGGGATGCGCGGAAGGCGGTCGGGGTTCTGGCGGACCTGCTGGCCCGCCTGGTGGCGGTCCCGGCGCCGCCGGGCCTGCGCACGCTGGGTGGGCTCGCGGCGGAGATGGTGGCGGCGGCGCCGCGTGCGGCGGAGCGGTTGGCGGACCCGGACGAGGCGGCCCTGTTGCGGGACTGCGCGGCGGCGGTGCGGGAGGTCGTGGCGGAGCCCCGCGACCGCCTGCTCCACTGGGACCTGCACTACGACAACATCCTGGCGTCCGAGCGGGAGCCGTGGCTGGCCATCGACCCCAAGCCGCTCTCCGGGGATCCCGGCTTCGAGCTGCTGCCGGCCCTGACGAACCGGTGGGACCCGGACCCGGCGGAGACCCGGTGGCGCTTCGACCTGTTGACGGAACGCCTGGGCCTGGACCGCGCGCGGGCCCGCTCGTGGACCCTGGGCCGAGTCCTGCAGAACGGTCTGTGGGACGTGGCGGACGGCGAGCCGGCCCTCGACCCGGACCAGGTGTCCATCGCGCGGAATCTGCTGGCGAGGCGCCCCTGAGGGGGTGCACCCTGAGCTCATGATCCGTACTGCCACGCCTGCCGACGTCCCTGTGATCCACCAGCTCATCCGCGATCTGGCGGAGTACGAGAAGGCCCTGGACGAGGCCCGGGCGACCCCCGAGCAGCTTCACGAGGCCCTTTTCGGCCCGCATCCCGCCGCCTACGCCCACATCGCCGAGACCGACACGGGGGAGGTCGCCGGCTTCGCCCTCTGGTTCCTCAACTTCTCGACCTGGCGCGGGGTCCACGGCATCTACCTGGAAGACCTGTACGTCCGCCCGGACCTCCGCGGCGGCGGCCACGGCAAGGCCCTCCTGACCGAACTGGCCCGCCTCTGCGTGGAGCGCGGCTACGAACGCCTGGAGTGGTCGGTCCTCGACTGGAACAAGCCGTCGATCGACTTCTACGAGTCCCTGGGCGCGCGCCCGCAGGACGAGTGGACGGTGTACCGCCTGACGGACGAGGCCCTGAAGGAACTGGGCTCGTAGGGCTGCGAGGCCTCGACCGCGAGACTCCGCCTGCCCTGCGGGGGGCTTCCCGTACGGCGGCGTCACCTCCTGGGTGGGGCCTCGTGTAGGAAGGTGTCATGGAGAACGAGATTCAGCAGCGGTTCCAGCGGATCACCGCTTTCGTCGAGGCGCGGCTCACGCCGCTGTTCGACCCCGAGAACGGGAGTGATCACGGGTTCGGGATGGACGACACCTCGCGGGCGCTGCGGGCCCTGCGGTACACCGTGCAGGCGGCTTCGGCCGTGAACGGGCTGGTGGAGAAGCGGGAGTCGGCGCCCGAGCTGCGGCAGGTGGTGGACCAGGCGCTGGAGCACAACTGGGACGTGCTGCGCTCCATCGCCCGGATGTGGGAGGACCACCCCGACTTCCTGAAGGAGTTCAAGGGGCACTCCTGGGACGTGATCGGGGTCTGACCCCGGTCGCGCGGTCTTACGGGACCAGGACCGGGGTCTGACCCCGGTCCCGCGGTCCTACGGGACCAGGACCACCTTGCCCATCGTGCCCCGGGTCTCCAGAGCGCGGTGGGCCTTCGCCGCCTCGGAGAGGGGGAAGGGGTGGACCGCGGGGCGGAGGGTACCGGCCGAGGCCGCGGCGAGGGCGGCGAGTTCGAGGTTGCGGACGTCGCCGCCGGCCTTCTGGATCATGACGGGGCCGAGGACGCTCTCGGACGTGATGCCCCGCGCCGTGAGTTCCTCCTCGGTGAACGTGAGCGGTTCGCCGTCGTGCAGGCCCGCGCCCGACCAGCCGAAGACGAGGTGCTGTCCGCCCTTGCCGAGGAGGTCGACCGCCGCGCGGCCCGTCTCTCCGCCCACCGAGTCGAAGACGACCGTCGCCCGGCGGTCTCCGAGGAAGGCGCGGACCTCTTCCTGCCAGGTGGGCTGCTTGTAGTCGACCGCCAGGTCGGCGCCGTTCTCCCTCACCCGGGCCACCTTCTCCGGGCCGCCCGCCAGGCCGATCACCGTCGCGCCCGCGTTCTTCGCGTACTGCACCAGGAGCGTGCCGATGCCGCCCGCCGCGGCCGGGACGACGGCGACGGAGTCGGGGCCCAGCTCCGTGAACTGCAGGATGCCGAGCGTGGTGCGGCCCGTGCCGATCATGGCGACCGCCTCCGACTCCCCGAGGTGGTCCGGAAGTTCGTGCAGGCGCGCGGCGTCCGTGACGGCCAGTTCGGCGTAGCCGCCGGGGGCCGTTCCCAGGTGCGCGACGACCCGCTTGCCCAGCCAGGACGGGTCCGTGCCCTCGCCCAGCGCGTCCACCGTGCCCGCGACCTCGCGGCCGGGGACGGTGGGGAGTTCGGCGGGGGCGGGGAACGGGCCCGTCATGCCTTCCCTCAGGGCCGTGTCCAGGAGGTGCACGCCCGACGCCGCCACCTTGATGCGGACCTGGCCGGGGGCCGGGACGGGGGCCTCGACCTGTTCGTACGTCAGGTTCTCGGCCGGGCCGAAGGCGTGGAGGCGGATGGCGTGCATGGTGGGCGGGGTGGGGACGGTGGGGGTGGGCGTGGGGGCGGTGGCGTCGGCGGGGTCGGTGAGGTTGGTGGGGTTGGCGGGCGGGGTCGGCTGGGTGGGCATGGTGGCGTGGCTCCTCGGGCGGTGGTCGGTCAGGTGTTCCTGACGCCGTACAGCCTCCGACCTCAAGCTTGCTTGAGGTCAAGCGGTTCCGGGCGGAGGATCTCCGCCCGCATCGCCAGCGACACCGCCTCCACCGCGCTCGTGAACGACACCTCCGCCAGCACTCCCGGCGCCGCCACCTGGTCGCCCGCCAGGTACACCCCGTCGCCCCGGTCGATCGCCGGCCGGTCGCGCCACGTCGTGCCCGGGCGGTCGACCGCGCCCGTACGCCCTTGGGAGACCGCCTCCCGCCGCCACACCGTCCGCCCGCGCCAGTCCGTGAAGCCCAGGTCGAGCAGCCGCTCCGCGTGTGCGACGCCGTCCGCCTTCGACTCGCCCGGCCCGATCGGCAGCTGCATCTGGAGCAGTTGCCGCCCGGCCGGGGCGAGGCCCGGGTCCTGGGCCGTGAAGCGCTCGACCCAGCCGGGCGCGTCCAGGTCCGAGATCGCGAACGGGTCGCCCTTCCGGGTCCGCAGCGCCAGGTCGACCAGGACCGTGCGGCCCGACTCCCAGGTCAGCGAAGGGTCGTCCAGCAGTCGGGCCGCGGCCGGCAGGGCGGTCGCCACGACGACCGGGCCGTCGGCGACCGGCAGGGTGTCGACGCGCGAACCCGTCTCCAGGCGGACGCCCAGCTCCCGGGCGCGGGCCGCCATACGGTCGATCAGCCGGCCCCAGCCGCCCTTCACGTAGTGCGCCTCCGCCGGGACCGACGCGGCCCGGTGCAGCCGTTCCTGCACGAAGCGGGCCGAGAGCGCGCCGGGGTCGTGGTGGTACAGCGCGACCCCGCTGTACGCGGCCGCCGCCTCCGCCGCCTGCCGACCCACGAGCCGTGTCGCCCATGTGCGGAAGTCGACGTCCACGGGGGCCTGCTCCGCCTTGCGGAAGGACTGGCGCAGGAGGCCGAACGGCGGGACGCGGCGCAGGGCGCCCCGGTGGTGGAAGCGGAGCCTGGCCGCCTCCAGGGCGGGGAGCGGCGCCAGCTCGCCGAGCAGGCCGCGCTGCTCGAGCCAGGTCCAGTGCGGGCCGCCGCGGTAGATCGCGTGCGGGCCCTCGTTGGTGAGGTACGGGCCCTCGGCCGTACGGGCCCGGCCGCCGAGGGTGTGGTGCGCCTCGTACAGGGTCACCCGCGCGCCCGACTCGGCGGCGGTGACCGCGGCCGTGAGTCCCGCGAAGCCGCCGCCCACGATCGTGATCTTCCGCATCTCTCTGGCTCCCTCGTGTCGCCCGGCGTCGTGTCGGGGTTCACGCATGGGACGAACGGCCCGGCCGCGTTCGTGACATCCGGCCCGGGGAATTGTCGGTGGCGTGCGTCACGATGGGGAGATGAGGAAGCGGAGGACGGTCGCGAAGGTACGGAAGCCGGAGGTGCGGCTGCCGCCGCTGGAGGCGTACGAGGGCGGTCTGGAGCCCGACGGGGACTACGACGGAGTCGAGCTCGACGGGCTCGATCTGACCGGGCAGAACGGGGTGGGTGCGCGGTTCCTGGACTGCGCGGTGCGGGATTGCGGGCTCGACGAGGTGAGGCTGACGGCGGCCCGTTTCCTCGACTCCGTGCTGGACGGGGTGCGGGGGGTGGGGACCGACCTCGCGGAGGCGCAGCTGCGGGACGTCGAGGTCGTGGACGCGCGGCTCGGCGGCGTGCAGCTGCACGGAGCCGTTCTGGAGCGGGTCTGGGTGCGGGGCGGCAAGATCGACTACCTGAACCTGCGGATGGCGCGGCTGCGGGACGTCCTGTTCGAGGGCTGCGTGCTGAGCGAGCCGGACTTCGGCGGGGCGGTCCTGGAGCGGGTGGAGTTCCGGGACTGTGTCCTGGCGGGTGCCGACTTCAGTCGCGCGAAGCTGACGGACGTCGACCTGCGGTCCGCCCAGCGCGTCGACATCGCCCGCGGGGTGGACTCGCTGGCCGGCGCCGTGATCTCCACGGCGCAGCTGCTCGACCTGGCACCGGTGTTCGCGGCGCAGCTGGGGGTGCGGGTGGAGGACGTCTAGCGGGGGGCGGGGCCGGAGTGCGCGCGGGGCCGGAGTGCGCGCGGGGCAGGAGTGCGCGCGGGGCAGGCCTCGGACGCATGCGCAGGCGGGGCCGTCGTAGGGGCGGCCTCTGGGGGTGCGTTCAGAGGCGGGGCGGGAACGCGCGCAGGTAGGGGCGGTCCTCCGGGGGGCGGGCCGGGGTCAGGACACGCGGGGGAAGCGTGCCTGGAGGTCCCAGACCACCGGGTTGTCCGCCAGGCCCTCGTGCATGTCGGTCAGGTCGGCGATCAGATCGTGCAGGAAGTCGCGGGCCTCGCGGCGCAGTTCGGCGTGGTTGAAGGTGAGCGGCGGCTGGTCGCCCGGCATCCAGTCGGCCTCGACCTCGACCCAGCCGAAGCGGCGCTCGAAGATCATGACGTCGGACGACTCGGTGAAGTCGAGCTCCGCGTACTGGGGCCGGGACGCCCGGCTGCCGCGCGGGTCGCGGTCGATCCGCTCGACGATGTCGCACAGCGCCCACGCGAAGTCGAGCACCGGCACCCATCCCCAGGCTGTGGACAGCTCCTCGTCCTTCTCCGTGTCCGCGAGGTACACGTCGCCGCAGAACAGGTCGTGCCGCAGCGCGTGGACGTCCGCGTGGCGGTAGTCGGTCTGCGGGGGGTCGGGGAAGCGGCGGGAGAGGGAGTAGCCGATGTCGAGCACGGATCGATGGTCCCATGCCCGGCCGGGGCCTCCCGACCGGGCGGGGTCCCGCAGCCTTACCGCCCGTGTGCCGCCTTGGCCAGCCGCGGGCCCAGCCAGCGCTTGAGGCGGCGCAGGGGCTCCAGCTGGTCGGCCGCGCGGTCGAGGCGGTAGTAGAGCTGGGGCGGGATGTGGGGCAGGAGGGGGGAGTGGCGCTGCCCGAGCAGGGCGAACATCTGGGCGGGCTCCAGGCGCATGTAGCGGGGCAGGTTCTCGTACCACTGCGCGCTGTAGCGGGCCGCGCTCTGCGCCGGGACGAGCTCGGCGCGGCGGCGCTTCCCGTAGGCGGTGAGGGCCGCGTCCAGTGCGGCACCCGTGGGCGCGGAGCGCAGCGCGGCCGCGAGGACGAGGGCGTCCTCCAGGGCCAGGGTGGTGCCCGCGCCGATCGAGTAGTGGGTGGTGTGGGCGGCGTCGCCCAGCAGGACCAGCCTGCCGTGGTGCCAGGCCCGGTTGGTCAGGGTGCGGAAGGTGAGCCACTGGGCACTGCCGTCGGTGTGCTCGCGCCCGATGAGCGGCTCGCCGTCGAGGAGGTCGGCGAACAGCTTCTCCAGGAGCCGCAGGCTGTCGGCCTCGTTCATGTGGTCGAGCCCGAGCCCGGTCCAGGTGTCGGGGCCGCACTCCACCACGCAGGTCGACTGCTCGCCGCTGAAGCCGTACGCGTAGCACCAGATCCAGCCGTGCTCGGTCTCCTTGAAGGCGAAGCTGAAGGAGTCGAAGACCTTCGTCGTGCCGAGCCAGATGTACGGGTTGCGGCCGCTGGAGAGCCCGGGGCCGAAGCGGTCCGCGTGGGCCTCGCGCAGCGCGCTGTTCACCCCGTCGGCGGCCACGACGAGGTCGGCGCCGGCGAGTTCGGGCGCGTCGGGGCCGCCGACGGCGTGCTCGTGGACGACCCGTACGCCGAGCTCCCGCGCCCGGTCGGCGAGCAGGTTCAGCATCAGGCGGCGCCCGATGCCGAAGCCGGCGTCGCCCCGGTGGACGGTCTTCCGGTCGCGGACGATCGCCACGCCGTCGGTCCAGGTGACGGAGGCGGCGGCGATCGCCTCCGCGGACTCGGGGTCACCCGCGCGCAGCTTGTCGAGCAGTCCGGCCCAGTACGTGACGCCCCAGCCGTAGGTGGAGCCGGCCGGGTTCCGCTCGTACACGGTGATGTCGTGCGTGGGGTCCTGGCGCTTCATCAGGATCGAGAAGTACAGGCCGCCGGGCCCGCCGCCGACGATGGTGATCTTCACGTGCGCTCCCACGAGGACATGACACAGTGCGCCTGGGTGGCAACGCAGAGTAGCAGCCTCAGGGCAGCAGTCGCTGCTCCTTCGCCACCGCCACGGCGCCCGCGCGCGTGTCGACGCCGAGCTTGGCGTAGATCCGGCCCAGGTGCGTCTTGACCGTGGCCTCGCTGATGAACAGCGCGCGGGCGATCTCGCGGTTGCCGAGGCCGTGCGCGAGCTGCCCGAGGATGTCGCGTTCCCGGTCGGTGAGGCTCGGCGCCGCCGCGCCCCGCATCCGGTCCATGACCCGGCTGGCGACCGGCGCCGACAGCGTCGTACGGCCCTGGGCGGCGGAGTGGATCGCGGCGAACAGCTCCTCGGGGCGCTCGGCCTTCAGGAGGTAGCCGGTGGCGCCCGCCTCGATCGCCCGGGTGATGTCCGCGTCGGTGTCGTACGTGGTGAGGACGAGGACGTGGACGCCGGTCGGCGCGATCCGGCGGGTGGCCTCGACGCCGTCGATGCCCGCGCCGAGCTGGAGGTCCATCAGGACCACGTCGGGCCGCAGGTGCGCGGCCGTCGCGACCGCCTCCTCGCCGCTGCCCGCCTCGCCGACCACCTCGATGTCGGGGGCGCTGCCGAGCAGGGCGAGCAGCCCGGCGCGGACGACGGCGTGGTCGTCGCAGAGCAGGATGCGGACGGGCTCGCGGGCCGGCGCGTTCACGGGCGTACCTCCAGCGGGATCGCGGCCGAGAGCACGGTGCCCTCGCCGGGGGTGGACTCGATGGTCAGGGTGCCGCCCAGCTGCTGGGCGCGCACCCGCATGGCGGGCAGCCCGTGGCCCCGCACCCCCGTGTCGGCGGACCGGTCCGCCGGGTCGAAGCCGCGGCCGTCGTCGGCGACGTCGAGGACGACCTGGTCGTCGAGGTAGGTCAGGGTGAGCGCGGCCGAGGTGGCCCCGGCGTGCTCGCGGATGTTGGCGAGGGCGCCCTGAGCGATCCGCAGCAGGGCCGACTGCACCCGGTCCGGCAGGGGCACCGCCACCCCGTCGACCCGGAAGGCGGCCGATTCGCGGCCGGCGAGCCCGCGCAGCGCCTGCTCCAGGCCGCCGCCCTCGGCGAGGTCGGCGGGGGCCAGGTCGTGGACGAAGCGGCGGGCCTCGGCCAGGTTCCGCTCGGCGATCGACTCGGCCGTACGGACGTGCCGGCGGGCGGTCGACGGGTCGGTCTCCCAGGTGCGGTCGGCGGCCTGGAGCAGCATCTGCTGGCTGGACAGGCCCTGGGCCAGGGTGTCGTGGATCTCCATGGACAGGCGCTGCCGCTCGGCGAGGGTGCCCTCGCGGCGCTCGGTCGCGGCCAGCTCCCGTCGGGTGCGGATGAGGTCCTCGATGAGCGCCCGCTGCCGGTCGGCCTGCCGCTCGGCGTACAGGAAGACGGCGGTCGCGATGGCGGCGACGGCCGGCGGGGCGATGACGAGATCGGGGTCGAAGCCGTTCTTGGCGAGCTGGACCTGGGCGAAGACGACGAAGGCGGTGAGGAGGGTGACGAGGACCAGGGCGGCCCGCGTGGGGAGGGTGCGCAGGCCGGTGTAGAAGAGCGGCACCGCGCACCAGGCGAAGCTGGGCGCGAGGAGCACCAGGACCATCCAGACCGCGACGACGGTGACGAGCCAGGCGATCCGGCGCGGGGTGGCGCGGGTGCCGAGCACGGGGCCGAGGAGGTAGAGGGCGGCGAGGGCGCCGGAGAGCGCGACGATCCAGGGGCTGCGGTCCGCCCACGGGTGCCGCATGAGGAAGCGGGCGAGGGAGGCGCCGAGGAGCAGGAAGAAGGCGACGTGCATGACCCGCGCGAGCCGGCGTGCGTCGGGGTCCCGGTCCATCGTCCACCTGCTCCGTCGTGCGTCGTCGTGCTGATCGATGCCCTTCTGACCTGGGCATACGTGTCCATCCTGGCCCAGGAGGACCAGTCCGGCATCAACCGATCGGCTGACCCCCGTGTCCTCCATCATGCGCGGCGAGGGCAGCCGGAACGTGGACCGTCGGGGCCCGGATCCGGGCGGAGGATCGATGCAGAGCGAACGGAACAGCCTCCCTTCCTCCCTCACCTCAGGAGCCCGCCTTGAAGAAGAAGTTCCTCCTCGGCACCACCGCCGCCGTCGTCCTCGCCGCCGGCACCTTCGGCGCCGTCTCCGCGAACGCCTCCGCCCCGCAGGCCGCCCCGGCCGCGGCCGTCGCCAAGAAGGCCGACGCGGACAACGACAACCTGCGTCAGACCACGCACCTGACGATCGAGGCCGCGACGAAGGCGGCGCAGGCCAGCCTGAAGGCCGCCGAGAAGGAGAACCAGCGGGTCTCCGTCGCCGTCGTCGACCGCAACGGCAACACCCTGGTGACCCTGCGCGGCGACGGTGCCGGCCCGCAGTCCTACGAGTCGGCCGTGAGGAAGGCGTACACCGCCGTCTCCTGGAACGCCCCGACCTCCGTCCTCGTGGGGCGCCTCGCCCAGGCCCCGAACCTGAAGGACATCCCGGGCACCCTCTTCCTGGCCGGCGGCGCCCCGGTGACCGCGAACGGCGGCCCGATCGCCGGCATCGGCGTGGCCGGCGCCCCCTCCGGCGACCTCGACGAGAAGTTCGCCCAGGCCGGCGTCGCCTCCCTCGACGACTGATCACACCGACCCACGCACCTCGGCGGCGCCCGGTTCCCCCACCGGGCGCCGCCGATCCGTGTCGGACGCGGGGCACCGGCCTGGGAGCCTGCCGCAGGGGCCCGCCTGCCCCCGCCTCGGGGTGCGCGCCGCCACCGTCGTGCGCGCACCTGTCGTCGAATGCCTGTTTAGGATCGGTTCGTGAACACACGCAGCCGAGTCCGCGCCGGAGCCGTGGCCGTCGCCTTCGCCCTGCTGGCCGCCGGCTGCACCGGCTCGGGCTCCGGTGGCGGGGTGAAGGGCACCCCGGGCGCCGCGGGGCTGCGCGATCCCTACTTCCCCAAGCTCGGCAACAGCGGCTACGACGTGAGCCACTACGCGCTCACCCTGTCCTACGACCCCGCCACCGGCCGCCTCGACGGACGCGCCGAGATCACCGCGAAGGCCACCCAGGACCTCAGCGCCTTCAACCTCGATTTCGTCGGCCTCACCGTGCGGGGGGCGACGGTCGACGGTCGGCCCGCGGCGGTCAACCGGGCCGGGAACGAGCTGACCCTGCGCCCGCGCGCGGAGATCGAGGACGGCGCCGAGTTCCGCGCCACCGTCACCTACGACGGCGTGCCCCAGAAGATCACCGACTCGGACGGCTCCGAGGAGGGTTGGCTGAAGACCGCCGACGGGGCCCTCGCGCTCGGCGAACCGACCGGCTCGACGGCCTGGTTCCCCGGCAACCACCACCCCTCGGACAAGGCGACGTACGACATCGCGGTCACCGTTCCGGCCGGGGTGAAGGCCTTCAGCAACGGCGTGCTCAGCTCCGAGAAGAAGACCGCCGACGGACGCGGCACCTCCGTCTGGCACGTCGCCGAGCCGATGGCGAGCTATCTCGCGACCCTCGCGATCGGGCGGTTCGACACGACGACCACGACCGCGCTCGGCGGCAAGGTCCCCGTGGTCACCGCCGTCGACCCGGTCGTCGCGGCCGGCGCCGCCGCGCTGCGGGCCCGGATCCCGGAGCTCCTGGAATGGGAGACGGAGAACTTCGGCCCCTACCCCTTCGCGGCGGCCGGGGCGATCGTCGAGCGCGACGGCGACGCCGGCTACGCCCTGGAGACCCAGACCCGGCCCGTGTTCCCCGGCAGCTCCTTCGACACCTCCACGCTCGTGCACGAGATGGCCCACCAGTGGTACGGCGACTCCGTCTCGCCGGCGACCTGGAAGGACATGTGGCTGAACGAGAGCTTCGCGACCTACGCGGAATGGCTCTACGCCGAGGACTTCGAGCACACCCCGGCGCAGAAGAGCTTCGAGAAGGCCTTCGCGAACGACGCCGCCTGGGCCTTCCCGCCGGCCGAACCGCCCAAGGCGGAGGACCTGTTCGGCACGCCGGTGTACCAGCGCGGCGCGATGGTGCTGCACCGGATCCGTCAGGAGGTCGGCGACGACACCTTCTACGAGATCCTCGCGGGCTGGCCGGCCGAGCACCGGCACGGCAACGCCACGACGAAGGACTTCACGGAGTACGTGGAGTCGGTGGCGGGCCGGGACCTGAGCGGGCTGTGGGACGTGTGGCTGTACGGCGACGGGAAGCCGGCCAGGCCGACGGCGTGAAACAGGGCAGCGGGGTGACGCGGGTTGACGCGGGGAGGCCTGGAGGCCGAGGGCTCGGCGGCGCACCGCGCTCCCGGGCTCAGAGGCCCTTCCGCAGGACGACGCACGGCCGGCCGTGCGCCAGGTCGGGCCGGCGGGCGGTCTCCTCGTAACCGAGGGACGTCCAGAAGGCGAGCGCCCGCGGGTTGTTCTCGAGGACCGCGAGGCGCAGTCCCGTACGGCCCTGGGAGCGGAAGCCCTCCTCGACGTACCCGGCGAGGCGGCGGCCGAAGCCGGTGCGGTGCGCGCCGGGGTGGACCATCAACAGGCCGAGCCACGGGTCGGGTTCGGCCGGGTCGGGGTGGCGGGCGAGGGTGATGGCGATCGCCACCAGGCGCCCTTCGGAGCGGGCCAGCAGCACCTCGGCGGTGGGCTGGGCGAGCTCGTCGGCGAGGGCGGCGGCCACCTGCTCGGGCCGGATGTGGCCGGGGTCCGGGAAGTCACCGCTGAGCTGCTGGAACTCCTCGTTCGAGGCGTACAGCTCGGTGAGTTCGGTGAGCAGCGGGCCGGGGAGGCCGTACGGATCCCGGGGGGTCAGCGGTTCGACGATCACCCGGGCAAGGGTAGAGCCCCGGCGCCCGCGCGCCGGGGCTCCCTGTCCCGCGGGGACGGGTCAGATGTTGACGCCGAAGTCGCGGGCGATGCCCTCCAGGCCGGAGGCGTAGCCCTGGCCGACGGCGCGGAACTTCCACTCGGCACCGTTGCGGTAGAGCTCGCCGAAGACCATGGCGGTCTCGACGGCGGCGTCCTCCGACAGGTCGTAGCGGGCGATCTCGGCGCCGCCGGCCTGGTTCACGATGCGGATGTAGGCGTTGCGGACCTGGCCGAAGTTCTGCGAGCGGCTGACCGCGTCGTAGATGGAGACCGGGAAGACGATCTTGTCGACGCCGGCCGGGAGGCCCGCCAGGTTGACGTTGATCTGCTCGTCGTCGCCGCCGCCCTCGCCGGTGCGGTTGTCACCGGTGTGGACGATGGTCTGGTCCGGGGTGGACTTGTTGTTGAAGAAGACGAAGTGGCCGTCGGAGACGACCTTGCCCGTGGCGTCGACGCCGATGGCGGACGCGTCGAGGTCGAAGTCGGTGCCCGTGGTCGTACGGACGTCCCAGCCGAGGCCCACGGTGACGGCCGTGAGGCCCGGAGCCTCCTTGGTCAGCGAGACGTTGCCGCCCTTGGAGAGGCTTACAGCCATGGGAAGTCCCTTTCCTCGTGGTTCCACGCGGTGGTCGTGCCGGTGATCGTGACTGGAAGAACGCGAACGGAGGCCCGGTGGTTCCCGGGCGAAAACAGGGTGACGCATCGACCGGGGTCCGGGGAACATGGATGACATGTCCGGTCCCTATCCCATCCGCGGCTCCGTCTCGCTTCCCGAGGCCGAGCTCCAGTGGCGTTTCTCGCGGTCGTCCGGGCCGGGCGGGCAGCACGTCAACACCAGCGACTCGCAGGTCGAGCTGCGCTTCGACCTGGCGGCGACGGACGCCCTGCCGGAGGTGTGGAAGGCGCGGGCCCTGGAACGCCTGGCCACGCGGCTGGTGAACGGGGTGGTGACCGTCCGCGCCTCGGAGCACCGCTCGCAGTGGCGGAACCGGGAGACGGCGGCCGTGCGGCTCGCGGCGCTCCTCGCGGAGGCGACGGCTCCGCCGCCGAAGCCGCGGCGGGCGACGAAGATCCCGCGGGGGATCAACGAGCGGCGGCTGCGGGAGAAGAAACAGCGCGCGGAGACCAAAAGGGCCCGCCAGGGCCGGGACTGGACCTGACCCCGTTCAGGACAGGGTTCGGTAGTGGCCTCGGAAGTAGGTGAGGGGGCCGGCGGCCGAGGGGGAGAGGGTCGTGGCGAGGACCCGGCCGATGACGAGCGTGTGGTCGCCGGCGACGACCCGGTTCTCCGTCCGGCACTCCAGCGTGGCGAGCGCGCCCTCCATCAGCGGCGCGTTGCTGTGCGGCCCGCGGGTGTAGGGGACGTCGGCGAAGAGCAGGCGGTCGCTGACGCGCCCCTTCATCGCGAAGCGGCCCGCGATCTGGCGCTGGTTCTCGGAGAGCAGGGAGACCGCCCAGACGGGCACGTCGGCGAGCAGGTCGTCCATGCGGGAGTCGTTGCGCAGGCTGACCAGGACCAGGGGCGGTTCGAGGGAGACGGAGAGGAAGGCGGTGGCCGTCATGCCGACGTCCTCGCCGCGCGGGCCGTCGTCCGGGTCGTGCGCCGTCACCAGGACCACGCCCGCCGCCAGGCGGGACATGGCGGCCTTGAACTCGTCGTTGCTCACTCCCTCAGCATGAGGGATCGCCAGGTCGTGGGGGGTGAGGGTGTTCTGCAGCACGCTCGCACGCTAGTACGGCGGCCGGTGCCCCCACATCGGGCGCCGGGACCAGTCGAGGCTCCCCCGCCGGTCCTAGGACCCGCTTGGCCACCCCGTCCCGCGCTGTTCACGTGCCGTTCGGAAAGCCCCGGCGCCCCTTGTGACTTGAGTCACAGACCGCAGTATTTGTTGACCCTGTGTACCGGGTGCACAGCTCGCTGTGATTCAGTGGCGGGGACAGTGCACCACGAAGCCGATGAAGCCGATGAGAACCCTGGAGTCAGCTGTCGAGGTCTCGGGGAGAGCGAGCGATGGAGACCGAGTCGGAGCCGTACGTCCGTCTTGCGACCCTGCGGCAGCTGCATCAGGTCGTGGCGGACCTCAACACCGCCCGAAGCCTTGCGGACACCCTGCAGGCCGTCGCCGACGGCATCGTCGCGGGGCTCAACTATGAGCTGGCCTGCGTCAATCTCGTGCGCCCCGACGGCGATCTCGTCGTCGCCGCCTTCGCCGGCAGCCCCGCCGCCGAGGCCCTGATCACCGGCCGGGTCGGCTCCCGCGCCTCCTGGGACCGCCGGCTCTCGATGGGCGAGTCCTGGGGCGACCTGCGGTTCATCCCGCACACCGAGGGCTGGGTGCTCATCGAGGACGACGTCCCGCAGTGGCACACCGAGGGCCCGGCCCCCCGCTTCGAGGACGAGTGGCACCCGCACGACCGGCTCTACGCGCCGATGTACGCCCCGCGGCTCGGTTCCGCCCGCCCGGGGGGACCCGCGGCCGGCTCCGACCGCGAGCTGCTCGGCGTGATCTCCGTCGACCGCCCGCGCAACGGGCGCCACCCCGGCCCCTGGGGCCGCGAGGCGCTCCAGATGTACGCCTCGCAGTCCGCCATCGCGATCAGCAACGCCCGCCTCCGGTCCAACATGCAGCGCGCCCTGGTCCGCCTGGAGCGCGAGCAGCAGGCCCTGCGCGCCAGCGAGGAGTCGTTCCGGCAGGCCTTCGAGTACGCGCCCTCCGGCATGGCCATCGCCGAGATGGGCGGTGACCAGCACGGCCGGCTGCTCCGCACGAACGACGCCCTGTGCCGGCTGCTCGGCCGCCCCGCGTCGGTGATGCGGCGCTACTCCTTCGCCGACCTCGTGCACCCCGAGGACATAGGCACCCTGCTGCGGACCTCCGCCGAGGGCGGCCGCGCCGAGCTGCGCCTCGGCCGCCGCGACGGCACGTACGTCTGGGTCTCCCTGCGCAACTCGGTCGTCGCCGACACCGCCGACGGCCCCCGCTTCCTCCTCACCCACGTCGAGGACATCGAGGAGCGCAAGCGGCACGAGCTCCAGCTCGCCCACCGCGCCTCGCACGACGCGCTCACCGGCCTCCCCAACAGCGCCGAGCTCCGCTCCCGGCTCTCCGCCCGGATCTGCGAGCGCCCCTTCGCCGCCTCCGCCGGCGACCCGGTCGCCGCCTCCACGGACGGCTACGAGGCCGGGCCCGAGTCCCCGTACGAGTACGACTACGAGCACGAGCACGGCTTCGGTTTCTCGCCGGTCGGCGGCGGTGCCGGGCCGTACGACCACCATGTGCACACCGTCGCCCCCACCGGCGGCGAGGTCGACGACGGCACGAAAGGCCTCGCGGTCCTCTTCTGCGACCTCGACGGCTTCAAGTCGATCAACGACCGCTTCGGGCACCACACCGGCGACGCCGTCCTCATCGAGGTCGCCCGCCGGCTCACCACGGGCGTACGGGACGGCGACACGGTCGCCCGGCTCGGCGGCGACGAGTTCGTGGTCCTCGCCGACGGTCTGGGCGCGGCCGACGCCGCCGACCTCGCCGTCCGGCTGCGGAACGCGATCATTCCGCCGATCCGGGTCGACGGGCGGGCGGTGCGCGTCGGGGCCAGTTTCGGCATCGGCTGGGCCGAGTGCGGCATGACCGTGGAAGAGGTCCTGAACAGCGCCGACCAGCGGATGTACATCGAGAAGCGGTCGCGTTCGAAGGTGCACCGCCGGGCCGGGTAGCCGGACCGCGGGCGGTTTCGTTCACCGGTCGTACACACATCGCCGAATCGACGCCAGGGCCGTTCGAGGTAGGCTCGGCCGGTCGGCGACGGCTGGCGAGCAGGCAAAGAGGAGTGACCCGGATGGCTGCCGGTAACGACGGCGCGAAGACGCCCGAGGACGACGATCCGTTCGGCTACCTGTACGCGGACGGACAGGCGGCGGGTGCCCAGCCGCCCCAGGGCGGCGGGTACGGCTACCCGGGTCCGGCGCCGCAGCCGGGCGTTCCGCGCACCTCGTACAACCAGGTCCGCACGGTCGGCGAGCGGCAGTACGGCGGCCACGCCGCCCAGGGCCACGCCCAGGTCCCGCACCAGCAGGCGTACGCCCAGCCGCACCCCCAGTACGCGGCCCCCGAGACCTACAACGGCGGCGCGCCCACCCGGCCGGTGCCCCCGGCGCAGGCCGGTCCGCGCGGCGGCGGCCCCAACACCAAGGGCCTGCTCATCGGCGCCGTGGCGGTCGTCGCGGTGGTGGTGATCGGCATCGCCGCGGCCGTGATCACCAACAGCGGCGACGAGAACGACACGGCGGGCTCCGGCGGCAACCCGTCGGGCGCGCCGACCCAGGTCTCCGAGTCCCCCTCGACCGACCCCAGCCAGTCCTCGCAGGCCCCGCAGGAGCTGCCGAAGCAGGACGCGGCGACCCTGAAGCTGGGCGGTGCGGCGGCGCTCGCCAAGGACATCAAGGGCGCGGAGGGCGCGGACGGCGCGTACGTGACCGGCTTCAACGCGGTCGGCTCCTCGGTGACCTGGCAGGCGGACGTGGCGCAGGCCGGCAGCTACCGGCTGTACGTGCGCTACGCGATCCCCGCGGCGGACGCCAACGCCACGCTGACGGTCAACGACAAGGCCAACAGCAACCCGATAGGCCTGAAGAACTTCATCGGCTCGTCGGACCCGAACCTGGAGAAGAACTGGCAGACCACCTGGGCGCCGGTCACGCTGAAGCAGGGCATGAACACGATCAAGCTGTCCTGTGAGCAGGGCAACCAGTGCAACGCGATCTTCGACTGGCTGGAGATCCGCACGGGGAGCTGAACCCCGGGCAGCGGCGGCGGCCCGGGCCGTGCGTCCGCGCCGTGACAGGGCCCCGGAGGCGTTCGCCTCCGGGGCCCTCGGCGTTGTCGGGAGCGGCGGTGGGAAGTCCGCCGTGGCCCGGATGCCCGCCACGGGGGCGAGGGGTGTCGCGGGGACGATCACCCGCAACGGGCGGTGTCGCGGGGGCGATCACCCGCGCCGCGGGCGGGGCATCACGCGGCGGTCGCCGGTTCGTGGACCGTGACGCGGGGGAGCAGGGCCTCGTACGCCGTCGCGTCGAACTCCCCGGCGACCGGGGAGAGCACCGTCGCGGCCGAGAGGGCGACGGCGTGGGCGAGCCGGGTGGGCCAGTCGGCGCCGTCGACCAGACCGGCGAGCAGCGCGGCGACGGCGGAGTCGCCCGCTCCGGTCGGGTTGCCCTTCACGGGGGCGGGCGGGGCGGCCTGCCAGAGGCCGTCCGGGGTGGCGGCGAGGAGGCCGTCGGGGCCGAGGGAGGTGACGACCGCGTGGGCGCCGCGGCGGCGGGCGTCGCGGGTGGCGCGGTGGGGTTCGCGGGAGCCGGTGAGCTGGGCGAGCTCCTCGGCGTTGGGCTTCACCAGGTCGGGGCGGGCGGCGATGCCGCGGCGCAGCGGCTCGCCGCTGGTGTCCAGGAGGACCGGGACGCCCGCGGCGCGGGCGAGCCGGACGAGTTCCGCGTACGCGCCGACGTGGATGCCGGGCGGCAGGCTGCCGCACAGGGCCACGGCCCGTGCCCCGTCGAGGAGTTCGGTGAAGCGGCCGGAGAACGCGGCCCATTCGGCGGGGGTGATGGCCGGCCCGGGCTCGTTGAGCTGGGTGGTGTCGCCGCTCGCGGCGTCGACGACCGCGACGGTGCGGCGGGTGGCGCCGGAGGTCGGCACGAGGGCGTCGTGGACCGGCTGTCCGGCGGTGGTACGGGCGAGCAGGGCGCGCAGCGTCTCGCCGGTGGCGCCGCCGGCGAAGCCGGTGACGACCGTCTCGTGGCCGAGGGCGCCGAGCACGCGGGCGACGTTGAGGCCCTTGCCGCCGGGGCGTTCGATGACCTGGGTGACCCGGTGGGAGGCGTGCGGGACGAGCGCGGGGACGCGATAGGTGAGGTCCAGCGCCGTGTTGAGGGTGACCGTGAGGATCACCAGGCCCACCCCCGTCGTCTCGGTCACCGGCTCTCGGCGCCCCGATCATGCCAAACGGAAGGCGGTTGGCCCAGACCCCTGGACCAACCGCCGTACGCGAACATGAGGGGAAATCATCCCACTTGGGGTTCAACCACCCAGACGCCCTTGCGCATCACGCCCTTGAGCTCGAAGTCCGCGTCGAGGACGACGAGATCGGCGTCCTTGTCGGGCTCCAGCGAACCCACCCGGTCGTACACGCCGAGCAGCCGGGCCGGGTTGGCGGAGATGGCCTGGACGATCGCCTCGACGGGCAGCTTGTCGACGGTGGCCGCGCGCTTGAACGCGCGGTCCAGGGTGAGCGTCGAGCCGGCGATCGAGCCGCCCTCCACGAGCCGCGCGACGCTGTCCTTCACCTCGACCTCCAGCGGGCCGAGCATGTAGCGCCCGTCGCCGAAGCCGGCCGCGTCCATCGCGTCGGTGATGAACGCGACCCGCTCCGGTCCCGCGTGATGGAACGCCAGCTCCAGGGCGGCCGGGTGCAGGTGGGTGCCGTCGTTGATCAGTTCGACGGTGACCCGCTCGTCCTCCAGGAGCGCGGCGATCGGGCCGGGCGCGCGGTGCCCGAGGCCGGGCATCGCGTTGTAGAGGTGGGTGGCGACGGTGGCGCCCGCGTCGATGGCGGCCCGCGTCTGCTCGTACGTCGCGTCCGTGTGCCCGATCGCGGCGATCACGCCGTGCTCGGCGAGCAGCCGTACGGACGCGATGCCGCCGGGCAGCTCGGTGGCGAGGGTGACCATGCGGGCCTGCCCGCGCGCCGCGTCGATCAGCTTGCGCACCTCGGCCGGGTCGGGGTCGCGCAGCAGCGTCTCGTCGTGGGCGCCCTTGCGGCAGGGGGAGATGAACGGGCCCTCGAAGTGGATGCCGGCGATCTCGCCCTGCTCGGCGAGCTCGGAGACGAGGCTCGCGCGGTGGGTGAGGAAGTCCATGTCGCCGGTGACGAAGGAGGCGACGACGGTGGTCGTGCCGTGCAGCCGGTGGGTGTGGACGCCGGTGAGGATCTCGTCCACGGTGCCGGAGGTGAAGGAGGCGCCGCCACCGCCGTGGTTGTGCAGGTCGACGAAGCCGGGGACGAGCCAGTGGCCGGAGAGGTCCAGCGCGGGCGTCTCCTCCGCGGCGCTCCCCGCGATACGGCCGTTCTCGACGATCACTCGTCCGTTCTCGACGATCCCGGTCGGCAGCACCACGCGGGCCCCGGCGAGAACTGTGGAAACGGCCATCAGGCGGATACCTCCGAGTCGGTGGGGCGGTCGGCGGGGCGGTCGGTCGGCTGCTCGGCGGCCGGCCGCCCGTCGGCGAGCAGGTCCCAGGCGAGGAGGCCCGCGCCCAGGCATCCGGCGGTGTCCCCGAGGGCCGCCGGGACGATGGCGGGCAGCTTCTGGAACGTGACGCGCTCCTCCACCGCGGCCCGAAGGGGTGTGAACAAGGTTTCCCCGGCCTCGGCGAGACCGCCACCGATGATGAGCGTGCGGGGGTCCAGCAGGGTGAGCGCGGTGACCAGCCCGTCGGCGAGCGCGTCGACCGCCTCCTGCCAGACGCGCACGGCCGCGGGGTCGCCGGAGGCGACGGCCTTGGCGCAGTCGGCGGCGTCGGCCTCGGGGTCGCCGGAGGCCTCGGCCCAGGCGAGGGAGACGGCGGATGCGGAGGCGTACCGCTCCAGGCAGCCGCGCTGGCCGCAGCCGCACTCCGTACCGCCCGGGCGGACGACGATGTGGCCGATCTCGCCGGCGTAGCCGTGGGCGCCGGCCTCGATCGCGGAGCCGATGCCGATGGCGCCGGCGATGCCGGTGCCGAGCGGCACGAAGAGGAAGCGGTCGGCGCCGTTGCCGGCACCGATCCGGCCCTCGGCGAGGCCGCCGGTGCGTACGTCGTGGCCGAGGGCGACGGGGATGCCGCCGAGGCGCTCGCTGAGCAGGGCGCGCATCGGGACGTCGCGCCAGCCGAGGTTGGCGGCGTAGACGGCGATGCCGTTCTCGGCGTCGACGATTCCGGGCACGGCGACACCGGCGGCCGCGGCGGACTCGCCGTACCGCTCCTGGCCGAGGGCGCGCAGGTCCTCGGCGAACCCGAGGATCGTCTCGACGACGGCCTCGGGCCCCCGGTCGCGCCCGGTGGCCCGCCGGGCCTCGTGGAGCAGGGTGCCGTCCGCCCCGACGAGGGCGGCCTTCATGCCGGTGCCGCCCACATCGAGGGCGATGACGTGTCTCACGGGGGACAGTCTCGCGCGAGATCCACGAGAGGTCTAGTCCACTGTGGAGGATTGTTGCGGTCGGATACAAATTCGAGGGCGGGGGATCCCGCCCTCCCGGCGGACGTGCGAGCGACGCTCCGGGGCGTGCGTGACCCTCCTCATGGTCCAGACCAGCACGGAAAACCGGAAAGTACTGCCAGGCCATGCATAGCGGTGCAAGGCACCGCACAACAATGCGTTGCAGAAGCGATATGCGAGTGGTGTAGACCTCCGGTGAAGACGCGGGAGAAACTTGCGGCCGACCAGAACCTCGACGACGAGCAAAGGGTGGGTTACGGCTGTGCAGCGGCGACGATTCCTTGGACTGGCCGCGGCGGCCTCCGCTCTCGGTCTGACCGCCGGCCTCTCCGGCTGCGGCACGCTGAGCGGCGACGGCGGCGACGTCACCCTCAAGCTGGTGGCCGCCGACTACGACCTCACCGGCGGCGACTCCACCAAGAAGTACTGGGCCGGCCTCGTCGCCGCCTTCGAGGCGAAGAACCCGGGCGTGAAGGTCCAGGTCCAGATCGAGTCGTGGAACGACGTCGACCGCAAGGTCGCCGAGCTCGTGAAGGCCGGCCAGGCCCCGGACGTCGCCCAGATCGGCGCCTACGCCGACTACGCGGCCGCCGGCCAGCTCTACTCGGCCGACGAGCTGCTCTCCATCCGCGTCCAGGCCAACTTCCTCGCCCCGCTCGTCGACGCCGGCGAGTACCGGCACACCCAGTACGGCCTGCCCTTCGTCGCCTCCACCCGGCTGCTCTTCTTCAACCAGGAGCTGTTCGACCGGGCCGGCGTCGACGAGGCCCCGACCACCTGGGCCGAGCTCGCGGCCGCCGCCGAGAAGCTGAAGAAGAAGGGCGTCACGTACCCCTTCGCGCTGCCGCTCGGCCCCGAGGAGGCCCAGGCCGAGACGATGATGTGGTTCCTCAGCGGCGGTGGCGGCTACGTCGACGACACCGGTCACTACAAGATCGACGCGGACGCGAACATCCGCACCCTGGACTGGCTCCGGGAGAACCTCGTCGCCCAGGGCCTCACCGGCCCGGTCGCCCCCGGCCGGCTCAACCGCAAGGAGGCCTTCGCCGCCTTCACCCGCGGCGAGGTCGGCATGCTCAACGGGCACCCCTCCCTGATGCAGGAGGCCGAGAAGAAGGGCGTCAAGGTCGGCAAGATCGCGCTGCCCGGGGCCGACGGCAAGGCCAAGGCCACCATGGGTGTCGCCGACTGGATCATGGCCTTCAGGCAGAACGGGCACCGCAAGGAGGTCGGGGCCTTCCTCGACTTCGTCTTCAGCGACGAGAACGTGCTGAAGTTCGCCGGCGACAACGACCTGCTGCCGGCCACCGTCACCGCCTCCGCCGCCATGCAGTCCGCCCCCGAGCACGCGAACCTCCGCGAGTTCCTGGAGGCGCTGCCCGACTCCCAGCTGCCGCCGGTCGGCAAGACCTCCTGGGCCCAGGTCAGCGGCCGGGTGAAGAAGGACATCGGCGCGGCGGTCCGGCCGGACGCCAAGCCGGCCGAGGTGCTCGGGCGGATCGCCCGGGAGGCGACGGCGGCGGAGAGCGCGGAATAAGTTGGTCTGTATGACCACCGAATCCGGCGAGCTGGGCGAGCGCGAGCGGGCCGTCCTGGCCATGGAGCGGCGCTCCTGGCCGGGCCCGGGCGCGAAGGAACGGGCCGTACGCGAGCAGCTCGGCCTCTCCGCCACCCGCTACTACCAGCTGCTCAACGCCCTCCTCGACGACCCGCGGGCCCTCGTCCACGACCCGGTGACGGTGAACCGCCTGCGCCGCGTGAGGGCGGAGAAGGAGACGCGCCGCTGAAGCCGGCCGCGGGGTCCCGGCTGAACCGCGCCGCTGAAGCCCGCCGCGGGATCAGCACCGAATCACGCCGCTGAAGCCCGCCGCTCACGCGCGCCGCTGACGCGCCGCTGAAGCCCACCGCTCACGCGCGCCGCTGACGCGCCGCTGAAGCCCTCCGCCGACGCGCGCCACTGAAAAGCGTCCCGCTTCGGGCCGCCGAATTCGGCGGCCGGGGGACCGTGCCGCTGACGTGGACGGCAACCCTCGGTAGGGTCGTGAGCATGGTCAACCGCCTTCCGCATCCGACCACCACCGCCGGCCGCGACGGTCTGGACGCGCTGCTCGCGCGCCCGGAGAAGGCCGTCGTCGCCCTCGACTTCGACGGGACGCTCGCCGAGATCGTCCCCGACCCGGAGCGTGCCCGCGCCCATCCGGGCGCCGTGCCCGCCCTGGTCGCCCTCGCCCCGCACGTGGCCTCCGTCGCCGTGATCACCGGCCGCCCGGCCGGGGTCGCGGTCCGCTACGGAGGCTTCGCGGGCGTTCCCGGCCTGGAGCATCTGGTCGTCCTGGGCCACTACGGCGCCGAGCGCTGGGACGCCGTCTCCGGCACCGTCCATGCCGCCGCCCCGCACCCGGGCGTCGCGTCGGTCCGGGCCGAGCTGCCCGGCTTCCTGGACCGGGTCGGGGCGTGGCCCGGTACCTGGATCGAGGAGAAGGGCCGCGCGGTCGCCGTCCACACCCGCCGCGCGGTGGACCCTCAGGGTGCCTTCGACGCCCTGAGGGAGCCCCTCGCCGAGCTGGCCGCCCGGCACGGCCTGGTCCTCGAACCCGGCCGCATGGTCCTGGAGCTCCGGCCCCCGGGCATGGACAAGGGCGTCGCCCTCTCCGACTACGTCCGCGAGATCGGCGCCGGCGCGGTCCTCTACGCCGGCGACGACCTCGGTGACCTCGCGGCCTACGCGGCGGTCGAGAAACTCCGCTCCGACGGCACCCCCGGCCTCCTCGTCTGCTCCGCGGCCGCCGCCGAGGCCGTCCCCGACCTCGCCGACCGCGCCGACCTCACGGTCCCGGGGCCGGCGGCGGTCGTGGACTTCCTGGCGGGGCTGGCGGAGCGCCTGGCTCGGGGCGCGTAGAAGCACTGAACGTCGAGCCCCTGCCGCGCCCCCACCGCAGGTGGAGCGGCGGTGACAGCAGGAAGGGGCGCCCCAGCAGGCCGGGGCGCCCCTTGTTGTCATGCCGCCGTTACGAGGCCGGGTTGACCACGTTGATCGTCAGGTCGTCGCCCGCGTCGCCGGTGATCGTGACCTTCACGCCGTGGCCCGCGACCTTCACGCTGGCCTGGGGGGCCGTGGGGTCGTAGTAGGCGTTGGGGTTCGTGTCGTCGAAGACCGGGATGCCCGGGACGGAGGGGGCGCAGGCGGCCTTGGTCGCGACCGTCTGGTTGCCGCCCTTGCCGACCATGACCTCCTTGTGGAGGCAGGTCGCGTCGGTCGGCTCCAGGCCGAAGGTCGCGTCGAAGGGCTGGCGCCGGTTGCTGGGAGCCGTGCCGTCGTCGTAGCGGAACGGGGTCGGGCGGGCGTCGACCGCCATCGCCGAGCCGCCGCCCGGGTGGGCGCTGACGTTGTTGTCGTCGTAGGAGCGGTCCACGTACCAGACCAGCATGCCGTTCTGGAACTTGAAGAACTCGACCCAGTCGGGGGCGGTGATGCCCTTGCTGAACTGGTACGGGCCCTCGGCGAGCAGCGCGTCGGCGCCGACGTACTCGCGGTTCTCCAGCAGGTAGTAGCGCGGCGAGGTGGCGGTCTCGGTGCCGGTGGAGATCTTCCAGCGGCCCTGGGCCGTCCAGCCGTTGAGGCCCTGCTCGACGTCGTCGGTCAGCAGCGTGGTGCCGCCGGACCCGATCGTGATGTCGTCCAGGAACGCGCCGGCGAAGTGGACGCCGCCGTCGGACTGGTAGCGGAAGCGGAAGAGGGACGGCTTGCCCTGGGCGTCGTACGAGTAGCGCAGGGTGGTCCACTTGCCGGCCGAGGAGCCGGAGACGGCGGCGCCGGCGCGGGCCCAGGTGGCGCCGTTGTCGAGGGAGTACTCGGCGAAGAGGTAGTCGAAGTCCGCCTCGATCTCGTACCAGGCGCTCGCCTTGACCGTGATGCGCGGGGCGGCGGGCACGGAGCGGGTGAGGGACTGGTTGAGGCCGTCCGCCGAGCCGGTCCACCAGGCGTGCGTGCCCGAGGCGGGCGTGGTGTACGTCGTGCCGGCCGTCTTGTCCGGGAGCGCGACCCGGACGGCCTGCGCCTTGCCGGCGACCTGGAGCGCGGCCGGGCTCAGGGTGAAGGTGCCGTTGGCGCCGAGCGGCGCGTCGGTGTAGTTCAGCCAGCCGAGGAAGAGCTTCTCCTCGGCGCCCATGAGGCCCGGGTGGGTGCCGATGCCCTCGTTGGCGGCGGCGCCGTGGCCGAGCCAGGAGCCGGAGCTCATGAGGGTCCAGAAGGCGGTGGAGTTCTCGCCGCCGTCGGTGTCGTAGTAGTCCGGCAGGCCGAGGTCGTGGCCGAACTCGTGGCAGAAGACGCCGAGGCCGCCGTTCTCGCCCTCGGTGGTGTAGTCGCCGAGCCAGTACTTCGACTGTCCGATGCGGGCGCCGCCCGCCTTGTTCTGGGTGCCGGAGACGTCCGGGCCGGTGAGGCCGAAGTCGTCGCCGTTGACGTACCAGCGGTGCGACCAGATGGCGTCCTCGCCCTGCGCGCCGCCGCCCGCGTCCTCGCCCATGCCGGCGTGGACGGCCTGGAAGTGGTCGATGTAGCCGTCGGGCTCGTCGAAGTTGCCGTCGTGGTCCCAGTCGTTGCGGTCCCAGACGTCGAACTGCGCGAGGTACGCGTCGATCTCGGCCGGGGTCTTGCCGGCGGCGATCTGGGCGTTCCACCACGCGTCGCCGGTGTCCTGGATGAAGGCCCAGGAGCCGCCGGTGTCCTCGACGGCGTTGTCGCCGTAGCGGGAGGCGTTGTAGGGGACCTTGACCCAGTCCTCGACGGTGTTGCTCACGGAGTAGCGGCCGCTGGAGAGCTTCTCGTAGAAGGTCTTCATCGACTCGCCGGTGCCGTTGAACAGGTCCTCGTAGTGGGCCTTGGAGAAGTCGGCGGTCCAGGCGTTGGAGTTGTCGACGCTCCGGTCCGGCTGGGGGATCTGGTTGTGCAGCGGTCCGGGGACGCTGCCGTACTTGCCCATGCTCTGGTCGCCGAACTCGGAGAGGATCGTGAGGATCTTCTCCTGGCGGACGGCGGTCGTGGTCGTCGTCTCGGCGAACTTGCCGGGGGCGACCTCGACGACGCCGCGGGCGTTCGCCTTCGCCTTGCCCTTGGCGACCAGGTCGATCGCCTTCTCGCGCAGCTCGGTGCGCTGCTTGGTGAGGGGGCCGGGGCGGTTGTCCGCGCGGGGCGCCGTGGTGGCGCCGGCGCTGCCGTCCCGGGCTTCCTGTGCCGCGGCGGGGGTGAGGCCTGCGGCGAGGAGTGCGGTGAGCGCCGACCCTAGAGTCATGCCCACGACAATCTTTTTCACGTCGTGCGATCCCTTCGCTCGCATGCGTACAACGCATGGTGCGCGTGGTTCCGTTGGGGGTGAACGGATCGCCTGGGGGAACGATCGGCGCAGAGTCTGGCACGGAAAGACCGGTCGGGAGGAGGGGGAGATCCCGAAGATTTTCTCGCCGGATAGAGGGGAGCAGTAGGGGAGGGGCAGGGGGACGCCTGATCGACGACGTCATGCGGACGTCGCGGCGGCGTCACGCCGACGTCGGCGGCGCCCCGGCGCGGGGGAGGCTACGGAAGCGCCCTCAGCGCCTCCAGCTGGTCCAGGAACCAGCGCTGCGGCGGCAGGGCCGTCGCCGCCGCCGCGAGCCGCTTCGTGCGGTCGGCGCGCTCCGGGGCCGGCATCGAGAGGGCCTCGTGGAGGGCCTCGGCGGTGCCCGTCACGTCGTACGGGTTCACCGTGAGGGCGTCCGCGCGCAGCTCCTCGTACGCGCCCGCCTCCCGCGACAGGACCAGGGCGCAGCCCTCGTCGGAGACCACCGGGATCTCCTTGGCGACCAGGTTCATCCCGTCACGGACCGGGTTGACCAGGGCCACGTCGGCCATCCGGTACGCGGCCAGCGAGCGGGTGAAGTCGTCCTGCACGGAGACCAGGACGGGCTGCCAGTCCGGCGTGCCGAACTCCTCGTTGA
Organism: Streptomyces sp. NPDC053431; assembly: GCF_044544925.1. Lineage (NCBI taxonomy): Bacteria > Bacillati > Actinomycetota > Actinomycetes > Kitasatosporales > Streptomycetaceae > Streptomyces > Streptomyces sp. NPDC053431. The sequence continues at coordinate 17,719 of NZ_JBITXX010000017.1, read as the reverse complement.
TCCGCTCCGCGAGCGCCCGGACCGAGGCCGTGTACGTGCGGTAGACCTCCAGGTCCTGCCGCGAGGGGTAGGCGGAGGCGAGGTGCACGACGCGGCCCCGCCACTCGGGGCGGGTGGTGAGGAGCTCCCGGTAGGCGAGCAGGCCGCGCAGGATGTTCTTGGACAGCTCGGTGCGGTCCACCCGGACGATGGTCTTCCGCCCCTCGCCGACCTCGGCCCGGAGGGCCGCCAGCCGTTCCTCGACCTCCGGCCGCCGGGCCAGCGCGCGCAGTTCCCCGGCGTCCACGCCGAGGGGGTGGACGGTCACCCGGGTGCCGTCGGCCGCGCGCTCGACGAGCGGGTCGGCGAGGAAGGCGGACGCCCAGGCGTGGGTGTGGAAGCCGACCTGGTCGGCGCCGACCATGCCCTCCACCAGCTCGTGGTGGATGTCGTCCGGGAGCATCCCCAGGTACTGCGGCGAGGCCCACGGCGTGTGGGTGAAGTGCGCGATCCGCAGGTCGGGGCGCAGCGCGCGCAGCTGCCCCGGCACCAGGGCCAGGTGGTAGTCCTGCACGAGCACCGCCGCGCCCTCGTCGGCGGCCGCGGCGAGGGCCTCGGCGAAGGCGCGGTTGTAGGCCCGGTACGACTCCCACCGGCGGCGGAAGTCCGCGTCGAAGACGGGTTCGCGCGGGATGTCGTAGAGATGGTGGTGCAGGAACCACAGCACCGAGTTCGCGATGCCGTTGTACGCGTCCGCGTACACCTCCGGGTCGATGTCCAGCATCCGGACGCCCGGCTCGGACACCCCGCGCCGCACCGCCTCGCGGTCGCCGTCGCTCAGCGCCGCGCACACCCAGACGCTGTCCTCCGCCGCGCCCTCCGACGAGACGGCGCTGAGGCCCGAGACGAGCCCGCCGCCACCCCGACGGGTGTCCAGGGCGCCGTCGTCACGCACGGTGTACGAGACCGGGCCGCGGTTCGATGCCACGAGGACAGAAGCCATACGGCGAACCTAGCCCGTCCGGTAAACGCTCAAACGTACGGATTCGAGCCGCGCGGTTCGCGCCGCCCGCCCACCACGCCCCGGGGGCGACGCCACCACGCCCGGGGTCGCCACCGCGCCCGGGAGTCGTGCCACCGTGCCCGGGGGCCTCGCCACCGCGCCCCAGGGGGCATGCCGCCGCGCTCCCAGGGGTTCACGCCACCCGGCGGCGCTCCGCGTACTCCGCGATCTCCGCCATCGGGGGCCGCTCCTCCGTGTCCACCGCGTACGTGTGCGGCGTGAAGCCGTCCTCCCCGCGCTCGAACTGGGTGAGCCACGGCCGCACCAGATGGCCGCGCGAGAGCCGCAGCTGGGCCGTCCGGTAGATCGCCGCCGCCATCCGGCCGAGCGCCTGGCCGTCCTGGTGCCGGTGCTTGCGCACCCCTACGTCCACCTGTGCGAGCGCGTCCAGTCCGACCGTGTGCAGCGCGTCCACGAGAAGGCCCAGTTCCACTCCGTAACCGACCGGGAAGGGCAGGCGCTCCAGGAGCGAGCGGCGCGCCGCGTACTCGCCGCCCAGCGGCTGGACGAACCCGGCGAGCCGCGGCCAGTGCAGATTCAGCAGCGGCCGGGCCACCAGCTCCGTCACCCGGCCGCCCTGACCTGGGGCGTCGCCGAGCGGGCGGTCGTACATCGCCTTCACGAGGTCCACGTCCGGGTCGGTGAGCAGCGGCCCCACGATCCCCGTCACGAACTCCGCCGAGAAGTCCCGTAGGTCCGCGTCCACGAAGCAGACCACGTCCCCGCCGGTCACCATCAGTGACCGCCACAGGACCTCCCCCTTGCCCGGCACCGCGGGTATCCGGGGCAGGATGTCGTCCCGCGCCACCACCCGCGCGCCCGCGGCCGCGGCCACCTCGGCCGTACGGTCGGTCGAGCCCGAGTCGATGACCACCAGCTCGTCCACCAGCGGCACCGCCGGCGTCATCAGCTCGCGACGGATCACGGAGACGATCGCGCCGACCGTCGCCTCCTCGTCGAGCGCGGGCAGCACGACGCTGACCGTCGTCCCCCGTTTGGCGGCGAGGATCCGCTCCAGCGGACGGTCGGCCACGGACCAGGACCGCCGGGTCAGCCAGCGCTCCACTTCTTCCAGCAACGTGATCTCCATCTCGCGGATCGGACGACCGTCTCCCCCTCGGAAGCCTTCGGTTACAGTCTTGAACAACGCGGATGCCCGATGCATGTCGGGGTGCCGACCGCGTCTCACAACCGAATACCGCTCATCCAGAGGGGCAGAGGGAAACGGCCCGTTGAAGCCCCGGCAACCCTCCAGTCGGTTCTCGTCCACCCGTCTTCGGCCACCACCCCAGGTGGAGCCCTGACGGACGCAGCTTTTCTGCGCGAGGTCCCCGGCTAGGGAAGGTGCCAAATCCGTCTCATGGCGAAATGCGTCATGAGGAAGATGAGGAGAAAGGGCCTCGCCTCCATGGCTGTACAGACTGTCGCACCCGGAACCACCGTCGATCTCGGTCCCGCTTCCGGACTCTCCTGCCGCGAATGCGGCGAGACCTTCGCGCTCGGCCCGATCTTCGCCTGTGAGCTGTGTTTCGGCCCCCTCGAGGTCGCGTACGACCTGCCCACCGGTGACCCCGAGGCGCTGCGCAAGCAGATCGAGGCCGGCCCCGCCAACATCTGGCGCTACGCCCCGCTGCTGCCGGTCCCGGCCGACGTCGCCGAGAAGCCCAACCTGAACCCCGGCTGGACCAAGCTCGTCCAGGCCGACAACCTCGCCCGCGAGATCGGTGTCGAGCCCGGCAAGCTCTTCGTCAAGGACGACTCCGGCAACCCGACCCACTCCTTCAAGGACCGGGTCGTCGCCCAGGCCATCGAGGCCGCCCGCGCCTTCGGCTTCACCACCCTCTCCTGCTCCTCCACCGGCAACCTGGCCGGCGCCGTCGGCGCCGCCGCCGCCCGGGCCGGCTTCCGCTCCTGCGTGTTCATCCCGCACGACCTGGAGCAGGGCAAGGTCGTCATGGCCGGTGTCTACGGCGGCGACCTGGTCGCCATCGAGGGCAACTACGACGACGTCAACCGCTTCTGCTCGGAGCTCATCGGCGACCCGCTCGGCGAGGGCTGGGGCTTCGTGAACGTCAACCTGCGTCCGTACTACGGCGAGGGCTCCAAGACGCTCGCGTACGAGATCTGCGAGCAGCTCGGCTGGGTCATCCCGGACCAGCTCGTCATCCCGATCGCCTCCGGCTCCCAGCTCACCAAGATCGACAAGGGTCTGCAGGAGCTCATCAAGCTGGGCCTGGTCGAGGACAAGCCGTACAAGATCTTCGGCGCCCAGGCCGAGGGCTGCTCCCCGGTCTCCGCCGCCTTCAAGGCCGGCCACGACGTGGTGCGCCCGCAGAAGCCGAACACCATCGCCAAGTCGCTGGCGATCGGCAACCCGGCCGACGGCCCGTACGTCCTCGACATCGCCCGCCGCACCGGCGGTGCCGTGGAGGACGTGAACGACGAGCAGGTCGTCGACGCCATCAAGATCCTCGCCCGCACCGAGGGCATCTTCGCCGAGACCGCCGGCGGTGTGACCGTCGGCGTGACGAGGAAGCTGGTCGAGAACGGTCTGCTCGACCCGAGCCGCACCACCGTCGTCCTGAACACCGGTGACGGCCTCAAGACCCTGGACGCGGTGGCCGACACCTCCCAGGCGACCGCCACCATCCGCCCGAGCCTCGACGCGTTCCGCGACGCCGGCCTGGCCCACTGAAAGGTTCGTGAACACATGGCCGTGAACGTCCGCATCCCCACCATCCTCCGCACCTACACCGGTGGCCAGGCCGAGGTGCCCGCCGAGGGCGCGACCCTCGCCGAGGTCATCGCCGACCTGGAGAAGAACCACACGGGCATCGCGGCCCGCGTCCTCGACGACCAGGGCAAGCTGCGCCGCTTCGTCAACGTGTACGTGAACGACGACGACGTGCGCTTCGAGCAGGGCCTGGAGACCGTGACGCCGGACGGCGCCGGCGTCTCCATCATCCCGGCCGTCGCCGGCGGCTGCTGAGCCGTAGGCGGTCGAACCCTACCCGTCGGTACTGAATTGCCCCTTCCGCGAGAGAAAGCGGAGGGGGCAATTCTGCATGGTTGAGCGCGGTAGAGTTGGGGAAGTCCCCTCCGCTGCTCATGCCAGGCGCATATGAGAATGCGTCTGCGCCCGACAAGAAGCAGCCAAAGTGCCCGTGCCTTGTGCACCTTCTGCGCGTTTTGCCGGGCCCGACTTGCCCCGTAATTCCGGGGATTCTCCCCAATTCCCCTTTCCGGCGTGCCCAGAATTCTCGTCCGATTGACCTGTTGCAGAGGGCAGTTGGGCAGATACATTCAGCCGCGGTCGACGCGTTCCGGCGCAGGGTCTGACCCGGGTCCGCGAAGTGCGGGCCCGCGCAAGGGCCAGTAATAGGGGAGTTAGGCATGGCTCAGGGCACCGTCAAGTGGTTCAACGCGGAGAAGGGCTACGGCTTCATCGCGGTCGACGGTGGTGCGGATGTTTTCGTCCACTACAGCGCGATCCAGATGGACGGATACCGCACCCTCGAAGAGGGTCAGCGGGTCGAGTTCGAGATCTCGCAGGGCCAGAAGGGTCCGCAGGCGGACATGGTCAAGCTCGCCGTCTGAGCGCGGCGCGATCGGCCACCGACGCACTTCCGTCGAGGGGCCCGCATCCTGACCGGGATGCGGGCCCCTCGCGCGTTCCCGTACGGGCCCGGAGCGGGCCCGGAGCGGGAGGCGCCAGGGGTGCTCGATCTGCGGGAGTCGCTTGCACTCTCCTAGGGCGAGTGCTAATCATTGGCGTTAGCACTCTGAAGGTGAGAGTGCTACGAGGATCGGGCAGACGAGGTCGCCGGCCGAGTGGGGCAAGGAACCACGCGGAGGGCGGGCCGTCCGTCGCGGGCGTCGGCGCGGTCCAGGAGCGTTATCCACCCCATGTCCGGGAGGACCACTTCACATGGCCAAGATCATCGCGTTCGACGAGGAGGCCCGGCGCGGTCTCGAGCGCGGCATGAACCAGCTCGCTGACGCCGTCAAGGTCACCCTCGGCCCCAAGGGTCGCAACGTCGTCCTCGAGAAGAAGTGGGGCGCCCCCACGATCACCAACGATGGTGTCTCCATCGCCAAGGAGATCGAGCTCGAGGACCCGTACGAGAAGATCGGCGCCGAGCTGGTCAAGGAAGTCGCCAAGAAGACGGACGACGTCGCCGGCGACGGTACGACCACCGCCACCGTTCTCGCCCAGGCGCTGGTCCGTGAGGGCCTGCGCAACGTCGCCGCCGGCGCCAACCCGATGGCCCTCAAGCGCGGCATCGAGAAGGCCGTCGAGGCCGTCTCCGGTGCGCTGCTCGACCAGGCGAAGGAGGTCGAGACGAAGGAGCAGATCGCCTCCACCGCCTCCATCTCCGCCGCCGACACCCAGATCGGCGAGCTCATCGCCGAGGCCATGGACAAGGTCGGCAAGGAAGGCGTCATCACCGTCGAGGAGTCCCAGACCTTCGGTCTGGAGCTGGAGCTCACCGAGGGTATGCGCTTCGACAAGGGCTACATCTCGGCGTACTTCGCGACCGACATGGAGCGCATGGAGGCCGCGCTCGAGGACCCGTACATCCTCATCGTCAACTCCAAGGTCTCCTCGGTGAAGGACCTGCTCCCGCTCCTCGAGAAGGTCATGCAGTCGGGCAAGCCGCTGCTGATCATCGCCGAGGACGTCGAGGGCGAGGCCCTGTCGACCCTGGTCGTCAACAAGATCCGTGGCACCTTCAAGTCCGTCGCCGTCAAGGCCCCGGGCTTCGGCGACCGCCGCAAGGCGATGCTGAACGACATCGCCATCCTCACCGGCGGCACGGTCATCTCCGAGGAGGTCGGCCTCAAGCTCGAGAACGCCGGCCTGGACCTGCTGGGCCGCGCCCGCAAGGTCGTCATCACCAAGGACGAGACCACCATCGTCGACGGTGCCGGTGACAGCGAGCAGGTCGCCGGTCGCGTGAACCAGATCCGTGCCGAGATCGAGAACTCCGACTCGGACTACGACCGCGAGAAGCTCCAGGAGCGCCTGGCGAAGCTCGCCGGTGGCGTCGCCGTCATCAAGGCCGGTGCCGCGACCGAGGTCGAGCTCAAGGAGCGCAAGCACCGCATCGAGGACGCCGTGCGCAACGCGAAGGCGGCCGTCGAGGAGGGCATCGTCGCCGGTGGTGGCGTGGCCCTGCTGCAGGCCTCCGCGGTCTTCGAGAAGCTGGAGCTGGACGGCGACGAGGCCACCGGTGCCAACGCCGTCAAGCTGGCCCTGGAGGCCCCGCTGAAGCAGATCGCCGTCAACGGTGGTCTCGAGGGCGGCGTCGTCGTGGAGAAGGTGCGCAACCTCCCCGTCGGCCACGGCCTGAACGCCGCGACCGGTGAGTACGTCGACATGATCGCCGAGGGCATCATCGACCCGGCCAAGGTGACGCGCTCCGCGCTGCAGAACGCCGCCTCCATCGCGGCCCTGTTCCTCACCACCGAGGCCGTCATCGCCGACAAGCCGGAGAAGGCCGCCGCGCCGGCCGGCGGCGGCATGCCGGGCGGTGACATGGACTTCTGATCCTCGTAGAGGATCGGCGGTTCATCGCTGGACGCCGAAGGGCGGCACCCCACCGGGGTGCCGCCCTTCAGTCGTTCCGGGTGGGTCAGCGCACGTCGACGTAGTCGGCGTAGGCGGCCGGCGCGTTGAAGTGCGAGCCGTCACCGTTGTGCCGGAGGGTGTACGAACCGTCCACGGTGGCCTTGGTCGGGAAGGTCACGACACCGTTCGCGGCGGTACGGCCGGTCGCCAGCTGCTTCCAGGCCGTCGAGCCGCGGGCCTGGAACCACAGGGTGACAGGGGCGTTCCCGTACACCTTCCAGGTGGAGCCGATCTGCTGCTGGAGCGTGCCGGTCACGGTCATGGCCGCGCCCTTGCGCACCGGCTCCGGGTTGGCGTTCACGCCGACGATCCGGGTGGGGGTGCGGACCAGCCGGAAGGTGGCGCCGGTGGTCTCGGCGAACGCGTCGCTCAGCACGTGCCGGACCCGGAAGAAGCCGCCCTGGCTCCGGCCGTTGAGGTTGAAGAGCACGGGGAAGCCGCTCTCGTTGGCGGCGTACGTGGCGATGGTGCGCCAGCCGGTGAGGCCGTCGGCCGAGTTCTCCAGGAGCAGGGTCTCCGGGACGTTGTGCCCGAAGAACTGCTTCGGGTTGTACCAGGGACGGAAGGCGCCGATGACGTTGACCTTGCCGTCCGCGGCGAGCAGGCCGCGGTAGACGACGACCCGGCCCTCCTGGGGCATCGCCAGCGGACCGCTGACCCCCGGGAAGGACAGGAACGGGTCGACGGAGGACACCACCCAGCTGTCCAGCCGCGTTCCGGGGGCGGACGGAAGCTGTGCGGTGAAGCGGCCGTCTGCGTCGGTGGAGACCGTCTGCCACACCGGCGAGCCGGTGTAGCCGGCCATGGCCAGGCCCACGCGGAGCTGCTGCTCGGCGAGCGGCGCGTCCGCGTTCGCCGGGTCGGTCATCCGGCCGGTGACCGTGACCTTCTCGCCCGGCAGCAGCCGGGTCCTGTCGGCGGTCGCGGTGACCGTGACCTGGCGGCTCCGCACGGTGGCGATCGACCGGGTGAACGCGTACGAGCCGTGCACCTGGTCGTTGTTCTCCGCGTACGAGACACGGAACTCGTCGCCGATCCGTACGTCGGCGTACGGCTCGCCGGTGAACGCGCCCGTCTCGTCGGTGGTCGCCGTCTGCGCCGTACCCGTGTCGGGGGTCAGGCGCTGGACGGAGACGCGGCCGCCGGAGATGGGTACGAGGTCGCCGGAGCCGGGCTGGACGCCGAGGAGCGTGCCCGAGGGGCGGGTGCTGCGGTCGTCCCAGCTCGGCGCCGAGAACCCGAGGTCGAGCTGCGGCTTCAGGGTGAAGTCGAGCGTGCCGGCGTCGGTGCGGGTGAGGGTGTGGCCGAGGGAGTCGGTCGCCGTGATGTCGATGGCGTAGCGGCCGAGCTCCGGGATGCCGCCGCCGTCCTCGGTGAGCTTGAGGGCGGTGCCGGCCGGCAGGGAGAAGTAGTTCTTGTTCCAGGCGGCCTGGGTCAGGGCGGGGATCTCGGTGACGACGGTGTCGTTCTTGCGGATCTTCGCCGAGACGGTGGTGACGGTGGCCGTGGCGGCGTCCGTCCAGACGTTCACGTGGAAGGCGCCGCGCTGGTACTCCTCGGTGACGGCGCGGCCGATGCCGACGGTGGCCGGCGCCGGGGGCGCCGGGTCCTCCGCGAGGGCGGGGGCGGTGCCGGCGCCGAGGGCGAGGACGGTGAGCGCGGCGAGCGTGGCCGCGGTGCGGTGGGACGCGGGGCGCGGGGCCGCGGTGCGGTGGGACGCGGGGTGCGCGGCGGGGCGGAGGTCAGAGCGCATCGATGTACTTCCCCTTCGTCTCGCTGTAGAAGTAGCCGTTCTGCGACTGCTTCAGCACGAGCCAGGTGCCGTCGCCGTAGTTCTTGGCCTTGAAGCTGAACGTGCCGTAGGTGGTGGTGGGGACGTCACGCTTCACCCAGTACCACTCGGAGCTTCCCCTGGGCTTGAAGAGGAGCATGACCTTGGCGCCGGCGAGCGGCTTCCAGGTGCTGCCGATCTTCTTCTGCAGCGTGCCGGTGACCGTCATGTACGAGTTCACGCGCGGCCGGGTCGGGCTGATGGCGAACGCGGAGAAGCGGGTCTCGACGCGGGAGAGCCTGACCGGGGCGGTGTCGGCCGCGGTGAAGCGGTCCGTCTCGCCGTGGTGCAGCCGGTAGGTGGCGTTGACGTAGCCCCAGGTCCTGATGTCGACCTTGCAGTAGGTGAAGCTGTTGTCCCACTCCGTCTTGCCGTACCTCAGGTTGCCCCAGGTGCGGCCGTTGTCGAACGACACCTGGAGGTACATCGGCTCACCCTCGCAGCCGCCGCCGTTGACGCGGGCGGTGGCGCGGACCTCGCCGAACTCGTCCAGGGTGGTGCGGACGCCGCTGTACCAGACCGGCTGCGGGACGGCGATCTCGCCCTGGTCGAAGTTGATGGTCTGGAAGTACACCGAGGGCCGCAGGAAGGTGTACAGCTGCGTGGCGTAGGTGGCCCGGGCGCCGTAGGAGAAGGTGCCGCTCGCCGTGGTGGTGCCGCTGCCCATGACGTCGGTGCCCGGGTCGGTGCGGTCGTAGTACGCGGGCTCGGTGTTCCGGGTCACGACCGGGGCGTCCACGAACGGCTGCCAGCCGTCCTGCGTGAGCCGCTCCACCCGGCCGGAGACGGTGACGTCGGTGCCCTTGGCGACCCGGTACTTGTTCAGGTCCGCGCTGATCCGGTACTGGAGGGTCTCGACGCCGACCCTCGGCACCGTGTACCCGGCGTTCGGGTCGGTGTCCGCGGCGGCCTCGACGACCGTGGCGCTGCCGCCGCGGACCTCCGCGTTCGGGGTGAACGGCAGCGAGAAGCCGCCGTCGGCGCCGGTGACGGCGGTCGCGTCGACGGTCCGCCAGTTGCCGCCCATGACGTCGCTCAGGCTGAGCGAGACCTTGACCTTGGTGCCCTCACGGGCCGGCGTCCGCAGTCCGGTGGACGGGTCCCAGGTCGTCGCCGAGCCGGACAGGACGAGATCGCGCCGGTCGTAGCTGGTGGTCGCACGGTCGAAGGACAGCTTGCTGACACCGGTGTGCAGCTTGTGGCTGTAGGTGCCGCCGGTCCACTTCTGGACGGTGCCGGAGGGCAGCCGGTACTCGACGACGACCGGGTAGTCGCCCAGCGGCGTGCCCTCGGGCAGCTTCAGGGCCTCGGGCGTGGTCCAGCCCCAGGTCCGGTCGGTGGCCTCGTCGGCGGACTGCCAGCTGAGGTCGTCCGTCGAGGCGAGCACGGCGGCGTCCGGGGCGCTGGAGGCGAGGACGCTGACCTTCACCCACAGGGCTTCGGACGAGACCTCGACGACGATCCGGCCGTCGTCGGAGGTGCTGGTACGGGCGACGTCGGCCGCGTGGGCGGCGGGCGCGGTCACCAGGGCCGGCAGGGCCAGGCCCGCGGACAGCGCGAAGACGGTGGCCGCACGCACGAGGGCATGCGGACGTGTGCGCGTACTGCGCATGAGAAGGACCCCCCACAGGTCAGAAAGAGCGGTGCACCAGAGGTGTGCGTGCCGCGTGATACGCACGATAGCGCCTGAGGATTGAACGTGTTCACTGGATTGCCGGGCGGGCGGCGGTCCTGCGGGCGGCAGGCGGAGGGGCGATGCTGGGGAGAGAGCCCGAATCGCCCGGAACGCCGTGCCCGGAACGGGAGGCGGAGTACGTCATGATCACGCTGCTCACCACACCGGCCGACCGCGAGCTGGTCATCACCCGCACCTTCGACGCCCCCGTGCGGCGCGTATGGGAGGCGTGGACGCGCCCCGAGCACGTGCGCGCCTGGTACGGCCTCGCCTCCCTGACCATGTCCGTCTGCGACATCGACCTGCGCCCGGGCGGCGCGTGGCGCTGGGGACAGCGGACCCCGGAGGGTCAGGAGATCGTGTTCTCCGGCACGTACGAGGAGATCGTCCCGGCCGAGCGCCTCGTCTACACCGAGATCTTCGAGCAGATGCCGGACGCCGACCCGGTCCGCGTGATCCTCTCCTTCGACGCCACCCCCGACGGCGGTACGGCCCTGACCAGCACGTCCTTCTGGCCGACGACGGAGATCCGGGACCAGGCCCTGGCGGCGGGCATGGAGACGGGGGTCCGGGAGCAGTACGACCGCCTGGCGGCGCACCTGCGCCTCATGGCCTGACGAACGGCCCCTGGCGTCAGGGCAGTTCGGACCGCAGGAGGGCGCGGGCGGCGGGCTCGCCGGTGCGGCGGGCGTACGCCATGCGGGCCTTCACCTCGGCGAGGGTGCGGGGCCGGTATCCCGGGCCGCCGCAGCAGCTCTTGTGGAAGCCGATCCCCGCGTTCAGCACGACGGACAGGGCCCGCCACGCGTTCCGGTCGCGGCGCGGCGGCGGCGCGAACGCCGACCCGGCGTGGATCATCACCCGCGCGCAGCGCGGACAGCGCCGCTCGCGCCACGCGTCGTACGGCTGCTTGTACGAGGCGCGGCACGGCAGACACACGTACGAGGTCTTGGCATGGCCCATGCGGACAGGCTAGACGTGCGACGGCCGCACCCGCACCGCGTTTCCGGCCGTCGAAGCCGAGGCCGGCCGCCCCGGAATTCTCCTGCGGCGCGCGCGGGACCGCTCCTAGGGTGGCCGCCATGGAGCTCTCCGCGATCACCCTCGACTGCGCCGACCCCCTGGTCCTGGCCGACTTCTACCACCGGGCCACCGGTCTCCCGCTGCACCCCGCGAACCACGCCGGGTTCGCCGGCGTCCGGCGCGAGGGCGGTCTCCTCCTCGGCTTCCAGCGCGTGACCGACTACGTCCCCCCGCGCTGGCCCGGCCAGGAGCAACCCCAGCAGCTCCACCTGGACTTCGACGTCGACGACCTGGCGGAGGCGGAGGCCCGCCTCCTGTCCCTGGGCGCCACCAGGCCGGCGTACCAGCCGGACCCGGAGCGCTTCCTCGTGCTCACGGACCCGGCCGGCCACCCGTTCTGCCTGGTCCCCCGCAGGCCCCGCACGGAGACGGGCTGAGCGCGCGGGGGATCAGCCCGTGCAGAGGCAGGGGTCGCTCTCCGCGCCCAGGCCGTTGATCTCGATGTCCCTCAGGGCCCCCTCGAAGGCCTGGATCTCGTCGACGTCGCCCTTCAGGTACTCGCCCCAGCCGTCGGAGGTCCGGCCGCGGCCCACGGTGAGGGCGCCGGTGCTCTTCCAGCCGTTGGGCAGGTGGGTGGTCGCCCCGTCGTTGGTGTAGCCGTTCGCGTACAGCTTGAGCGTGTCGGTTCCGTCGTCGTAGACCACCGTGAGGTGGGTGCCCCAACCGCTGCCGCCGGAGGGCGTCTCGACCTGGGAGACGACCTTCTCGGGCGCGCCGGCCTCGTCCCGCTCGGGCACGATCAGCTGCCACGAGTACGTCGAGGGCTCGTAGCGCAGCTTGAACGCGTCGGTGTGCTCACCGGCCTGCGAGAGCAGGGTCATCGGACGCGTCGCGTCCTCGTCGGCGATCCGGACGTGCACGCCGATGGTGAAGCTGTCCCCGGTGTCGACGACGGGGCCGTCGGTGGCCGCGTAACCGGTGTCGCCGTCGAGGCGCAGATTGCCGTCGCCGACGAGCGGCGGTCGCTGGTACGTGCAGTCGGGGTCGATGTCGGGGATGCAGTCGTTGTTCGTGGGCCGGTAGATCGACGCGCCGGGGGCGAGTCTCATCGGGGCGCCGCCGTTCCGCTCCGGCGTGGCGCCGTCGGCCTCGGTGCCGAACGACCAGTGGCCGAGGAGCTTCGGCTTGCGCCGCGCGAGCTCGGACACCTCGGTCGGGACCACGAGCCGGTCGTAGAGGCGCACGTCACCGATGTCGCCGTTCCAGCGGTGCTTGTAGCCGGTCTTGGACAGGATCCGGCCGATCTGGAAGGCGCCGTTCGTCGCCGTGGGCGTGACCTTCGCCTTGGTGCCGACCTCGTGGCCGTTCACGAACAGTTGGGCGTAGCCGGTCTCGGTGTCGTAGAGGCCGAGGAGGTAGGCCCATTCGCCGGTCTCGGGGGCTCCGCCCTGGACGTGCGCGTCGCCGAGGGTGAAGCTCCACGTGGCGGGTCCGGTGGCCGGGGCGTCGAGCCCGAGGGCGTACGCGGCTCCACCGGTGGCGTCCTGGCTGGCCACGGTCATCTGCCGGCCGGTCTCCGCGGGGCGCACCCAGGCGCCGACGGCGAAGGTCCTTCCGGCGTCGACGGCGGGAGCTCCGGTGGTGAGGTAGGCGTGGTTGCTGCCGTCGAGGGCGGCGGTCGAGGTGAGCGGGGTGCCGGAGGGCACGGGGCCGCCGAAGGTCACACCGCTGCCCGCGTCGGCCGGGCTGCCGGACTCGGCGCCGGCCGTGGTGGACCCGGCCGGGTCGGCGAGCCTCCAGCGGGAGACGGGCGCGCTCGCCGCGTTCGGGTAGAAGGTGTAGTTCGTGGGCGGGCTCATCCGGCCCGAGCGGTCCCGGACCTGGACGGTGAGGGTGTGGGGGGCGTTGCTCAGCGGCGCGAAGCGGACGGTGGCGGGGCCGCCGAGCTCGGCCGGGCGGACGCTGCCGTACGGGCCGCCGGAGAAGCCGTACCGGTATTCGACGACGTCCGGCGAGGCGGAGTCCATGGTGAAGCTGCCGTAGATGCCCACGCCGCCGACCCGGAACGTCTCCTTCGGGTACTCCGGCGAGCTGACGACCGGAGCCGTGGGGCTCACGTTGTCGTAGACGAAGCGGCAGGCCGCGCCAGGGGCGTCGGAGCTCCAGGCGCCGTTCAGGGTGCCGTCGTTGGCCCGTACGCGCCAGGAGATGACGGTGTCGGCCGGGATGTCGGACGGCACCGTGACGCGGTGCACCCGGTTCGTGTACTGGGGATACGTCGTGAGGGTGCGGCGCTGCTCGGTGCCGTTCGCGTCCGTCCACCAGATCTCGAACTCGCCGGTGAGCTGCTCCGGGTAGCCGATCCGGTCGTCCTCGGCCGGGTCGGCCAGCAAGGCCGTGAGGACGGGCGGCTGCGCGACGTAGGGCGGCTCGGTGCCGGTCTCGCACGCCTTGAAGTTGGTCTGCAGATCCGTGACGAGCGGCTGCTTCGGCGGCAGGTTGTCCACCGCGTACGCCGTACCGGGCGCGGCCGTTCCCACGACCGCGGCGAGGCAGCTGCCGAGCAGCACGCCTCGGGCCGCGGTTCTTCCCATGACTGACAAAGTCCCTCCCCTGTGACTGCGCGGGCGGATGACGGCCCGGGCGCGAGGAGGCTAACAGCGGTCACCGACGTGGGCCGAGCGAGTTTCGGCAGGTCCGGGGCCGTGGAGCCGCCGGGCCGGGGGCGCGAGGCCCTCCGGCGCCGGCTGCGCGTACGGAGGTCGTCGGGTTCGGCGTTTCCTCTAGGTCAGTGGCGGAACAGGGCCGTCCACAGGAACGGTTCGCCGAAGTGGGGGGAGGTGGCGGGCTCGTCGTGCATGCGGCGGAGGGAGAGTTCTTCGAGGTCGGCGAAGACGGCGCGGAGCGACTCGGCGGTGTAGGCGAGGCCGCCGTGGAGGGAGCGGTCGCGGTAGAAGGCCTCGTCGGGGAGTTCGGAGCCCATGCCGTCGGGGCCCGCGGCGAAGCAGGTGAGGGCGAAGTGGCCGCCGGGGGCCAGGTGGCGGGTGAGGAAGGCGAGGTACGTGACGCGGCGGTGCGGCGGCAGGTGGTGGAAGCAGCCGGAGTCGTAGATCAGGTCGTAGGGGCCTCGGTCGGCCGGCAGGTCCGTGGTGAAGGCGTCGCCCTGGAGGAAGCGGATGTTCTCCAGGCCCGCCTCCCGGGCCCGCTCCCGCGCCCACTCCAGGGCGCCCGGCGAGAGGTCCACCGCGTCGACGTCGAAGCCGCGCGCGGCGAGGTGCAGGGCGTTGCGGCCGGGGCCGCAGCCGAGGTCGAGGGCGCGGCCGCCGGTGGGAATCAGGCCCTGGTCGAGGTGCTCGACCAGGTTCTCGTCGGGCTTCGGGACGAAGAACGGAACGGGCCGGTCCCGGTCGTCGTAGAAGCCCTGCCATTTGCCGGCGTCCTCGGCGAACAGGCCGTCCAGGAGCCGGAGTACGTCGTCGGCGGTGCGGGTCGCGCGGTTCACTGTGGATCCCCTTCCGTGTGAGGGGAACGCTACGGGACGGGGGCGTGAAAGCCCAGGTCAGCGGGGGTTTGGCGGGGCTCTGTGAGGCGGTGTGGCGGGCGTTCGGGGGAGGGGTGGCGCCCCCGGGTACCGGGCTGCCGGGCGGGGGCGGGAAGGGGGCGCGGAGCGGCGTCTCAGGGGGTTTCCTGGAGGACGCCGGGAAGGTTTTCGCGCGCGTTCCGGCGGGCCCACGGGGCGAGTTGGGCCACGCCCCACGCCGCCTCGACGCCCAGGAACAGCCACACCACCGCGGCCGCGCCGTGCGTCAGCGCGTACGCCTGCCAGCTCGCGAAGAGCACGCGCGCGACGCCGTCGAGGAGGCCGTACAGGGGGAGCGGCCGCAGGACGCGCAGGAGGGACCAGACCAGCACGACGGACCCCATCAGGTTCGCGTACAGGACGGTCATCCGGTCGGCGGGGCCGCCGAGGGACAGCGCCTCGTGCACCAGGAGGTACGTCCAGGGGGTCGCGAAGGGGGCCGTGACGACGAGGTCGTACCAGGCGCTCGCGCGCACGACGCGTGCGTAGGAGGAGGAAGAAAGGAGCATGCCCGTGACGCTAGACATGGGAGCACGCTCCAAGGTCAAGTCCCTTGAGGAGACTCATGCTCATCGGCGAACTCGCCTCCGCCACCGGCCTGGCCCGCGACACCATCCGCTTCTACGAGAAGCGCGGCCTCGTCGCCGGGGAACGCCGTGCCAACGGCTACCGCGACTTCCCGCCCGAGACCGTGCCCTGGCTCCAGTACGTCCGCACCGCGCAGGCCCTCGGCTTCACCCTCGCGGAGATTCGCCGACTCGGCGAGGAGCTGCGCGAGGCGCCGGACAGCGCGGAGCGGCTCTCCGCGCTGTTCTCGGAGAAGATCCGGATCATCGACGCGCGGATGGACGAACTCTCCGCGCTGCGCGCCGACCTGGCGGCCCGGGTGGACACCGGCTGCCCGCTGCGCGCGGAGACGTGACGTCGGCGGACCTCCCCGGTCAGGAGGCCGCGGCGGGCGGGGCGACCAGCTCCGGCGAGCGGCCCGAGCGGCGCAGCGCGTCCGCGACGAAGCCGTTCGCCTTCAGCTCCTCCACCGTGGCGCGCAGGAAGGCGACCGTCTCCGGGGCGCGGGCCACCGTCGTGCCCACGGCCTGGCGGATCTCCATGAAGCGCTCGTCGATGAGGCGCACCTCCGGGTGGGCCGCCGCGTAGGCCGTCATCGGCTGGCGGATGCCGGCGCCCGCCTCCAGCTTCTGCTCGGCGAAGGTGTCGACGCCCTCGTCGCCCCGGACCAGCGTCGCGTGCCGCAGGGCGCGGGTGAGGTGCAGGTCGTACGCGGAGCCCGCCTTCACCCCGATGCGGACGCCCGGCGCGTCCACGTCCTCGGGCGTGCGCAGCGCGGAGTCCCGCGGCACCGCGTACACGCCTTCGATCACGACGTACGGGGCCGTGAACGCGACCTCCGCCTCCCGGGCCGGATCGACGGCGAGGAAGCAGAGGTCGGCCCGGCCGGTCGCCATCGCCTCGTACGACTTGCGCGCCGCGTCGAAGCACAGCAGCTCCACGGGCACGCCGAGCCGCGCCCCGATCTCGCGGGCGAGGTCGACGGTGATGCCGGCGGGGGCGTCCGGGGTGCCCTGGGCGAGCACCGGGTTGCCGAGGTTGATGGAGGCGCGCAGCGTCCCGGTCGGAGCCAGGTCCGCGACGAGCGCGGCACGGCCGGCCGGGACGGCGTGGGCGCCGGCGTGCGCGTCGGCGTGGACCTCTGCGTGGGCGTCGGCGTCGGCGTGCGCCTGGGTGTCCGCGTGGGCGTCGTTCATGCGGCGGAGTCTAGACAGCGGCCGCCCGGTGCACCCCGTCCAGGAGGGCGAGTTCCTCCTCGCTCAGCTTCAGCGCGCCCGCGGCGACGTTGTCCACGAGGTGGCCGGGGTCGCCGGTGCCGGGGATGGCGAGCAGGTGAGGGCCCTGGTGCAGGGTCCAGGCGAGCCGGATCTGCGCCGGGGAGGCGCCGTGGGCGCGGGCCACGGTCAGCAGCTCCTCGGCCTCGGTCCCCGCCTTCGCGCCGGTCTCCCGGCCGGCGGCGGCGATCGCGTAGAACGGCACGAAGGCGATGCCGAGGTCGCCGCAGCGGCGCACGAAGGCGTCGTACTCCGGGCGCACCCCGATCCCGTACATGTTCTGCACGCACACCACCGGCGCGATCTCCCGCGCCTCGTCGAGCTGTTCGGGCGTCACGTTGGACAGGCCGAGGTGGCGGATCAGCCCGGCCTCGCGGAGCTCGGCGAGGGCGCCGAAGCGCTCGGCGACGGAGTCGGTGCCGAGGATGCGCAGATTGACGAGGTCGAGGTGGTCGCGGCCGAGCTGGCGCAGGTTCTCCTCGACCTGGGCGCGCAGCTCGCGCGGTGTGCGGGCGTGCGTGACCCAGGCGCCGGAGGCGTCACGGGCGGGGCCGACCTTGGTGGCGATGACGAGGTCGTCGGGGTAGCGGCCGGCGGGCGCGAGGGCGCTGTTGAGGAGCTCGTTGGCGGAGCGGAGCGGAGAGAAGTAGAAGGCCGCGGTGTCGAAGTGGTTCACGCCCAGCTCGACGGCCTTGCGCAGGACGGCTGTCGCCTGCTCCCGGTCCCGCGGTACGGCGTCCTCGACGAGTGCCGCGCCGGTCTGCGGCAGGCGCATCGTGCCGAAGCCGATGCGGTGCACGGGCAGGTCGCCGAGCTTCCAGGTTCCGGAGGCGGAGGCGGAGGGAGAAGCGGGGGTGGAAGCGGGGGTGGCGGCCGGGGGCTGTGTGGCGAAGGAGGCGGTGGTGGTGCGGGAGTCAGCGGTCATGGCGGGGATGATCTCCCGACGGGCGGCTCGGCGCCACCCGCCTTCGCGGGCGGCAGGGGGGCGCAGGGGCGGGGGCTAGGGCCTGTTGTGAAAGTGCTGGTCACAGCCATTCGTTGATGGCTGCGACCAGCACTGTCGCTTCGTAGCGGACGGCAAGTTTGTCGTACCGG
>NZ_JBITXX010000016.1:0-185499 GCF_044544925.1 Streptomyces sp. NPDC053431 | reverse complement strand
TAGTCGACGCACAGGTCGAGCATGTGCGCGCCCTCACGGATCTGGTCGCGCGCCATCTCGACGCAGTCGTCCCAGCGGCCCTCCAGCATGGCCTCGCGGAACTTCTTCGACCCGTTCGCGTTCGTCCGCTCACCGATCGCCAGGTACGAGGTGTCCTGACGGAAGGGGACGGTCTGGTAGAGCGAGGCGGCGCCCGGCTCGGGGCGCGGATCGCGGGCCGGCGGGGTGAGATCGCGGACGCGCTCGACCACCTGGCGCAGGTGCTCGGGGGTCGTACCGCAGCAGCCGCCGATGAGCGAGAGGCCGTACTCGCGGACGAAGGTCTCCTGGGCGTCGGCGAGCTCGGCCGGGGACAGCGGGTAGTGGGCGCCGTCCGAGGTGAGCACCGGCAGGCCCGCGTTCGGCATGCAGGACAGCGGGATGCGCGAGTGGCGGGCGAGGTAGCGCAGGTGCTCGCTCATCTCGGCCGGGCCGGTCGCGCAGTTCAGACCGATCATGTCGATGCCCAGCGGCTCCAGCGCCGTCAGCGCGGCACCGATCTCCGAACCGAGCAGCATCGTGCCCGTCGTCTCCACCGTGACGGAACAGATCAGCGGGACGTCGACACCGAGGGCGTCGAGCGCGCGGCGGGCGCCGATGATCGAGGACTTCGTCTGCAGCAGGTCCTGGGTCGTCTCCACCAGCAGGGCGTCCGCGCCACCGGCGAGCAGGCCCTCGGCGTTCTGCTGGTAGGCGTCACGCAGAGCGGTGTACGGGGCGTGGCCCAGCGTCGGCAGCTTGGTGCCCGGGCCCATGGAGCCGAGCACCCAGCGCTGCCGGCCGGTGCTCGCGGTGAACTCGTCGGCCACCTCACGGGCGATCCGCGCACCGGCCTCGGAGAGCTCGTGGACGCGCTCCGGGATGTCGTACTCGCCGAGCGCGGCGAGGTTGGCGCCGAAGGTGTTGGTCTCGACGCAGTCCACGCCCGCGGAGAAGTACTCGTGGTGGACCGAGCGGACGATGTCGGGCCGGGTGATGTTCAGGATCTCGTTACAGCCCTCGAGGTTCTCGAAGTCCTCGAGGGTGGGGTCCTGTGCCTGGAGCATGGTGCCCATGGCGCCGTCGGCGACGACGACTCGGGTGGCGAGTGCTTCGCGGAGCGCTGCCGCTCGGCTGCGGAGGTCGGCGGAAGGGGTCGGCGACGAGGCCATGGATTGAGCTCCCTGGGATGCGACGGCTGTCGGCTTTGCACCCCCTGCGGAGGGTGCACTGGCCCAGACTAACCGCGCACGAGCCGGGGTGGACATGGGGTTCCAACTGGCGGACTGCATCCTTTGTGCGGGGACTCCCGGTCCGACCCGTTCTTGCACGACACTGTCGGTGTGACACAAGGTCGGCATCGACCGATAGTGTTCAGCATTGTCGAACAGCATGTGAGGAGAAGGGCCGGGCGATGGCGAAGAACATCCAGTCGCTTGAACGGGCGGCGGCGATGCTGCGACTGCTCGCGGGCGGCGAGCGCCGGCTCGGCCTGTCCGACATCGCCTCGTCCCTCGGGCTCGCCAAGGGGACGGCGCACGGCATCCTGCGCACGCTCCAGGCCGAGGGCTTCGTGGAGCAGGACGCGGCCTCCGGCCGCTACCAACTGGGTGCCGAGCTGCTGCGGCTCGGCAACAGCTATCTGGACGTGCACGAGCTGCGGGCGCGGGCCCTGGTGTGGACGGACGACCTGGCCCGCTCCAGCGGCGAGAGCGTCCACCTGGGCGTGCTGCACCAGCAGGGCGTGCTGATCGTCCACCATGTCTTCCGGCCCGACGACAGTCGGCAGGTCCTGGAGGTGGGGGCCATGCAGCCACTGCACTCCACGGCGCTGGGCAAGGTCCTGTCGGCGTACGACCCGGTGGCGCACAGCGAGGTGGTCGAGGTGACGCGGGAGCCCTTCACGCCCCGTACGGTCACGGACCTCACCGACTTCGAGAACCTCCTGGACATGACCCGGGCGCGCGGCTGGGCCGCGGACGTGGAGGAGACCTGGGAGGGCGTGGCCTCGGTGGCGGCGCCGATCCACGACCGGCGCCGGATGCCGGTGGGCGCGGTGGCCATCACGGGCGCGGTGGAGCGGGTCTGCTCGGAGGGCGAGCTGCGCTCGGAGCTCGTGGCGGCCGTGCGGGACTGCGCCCGGGCGGTCTCCCGGGACCTCGGGGCGGGCCGCTTCTGAGGCCTGGACCACGTCCGGAGAGACCCGCTGGAACCCGTCGGTAACGATCGCGTTATCGGCGGGTTTTTCGCTGCCACCACCCTTGACGCGCTGTTAACCGTGGCGCAAAACTTCCGTTCATCGGTCGGCATTGTCGAACAGCTACCGGCAATACGCGCTAAGGTGTGGCAGTGCCAAGGCCGGAAACGCCCTCACCCCGAGGGCGCGGACCATCGGAGTGACCGTGGTTCGCCTTCCCCTGGACGAAGGACAAAGGAGTCGCGGGTGTCCAGCTCCGACATCTTCCTCGGCGAGACCATCGGTACCGCCGTACTCATCCTGCTCGGCGGCGGTGTCTGCGCCGCCGTGACGCTCAAGAGCTCCAAGGCCCGCAACGCGGGCTGGCTCGCGATCACCTTCGGGTGGGGCTTCGCCGTCATGACGGCGGTCTACATGACCGCTTCCCTCTCCGGCGCCCACCTGAACCCCGCCGTGACGATCGGTATAGCGATCAAGGACGGCGACTGGAGCAACGTGCCGGTCTACATCGCCGGTCAGATGCTCGGCGCCATGATCGGCGCGGCGCTCGTCTGGATCGCCTACTACGGCCAGTTCCGGGCCCACCTCACCGACGAGTCGATCATCTCGACGCCGCACGAGGAGGGCATGGTCGACCAGAAGGCCGCGCCGAAGGCCGGCCCGGTCCTGGGCGTCTTCTCGACCGGCCCGGAGATCCGTAACCCCTGGCAGAACCTGGCCACCGAGATCATCGGCACCGTGGTGCTCGTGCTCGCCGTGCTCACCCAGGGCCTCAACGACAGCGGCAAGGGCCTCGGCGTCATCGGCGCCCTGATCACCGCCTTCGTCGTGGTCTCCATCGGCCTCTCGCTCGGCGGCCCGACCGGTTACGCCATCAACCCGGCCCGTGACCTCGGCCCGCGCATCGTGCACGCCCTGCTCCCGCTGCCGAACAAGGGCGGCTCCGACTGGAGCTACGCCTGGGTCCCGGTCGTCGGCCCGCTGGTCGGCGGCGCCATCGCCGCGGGTATCTACAACATCGCGTTCGCCTGAGCCGTCCTTCTTCCAGACCACCCTTGGAGTACACCGTGACCGACGCCCCCACCGCCGCCGCCTCCCACGGCGCAGGGCCGTTCATCGCCGCCATCGACCAGGGCACCACGTCGTCCCGCTGCATCGTCTTCGACAAGGACGGCCGGATCGTCTCCGTCGACCAGAAGGAGCACGAGCAGATCTTCCCGAAGCCGGGCTGGGTCGAGCACGACGCCGCCGAGATCTGGACCAACGTCCAGGAGGTCGTCGCCGGCGCCATCGCCAAGGCCGGGATCACCGCCGCCGACGTCAAGGCGATCGGCATCACCAACCAGCGCGAGACCACGCTGATGTGGGACAAGAACACGGGTGAGCCCGTCCACAACGCGCTCGTCTGGCAGGACACCCGCACCGACACCCTGTGCAAGGAGCTCGGCCGCAACGTCGGCCAGGACCGCTTCCGCCGCGAGACCGGCCTGCCGCTCGCCTCGTACTTCTCCGGCCCCAAGGTCCGCTGGCTGCTCGACAACGTCGAGGGCCTGCGCGAGCGCGCCGAGCGCGGCGACATCCTCTTCGGCACCATGGACTCCTGGGTCATCTGGAACCTGACCGGCGGTGTCGAGGGCGGCCACCACGTCACCGACGTCACCAACGCCTCGCGCACCCTGCTGATGAACCTGCACACCATGGGCTGGGACGACAAGATCCTGCAGTCCATGGAGATCCCGGCCGCGGTCCTGCCGGAGATCCGCTCCTCCGCCGAGGTGTACGGCACGGTCAAGGGCGGCGTCCTCGACGGCGTGCCCGTCGCCTCCGCGCTCGGCGACCAGCAGGCCGCCCTGTTCGGCCAGACCTGTTTCGCCGAGGGCGAGGCCAAGTCCACGTACGGCACCGGAACGTTCATGCTGATGAACACCGGCGACAAGATCATCAACTCCTACAGCGGCCTGCTGACCACCGTCGGCTACCAGATCGGCGAGGAGAAGCCGGTCTACGCCCTGGAGGGCTCGATCGCCGTCACCGGCTCGCTCGTCCAGTGGATGCGCGACCAGATGGGCCTCATCAAGTCCGCCGCGGAGATCGAGACGCTGGCCTCCTCCGTGGAGGACAACGGCGGCGCCTACTTCGTCCCCGCCTTCTCCGGGCTGTTCGCCCCGTACTGGCGTTCCGACGCCCGCGGTGTCATCGCCGGCCTCACCCGGTACGTCACCAAGGCGCACATCGCCCGCGCCGTGCTCGAGGCGACCGCCTGGCAGACCCGCGAGATCACCGACGCCATGACCAAGGACTCGGGCGTCGAGCTGTCCGCCCTCAAGGTCGACGGCGGCATGACCTCCAACAACCTGCTGATGCAGACCCTCTCGGACTTCCTGGACGCCCCCGTCGTGCGCCCGATGGTCGCCGAGACCACCTGCCTCGGCGCCGCCTACGCCGCCGGCCTGGCCGTCGGCTTCTGGCCCGACACCGACGCCCTGCGCGCCAACTGGCGCCGGGCCGCCGAGTGGACCCCTCGCATGGACGCCGACAAGCGTGACAGCGAGTACAAGAACTGGCTCAAGGCTGTAGAGCGCTCCATGGGCTGGCTCGAAGAAGAAGAGAACTGACGAGGAGTAAGTTGCGATGACCACCCTGCAGAGCCTCCCCTCCCTGGGGATGCACCCGGCTGCCGGTTCCCTTCCGACCCGCGCCGAGACCCGGGAGCAGCTGTCCAAGGCGACGTACGACCTCCTGGTGATCGGCGGCGGCATCCTGGGCATCTCCACCGCCTGGCACGCCGCGCAGTCCGGACTGCGGGTGGCCCTGGTGGACGCCGGCGACTTCGCCGGCGCCACCTCCTCCGCCTCCTCCAAGCTCCTCCACGGCGGCCTGCGCTACCTGCAGACCGGCGCGGTCAAGCTGGTCGCGGAGAACCACTTCGAGCGGCGTGCCGTCTCCCGCCAGGTGGCCCCGCACCTGTCGAACCCGCTCACCTTCTACCTGCCCGTCTACAAGGGCGGCCCGCACGGCGCGGCCAAGCTCGGCGCCGGCGTCTTCGCCTACAGCGCCCTGTCCGCCTTCGGCGACGGCGTCGGGCACCTGCTGAGCCCCGCCAAGGCCGCCCAGGACGTGCCGGAGCTGCGCACCGACAACCTCAAGGCCGTCGCGGTCTACGGCGACGACCAGATGAACGACTCCCGCATGGCCCTGATGACGGTCCGCGCCGCGGTCGACGCCGGCGCGGTCGTCCTCAACCACGCCGAGGTCACCGGCCTGCGCTTCACCCGGGGCCGGGTCACCGGCGCCGAGCTGCGGGACCGCCTGTCCGGCGACGAGTTCGGTGTGAGCGCCCGCCTGGTGCTCAACGCCACCGGTCCGTGGGTCGACCACCTGCGCAGGATGGAGGACCCGAACGCGGCGCCCTCCATCCGCCTCTCCAAGGGCGCCCACCTGGTCCTCAAGCGCACCTCCCCGTGGAAGGCCGCGCTGGCCACCCCGATCGACAAGTACCGGATCACCTTCGCCCTCCCCTGGGAGGACATGCTGCTGCTCGGCACCACCGACGAGGAGTACGAGGGCGACCCGGGCGAGGTCGCGGTCAACGACAAGGACATCGCCCAGATCCTGGACGAGGCCGCCTTCTCCATCCGCGACCAGCAGCTCGACCGCTCCCTCATCACCTACGCCTTCGCGGGCCTGCGGGTGCTTCCGGGCGGACCCGGCGACACCTCCAAGGCCAAGCGCGAGACCGTCGTCACCGAGGGCCGCGGCGGCATGCTGTCGGTGGCCGGCGGTAAGTGGACCACCTTCCGCCACATCGGCCGCACCATCATGAAGAAGCTGGAGTCGCTCCCGGGCGGCCCGCTCGGCGACGACTACGAGCCGGTCTCCACGCTGCCGAAGCGGCTGCCGCTGCCCGGCATCGCCAACCCGAACGCGGTCGTGCACCGGCTGCTCGTGGACGGCCCGGCGCCCGGTCCCCGCATGTCCGCCGACACCGCCAAGCACCTCGCCACCCACTACGGCTCGCTCTCCTTCGACATCGCCCGCATGGCGAACGAGAACCCCGAGCTGGCCCAGCGCATCCACCCCGACGCGCCGGAGATCTGGGCCCAGGTCGCCTACGCCCGCGACCACGAGTGGGCGGAGACCGCGGACGACGTGCTGCGCCGCCGCACCACGCTGACCATCCGCGGTCTGGCCACGGACGAGATCCGCGGCAAGGTCGAGGACATGCTCCGCAAGTAGCGGTCCGCCGCCGAGGCTGCAGGGCCGAGGAGTCACCGGTGGGCGGTCCCGACGGGGCCGCCCACCGGCGCGTGCCGGCCGGCCCGCCATGCTGCCGATACACCTCGGAAACACCGGGCGCGCACAGTGGGTACATGAAGTTTCAAGTGCTCTCTCTCATCGGCCACGCCCCGCACCCCCTGACCGGCGAACGGGACTCCGCCGCCGCCCGGTTGGCCCAGGTCCTGGAGGTCGGCGAGGCCGCCGAGCGGCTCGGCTTCGACGCGTACTCCATCGGCGAGCGGCACGCCGGACCGTTCCTCTCCTCCAGCCCCTCGGTGGTGCTCGGCGCACTGGCCGCCCGGACCTCCCGGATCCGCCTGCTCACCGGCGTCACCGTCGTCGCGATCCTCGACCCGGTACGGGTCGCGGAGGACTACGCCACCCTCGACCAGATCTCCCGGGGCCGGATCGAACTCGTCGTCGGCAAGGGCGCCGAGGCCGGGCACTTCGACCTCTTCGGGCTGGACGAGGCGCGCCAGTGGGACCTGCAGAAGGAGAAGTACGAGCTGCTCCGCCGGCTCTGGACGGAGGAAGGGGTCGACTGGCAGGGCGAGTTCCGCCCCGCCCTGAGGAACGTCACCACCCTGCCCCGCCCGTACGCGGGTCCGCCGAGGATCTGGCACGGCTCGGCCACCAGCCTCAACTCCCCCGAACTCGCCGCCAGGCACGGCGATCCGCTGTTCACCGCCAACGCCATCCAGCCCCGCGAGGCGTACGCGCGGCTCATCGCCCACTACCGCGAGAAGTTCGAGGAGTACGGGCACGACCCGCGGCACGCGCGCGTGGCGGCGGGTTCCGGCGGGCTGCTCATAGCCGACACCGCCGAGCAGGCCGTGGAGCGCTACAAGGAGCTCTACGAGGCGAAGGTACGGCAGACCTTCCAGCCCCATCTGGAGGGCAGGACCGGCTACAACACCCCGTTCCGCACCATCGAGGACGCCATCGCGGGCGGCCCCCAGCTGATCGGCTCCCCGCAGCAGATCATCGACAAGATCCTCGGCTACCACGAGGTGTACCGGCACGACCTGCAGTCGATCACGGTCGACGCCTTCGGGCAGTCCACGGCGGAGCAGATCGAGACCCTGGAGCGGTTCGCGGAGGAGATCGCCCCGGTGGTGCGGAAGGAGGCCCCCAGCACGCTCTGGGAGGAGTGAGCGGCGTTTCCGGACGGCCGGCGTGGACGCCGTGTGCCGACGGGAGTTCCTGGGTAGTCGATCAAGGCCGAGACGGCTCTCGGGCGGGTCCGAGGGCTGCGGGCGGGCCGCCGGAAAGGCATAAGGTTGGTCCGTACGACAGGAACTTCGACGAAGGAGGCGCTGGGTGATCGAGCTCGAGGGGGTTCCCGAGCTGATCGACCCGGTCATGGTGGCCGCGTTCGAGGGCTGGAACGACGCCGGTGACGCCGCCTCCGCCGCGGTCGCCCACCTGGACCGGGAGTGGAAGGGCGAGGTGTTCGCGGCGCTCGACGCCGAGGACTACTACGACTTCCAGGTCAACCGGCCCACGGTGTGGCTGGACGGTGGAGTCCGGAAGATCACCTGGCCGACGACCCGGCTCTCCGTGGTCCGGATCGGCGGCGACAAGCCCCGGGACCTGGTCCTGGTGCGCGGGATCGAGCCGTCGATGCGCTGGCGTTCGTTCTGCAACGAGCTGCTCGGCTTCGCCCACGAACTCGGCGTGGAGATGGTGGTGATCCTGGGGGCGCTGCTCGGCGACACCCCGCACACCCGCCCCGTGCCGGTCAGCGGGGTCACCTCCGACCCCGATCTGGCCCGGACCATGGACCTGGAGGAGACCCGCTACGAGGGCCCGACGGGCATCGTGGGCATCCTCCAGGAGGCGTGCACGCACGCCGGCGTGCCCGCGGTGAGTCTGTGGGCCGCCGTCCCGCACTACGTGTCCCAGCCGCCGAACCCGAAGGCGACGCTCGCGCTGCTCAACCGCCTGGAGGACCTGATCGGTCTGCACGTCCCGCTGGGCGAACTGC
This sequence comes from Streptomyces sp. NPDC053431, assembly GCF_044544925.1. Lineage (NCBI taxonomy): Bacteria > Bacillati > Actinomycetota > Actinomycetes > Kitasatosporales > Streptomycetaceae > Streptomyces > Streptomyces sp. NPDC053431. Next base: position 177,019 of record NZ_JBITXX010000016.1, on the reverse strand, counting down.
CCGAGGACGCGCGGGCCTGGCAGCTGGGCGTGGACCAGCTGGCGGCCGAGGACAGCGAGGTCGCCGAGTACGTGCAGACCCTGGAGGAGGCGCGGGACACGGCGGAGCTGCCGGAGGCCTCCGGCGAGGCCATCGCCCGCGAGTTCGAGCGCTATCTGCGGCGCCGTGAGCCGGGTTCGGGCCCGGGCCCCGGGCCGGGGGTGGCGACGGAGGGCGGCGAGACCTCGTACCTGCGGGACAGCGCCGGCGACCGCACCCGCCCGCCGAAGCCGCAGCAGCCGGGCCCGGAGGCGGTGCCGGGGGCGGACCCGGGCGGGCAGCCGGACCGGGAGCCGGAGCAGCGCTCGGGCGAGCAGACCCCGGGCGGGAACCCGGCGGGCGAAGGCGACGCGACGCCCGGCACGACTCCCGGCACGTCTGCGGGCGGGTCCGGAGGCTCCGAGGGATCCGAAGGCCGTCCTGACGGCGCCGAGGGCGCCGAGGGCTCTGGCGGCTCCGAGAGCCCCGAGGGTTCCGACGACTGACCGGCGACTGATTGAGACGGCTGACCGACGATCGACCGGTGATACGGGAGGGGTGGCGTGCCACCCCTCCCGTTCGCGTCCGTCAGGCCTGCTCGGCGACGACGGCGTCAGGCGCAGTCGAACCGGGCGGCCGCCCAGTCCCCGTGGTCCCCGCTCTTCGTGCCGTTGGTGTCGGTGATCCGCAGGTGGACATGGCGTGCGCCGGTCACGTCGACGTTCACCGGCAGCGTCGCCGAGGCGCCGGTCAGCCGCGGCGAGGTCCACAGCACCTTGCCGTCCGCCTCGACGGAGAAGGCGACGTCGCCGTAGCCGTTGATCTCGTCGTCGATGCCCACGTCGGCGGTGAAGGCGGTGCAGCGGCCGCCGAGGTAGACCTCGATGTCGGAGTCGGCGTGGGCGCCGACGCCCTTGGCGTAGGTCGTGCCGGCGAGGGTGAGGGGGTGGCCGTCCGCCGCGCCCGACTCGCCGTTGGAACGGTCGCGTTCGGGCGGTCCCCAGCCGTTCGTCGACTTCAGCCAGACCAGGTCGCTCGCCCAGGCAGGGGCGGTCGGCGGCTCGGGCATCACCCCGACGGCGAACCGCTGGGTGGCCGTGCGGTCCACCCCCGCCGCCCGGTGCCGGACGGTCGCGGTGAGCGGGGTCTCCCCGGGCGCGGCGTCCCGGGCCGGGGTCACGGCGACCTGGACCCGCCGGGTGGTGCCGGCCGGGATGCGGGCGATCGGCGCCGCCGGGGCGGCCTGCCAGCCGGCGGGCGCGCTCAGCGTGACCTCGACGCCGGTGGCGTCCCTGGTGCCCGCGGTGACGTCGACGGCGACGGTGCCGGGCACGCCCGCGCCGAGCTCCTGCCCGGCGGGGACGGCGAGGGTCGCCGGGGCCCCGGGCACGGCGCCGCCGACGGCGCTGGTGTTGGTGAGGACGAGGGTGAAGCCGCGGTCGGTGGGCTGGGCGGCCGTCCTGACCTGGACGACTCCCCCGCGGTCCTCGCGGTCGTACCACCAGCCCTGCTCGGCGGCCTCGAAGGCCGCCTTCGAGGTGAACCGGGGCAGCGCCCGCCCGCCCAGGGTGACGCCGCCGGGGGCGTCACCGGTGTGGACGGTGAAGCGGTACGGCCGGGCGGCCGCCTTTCCGGTGTAGTCGCCCTCGGCGGCCCCGATCCGTACGGTGACGTCGCCGGCCCCGCGCTGCGGCGCGCGGACCTCGGCCCGCTGGGTGGTGGAGCGTCCGGTGCGGTGCTCGCGGGTCACGCCGTCGTCCTCGTAGAGGTCGAAGGAGGACCGGCCCTGCGGGTAGACGTCCCAGGCGATCGGGTCGCCGGGCCTGCGGTCGGTGTACGAGCGGATGCCGCCGGGCCACAGGGGAACGGCGGCCCCGGCCCGTACGAAGAGGGGCAGGGTGTCGAGCGGGGCGCTGTAGTGGTCGAGGGTGACGGGGCCTTCGTAGGTGCGCCCGTTCCAGTAGTCGATCCAGGTGCCCTTGGGCAGGTAGATGCCGTCGCGCTCGACCGCGTCCTGGTAGACGGGCGCGACGAGGAAGTCCTGGCCGCTGAGGAACTCGTACTTGGCGGCGTCCGAGGCGGCCACCGGGTCGTCGGGGTATTCGACGACGAGCGGCCGGGCGAGCCCGAGGCCGGTCTTCGTGGCCTGCTGGGCGTGCGAGTAGATGTAGGGCAGCAGGGCCTCGTGGAGCTTGAGGGAGGCGCGGTTGATCGAGGTGTACGGCTCGCCGTGGCGGAAGGGCTGCTTGTCCTGGGCGGCCCAGCCGTCCATGGTCATGGTGACGGGCAGGAACATCTTCCACTGCAGGTCACGGGTGTACGTCTTGGGGCTGCCGCCGAAGATGCCGTCGACGTCGCCGGTGGTGTAGGCGAGTCCGGACATGGCGGCGCCGGCGTAGGTGGGGATCTGCCAGCGGATGTACTCCCAGGTGCCGGACTGGTCGCCGGACCACTGGACGCCGCAGCGCTGGGCGCCGGACCAGCTCTCGGGGGCCCAGGTGAAGCCGCGGGCCGCGCTGTTGGCCTCGATGCCGGCGTAGGCGCCCTTGCAGCCGTCGAGGGCGAACTTGTAGCCGTCGCCGACCCAGGCGACGTCGAGCTTGGCGACCCGCTGGCCGGCTCTGACCTGCTCGGCGAGCTTGTCGAGGCCGTCCTCGGTCCACAGGCCGAGCTGTGTGCCGCGGGCCTGCAGGCCCTGGGCGGCCTCGGCGAGGTTCTCGTAGCCGCAGCCGTAGCCGTCGTTGACGAGCATCCAGCCGTTGGGCATGTCGTGCTGGACGTAGCCGTCGGCGACCTTCAGGGCGTCGAGGGTGTGCCGTTCGCCGCGGTTGGCGTTGTGGAGGTAGCAGTCGGCGTCACCGATCTCCAGGCCGTAGACGGGCGGCAGGAAGGGCTTGCCGGTGAGCCGGGTGTACTGCCCGATGACGTCCTTGAGGGCGTCCTGCCCGTCGCCGGCGAAGTAGTAGGCGTCGAAGCGCTGTTCGCGGGCGGTGGCGGTGACGGGCTCGCCGAAGACGTAGGTGTTCGGGGCGTAGGTGTTGCGGTAGACGCCGTAGCCGGCGGACGAGAGGTAGAACGGGACGGAGTTGGGGTGACCGCCGTCGTTCCAGTTGTAGTCGACGCCGACCTCGACGGTCTTGCCGCGGTGGGAGGTGTTGCCGCGGCCGTTCTGCATGCCGGCGCCGTAGAACTGCTCGGCGGCGCCGCGGGCCAGGGTCTGGGTGGTGCGGTCCTGGTTCCAGGTGAGGCCCTGGGTCTCGGACCACAGCGGGGTGCCGTCGGCGCGCACCGCGGCGAAGCGGAGCGGGGACTTGTAGGCGCGCAGGGTCACCCGGGAGGTGCTGAGTTCGTAGCGGTCGCCGCGGTCGGCCCAGTGGGTGGTGGGCGGCGGGCCCTGCGGCAGGACGACGTCCTGTCCGGTCGGGTCGGTGAACCTGCCGTCGGGGGCGAGTTCGATGCGGAAGGTCTCGTCGGAGACGAAGCTGACCCTGGCCTCGGCGCGGCCGGCGGTCAGCTGGTAGACGGCTCCGTCGGCGGCGAAGGCGGTGACCTCGCCGACGGTGGTGTCGGAGGGTTCGGCGGAGGCTGTGCTTCCGGGGCCCGCGAACACCGCGAGGAGCCCGAGCACGGCACCGCCGAGGGCAGCTCTCATGCGCATTGATGATTGCATGGGGCGTTCCTAGCGCAGATTCGAGCATCCGGCCAGGGGCAAAACGGAACCGCCCCCGGACTTCACGGGAAGTCCAAGGGCGGTTGCGTGGAAGGGAGTTGCGCGGTCGGGCCGGCTACAGGGCGACGCCGAGCAGCGCGTCGACGGCGCGGGAGACGAGCCCGGGAGCGGACTCGTCACTGCCGCCCTCGGCGGCCTGGAGCGCGGCCCAGCGGTCGACCGCGGCGAGCGCGGCCGGGGCGTCCAGGTCGTCGGCGAGCGCCTCGCGGAGCTCGTCGACGAGGGCGTCGGCGGACGGGCCGTCGGGGCGCGACACGGCGGCGCGCCAGCGGCCGAGGCGCTCGACGGCGTCCTGGAGGACCTGGTCGGTCCACTCCCAGTCGGCCCGGTAGTGGTGCGAGAGCAGGGCGAGCCGGATGGCGGCCGGGTCGACGCCGTCCCTGCGGAGCTTGGAGACGAAGACCAGGTTGCCCTTGGACTTGGACATCTTCTCGCCGTTCAGGGCGACCATGCCGGCGTGCACGTACGCCTTGGCCATGGGGAACTCGCCGGTGAGCGTCTGGGCGTGGGAGGCGCCCATCTCGTGGTGCGGGAAGATCAGGTCGGAGCCGCCGCCCTGCACGTCGAAGCCCATGCCGAGGTGGTCGAGGGCGATGGCGACGCACTCGATGTGCCAGCCGGGGCGGCCGGGGCCGAGGCTGCCGCCGTCCCAGCTCGGCTCGCCCTCGCGGGCGGCCATCCACAGCATCGGGTCGAGCGGGTTCTTCTTGCCCGGGCGGTCCGGGTCGCCGCCGCGTTCGGCGGAGAGGTGGCGCATCAGCTCGGTGCTGTAGTGCGAGACCTCGCCGAAGTGCGGGTCGGCCTCGACGGAGAAGTAGATGTCTCCGTCGAGCTCGTAGGCGGCGCCGGAGTCGCGCAGCCGCTCGACGAGCGGGACGATGCCCGGTATCGCCTCGACCGCGCCGATGTAGTGCTGCGGGGGCAGCATGCGCAGGGCGGTCATGTCCTCACGGAACAGCGCGGTCTCGCGCTCGGCGAGGCCGACCCAGTCGATGCCGTCGCGCAGGGCGCGCTCCAGGAGCGGGTCGTCGACGTCGGTCACGTTCTGGACGTAGTGAACCTGCCGCTTGGTGTCGAGCCACACGCGCTGAACGAGGTCGAACGCGTTGTAGGTCGCCGCGTGTCCCATGTGGGTCGCGTCGTACGGCGTGATGCCGCAGACGTAGATGCGGGCGACGGGGCCGGGGGCGAGGGTCACTCGTCCACCGGTCGCGGTGTCGTGAATCCGGAGGTCGCGGCCCTTGCCGGGCAGGGCGGGGACCTCAGAAGCGGGCCAGGCATGCATGTCCTGAGCGTAACCGGACAGCTGTTCCGGATACGAACCGCATCCGGGATCTTGACCGATTAGGCGGTCTTGCGGGAGGAGATCGTGCATGCATACCCCCGGGGGGTGTCTGCTGACGGAGGAGATTGGCCGAAACCCGTCGGCGAGGCCCGGGAGTGACCCGCCGGACCCCGGCTCTCACACCGGCGGCCAGGGAATGGCCGGCCACTCCCCGGACGGCACGGGGTGCCGTCCGGTCCGGCGCAGCCGGGCGACCCGCTCCCGCAGGGCGGCCACCTCGGCCCCCGTCAGGAGCCCGGTGAGCCGTTCGGCCAGTGGAGTGCCCGGCGCGAGCTGCCCGTCGAGCGAGCCGAGGACGGTGACCGCCTCCGCGGTCAGCTCCTCGCCCGCCCAGCCCCACAGCAGGGTGCGCAGCTTGTCGTCCACGTGGAAGCTCACGCCGTGGTCGATCCCGTAGAGCCGCCCGTCCGGCGCGGGCAGCAGGTGCCCGCCCTTGCGGTCGCCGTTGTTGATCACGGCGTCCAGGACGGCGAGCCTGCGCAGCTGGGGGGTGTCGGCGTGCACGAGCAGCGCCGTGCGGTCCTCGGCGACCTGTGCGGGGCCCACGGCCTTCCAGCCCTCGCCGGCCTCCTCGTCCTCCACGAGGGCGAGCAGGGCGGCCTCCGGGTCGGCCTCGACCCACAGCTGGACCATGCCCTCGCCGTACGGCCCGTCGCGCAGCACGGTCGGCGGGACCAGGCCCCACCCGGTGGCCTCGGACACCTCGAAGGCGGCGACCTCGCGCTGGGCGAGGGTGCCGTCGGGGAAGTCCCACAGCGGGCGCTCCCCCGCGACCGGCTTGTAGACGCAGGCCGCCTCCTCGCCCTCCAGGGCGACGGAGCAGTACAGCACCGCGTTGGACGCCTCGCGGACCTGGCCGCGGACGGTCAGCTCCCCCCGGGCGAGCAGATCGAGGTCCGTCCGTGTCCGCTCGCGGATCCCGTCACCGCTCATGCGCCGCGACGGTATCCGTTCTGGCGGGGGCAGACGTGCCCCTCGGGGTCGAGCGGCAGGCTGCACAGCGGGCACGGCGGGCGGCCCGCGTTGACCACGTCCAGGGCCCGCTTGGCGAAGGCCCGGGCCTGCGCGCCGGTGAGCCGGACCCGCAGCATCGGCGGACCGTTCTCCTCGTCCTGGAGCAGCCGCTCCTCGGCCGCGGCGAGGTCCTCCTCGGAGTCCGCGTCGAGTTCGACGAGCGCCTGCGCCTCGACGATCATGCGCTGTTCCTCGCCGTCCCAGGCGAGGGCCATGGTGCCGACCCGGAACTCCTCCTCGACGGGGGCGTCGAGGGGAGCGGTGTCCGTGGTGTCGGGGGGCGCGACCGCGGGGACGGGCGCGTTGCCGCCGGTGCGGCGCACGACCTCGTCCAGAAGCTCGTCGATCCGCTCCGCGAGGGCCGCCACCTGGGTCTTCTCCAGGGCGACGCTGGTGACCCGGCCGGCCGCGGACGCCTGAAGGAAGAACGTACGGCGTCCAGGCAGCCCGACCGTGCCGGCCACGAAACGCTCCGGTGGGTCGTAGAGGAACACCTGACGGGACACGTTCCCGACTCCCTTGGGTCTCGACTGTCGTGCTGCGGACTGGTTTTCTCCAGCGGCGCGTCCACCCTACTGCGCGGATGGATCACGGGGCGCCCGCACCGCCCCCGACCTCCGCCGCACCCCGGTCGGCCGGGGTCTCGCGCGGGAGCAGGGCGGCGAAGTCGCCGGTGTCGCCGAGGCGGACGAGGAAGGGACGCAGGCGGGTGTAGCGGATCACGGTGACCGAGCAGGGGTCCACCTGGAGCCGCTGGAACAGGTCGAGGTGGAGGCCGAGGGCGTCGGCGACGATCGCCTTGACGATGTCCCCGTGCGAGCACATCGCGTAGACGGCGTCCTCGCCGTGCTCGGCCTCGATCCGGGCGTTCCAGTCGCGCACGGCCTCCACGGCCCGGGTCTGCATGGCGCGCATGGACTCGCCGCCGGGGAAGGCGGCCGCCGATGCGTGGGCCTGCACGACCTGCATGAGCGGCTCGTCCATGAGCTCGGCGAGCTTGCGGCCCGACCAGTCGCCGTAGTCGCACTCGTTGATCCGGTCCTCGACGTGCAGCGGGAGGCCGGGACGGGCGGCGAGCAGCGGCCGCACGGTCTCGCGGCAGCGCTGCAGCGGGCTGGAGACGACGGCGGCGAGCGGCACCCCGTCGAGCCGCCGGGGCAGCGCGGCGGCCTGCGCGGCGCCGCGCTCGTCGAGGGCGACCCCGGGCGTCCGCCCGGCGAGCACCCCGGAGGTGTTGGCGGTGGAACGTCCGTGCCGTACGAGGATCAGCGTGGCCATGTCGGCCAGCCTATGCGGCTCCACGCGCGCGTGGAGCCGGACCGCGGCACCGTGCGGGGTACGGAAGGCGCTCCAGCGGATGCGCTTCCGCGGCGGCCGGGGGAGAATACGGCGCGTGATCGTGGACTCAGCCATCTATCGGCGCGGACAGCGGACGCAGAGCCCGGCCGACCTGTCGGACGCGCTGGCGGAGGCGCGGGCGAGCGGGGACGCGTTCCTGTGGGTGGGGCTCTACGAGCCGACCGAGAACGAGTTCGACCACGTCTCCTCGGAGTGCGGCCTGCATCCGCTCGCCGTCGAGGACGCCCTGAAGGCGCACCAGCGGCCCAAGCTGGAGGTCTACGACGACTGTCTGTTCGTCGTGCTCAAGCCGGTGGTCTACGAGCCGAAGAGCGACCGGGTCAGCTCGGACGAGGTGATGGTCTTCGTCGGCGACTCCTTCGTGGTGACCGTGCGGCACGGGGCCGGCAGCCCGCTGACGGCGGTGCGCAAGCGCATGGAGGCCACCCCGGACGTGCTGCGGCACGGGCCGACGGCGGTCCTCTACGCGATCAGCGACGCGGTCGTGGACCACTACATCGACGTCGCCGGGGAGCTCCAGATCGACCTGGAGGAGCTGGAGGCCGACGTCTTCGCGCCGTCCGGCGGCAGCCCGGCGCGCACCGCGGAGCGGATCTACACGGCCAAGCGGCAGGTCCTGGAGTTCCGCCGGGCGGCGGGCCCGCTGGCGGGGCCGCTGGCCCGGCTCGCGGCGGGCTCGGTGCCCTTCGTGCACGACAAGGCGACGCCGTTCTTCCGGGACGTGCAGGACCATCTGCTGCGCGCCAACGAGCAGGTGGAGGGCCTGGACCGGCTGCTGTCCGACGTGCTGTCGGCACACCTGGCGCAGATGGGCGTCCGGCAGAACGACGACATGCGGAAGATCTCGGCCTGGGCGGCGATGGCCGCGGTCCCCACGATGGTCGCGGGGATCTACGGCATGAACTTCGACCACATGCCGGAGCTGCGGTGGGCGTGGTCGTACCCGGCGGTGGTCCTGCTGATGGCGGGCACCGTCACGCTGCTGTACCGGCTGTTCAAGCGGCGCGGCTGGATGTGACGATGCCGGGCCTCCCGGGCGGCTGGAGGCGCGCGGTCCCGGGCGGCCGCCGGAGGCGCGCGGTCCCGAGCGTCGGCCGAGGCGCGCGGTCCCGGCCGGCGGAGACGCGCGGTCCCGGCCGGCGGCCGCAGGCGCGGTCCCGGCCGTCCCGGGAGCGGCGGTCTCAGAAGGCCGGGGCCGGGGTCGCGGGCCCTCCGAGGGCGTCGCGGCGCTCGGGCATCCTGAGGTCGACCATCTTGTGCCAGCCGGCCGCCCGCTCGTACGCGTACACGGCGTGGATGCCGGCGGCGAGGACGGCGGCCTTGGCCTTGGGCCAGCGCAGGATGCGGCCCATGTGGCTCATCACGGCGAGGCTGACGTCCCGGTAGACCTGGATCTCGGCGAGGGCGCACTCCCGCAGGACGCGCTGGATGAGCCGTCCGTGCCCCTGGCGGTTCAGGCGCAGCAGCTCCTCGTGGCAGTACGCGAGGTGGTTGACCTCGTCGTTGTCGATCATGTGGATGGCCCGGCCGAGCTCGGGGTGGTCGCCGAAGTACTTGACCAGCAACTCCATCTGGTCCGCGGCCCGTTGTTCGGTGACCCGGCTGTGGCTGAGGTAGACGACGATGTCCTGCTCGCTCAGCGGCTCCTCGCGGCGCAGTTTGTCGTGGGCGAGGCCGATCCCGCGCTGTTCGAGGAGCATCGTGTAGTCGGTCTCGGGCGGCACCGGCACCGGTTCTAGCCCGCGTTTCCTCATCAGCGCGTGGAAGATCCGGCCGTGCTTGTCCTCGTCGGCACCGTGCCGGGAGATCTTGGGGGCCAGGTCGCGCAGGCCGGGGGCGACGAGCGCGGCGATCCGGCCGTTCTCCCAGCCGCCCTGCGCCTCGCCGCTGGCGGCGATGGAGCAGAAGAGCTGGAACGACTCGTCGTTGTCGATGATTTCCTGGAACAGGTTCTTGGCCGTGAGCATGGCTGGCACCTCCGTGGTGTACGAGTCAAGTGCGCCGCGCCGGGGCGGGCAACACGAGGGCCCGGAGGCTGGGCCGAACGGCGTACGGGAGATGCGGCGCGGGAGGTGTGGCGGGGCGCGTAACCCCGGGGGCGCTCACGCGTTGTGCTGCGTGACGGCCGTGGCGGGGAAGACCCCCGAGCCCCCACCACGGCCGCAGACGTGTTCCGGGGCCTTACGCGAGTCCGGCCCGCTCCAGGGCCTCGACGCCCGCCCGCAGCGCCGCGAGGCGCTCGTCCAGGGTGAAGCCGGCCGGGGCGAGGGTCAGGGTGGTGACGCCGGCCGCCGCGTAGGCCTTCATGCGGTCGGCGATGCGGTCGACGGAGCCGAGCAGGGTGGTCTGGTCGATGAGCTGCCGCGGCACGGCCGCGGCGGCGCCTTCCTTGTCCCCGGACAGGTACTTGTCCTGGATCTCGGCGGCGGCCTTCTCGTAGCCCATGCGCTGGGCGAGCTGGTTGTAGAAGTTCTGCTTGCGGCTGCCCATGCCACCGACGTAGAGGGCGGTGTACGGGCGGAAGATGTCGGCCAGCGCGTCGATGTCGTCGCCGAGGGCGAGCGGCAGGGTCGGGTGGACGTCGAAGCCCTCCATCGTGAGCCCGGCCTTCTCACGGCCCGCGCGGAGGTGGCGCAGCGCGGTCTCCTCCAGGTGCTCGGCGGCCGGGAAGATGAGCAGGGCGCCGTCGGCGATCTCGCCGGTCTGCTCCAGGTTCTTGGGGCCGATGGCCGCGATGTAGAGCGGGATGTGCGGGCGGGTCGGGTGGACCGTGAGCTTGATCGGCTTGCCCGGGCCGTCCGGCAGCGGCAGCGTCCAGTGCTCGCCCTCGTAGCTGAGGCGCTCGCGGGACATGGCCTTGCGGACGATCTCGACGTACTCGCGGGTGCGGGCCAGCGGCTTGTCGAACTTGACGCCGTACCAGCCTTCGGAGACCTGCGGTCCGGAGACGCCGAGGCCGAGGCGGAAGCGGCCGCCGGAGAGCGAGTCGAGGGTCGCGGCGGTCATCGCCGTCATCGCGGGCTGCCGCGCCGGGATCTGCATGATCGCCGAACCGACGTCGATCCGCTCGGTCTTGGCGGCGACCCAGGACAGCACGGTCGGGGCGTCGGAGCCGTAGGCCTCCGCCGCCCAGCAGACGTCGTAGCCGAGGCGGTCCGCCTCCTGGGCCACGGCGAGGTTGTCGCCGTCCATGCCCGCGCCCCAGTAGCCGAGGTTGATGCCGAGCCGCATGCCACGTACCCCTTACCCATCGGTAACGTCCCTGTCTGCGGGACTCTAGCGCGCGGCCCCCACATCCGTCAGGAGGCGATCCGGGACGGTACGGGCACCGCCTGTGGACAGGTTGTCCACAGGCTCTCTCCCCGTGGTGCCGTGGCCAGTAATCTCGCGGCCATGGAGCAGAGGCATCTCGGACGTACCGGCCTGCGCGTGTCCCGGCTCGGGCTCGGCACCCTCACCTGGGGCCGGGACACCGACGAGCACGACGCGGCCGAGCAGTTGAAGGCGTTCTGGGACGCGGGCGGCACGCTCGTGGACACCGCGGACGTGTACGGGGGCGGCGAGGCGGAGTATCTGCTCGGGCGACTCGTCGGCGACAAGGCCCTGGTGCCGCGCCGGGATCTGGTGATCTCGACCAAGGCGGGCAGCGTTCCCGACCCGGACCGGCGCACCGACGGCTCGCGCGGACACCTGCTGGCGGCGCTCGACGCCTCGCTCGCCCGGCTCGGCACGGACTACGTGGACCTCTGGCAGCTCCACGCCTTCGACCCGTACACGCCACTGGAGGAGTCCCTCCAGGCGCTCGACATCGCCGTCAGCACCGGCCGGGCCCGCTATGTCGGCGTCTCCGACTTCTGCGGCTGGCAGCTCGCCAAGGCGGGCACCTGGCAGCTGGCCGGGGAGCGCACCCGGCTGGCCGGGACGCAGATGGAGTACTCGCTGCTCCAGCGGGGCATCGAGCGCGAGGTGCTGCCGGCCGCCCTCGACCTCGGCATCGGGCTGCTGCCCTCCTCGCCGCTCGGCCGCGGGGTCCTCACCGGCAAGTACCGGCACGGCACACCGACGGACTCGCGCGGCGGCTCGGAGGCCCTGGCCCCGTTCGTGGAGCCGTATCTCGACGAGACGGCGAGCCGGATCGTGGACGCGGTCAGCACGGCGGCGGACGGCCTGGCCACGACCCCGCTGCAGGTCGCCCTCGCCTGGGTCCGCGACCGCCCCGGAGTGACGGCGCCGATCGTCGGCGCGCGCAACGCGCAGCAGCTCACGGCTGCGCTGTCAGTGGAGAGCCTTAGTCTTCCTGACGAGATCTGCAGGGCTCTCGACGACGTGTCGGCGCCCGTGCACCGCTACCCGGATCACGACTGGAGCACCCTGTGACCGAGCCTTCCGGCGACACCCCGCCCGAGGCCGCCGCCACCCCGCCGGGCGAGCCTGAAGAGCCCACGGCCGCCGAGCCGACGGACGGCGCGGAGGCACCCGACACCGCGACCGCCTCCGGCCCCGAGGCGGTCGACGCGGACGCGGCCGGGACCGGGGACCCGGCCGACGGGGACGGGGACGGCGCCGAGGGCGCGGAGTCCGGTGCGGCGGAAGGGGCCGAGGGGGCGGCCGCCGCGAGCGGCCAGGCCGCGGCGGAGACGCCCGCGCTGTCCGAGGCGGAGGCGGAGCTCGCCGCGCAGCGGGAGTTCCGGGCCCGGATCGAGCAGCGGAAGGCCGAGCGGGGCGGCCCCGTCGAGGCCGGCGGAAAACTGAGCGGGACGGCCGCCGATCTGCTGGCGGCGGTACGGGCCGTGGAGAGCGGCGCCAAGCCGGTGGCGGTCCCGCGCGTCGAGGCGCCGGCGGCTCCGCCCCGGCCGGCCCCGGCCACGGCGCCGGAGACGACCGTGCGCCCGCCGGCGCCCCGGGCCCCCGTGGTGACCGAGGAGACGACGGCGGCCGTGCGGCAGGTCCTCGCGCGGGGCGGGGCCCCGGAGACGCTCGCCGGCCAGGTGGCCACGGTGCTCGGCGAGGGCGCGGCGCGCGCCCTGGAGGACGATCCGTGGCAGCTGCTCTCCGTGCCGGGGGTGCGGCCCGAGCAGGCGGACGGCTTCGCGCGGGCGCTGCTCGGCGCCCAGTGCGGTCCCGCCGATCCGCGCCGCGCGGTGGCCCTGGCCGCGTGGCTCCTGGAGCAGGCGGCCCTCAAGGGGCACACGGCCCTGGAGATCGGCGCCGTACGGGACGGACTGGCCAAGCTGTCGGTGCCGGAGCCCGAGAAGGCGGTCGAGCTCGCCGTCTCGGAGGCGGCGGTGCTCGTCTTCCAGGAGGAGGAGCCACAGGACGAGGAGGGCGAGGAGGAGTTCGAGGAGGAGTCGGAGCCGGCGGCCGCCGCGGCGCAGGAGCCGCAGGCTCCCGTGCTGCTGGGCCTCGAGCGGTACGCCCTCGCCGAGGAGAGCCTCGCCGACGGACTCGCCCGCCTGATCCGTACGGTCGAGGCGGCGGAGTGGGACGGCCCCGAGCTGGCCCGCGCCGCGGGGGCGCACGGGCTCGTGCTGCACACCGGCGGTGAGGCCGCCCGCGCCGAGCCGGCCGCGCTGGCCGAGGCCGCCCGCGCCCGAGGCCTGCGGGCCGCGCTCGCGGCGCACACCGCCCGCGACGGCGCCGTGCCCCTCGCCGCCCTGCTGTCCGGCGCCGCCGGCCCGGGCCGGGACGCGGAGGGCGCGCTCGCCCTCGACCTGCTGTGCGTCCTGGACGCGCCGCAGCTCGACGTCGAGAGCGCCGCCGCGCTGGTCGAGGCGCTGCCCGACGGCTGCCGTCTGGTGCTGTCCGGCGACCCGCACGTCCTCGGAGCGCCCGGTCCGGGCCGGGTCTTCGCGGATCTGCTCGCCGCCCGGCTCGCCCCGCAGATCGCCTCCCGCACGCCGGACCCGGGCCCGCTCGGCGAGCTGGTCTCGGGCATCGGCATCGGCGAGCTGCACCAGGTGGACGCCCCCGGCAAGGAGGTCGTGATCGTCCCGGTCCGGGACGCCGGTGAGGCGGTGCACCGCACGGTGCAGCTGGTCGCCGACTCGATCCCGCGGGCGATCGGCGTGCCGGCCGAGCAGACCCAGGTGATCACGGTCGGGCACGGCGGCTCCGCCGGCACCCGCGCCCTGAACGCCGCCCTGAAGCAGCGGCTCAACCCGGGCCCGGGCCGCTTCGGCGGCTACGACCCGGGCGACCGGGTGGCCCACTCCCCCGCCCCCGGCCGTACGGTCACGGGCACGGTCGTGTCGGCCGACGCCGCGGGCCTGCACCTGGACTGCGGCGGCGAGCGGGTCGTCGTGCCGAAGGAGCGGGTCGAGCCGGCACTGCGGCACGGCTGGGCGCTGACCGCGCACCAGGCGGCGGGCGCGCGCTGGCCGGCCGCAGTCGTGGTGCTGCCCGGGGACGCGGCCGGGGGCCTGAGCCGGGCCTGGGTCTACACGGCGTTCGGGCGCGCCGAGCGGCATCTGTCCGTCGTCCACGGCGTGGACCAGGCGCTGCCGCGCGCGGTCGCCGAGGGTCTGCCCGCGGAGCGCACGACCCGCCTCCGCCCGCTCCTGGAGGCGCTCCTGAAGGACGACGACGAGGCCTGAGGGGCACCACGAGCCGACGGGCGCCCCTCCCGCGTGACACATGCGGGAGGAGCGCCCGTGAGCAGCGTTCGGTGACGGCTGTCGCTCCCGGCCGCCGTCCGGTCGAAGCGTTCCGTCAGGCCCGGGGGACGCGTTCCAGCGGTTCCTCGTCCGGCTCGTCCTCGTCGTCGAAGACGGCGCTGATGTCGAAACGGCAGACGATCCGTTCGGGGTCGGCGTGGTCGAAGGGGGCGTGCAGCCACTCGCCCGGTTCCGGGAGGTCCTCGGCGACCTCGACCCACAGGGTGGAGTCGCCCTCCTCCAGGCCGAATTCCTTGTGACGGGACGCGATTTCGTCAGGTTCGTACTCGCCGAAGAGGACACCGAGCGCGGCGTGGGTCGTCCCCGCCTCCTCGTCCCGCTCGAGGTCCGTGACACGCCGGGCCTGAGCGATGAGCCGCTGCGGCTCCACCACGGCGTAGTCTCGGCGGATCAGCACGCTGAGCGCGTGCGGCTCCTCCGGCCCCGCGTAGGGCGGCAGGGAGTCGTCGGCGCCGGGGATCTCGAAGGGTGTGACCTCGTCGTACCGGTCGTACAGGGCCTCGTCGTACGCCTCCGCCGCCGCGGCGAGCGCGTTGAAGGCCTCGTAGACGGCCGGGTCGTCGTCCCCGGTGCGGCGTTCGACCGCCGCGAGGTGACGGTCCAGTGCGGCCTTGACCGCCTCGGCGGCGGCACGTACCTCGGCAGCGGTGGGCTGCGCAGCATCAGACATAGGACAGACGCTATCCGTACCGACCCCTTGGCCGCACAATAGATGCGATGCCGGAATACGAATTTGTCGACGTGTACGTGCCGCGTGGCGTCTCCCGCAAGGAGGCGACGCGGCTTCTGACCGACCGTGCGGAGTACGGACACTGGGAGTTGGACCGCCTGAGCCTGCACCGGGACGGCAGCCGCCGGGTGCGGCTGCGACGGCGCATCATCCGTCAGATCCGAGCCACCTGGTGACATGAGAAAGGGCCCCGCGGTGCGGGGCCCTTCCGGTTTCCCAGGGGGGACGTGCTACGCGCCGCGGCGCGCCCGGCGGTAGATCACCGAGCCGGCCAGCAGCATGCCCGCGCCGAGGGGGACGGCCACCCCGAGCGTCCCGGCACCGGTGTGCGCGAGCTCCTCGGTGGGCCGGTGCGGCGTGACCGTGTGCGTACCGGGCGTGTTCGGCCCCTGCGGGCCGCCGGGCGTGCCGGGGTTCCCGGGCTGGTGGCCACCGGAGTCGCCGGGACCGCCGGGCGTACCCGGGGTGCCGGGATTCCCCGGGTTACCGGGGGTGCCGGGGGTGCCGGGATTCCCCGGAGTGCCGGGCGTCCCCGGGTTGCCGGGGGTGCCGGGGTTCCCGGGATTGCCCGGGTTGCCGGGGTTCCCAGGATTCCCCGGGTTCCCGGGATTGCCGGGGTTCCCCGGATTCCCCGGGTGCGTCGGTCCGGTGCCGTTTCCGCAGTCGTTGCCGGACGCCGCGTTCCCCAGGCCGACGGCCGTGACGCTGTTGCCGCACACGTTGACCGGGGCGTCGATCGGCACCTGGACGTGGTTGCCGGAGGCGACGCCGGGCGAGTTCGAGGCGTGGCCGCCGGCGGATGAGCCGGAGCCGTACTCGTCGCCATAGCCGCCCCCCTGGCCGCTCTTGTTGGCACAGGAGTTGCCGTACGCCGGGTTCATGAGCCCGACGCCGTTGACGGTGTTGCCGCAGACGTTGACCGGCGCGTGGACGGGCACCTGGACGTTGTTGCCGGACGCGACGCCCGGCGAGTGGGACGCCGCACCGGCGGCGCCCGCGTCGGCGTGGGCGTAGCCGCCGCCGAGGGCGATCATGCCGCCCGCCGCGGCGACGGTGAAGATGCTCTTGCGGGTGATGATGCGTGTGACCTGTCGCATTGCTGATGACCTGCTTCCCTGCCTGCTCGGCTCGCGAGAAATGACCACCGGCCCCGGAGTGCATGGCGCGCACTCCGGGGCCGGCCTTGGCTCAGACCCTCAGGGGGTCGAGGCGCGACGTCAGGCGTTGACGCAGGTGTTGCCGAAGGTGGGGTTCAGCAGCCCGATGATGGTCACCGTGTTGCCGCACACGTTGACGGGAACGTGAACCGGCACCTGGACCACGTTGCCCGAGAGGACACCGGGGGAACCGATGGCCGCACCCTGGGCACCCGCGTCGGCAACGGCCATGCCCGCACCCGCGAGAACGAGACCGCCGGTGGCAGCCGCAGCAGCGACGACCTTCTTGATCATTATTCCTCCTTGTTGGCAAAAGCGGTCCCAGCCGCGGACCGCATCACCTCCAACGAGGGGGAAGGGAGGGGGCTACGAGCCCCCTGGGGCATTCACTCTTTCCGGGCAGACCTGAACGGGTGGCCGATTTTCCGATCGTCAGCTCGCGTCGATGAACCGGTCGAGGACCCGGACGCCGAACTTCAGGCCGTCGACCGGGACCCGCTCGTCGACGCCGTGGAACATGCCGGCGAAGTCGAGCTCGGGCGGCAGCTGGAGCGGCGCGAAGCCGAAGCAGCGGATGCCGAGGTCGTCGAAGGACTTGGCGTCGGTGCCGCCGGAGAGCATGTACGGCACGGCCCGGGCGATCGGGTCCTCGGCACGCAGGGCCAGCTGCATCGCGTCGACCAGGGCGCCGTCGAAGCTGGTCTCCAGGGCCTTGTCGCCGTGCACGTCCTCGCGCTTCACGCGGGGGCCGAGGATGCGGTCGAGGTCGGCCAGGAACTCCTCCTCGTAGCCGGGCAGGAAGCGCCCGTCGACGTGCGCGGTGGCCTGGCCGGGGATGACGTTCACCTTGTAGCCGGCGCCGAGCATGGTCGGGGCGGCGGAGTTGCGCAGGGTGGCGCCGACCATCTTGGCGATGCCGCCGAGCTTGGCGAGCGTGGCGTCCATGTCCTCGGGGTCGAGGGGGGTGCCGAGCGCGTCGGAGAGCTCGTCCAGGAAGGACCGTACGGTCTTGGTGACGCGCACCGGCCACGTGTGCCGCCCGAGCCGGCCGACGGCCTCGCACAGCTCGGTGATGGCGTTGTCGTCGTTGGTCATCGAGCCGTGGCCAGCGGTGCCCTCGACGGTGAGCCGCATCCAGTGCATGCCCTTCTGGGCCGTCTCGACGAGGTAGAGCCGCAGGTTCTCGTTGACGGTGAAGGAGAAGCCGCCGACCTCGCCGATCGCCTCCGTCACGCCCTCGAAGAGGTCACGGTGGTGGTCGACCAGGTGGCGGGCGCCGTAGGTGCCGCCGGCCTCCTCGTCGGCGAGGAAGGCGAGGACGATGTCGCGCGGCGGCTTGCGGCCGCTGCGCAGCCGGTCACGGACGACCGCGAGGGTCATCGCGTCCATGTCCTTCATGTCGACGGCGCCCCGGCCCCAGACGCAGCCGTCGGCGACCTCGCCCGAGAAGGGGTGGTGGGTCCAGTCCTCGGCGTTCGCCGGGACGACGTCGGTGTGGCCGTGGATGAGCAGGGCCGGCCGCGACGGGTCCTCGCCCTCGATCCGGGCGACGGTGGAGGCCCGCCCCTTGTGCGACTCGATGATCTTCGGCTCGAGGCCGACCTCCGCGAGCTTCTCCGCGACGTACTCGGCCGCCGCCCGCTCGCCCGGGCCCGAGTGGTCGCCGTAGTTGCTGGTGTCGATGCGGATGAGGTCACGACAGAGGTCGACGACCTCGTCCTCGCCCGTGACGCCCCGGCCGGTGTTCGACTCGCTCACGCTGCTTCCTTCCCCTACGTGCCCCACGTGGACTGCTGCTGATCTCCCCCATCCTCCCGCGCGCCCCGCTCGACGCCCAAGGGCGTCCGCGGGCCGACATGCGGCTGTCACATGCCGAGACCGGGAAGGGGTGGTGATCGACCACCTCGAATGTTTGCTATGGTTTTCCTCGTCGGAAGGGGCCGAACGGCCCAAGAAGACGAAAACACCTGGTCCGGGTGGCGGAATGGCAGACGCGCTAGCTTGAGGTGCTAGTGCCCTTTATCGGGCGTGGGGGTTCAAGTCCCCCCTCGGACACCAGCCGGAGAGGCCCCACTGATGTGGGGCCTTTTCGCATGTCAGGGGACGTTTAGGGTGGTCGGGTGAGACGCAGATCCCAGGCCCCCTCCTCCCCTCTCCCGCAGCGGGACGGCATCGACGCCGTGCGGCTGCGCCTGCCCGAGGACCCGGACGGGGCCTGGGGGACCGTGCGGGAGCATCTCGTGGCGCGGTACGGCGGGGCCGTCGGAGAGGCGCGGGTCGCCGCGATGGTGCGCGAGGGGCGGTTCGTCGGGGCCGACGGGCGGGCCGTGGACGGCGACGAGCCGTACGCCGCCGGCCGGTACCTCTGGTTCCACCGGGACTTCCCGGCGGAGCAGCGGGTGCCGTTCGAGGTCGGGGTGGTGTACCGGGACGAGCGGATCGTCGTGGCGGACAAGCCGCACTTCCTGGCGACGATGCCGCGGGGGCGGCACGTGACGGAGACGGCGGTCGCCCGGTTGCGGCGGGAGCTGGGGATACCGGCGCTGCAGCCGGCGCACCGGCTGGACCGGCTGACGGCGGGACTCGTGCTGTTCGTCGTACGGCCGGAGGACCGGGGGGCGTACCAGACGCTGTTCCGGGACCGGGCGGTGCGCAAGGAGTACGAGGCCGTGGCCGGGTACGACCCCGGGCTCGAACTGCCGGTGACCCGGCGCAGCCGGATCGAGAAGGAGCGCGGCACCCTGGCCGCGCGGGAGGTGCCCGGCGAGCCCAACAGCGAGAGCCGGATCGAGTCGGCCGAGCGGCTGGCGGGCGGACTCGCCCGGTACCGGCTGGTGCCGGCGACCGGGCGTACCCATCAGCTGCGGGTGCACATGAACGCGCTCGGGCTGCCGATCCTGCACGACCCGCTGTTCCCGGTCGTGCGGGAGGAGGGGGCGGAGGACTTCGAGCGGCCGCTGCAACTGCTCGCGCGAAGCCTGGAGTTCACCGACCCCTTCGGCGGCGGCCCGCTGCGGTTCGAGAGCCGGCTGCGGCTCAGTGGCCGCGCCTGAGCCATTCCTCCAGGTGCGGGGCCTCCGCGCCGATCGTGGTCGTGGCGCCGTGGCCCGTGCGGACCGTGGTCTCGGGCGGCAGGACCAGGAGCTTCTCCCGGATCGACGCGACGATCGTCGGGAAGTCCGAGAAAGACCGGCCGGTCGCGCCCGGGCCGCCCTGGAAGAGGGTGTCCCCGGTGAAGACCGTGCCCAGGTCGGGGGCGTGCAGACAGACCGCGCCGGGGGCGTGGCCGGGAGTGTGCAGGACGCGGAGGTCGGTCCCGGCGATGGTGAGGACCTGACCGTCGGCGAGGTCCCCGTCCGGGGTGTGATCGGGGTGGGTCAGCTTCCACAGCGGCTGGTCGGCCGGGTGCAGCAGGATCCGGGCGCCGGTGGCGGCGGCCAGGGCCGGGGCCGCGTCGATGTGGTCGTCGTGCGCGTGGGTGCAGACGATGGCGCGCAGGGTGCGCCCGTCGAGGGCGGCGAGGATGGCCTCGGCATCGTGGGCGGCGTCGATGACGATCGCCTCGCTGTCGTCGCCGACGATCCAGACGTTGTTGTCGACGTCCCAGGTGCCGCCGTCGAGGCTGAAGGTGCCGGAGGTGACCAGGTGGTCGATGCGGGCCGCCATCAGAGGACCACCACCGAGCGCAGGACGTCACCCTCGTGCATCCGCGCGAAGGCCTTCTCGACGTCACCGAGTCCGATGGTCTCGGTGACGAAGGCGCCGAGGTCGATCCGGCCCTGCTGGTGCAGGTCGATGAGCATCGGGAAGTCGCGGGACGGCAGGCAGTCGCCGTACCAGGAGGACTTGAGGGCGCCGCCGCGGCCGAAGACGTCGAGGAGCGGGAGTTCCAGCTTCATCTCGGGGGTCGGGACGCCGACCAGGACGACGGTGCCGGCCAGGTCGCGGGCGTAGAAGGCCTGCTGGTAGGTCTCGGGTCGGCCGACCGCCTCGATGACGACGTCGGCGCCGAAGCCGCCGGTGAGCTCGCGGATCGCCTCGACGGGGTCCGTGGTCCGGGAGTTGACCGTGTGCGTGGCGCCCATCTCCGTGGCCTTGGCCAGCTTCCGGTCGTCGATGTCGACGGCGATGATCTTCGCCGCCCCGGCGAGGCGGGAGCCGACGACGGCCGCGTCGCCGACGCCGCCGCAGCCGATGACGGCGACGGAGTCGCCGCGGCCGACGTTGCCGGTGTTGATCGCGGCGCCGATGCCGGCCATCACACCGCAGCCGAGGAGACCCGCGATCTCGGGGGCGACGGCCGGGTCGACCTTGGTGCACTGACCGGCCGCGACGAGGGTCTTCTCGGCGAAGGCGCCGATGCCGAGCGCCGGGGAGAGCTCGGTGCCGTCGAGCAGGGTCATCCGCTGCTTCGCGTTGTGGGTGGCGAAGCAGTACCAGGGGCGGCCGCGCAGACAGGCCCGGCACTGGCCGCAGACGGCACGCCAGTTGAGGATCACGAAGTCGCCCGGGGCGACGTCGGTCACGCCCGCGCCGACCGACTCGACGATCCCGGCGGCCTCGTGGCCCAGGAGGAAGGGGAACTCGTCGTTGATCCCGCCCTGCTTGTAGTGGAGGTCGGTGTGACAGACCCCGCAGGCCTGGATCTTCACCACCGCCTCGCCGGGGCCGGGATCGGGCACGACGATCGTCTCGACCCGCACCGGCTCGTTCCTGGCGGGGGCGATGACCCCTTGGACCTGCTGCGCCATCGTGACTTCCTTCCTCCGAAACGGTGATCCGCGTTACGGATGTGACGATATCGGCCAGGTTACGCCCAGCCCGCGACCTTCGCCCGTCCCTGTCAGGTCTTCGCCGGTGATGACATGACGCAGCCTCAGGGGGAACGGACGGCCGGTGAACTCGAGCCGTTCGTGGACGCGTTG
The DNA here is from genome assembly GCF_044544925.1 of Streptomyces sp. NPDC053431. Lineage (NCBI taxonomy): Bacteria > Bacillati > Actinomycetota > Actinomycetes > Kitasatosporales > Streptomycetaceae > Streptomyces > Streptomyces sp. NPDC053431. The sequence goes on along the minus strand of NZ_JBITXX010000016.1, from coordinate 156,067 downwards.
GCCGTGTCGCCGGTGATCCGGCCGGAGCCGGGTCAGAGCGGCGGACCGCGGGAGATCGCGACCGAGCCGACGCCCGTCCCCGTACCCACGCCGTCGGCGGGCGCTGACGGACGAGACCCCCGCGGGCAGGGAGGGCTGCTCGCGGGGGTCTCGCGCTTCCCGTGGGGGGAAGGAGGGGCTTCCCGTTGGGGCGGGAAGGGGGGAGGTCAGTCCTCCTGGCGGGCGCCCGCGGTGGCGCGGACCCGGCCGCGGACCAGGAACCAGCCGCCGACCAGCGCCGCGGCGATGAGCGGCAGGCAGTTGACGGTGGTGCGGCCGACGCCGCCGTCCATCCACATGAGGACCAGCACCGTGGCGAGGAAGCCGAGCGTCACGATCTGGGTGTACGGGGCCCAGGGCAGCTGGTACGAGGGGCGGACGAGCTTGCCCTCCTTGGCGCGGCGGGCGAAGAGCAGCGAGCAGACCATGATCATCGCCCAGGTGCCGATGATGCCGATGGAGGCGAAGTTGAGCACCAGCTCGAAGGCGTCCTCGGGCATCCGGGCGTTGAGGACGACGCCGGCGACGCCGAAGCCGGCGGTGAGCAGGATGCCGCCGTAGGGGACGCCGCCCTTGTTCATGACGCCGGTGAACTTCGGCGCGGAGCCGGCCAGGGACATCGAGCGCAGGATGCGACCGGTGGAGTAGAGGCCGGAGTTCAGGCTGGAGAGCGCGGCGGTGAGCACGACGAGGTTCATCACGCCGGCGGCGCCGGGGATGCCGAGCTTGTCGAAGACGGTGACGAAGGGGCTCTGGTCGCCCGAGTACGCGGTGTACGGGAGGATCAGCGCGAGCAGGACGACCGAGCCGACGTAGAAGAGGCCGACGCGCCACATGATCGAGTTGATCGCCTTGGGCATGATCTTCTCGGGGTTCTCGGTCTCGCCGGCGGCGACGCCGCACAGCTCGACGGAGGCGTAGGCGAAGACGACGCCCTGGATGAGCAGCAGCATCGGCATGACGCCGTTCGGGAAGATGCCGCCGTTCTCGGTGATGTTGTGCAGGCCCGGGGTGTGACCGCCGACGTCGTGGGAGGTCGCGACGAGGAAGATGCCGACGACCATGAAGATCACCAGGGCGGCGACCTTGACGATGGCGAACCAGAACTCCATCTCGCCGAAGTACTTCACCGAGATGAGGTTGGCGGCGAGGACGATCGCGAGCGCGATCAGGGCGAGCACCCACTGCGGGATGTCGCTGAACATCGACCAGAAGTGGGCGTAGGTGGCCGCGGCGGTGATGTCGGCGACGGCGGTGGTCGACCAGTTGAGGAAGTACAGCCAGCCGGCCGTGTAGGCGCCCTTCTCGCCCATGAACTCACGGGCGTAGGACACGAAGGCACCGGAGGACGGGCGGTAGAGCACCAGCTCGCCGAGGGCGCGGACCACGAAGAAGGCGAAGAGGCCGCACACCGCGTACGCGATGAAGAGGGAGGGGCCGGCGTTCGACATGCGCCCACCGGCGCCGAGGAAGAGGCCCGTGCCGATGGCGCCGCCGATGGCGATCATGTTGATGTGCCGGGACTTGAGGTCCTTGCGGTATCCGGCGTCGCCGGCGTCCACGTGGGAGGACACCGAGGGGGCCGACGAAGCCGCTGTGGGAGTCGCCGGGGTGGCGGACAGCGGGTCGGCCGCAGTGCTGCGGTCACTCATGGAGTTGTTCGCCTTCGTGAGGGGGAGGGTCTGTGCGGTACCCGGCCGTGCCCTTGTGGGGACTTCCGGCACGGCCCGCGCACATCCTCACGGCAACGGCGGCCGCTGACTGTGGCGGATGTCACTGAACGCCCATATTTGAGCTAGTTCAGAGGTTACGCGCGGGTGTACAACGTGATTCGTAGGTCACGCGCGGGTGTACGGCGTGGTTCGGAAGTCACGTGTGGATGTACGGCGCGATGCCGAGGTCACGTACGGATGTACGGCGTGATGCCGAGGTCAGGTACGGAGGGACGGACCGCCGAGGCGCCGTCACGGAGCGAGGACGTCCAGTTCCTTGAGCGCGCCGACCGCGATCTGCCGGGTCAGCTCCTCGGCCCGGGCCGAGTCCTTCTCCCGCACGGCCTCGGCGACCTGGACGTGGAGGGTGACGGCGGCCGGGTCGGGGTCCTCGAACATCACCTGGTGGCGGGTGCGGCCGGTGAGCACCTCGGCGACCACGTCGCCGAGCCGGGCGAACATCTCGTTGCCGGAGGCGTTGAGGACGACCCGGTGGAAGGCGATGTCGTGCACCAGGTAGGCCTCCAGCCGGCGGCCGCGCGAGGTGGCGACCATGCCGAGGGCCTGCTCGGTGAGTTCGCGGCACTGCTCGGGGGTGGCGTTCAGCGCGGCGAGCCCTGCGGCGACGGGTTCGATCGCGGAGCGCAGCACGGTGAGCGAGCGGAGCTGCCGGGGCCGGTCGGCGCCGGCCAGGCGCCAGCGGATGACCTGGGGGTCGTAGACGTTCCAGCGCTCGGTCGGCAGCACGATGACGCCGACCCGGCGCCGGGACTCGACGAGGTGCATGGACTCCAGCACGCGGACCACCTCGCGCACCACGGTGCGGGAGACGTCGAAGCGCTCGGCGAGCTCGTCGGTGCGCAGCACGCTGCCGGGCGGGTACTCCCCGGCGGTGATCGCGAGACCCAGGGTGCCGAGGACGTGCGGGTGGAGCCCCTGGGCCGGTGTCGTCATGTGGTCAGCCTATGCGCGTTCCGTGACGGGACCACAGCCGGGAACAAAAAGTACGACTTTTATGTCACAGGCTCTTGAATACGTCGTACTCAATGGGTTTCATGAGCGCGACGGATCGATGTCGAAGAAGACAGCGAGGCACCACCCATGAGCACCACCCCCCGGCCCGGCACGACGGAACGTCCCCCGGTCGTCGTCGTGATGGGCGTCGCCGGCACCGGCAAGACCACGATCGGCCCGATGGTGGCCCGGGCCCTCGGCCTCCCCTACGCGGAGGGCGACGACTTCCACCCCGCGGCCAACGTGGCCAAGATGTCCGCCGGCGTCCCGCTCGACGACACGGACCGGGAGCCGTGGCTCGACGCCATCGGGGCGTGGGCGCACGGCCGCGCCGGACTCGGCGGCGTGGTGAGCAGCTCGGCGCTGAAGCGGAGCTACCGGGACCGGCTGCGGGCGGCCGCCCCCGGCGTGGTCTTCCTGCATCTGACCGGCGACCGGACGCTCATCGAGGAACGCATGGCGGCGCGCAAGGGCCACTTCATGCCGACCGCGCTCCTCGACTCGCAGTTCGCCACCCTGCAGCCGCTCCAGGAGGACGAGGCCGGCGTCGCCGTAGACGTCTCCGGCACCCCGGAGGACATCACCGCCCGGGCCGTCGCCGCCCTGCGCCGACTCGCCGACTGATCCGCACCCCCCGCACCCCCCGTCCCCATCCCTCTGACCCCCAAGGGACCCACCGTGACCAGTCTCAGCGTCGAGATCCTGGCAGCGGACGCCGCCGAACCGATCACCTCGGCGGGCAACGCCCAGCTCGGCATCGCCGTCCTCGCCGGCATCGCCGTCATCGTCCTGCTCATCACCAAGTTCAAGCTGCACGCGTTCCTCGCCCTGACCATCGGGTCGCTGGCGCTCGGCGCCTTCGCGGGCGCCCCGCTCGCGGACACCATCAAGTCCTTCACCACCGGGCTCGGCAACACCGTGGCCGGTGTGGGCGTGCTCATCGCGCTCGGCGCGATCCTCGGCAAGCTGCTCGCCGACTCCGGCGGTGCCGACCAGATCGTCGACACGATCCTCGCGAAGGCCGGTGGCCGGTCCATGCCGTGGGCGATGGTCCTGATCGCCTCGGTGATCGGCCTGCCGCTGTTCTTCGAGGTCGGCATCGTGCTGCTGATCCCGGTCGTGCTGCTCGTCGCCAAGCGCGGCAACTACTCGCTGATGCGGATCGGCATCCCCGCCCTCGCCGGTCTGTCCGTCATGCACGGGCTCATCCCGCCGCACCCCGGCCCGCTCGTCGCGATCGACGCGGTCGGCGCCAACCTGGGCCTCACCCTCGCCCTCGGCCTGCTCGTCGCGATCCCGACCGTGATCATCGCCGGTCCGCTCTTCTCGCGGGTCGCCGCGCGCTGGGTGGACGTCCCGGCCCCGGAGCGGATGATCCCCACCCGGCCTTCGGAGGAGCTCGAGAAGCGGCCCGGCTTCGGCGTCACCGTGGCGACCGTGCTGCTTCCCGTCGTCCTGATGCTGGTGAAGGCGCTGGTCGACATCGTCGTCGACGACCCGGACAACGGCGTGCAGAAGGTCACCGACGTCATCGGCTCGCCGCTGATCGCCCTGCTCGCGGCCGTCATAGTCGCGATGTTCACCCTGGGCCGGGCGGCCGGCTTCAGCAAGGAGCGCATCTCCTCCACCGTCGAGAAGTCGCTCGCCCCGATCGCGGGCGTGCTGCTGATCGTCGGCGCGGGCGGCGGCTTCAAGCAGACCCTGATCGACATCGGCGTCGGCCAGATGATCCTCGACTTCTCGAAGGACTGGTCGATCCCCGCCCTGCTGCTCGCCTGGCTGATCGCGGTCGCGATCCGGCTCGCGACCGGCTCGGCCACGGTGGCGACCATCTCGGCGGCCGGCCTGGTGGCCCCGCTCGCCGAGGGCATGTCGACGGGCGAGGTCTCGCTGCTGGTCCTGGCGATCGGCGCCGGCTCGCTCTTCTTCAGCCACGTCAACGACGCCGGTTTCTGGCTGGTGAAGGAGTACTTCGGGCTGAGCGTCGGTCAGACGGTCAAGACCTGGTCGGTGATGGAGACGATCATCTCGGTGGTCGGCATCGTCCTCGTGCTGCTGCTGTCGCTGGTGATGTGACGCCGGCCCGGGCCGCCTGCTGCTCACGGCTTCCCCTCTCCAGGATCCCGAGGAGCCCCGCGGCCCGGCCCCGGACGTCGGCCGAGCCGTCCCGGTCCACGGCTCGGCGCAGCAGGTCCAGGGTCCGCGGATCGTCGCGGCCCAGATCACCGAGGACCCGGAGGGCGGTCTGCCGCACCTCCGGGTCCTCGTCGCTTTCCGCGCGGTCCCGCGCGAGGGTGAGCGTGTCGAGGTCACGACGCCCCTCGCGCAGCAGCCCGAGCGCGGCGGCGCGGACCTCGGGGCTCGGATCGTCCACGGCCCGGGCGCGGACGAGGCGCGACCCGGCGGACCGGTCGACGCGCTCGCCCCGAACCGCCACGCCGACCCCGTCCGCCCCCTCCGCCACGCCGACCCCGTCCGCCCCCTCCGCCCCGCCGGGCCCGTCCGCCCCTTCCTCCTGGCCGGCCCGGTCGGCCCGGTCGGCCCCGTCGGCCCGGTCGGCCCGGTCCATGAAGACGCCCAGCATGGCGGCGCGGACCTCGGGGCTGGCGTCCTCCACGGCGAGCCGGCGCGCGACGGCGAGCAGCTCCGGGGCGGCGACCTCGGTCAGCGCGTCGAGCGCGAACAGGGCCTCGCCCGCAGCCCGCCTGACCGCGGGCGACGCGTCCGACCACGCCCGCCCCACGATCACCTCGACGGCTGCGACGTCCACCACGCGCAGCGTGTGCACCAGGCCGTACGCGTGGAGGGCCGCCGCCCGGACCTCCGGGCTCCCGTCGTGTCGCGCCCGGTCCAGGAGGAGGTCCCGCACGTCCCCGCCGGAGATCCGCCAGCGGCCGACGATCTCCACGGTCCTGGCCCTGATCTGCGGGTCCGGGTCGTAACGGGCCCCGCGCAGGACCGCGGCGCGCGCCCCCTCGTGCCGTTCGGCGAGACCCGCGAGGGCGTCCAGGGCGGCGAGGCGCACACCGGAGTCACGGGGATCCCCGGCCCTGGACAGGGCGATGGCGAGCAGCTCGGGGTCGTCGCCACGATCGGGGGTGAAGGCCAGGGACCGCAGGGCGCTCCGGCACTCCCCCGGTCCTCCGTCCCTGGCGATCCGGATCATCAGGGCCCGGATCTCGGGGTCAGGGACCTGGTCGAGGGTGATCCCGTCGGCGATGCCGACGCGTGCCTCGGCGTCGCCGTCCCGCAGCACGCCGAGCAGCCATGCCCGCGCTTCCGGGGCTTCCAGCGCCGTCCTCGTCAGACTCGCGAACACCGCTCTCCGCACCGCGGGATCGGTCTCCGTCCGGAGGCGGCCGAGCAGGAAGGACACCGTCTCCGGTCCCGGCTCCGGGTCGTATCCGATCTCCTCCGTCACGACGGCCCGCACGGCGGGATGCGGGTCGTCGCCGGCGCGGTCCCGCAGCAGCTCCGGGGCCCCGGGCAGCCCCTCCTCGGAGGCGGTCCAGGCCGCCACCCAGCGGGTGCAGGGATCGGGGCTCTCCACCGCCAGGCGCCGGACCGCCAGGTGCCATGGCTCGGGCCCGCCCCGCAGCAGGTTGAGGCGGATCTCGGCGGCCTCCGAACCAACCCCCAGGGAGACGGCCCGCGGTCCCCGCCCCTCGTTGCCGCGGCACCAGTCGTCGTGCCACTCCAGGAAGCGGCGCGGGGCGCGTTCGCCCAGCCCGCGCAAGGCGGCGGCGACGTCCTCGAGCCCGGGGCTGCGCATGTCGAAGCCCTCGCGGTACTCCCGGCAGAGCTCCAGCAGCCGGATCAGCCGGTCGACGAGCAGGGTGGTCTGAGCGGCGAGCAGCCCGGGCCTGCGCACCTCGGCGAGGCAGCGGGCCGCGAACGGCAGGCCGGCCGCGGCCCGGTCGGCCTCCGAGGCGAGCCGGCGGGCCGGCACCCGCGGAGCGAGCAGCCGCTCGACCACCCCCGCCACGAAACGCTCGTCGAGCATCCCCACGAGCAGCAGCAGGGTCTCGTGCCAGGCGGGGTCCTCGGCCTTCGTCGCGAAGAGCTCCTGCAGCTCCTCCTGCGAGAGGGAGCGCTCCTGGTGGAAGCGGTGGGCGATGTCCGCCGCCGCCAGGTACTCCAGGAAGGTGCGGTGGACGAAGCCGTAGACCTCGCCGCCGAAGCGGCTGAGGACGAAGTTGCGGTGCCGGAACTGGTCGAGCATGACGCGGGCCGCGAGGACCGCCCGGTCGGCGGGGAGTTCGTAGCGGCCCTTGAGGTAGTCCTCGAAGCCGCCGATGAGGTCGGGGCCGGCGATGTGGTTGCCCGCGATGCCTCCGTGCCCCTCCTGCATCCGACGGGCGATGAGACGCAGCAGTTCGAGCCGGTCCTCGGCGCCGAGGTACGGCAGGTGTTCCTCGACCCGGCGGTCCTTGAGGTACTTGCCGGGGTCCCAGTGCTCGACGAGGACGGCCACGGCGTGTTCGTACACGGCCCGGCGGTCGCGCGGGAGTTCGCGGCGGCGGCCGATGATGGCGAGGATCGTGAGGATGAGGGGGTTGCCGGCGAGCTCGCGTACGGACCGGGAGCCGTCGACGGCGGAGAGCACCCGCTCGGTCAGCCGGGCCGCCCGCCCGGGGTCGTCGGGGCAGGAGAGGGAGAACCAGCGTGCGGTGAAGGACCCGATCTGCTCGCGTTCGAGGTCCTGGAGCATGACGTCGGCGAAGCCCGCGCCGTCGAGGACCGCGCGCTGGTAGCCGTAACCGCGTGAGGTGACGACGATCCGGGCGCTCGGATGGCGTGCGGCGAAGCCGGCGATGCGACGGGCGACGGTGTCGCGCAGGCCCGGGTCGAAGACCTCGTCGAGCCCGTCGAAGACGACGAGCGCGGTGCGCGGACCGGTGCCTTCGAGTACGGGGGTGAGGAGGGCGCGCGGCAGGCCGAGCCCCTCGGTCGCGTACCGGTGTTCCAGGAAGTCCTCGAAGCCGCGCTCACGCCACGCGGCCTGGGCGTAGTCGCGGAGTTCGACGATCAGGGGGACCCGGCCGCGCAGCGGCCGGAGGGCGGCCGGGGGTTCGTCGCCGGTGAGGGCGAGGGCGAGGTAACGGGCGAGCGTCGACTTGCCCGCGCCCGGGTGGCCGAGCACCACGAGGCGGTCGTGCCCCGGGCCCGCGAGGACGTCGAGCACCGGGAGCGGTGGCCGCGCCTGATAGGCCTGGCGGATCCGCCGCACGGTCTCCTGGTCGACGCCGGGCGGGAGCCGCAGGGACTCGGCCTGCCGGGGGTCCATCAGCCGGCGCAGGAGCTCCTGGGGCAGTTCTACCGGGGGCGGGTCGGCCCTGACCGTCTGCGGCACGAAGACGTCGCGGAGCCGGACGGCCGGATGTTCGTCCTGCTCGTGCAGCGGGGTGAGGACGTCCAGGTCGAGGCGGCCGTAGCGCTGGCGCACCAGAGCGGCGTAGCGGGCGAGGGCCTCGTCGAAGGCGGGCACGGCCGGGGGCGGCGCGTCCACGAGGGTGACGGAGCCCTCGACGTGGCTGATGAGGGTGATGTTGCCGGCCGCGGTGGCGCCTTCGGCGGTGAGGCCGCCGGGCCCCCGCAGCCAGCGCCTGAACAGCCCCTTCACGGGGTGTCGGGCCGCGACTCGATCCGTACGGAGCCGTCGACGCCGTCGATCTGGGTCAGGTCCCCGCCGGCCCGGGCCCCCTGGGCGGACTGTGCCCCGCCGCCGGCCCCCGGGTCGTCGCCCGGAGCGGAGCCGCCGTCGCCGACCGCGGCCGGCCCGCCGCGCACGGCGGTGATGACCACGTCGCCCTTGACCCCGCGGATCTGCCGCAGGTCTCCCCCGGCGACGGCCCGGTCCGCCGCCTGTCCCGCTCCGCGGGCGAGGAGGCCGGCCAGCGTCAGGGCGAAGCCCGCCACCGTGAAGAACAGGCTGAGCACACTGCTCCACTTGTCGGCGGCGTCCAGGCCGCGCAGGGTGAGGAAGACCGCGAGGCCGCCCAGGGCGAGGACGGCGCCGACGACCAGGAGCCATAAGCGTCTTGTCACCGGGCCATCTTGCCCCAGACGCCTCGGAGCACGGGCCCTGCCCTCCGGGCAGACGACGCTACTTTCCGGACACGCCCTAGTCCACCGCCTCCGCCGCCGCGCGGCCCGCCGCGCGGCCGGAGAAGAGGCAGCCGCCGAGGAAGGTGCCTTCGAGGGAGCGGTAGCCGTGGACGCCGCCGCCGCCGAAGCCGGCCGCCTCGCCCGCCGCGTACACGCCGGGGAGCGGTTCGCCGGAGGCGGTGAGGACGCGGGAGGACAGGTCGGTCTGGAGGCCGCCGAGGGACTTGCGGGTGAGGATGTTGAGGCGTACGGCGATCAGCGGGCCGGCCTTGGGGTCGAGGATGCGGTGCGGGGCGGCCGTCCGGATCAGCCGGTCGCCGAGGTAGCGGCGGGCCCCCCGGATCGCCGTGACCTGGAGGTCCTTGGTGAAGGGGTTGGCGATCTCGCGGTCGCGGGCGGTGATCTCGCGGCGCAGCGCGGCCTCGTCGATCAGGTCCTGGCCGGTGACGCGGTTCATGCCGCGGACGAGGGCGGCGAGGTCGCGTTCGACGACGAAGTCGGCGCCCTTGTCCATGAAGGCCTTCACCGGGCCGGGGACGTCGGCCCGGGCGCGGCCGAGGACGTCGCGGACCGACTTGCCGGTGAGGTCGGGGTTCTGCTCCGAGCCGGAGAGCGCGAACTCCTTGCCGATGATCTTCTGGTCGAGCACGAACCAGGTGTGGTCGTGGCCGGTCCGCATGATGTGTTCGAGGGTGCCGAGGGTGTCGAAGCCGGGGAACAGCGGCACGGGGAGCCGCCTGCCGGTCGCGTCCAGCCAGAGCGAGGACGGGCCGGGGAGGATGCGGATGCCGTGGCGGGCCCAGATGGGGTTCCAGTTCTCGATGCCCTCGGTGTAGTGCCACATCCGGTCGCGGTTGACGTGGTGGGCGCCCGCGTCCTCGGCGATGCCGAGCATCAGGCCGTCGACGTGGGCGGGGACGCCGGAGAGCAGCCGGGCGGGCGGGGTGCCGAGGCGCTCGGGCCACTGCTTGCGGACGAGCTCGTGATTGCCGCCGATGCCGCCGGAGGTGACGATCACCGCCTGGGCGCGGTACGCGAACTCGCCGACGGTCTCGCGGCTGCTGGCGCTGCCGCGCGGGACGTCGGAGGGGGCCAGGACCTCACCGGTCACCGTGTCGACGGCGCCGGCGGTGCGGGCGAGTCCGGTGACGCGGTGGCGGAAGCGGAAGCGGACCAGGCCGCGGGCGACGCCCTCGCGCACCCTGCGTTCGAAGGGGGCGACGAGGCCGGGTCCGGTGCCCCAGGTGATGTGGAAGCGGGGGACGGAGTTGCCGTGGCCGTTGGCGTCGTAGCCGCCGCGCTCGGCCCAGCCGACGACCGGGAAGAAGCGCACCCCGAGGCCGTGCAGCCAGGCCCGCTTCTCGCCGGCCGCGAAGTCGACGTACGCCTCGGCCCACTTCCGCGGCCAGGCGTCCTCGGGCCGGTCGAAGCCCGCGGTGCCGAGCCAGTCCTGGAGGGCCAGGGCGTGGCTGTCGCGGATGCGCATCCGGCGCTGCTCGGGCGAGTCGACGAGGAAGAGCCCGCCGAAGGACCAGTGCGCCTGACCGCCGATGGACTGCTCGGGCTCCTGGTCGAGCAGGATCACCGAACGACCGGCGTCGACCAGCTCGGCGGTGGCGGCGAGACCGGCCAGGCCGGCCCCGATGACGATGACGTCGGCGTCGTACGACGCATGGGATGACATGGACCGCATCTTGGATACACGGATGTATCCAGTCAACGGTCCGGCCGCCTTCCGGGCCCTCCCGTTTTCTAATGCCGAGCATTAATATGGGGGCATGGCAAGGACGTCAGGGCCCGAGACCCGGGAGAAACTGATCCGCGCGGCCGAGGAGGTCTTCGCGGCCAAGGGCGTCGACGGCGCCCAGCTGCGCGACATCGTGAGCCTCGCCGGCCAGGGGAACCCCTCCGCCGTGCAGTACCACTTCGGCTCCCGCGCCGGACTGCTCGACGCCGTCATGGCCGGCCGCCAGGAGCGCACCGAGCGGGTGCTCACCCCGCTCCTCGACGCCGCCGCCGACGACACCCACGACCTGATCGGCGCGCTCGTCACGGCCGAGGCGAGCGAACTGGGCACCGACCGGGGCCGGCGCTGCCTGCGGATCTCCGCGCAGCTCAGCCACGAGAGCGGGGTCCGCACCCGCACCCCGCACCCCACGCTCGCCGGCACCTGCTACTGGCGCCTCATCGAGCGGCTCGAGTCCTGCCTCGCCGCGAACGGACTGCCCGAGCCGCTGCGCCTGGAGCGGCTCGACCTGGCACTGACCGTGGTGGGCGCGGCCATGGCGGACCGGGCCCGGCAGTACCTGGACGGCTCCGAGCCCCTGACAAGTCAGTCGCTCTTCCTCGCCGATCTCGTCGAGACCACCACCGCACTCCTCCGGGCCGCACAGCCCCGGAGCGTCCGACCCCCCGAGACGATCCCGAAGGGACCAGCATGAACGACCTCACCGGAAAGACCGTGCTCATCACCGGCGGCGCCCGCGGCCTGGGCGCCGAGGCGGCCCGCCAGGCCGTGGCCGCCGGCGCCCACGTCGTCATCACCGACGTCCTCGACGAGGACGGCAAGGCGACCGCGGCCGAGCTCGGCGAGCGAGCCCGCTTCCTCCACCACGACGTGACCTCCGAGGAGGAGTGGGCCGCGGCCGTCGCGTACGCGGTCGCGGAGTTCGGCGGGCTGCACGGTCTGGTGAACAACGCCGGCATATCCGCCGGCGCGTTCCTGGAGACCGAGTCCGTCGAGCACTTCCGCAGGGTCCTCGACATCAACCTGACCGGCGTGTTCATCGGCATGAAGGCCGCCATCCCCGCCATGAAGGAGGCCGGCGGCGGCTCCATCGTGAACATCTCCTCCGCGGCCGGCCTCATGGGCCTGGCCCTGACCGCCGGTTACGGCGCCTCCAAGTGGGGCGTGCGCGGTCTGACGAAGATCGGCGCGGTGGAGCTCGGCACGGCGAGGATCCGCGTCAACTCGGTCCACCCGGGGATGACGTACACCCCGATGACCGCCTCCGTCGGCATCGAGCGGGGCGAGGGCAACTACCCCAACACCCCCATGGGCCGGGTCGGCGAGGCGCCCGAGATCGCGGGCGCGGTCGTCTTCCTGCTCTCGGACGCCGCCTCGTACGTGACGGGCGCCGAGCTCGCCGTCGACGGCGGCTGGACCACCGGCCCCACCGTGAAGTACGTCATGGGCCGGTGACGGTCGCCGGCCACGGCGTCGACCGGCCCGCTTCGGTGATTTCATGGGCGCATGAGCGCCTCTGACGAAGTACTCGACGTGGTCGACGAGCACGACCGGGTGGTGGGGCAGGCCCCGCGCGGCGAGGTGTACGCGCGAGGCCTGATCCATCGCTGCACCTTCATCCTGGTCCGGGACGGGCAGGACCGGATCTTCGTGCACCGCCGCACCCCGACGAAGCTGGTCTACCCCTCCCTCCACGACATGTTCGTCGGCGGTGTCGTCGGCGCCGGCGAGTCCTACGACGACGCCGCCCTGCGCGAGGCCGAGGAGGAGCTGGGCGTCTCGGGGCTGCCCCGGCCGGTACCGCTGTTCCGCTTCCTGTACGACTCGCGGGGCGTGGCCGGCAAGTGGTGGTCGGCGGTGTACGAGGTGCGCTGCGAACTGCCGGTGCGGCCGCAGGTCGAGGAGGTGGCCTGGCACGCCTTCCTGCCGGAGGAGGAGCTGACGGCGCGGCTCGCCGAGTGGGAGTGGGTGCCGGACGGCCGCGCCGCCTACGAGCGGCTGCTCACCTGGCGGGGCCGTTAGGGTGCGTCCGTGAGCGACTTCGTACAGAGCCTGCGACTGTGGCTCGCGCCGCAGCGCCTCCGCGAGGAGGGTGAGACCCCGGACTACCGCTTCTCCCTGGCCAACGAGCGGACCTTCCTCGCCTGGATCCGGACCGCGCTCGCGCTGATCGGCGGCGGCTTCGCCGTGGACCAGTTCCTGCCGGACCTGCGCTGGGGCGTCCGGGTCGGGCTCGCGCTCGCGCTGATCGCGGCCGGGGTGCTGTGCGCGCTGCGCGCGGTGAACCACTGGGTGCGCTGCGAGCGGGCCATGCGGCGCGGGGAGGACCTGCCCGTCTCGCGCTTCCCGACCGTGCTCAGCCTGGCGGTGGCGGTGGTCGCGCTCGCGATGGTGGTGGTCGTGGTCTTCGGCTGGGCCGGGCGATGAGCCCCTCGGCCGTACGGGACCCGGGCCTGCAGCCCGAGCGGACCCGGCTCGCGTGGCGGCGTACGACCCTGGCGTGCACGGTGGCGGCGGTGCTCGCGGCCAAGCAGGCGATCCACGAGGGGGTGACCGCGACCGGGCTGGTCGCGGCGGGCCTCTCGGCCCTGGCATGGGTGGGCTTCCTGGCCGTCGCCCACCGCCGGATCCAGGCCCTCGGCACGGCCCGGCCGCAGCCGCTGTCGCACCGGAGCGCACTGCTCGCGGCGGTGTGCACGGTGGCGTTCGCGGGGTTCGCGGTCGCCGTGCTGGTCTGATCGGCGGGGCCCGGCCCACCGCCGGTGCGCCACGGGCGGACACGGGACGGCCCGGGCCCGGGCCCGCTCCTCGCCGACCGCGGTCTCCCCCGGTCCCGGCCGCGCTTCCCGGCCGCGACCTCCTCCGGGCCGCGGTCCCGCTCCTCGCCGACCCCGGCCTCCCCCGGTCCCGCTCCCGCTCCTCGCCCCCCTCAACCTCCCCCGGTCCCGGCTCCGTTCCCCGCGTACCCCCGGCTTCCCCGGGCCCCGGGCCGACTGGCACTCTTCCCCTGTCCAGTTGGGCTCTCATCCGGGGGATTCCCTTTGCCTGCCACCGATCCGTACGTGGTCGCGCTCGCGCCGAACGTCCACGCCTTCGTCCAGCCCGACGGCGGCTGGTGCCTGAACAACGCCGGCTTCGTCGGGGACTCCGGCGAGACGCTGCTCGTCGACACCGCCGCCACCGAGCGGCGGGCCCTGCTGCTGCGCGACGCCGTCCGCGACGCGGGCCTCGCGGCGCCCCGCACGATCGTCTCCACCCACCACCACGGCGACCACACCTACGGCAACGGGGTGTTCCGGCCGGAGGCGCGGATCGTCGGGCACGAGAACTGCCGCGCCGAGCAGCTCGCCGCCGGGCACCAGCTCCATCTGCTGTGGCCGCAGACCGACTTCGGGCGGGTCGACATCCTGCCGCCGCACCTCACCTACCGGGACCGGCTGACGCTGTACGTCGGCGAGGTCGAGGTACGGGTGATCCATCCGGGCCCGGCGCACACCACCGGCGACTCGATCGTGCATCTCCCCGAGCAGGGCGTGGTGTTCACCGGCGACCTGGTCTTCCACGGCGGCACGCCGTTCCTGCCGATGGGTTCGCTGGCCGGCTCGCTGCGCGCGCTCGACCTGCTGCGCTCGCTCGACGCGCCGACCGTGGTCCCGGGGCACGGGCGGGTCACCGACCCCTCGGCGTACGACACGACCGAGCGCTATCTGCGCTGGGTGCTGGAGCTGGCGGCCGAGGGGCACGCGAAGGGCGCGACGCCGCTGGAGACGGCACGCACCGCCGATCTCGGCGAGTTCGCCGCGTGGCAGGAGAGCGAGCGGCTGGTCGCCAATCTGCATCGCGCGTACGCGGAGCTGGACGGCCTGCCGGAGGGGCACCCGCTGGACCCGGTGGCCGTCTTCGGGGACATGGCGGCGATGAACGGGGGCGTGCCGGTGGCCTGCCACGCGTAGTGGGGGGACCACCGGGGCGGCGGCTACCAGCGCGTGGGCCGCCACCCCGGGTCCGCCGCGCGCATGGCCGCCGCGTCGTCGCGGTCGCGCAGGCCGCGGTCGTCGTCCCGCCAGCGCCGGTGCAGGTCGGCGAGGCGGTCGCGGTCGAGCTCGACGCCCAGGCCCGGCGCGTCGGAGACGGCGAGGCGGCCGGCCCGGAAGCGGGGCGTGGTGGTGACGACGTCCTCCGTCAGCCACGGGTAGTGGGTGTCGCAGGCGTGGTCGAGACGGGGCAGCGTGGCGGCCACCTGGGTCATCGCGGCGAGGCTGATGCCCAGGTGCGTGTTGGAGTGCATGGAGAGCCCGACGCCGTAGGTGCGGCAGAGCGCGGCGAGCTCGCGGGTGCGGTGCAGGCCGCCCCAGTAGTGGTGGTCGCAGAGGACGATCCGTACCGCACCGCGCGCGAAGGCCTCGGGGACCTCCTCGAAGGTCGTGACGCACATGTTGGTGGCGAGGGGCACGTCCGTACGGGCGGCCGTCTCGGCCATCGCGGCGGTGCCGGTCACCGGGTCCTCCAGGTATTCGAGGACGTCGCCGAGTTCACGGGCCACGGCGACGGCGGTCTCCACGGACCAGGCGCCGTTGGGGTCGAGCCGCAGCGGGCGGCCGGGGAACTCCTTCGCGAGGGCGCGGATCGCCGCGGCCTCCCGCTCGGGCGCGAAGACCCCGCCCTTGAGCTTGAAGGAGGGGAAGCCGTGGGCGCGGTCGAAGCGGCGGGCCTGCTCGACGACGCCGGCCGGGTCGAGGGCCTCGCCCCAGGCGTCGGGGCCGGCGCCCGGGTGGGCGCCCCACTTGTGGAAGAGGTAGGCGCTGTACTCGACCTCGTCGCGGACCCTGCCGCCGAGCAGCGCGTGCACGGGCAGGCCGAGGGTCCTGCCGAGGGCGTCCAGGCAGGCGGTCTCGACGGCGGAGACGACCGAGAGCCGCAGTTTGTCGGCCGTCCGGACACCGCGCAGGCCACCGGCGTCCACCCGCCCGTCCACGTCGTCCGCCCCCGCCGGGGCGCAGACCTCGGCGGCCAGGGCGAACAGGGCGTTCACATCCGTGACCGAGCGGCCGGGAAGGGCATCGGCCAGCGGCCGGGCCAGCTCCAGGTAGGCCGTGTCGCCGTAGGTCTCGCCGAGTCCGACGACCCCACCGGCGGTGACCACCTCCACGACGAGGCGCGGGGTGAAGGGCTGGTGGACGCCCTGGGTGTTGAGGAGCGGCGGGTCGGCGACGAGGACGGGGGTCAGGCGGACATGGTCGATGTACAGCGCTGAATCCATATGTGAACTCTATTCAGACACCGAGACGAGGCGCCAGAGGCGCGCACCGGGTTTCCCGGACATGGGGCGGATCGTCCGAGGCCGCGAGGACCGGCCTCTCTGGACGGCATACCGACTGGTCGGTCATGATGGGCCCCGACGCCCACCCCGGAGGTATGCCCGCATGAGTTCGCCCGCGCAGCCCGCTTCCCCGCCGCCCGGTCTCGACCCCGAGCGGCTGCGCCGCCACCTCGACCGTGAGCGCCCCGGCCTGGTCACCGGCCCGCTGCAGGCCCGGCTGATCGAAGGCGGCCGCTCGAACCTCACGTACGCCGTGACCGACGGCACCGGCCGCTGGGTGGTGCGCCGCCCGCCGCTCGGCCACGTCCTCGCCACCGCGCACGACATGAAGCGCGAGCACCGGGTCATCCGCGCGCTGCACACGACCCCCGTACCCGTGCCCGAGGTCATCACCCTGTGCGAGGACGAGTCGGTGCTCGGCGCGCCCTTCTACGTCATGGACTTCGTCGAGGGCACCCCCTACCGCTCCGCCGCCGAACTCGCCCCGCTCGGCGCCGAGCGCACCCGCGCGGCCGTCCTCGGCCTGGTCGACACCCTCGTCGACCTGCACGCCGTGGACCCGGCCGCCGTCGGGCTCGCCGACTTCGGGCGGCCGGAGGGCTTCCTCGACCGGCAGCTGCGGCGCTGGGGCAAGCAGCTCGCCGCCTCGCGGGGCCGCGAACTGCCCGGCATCGACGAGCTGCACGCCGCCCTCGGCCGCGGCCTGCCGGACTCCCCCGCCGCCACCGTCGTGCACGGCGACTACCGCCTCGACAACGTCCTCATCGGCCCGGACGACCGCATCAAGGCCGTCCTCGACTGGGAGATGTCGACCCTCGGCGACCCGCTCACCGACCTCGGCCTGCTCGTCATGTACAGCACGCCGCTCGACCTGCCGAACTCCCCCATCTCGACCACCGCCTCCGCCGCCGGACACCCGAGCAGCGCGGAGCTGATCGAGCGCTACGCCGCCCGCTCCGGCCGCGACACGGGCGCCCTCTCCTGGTACACGGCCTTCGCCTGGTTCAAGCTCGCCGTGATCCTGGAGGGCATCCACTACCGCTACACCCTCGGCCAGACCGTCGGCGCCGGCTTCGACCGCATCGGCGAACTCGTGCCCGTCTTCATCGAACACGGTCTCACCACCCTCCAGGAAGGCTGACCGCCATGGACTTCGCGTTCGACGCCCGCACCGAGGAACTGCGGGCGAAACTCCTCGCCTTCATGGACGAGCACGTCTACCCGGCGGAGGCCGTCGCCCACGAGCAGCGCGCCCGCCTCGCCTCCCCGTGGGACACCCCGGCGGTCGTCGAGGAGCTGAAGGCCGAGGCCAGGCGCCAGGGCCTGTGGAACCTCTTCCTGCCGGACGAGGAGTACGGCGCCGGACTCACCAACCTGCAGTACGCGCCGCTCGCCGAGATCACCGGCCGCAGCCCCGAGCTGGCGCCCACCGCCCTCAACTGCGCCGCGCCCGACACCGGGAACATGGAGGTGCTCGCCCAGTTCGGCGACGAGGCGCAGCGGAAGCAGTGGCTGGAGCCGCTGCTCGCGGGCGAGATCCGCTCGGCCTTCGCCATGACCGAGCCCGAGGTGGCCTCGTCGGACGCGACCAACATCGAGACCCGGATCCGGCGGGACGGCGACACGTACGTCATCGACGGACGCAAGTGGTACATCTCCGGGGCGATGAACCCCGACTGCAAGATCTTCATCGTCATGGGCAAGACGGATCCGGACGGGTCCGACATCCGCCGCCAGCAGTCGATGATCCTGGTCCCCCGCGACACGCCCGGGCTCGAAGTACGGCGCGCCATGCGGGTGTACGGCTTCGAGGACCACTCCCACGGCGGTCACGCCGAGGTGGTCTTCGACGGCGTCCGCGTCCCGGCCGCGAACTTGATCGGCGAGGAGGGCGGCGGCTTCGCCATCGCCCAGGCCCGCCTCGGCCCGGGCCGCATCCACCACTGCATGCGGTTGATCGGCATGGCGGAGCGGGCCGTGGAGCTGATGTGCCGGCGCGCGGTCTCGCGTACGGCCTTCGGCAAGGCCCTCGCCCAGCAGGGCGTGGTGCAGAACTGGATCGCGGACGCCCGGGTGACCATCGAACAGCTGCGGCTGCTCGTCCTCAAGACGGCCTGGCTGATGGACACCGTCGGCAACCGCGGTGCCCACACCGAGATCCAGGCGATCAAGATCGCGACGCCTCGCGCGGTCGTCGACATCATCGACAAGGCCGTCCAGGTGCACGGCGCCGGCGGCGTCTCGCAGGACTTCCCGCTGGCCGAACTGTGGGCGGCCGCCCGCACCCTGAAGCTGGCGGACGGTCCGGACGAGGTGCACCAGCGGTCGCTGGCCCGCCGGGAGCTGAAGAAGTACCTCTGATCAGCTCAGCCGGAGGCAGAGCAGACCCGTCGGGGTGTGCACGGACAGCAGTTCGCCGTCGAGCCAGTCGAGGTCCAGCACCTCGCTCCCGAGGAAGATCCGGTGCAGGACCTCGGTGGTGTCGGCGGCGAACAGCGTCAGCATGCCGTCCGCGGTGGCGGTCAGGACCGTCGGCCGCCCGTGCCGGGTCTGCAGCCGCAGCCGGGTGACGGGAGCGGTGTCGGGGCGGGGGACGGTGCGCGGCTGGTACAGGGGCACCCGCCTGCCGTGACGGCCGGTGAGGAACGCGTCCAGGTGGGTGTGCACGACGAGCCGGCCCCGCGCCGTGAAGACGCCGAGCGCCGGCCCGTCGGGCCACAGCCCCAGGTCGAACAGCTCGTGGCCGGTGTCCAGGGTCAGGGTGCGCCAGACCGCCGCCTCGGGCAGGGCGAACACGACGAGCCGGTGGTACGTTTCCGTGATCTCCAGGTTCAGGTCGTCGCCCGAGTGGAAGCTGACCACCTCGCGCCCCCGCACCGCGACGACGAGCCCGCCGTCGGCCTCCACCTGTCGGAGCCCGGTCACCGCGTCGAGCGGCATGCCCGCCCTGGCGCTCCACTCGCCCTCGAAGGTGCGCAGGGCGATCCAGTCCGTGTCCAGCGCGGGGCTGCCGACGACCACGAGCCGGGGCGAGCCGTCCAGCACCGCCACGTCCAGCCACTTCACCTGGCGGAGCCTCTGGTCGGGCAGCGGGGTCGCGCTCCCCGCCGTCCAGTGGACGAGGTCGCCGCGCCGGGGCCGGCGGAGGACGGGGGCTCCGGTACTCGCCACGGCGTCCAGGTCGTGGCGGGGGTCGGCCACCTCACCCAGGAGGGCGCCGGTGGCGCCGTCCACCATGCGCACGACGGGACCGCGGCGGGACACCACGACCGGCCGGCCGTCGCTCACGCCGGTCCGCAGCATGCCGTGGGCCGGCGCAGCCCCGGCGGTGGCGGTCTCCAGCCGCCAGGCCTTGGCGGCGAAGGCGCTACGGCTCCAGGAGAGCACCTCGGGCCCGTCCCCGACGGTCACCAGGCGGGTCACGGCCGCGTCGGTGCCGGTGCGTCCCACCACGCGGCCCTCGACGTCGACGGCCACCACCTCGTGCGCGCCGGCGACGAGACAGAGCGGGCCGGGGGCGAGGTGGAGCGCGGCCGCCGCGCGCGAGCCGCCCGCCCACTCGACCACGCGCGGCCCGCCGGTGTCGGTGACGTACACCTTGCGCCGCCGGGAGGACAGCTGGAAGGCCCGCTCGGTGGCGACGGCGAGGGTGCCGTCCCGGAACGCGAGCGCCGAGACCGTGCGCCCGCGCAGCCTGTGCCGCCGGCGGTCCAGGACGCGGCCGTCGGGCGCGAGGGCGGTGAGCGTGAGCAGGGCCCGCCGTGGCGATCCCGGCGTGCGGTGCCGCCAGGCGACGGCCACCAGCAGGCCGCCGTCCTCGCCGTGCGGGGCGACGGCGATCCGGGCCGGCCGGTAGGGGGACGGAGTCCTCGGGCGGTGGGTCGCCGCCCCCGCGGTCACGTTGCCGCGGTCGTCCACCGTCACGAGGACGGGCTCGCCCCCGCGCGTGGCGAGGGCGCAGTCGACGAGCCCCGGCACCTCGGCGGCGTCGATCAGGTCGCGGGTCTCCAGGTCCCACAGCCAGGCCCGGCCGTCGGCACACAGCGCCGCCCAGGGGCGGCCCGGCACGGTGCGCACCGCCCGGACCGGGCCGAAGTCCCCCGGCAGCGCGCCGAGCGGCCCGCCGTCGGCCCAGTCCCACACCCGCACGCCGCCGCCCTCCGCCTCGGCGGTGACCAGGACCGGGCGCCCGTGCACGCCGGCGACGGCCGCGCCGGTCACCCGGCCCGTGAAGGTGCCGATGGTGCGGTACGGGACGGGTGTCACCTCGGCCCACTCGGTGTCCCACGGGAGGTCCGGCCAGCGCTCCCGTACGGCGTGGGCGAGCGTGTCGGCGCCCGTCTGGAAGGCGGAGAGCCGGAGTTGGGCGGCGCGGGTGCCGGGGTCGTCGGTGGCACGCAGCAGCGCGGCGCAGTGGCCGAGGGCCCGGCCGGCGGCCCGGGCGGGGCCGGAGTCGGCGCGGTTCAGGACGCGGTGGAGCGCGGAGGGGTCGGCGGCGAGCAGCAGGGCCGGGTCGCCGGCGAGGGTGTCGAGCAGGGTGGTGCCCTCGGCGTGCTCGATCAGATGGCGCAGGACGTACGGCGGGGCGGCCGCCCAGTCACGGCCTCCGCCGGGCCGTTCGGGGACGAGGGCGTGCAGGGCGTGGGCGGCCCGCTCGCGGACGTCCGGGTCGAGGGTGGTGCGCAGGGCGTCGGCGTACGCCTGGTGGTAGAGGCGGTAGACGGACCGCCCGTCGGCGTCCAGTTCCTCGACGAGGTGTTCGCCGGCGAAGGCGAGGAGCCCGGCGAGTTCGTCCCAGTCGAAGGGTTCGTGACGCGAGCCGGGCGGCAGACAGGCCGCGGCGAGGGCCCGCCACACCCGGTCGGGCGGGAGGCCGGGGCCCTCGGCGACCGCGAGGGCGGCGAGCAGGGCGTGGCGGCGCTCGGCCTCGCCGGGCCGGGTCGTGGCGAGGCGGCGGCGCAGCACGCGCAGGAACGTGACGCCGGGGGTCTCGCCGAGTTCGGGGACCTGGTGGCGCCAGTCGGGCTCGGTGACGTCGATGGGGCGCGGGGCGCGGGCGAGCACCCGGGCGGCGATGCGGGCGGAGAGGAAGGCGCCGAGGGCGCGGGCGGCGATCTCCTCGGCGACGGGCGCGGCCGCGGCCTCGTCGTACGGACTGGTGCTGCCGGGGCCGTCGGGGGCCAGGAGCAGGCTGCGCGCGTAGCGGGCGATGTCGGCGGTGGCCGCCTCCAGGGTGGTGTCCAGGTCCAGGACGGAGAACTCGCCGTCGAAGGCGTCCAGGACGTGCCGCCGGGTGCCGACGAGGAGCCGGACGCAGGGGATCCGGACCAGGGGGACGAGGAGTTCGGTGGCGATGCGGCGGGGCTCCGAGGCGTCCGTCGCGTCCGCCGGACCGGCCGCGCCGTCCGGCTGCCCTCCCTCACCGGTCTCGCCGGCCTCGTCGAGGGCGTCGACCAGGATGTGGAGGGGTTCGCGGCGCGCGGCGAGGGCCGCGAGGAGGGCCCGCGGCGAGGTGGCGGCCTCCCCGGCGAGCCCGGCGGCGTCGGCGATGCCGGCCGTGACGTCCTCCAGGAAGCGGTGCCGGGCGTGGATCGCGGTGTGCACGTCCTTGCCCGCGCCGAGCAGCAGTCGCCCGAGCAGGGCGGACTTGCCGACGCCGGGCCCGCCGGTGACGGCGACGCCACGACCCCACTCGCTCTCCCGGTGGCCCAGCCAGGCGGTGAGCCGGTCGAGCTCGGCGGTGCGGCCGACGAAGTAGGAGCCGGTGCGGGCGCCCTGGGCGTCGGTGAAGCCCCGGCCGCGGGGGGCGAAGTGGTTCTCGAGCTCGGCGCGCCGGCGGCGGCCCTCGGGGCTGAGCCGCACCCGCAGTTCGGCGAGGTCCTGGGCGTCGTCCCCGGCGGCCTCGGGGCGGTAGCCGGAGTTCTCGAAGGAGAAGAAGGCGAAGCCCTGGCTCCTGACATGGACACTGGCGGTCTGCTCGAGGCCCGCCCCGCGGTAGACGTCGTTGACGGCTTCGACGACCTGCTCCACGGCGAGGCGGCGCTGCTTCCGGGAGACGGAGAGCCGGTCGAGCGCCGTCTCCAGGGCGGTGGTGAACGCCATCGTGTGGGCGAACTCCTCGGCGCGGGCGACCGCGACGACCACGAAGTCGGTGAGCTTGCGGCGCCTCTCGCCGGCGCCGGCGCGGACGGCGGCGGTCAGCCGCTCGGCGACGTCGGCCGCGTCGTCCGCGCCCTGCCCGGCGTGACAGGTGTCGATGACGAGGAGCACGCGCCGGGCGCGGGACTCCAGGACGTAGCGGGTGACGTCCTCGGCGGCGATCGCCGTCCCCAGGAGCCGGCCCTCCTGGCTGTCGCGGCAGAGCAGGTAGTGCCGGTCGTCCTCCTCGACGCCGTGGCCGGTCCAGTAGAGGACGACGGCGGAGGCCGATCGGTCGGCCCGGTAGGCCCAGTCGCGGAGACGACCGCGCAGCTCCTCGGCGGTGGGGTCGTCGATCCGCTCGTCGAGGCGGTAGCCGAGCCCGCCGAAGAGGCGGACGGCGGCCCGTAACTCCGCCGGGACGGCTTCCAGTTCGGCGGCGTGGTCGTAGCTGCCCACGCCGACGACCACGAGTTCGCGGCCCGGCTCGCGCCGCCCCGCGCCGTCCGTGTCCCCGGCCCCCGTCGTGCGCTCCGTGTCCCCCGCCACGGAGCAGTTATACCGCGCTGTCCGGCGGATCAGGGGCGCAGGGCCCGCAGCAGCAGGTCCGCCAGGTGGTCGGCCACCTGCTGCGGGGTCAGCGGGCCGTCGGGCCGGTACCAGGTGGACAGGTGGTGGACCGAGCCGAAGTGGTAGTCGACGACCAGGTCGGCGGGGGTCGCGGTGGAGAACACCCCGGCCTGCTGCCCCTCCTCGATCAGCGCCCGGAAGCGCTCGTGGTAGCGCCGCCGCTCGGCCCGTACCTGCTTGTTCTTCGCCGGGCTCAGGTGGTGCATCGAGCGGAAGAAGATCGACGCGTCGTCGAGGTTCTCGATGGTGGTGACGACCACGTCGGCGGCGGCGCCCCGCAGCCGCTCCTGGATCGGCGCGTCGGAGTCCGCGAAGGCGTCGAGCCGCTCCTGTTGGAGCCGCAGGACCCGTGCGTAGACCTCCTGGAGCAGATCCTCCTTGGAGCCGAAGTAGTGGTAGAGGGCGCCCTTGGTGACGCCCGCCGCCTCGACGATCTCCTGGACGGAGGTCCGGTCGTAGCCCTGCTCCGCGAAGAGCCGGGTGGCGGCGGCGAGGAGTCTCTGGGGCACGGGGACGCCGTTCCCGTCGGTCGTCCTGGCCATGCGGTGCCGCCTTTCCTTCGTGCTCGTGCTCATGTGCGGGAACGCAGGTCCCGCCTGAGGATCTTCCCACTTGTCGTCTTGGGGAGCTCCGGCAGGATCTCGACCTCGCGCGGGTACTTGTACGCGGCCAGCCGTTGCTCGCAGTACGCGGAGAGCTCGGCCGGCTTCACCTCGGCGCCGGGGCGGAGGCTCACGTACGCCTTGACGGTCTCGCCCCGGTAGGCGTCGGGGACGCCGACGACGGCGGCCTCGCGGACGGCCGGGTGGGTGTAGAGGACGTCCTCGACCTCGCGCGGCCAGACCTTGAAGCCGGAGGCGTTGATCATGTCCTTCTTGCGGTCGACGACGTAGAGCCAGCCGTCCTCGTCCATGAAGCCGATGTCACCGGTGCGCAGCTCGCCGCCCGGGAAGGTGGCGGCGGTGGCCTCCGGCAGCCGCCAGTAGCCGGGGACGACCTGGGGGCCGCTGACGGCGATCTCGCCGTGGGTGCCGAAGGGGACGTCGGCGCCGTCCTCGTCGACGATCCGGACGACGGTGTCGGCCCCGGGAAGACCCACCGAGAGGGTGCCGGAGGCCGGGTCGACGGGCGCCTCGTGCTCGGGCGGTACGGCGGCGCAGGGCGCGGTGCACTCGGTGAGGCCGTAGCCGTTGCGCAGGTACGGGCCGAAGCCCGCGCGGAACTTCTCGACCAGGGCGGGGGGCACGGGAGCGCCGCCGGAGGACACCACGAGGAAGGACGAGAAGTGGTCGGGAGTGGCCGCCGGGTGTGCGGCGAGCGCCATGAAGGCGGTGGAGGGGCCGACGGTGTACGCGGGCCGGTGCTCCAGGAAGGCGTCGAGGACGACCCCCGGCTCGAAGCGGTACGCGAGGGCGAGCGTGCCGCCGTTGGCGAAGCAGGTGGCCAGCTGGCAGACGTGTCCGGTGATGTGGAAGAGCGGCGCGAGCACGAAGTAGACGCCGCCCGGGGGGATCGGGTGGCCGGTGCGCTGGCGCTCGGCGTTGTGCATGATCCCCCGGTGCAGGTTGAGCGCGCCCTTGGGGGTGCCGCTGGTGCCGGAGGTGTAGCTGATCAGGGCGATGTCGTCGGTGACGAGCTCGCGCCCGGCCGGGGCGGGGTGGCCGGCGCGGGCGACCGCGAGGAGGTCGTCGACCTCGGTGGGGACGGGCGCGAAACCGAGGACGCGGGCGTCGTCGCGGGTCTGCAGCTGGCGCTCGTCGGCGGTGAGGGCGGCGGCGACGCCGGTCTCGGCGGCGGTGTCGCGCACGTAGTCGTCCCAGGCGCGGTCGGAGCAGATCACGGCACGGGCGCCGGAGTCGCGCAGGGCGTGGGCGACCTCAGCGGCCTTGTACATGGGGTTGAGCGGGACGACCGTGGCTCCGGCCTTCCAGGCGCCCAGCAGGGCGAGGACGAAGTGCGGGCTGTTCTGCAGCATGACCACGACCCGGTCGCCGCGCTCGACGCCGCGGGCGGCGAGGTGCCCGGCGACGGAGTCGGAGAGCGCGTCCACCTCGCGGTAGGAGATCCGGGCGTCGAAGTAGGCGAGCGCCGGGTGGTCGGGGGTCCGGGCGGCGGCCGCCCGGAAGGCGTGCAGCACGGTGGGCGGCGGGTTCACGGGCGCGCGCTGGGCGTCGGTGAGTTTGCCGAGCCAGGGCTTGGCGGCGTAGATCGAGCCGGCGCCGCCGGGGTGCGTGCGGGAGGCGTCCGTGGCCGTGGCGTCCGTGGCGGGGCTGGTGCTCGTACCCGTGGTGTGAGCGGCCGGGCTCGTGGCCGTACCCGTGGCGTGCGCGGCAGGGTCCGTACCCGTGCCCGTACCGTCGCCGGCCCGTGCTCCTCGCGTGGCGTCCGTCATGCGTCTGCCCCTTCCCACTTCTGCTGGATGTGGTTCATGTTGCCGATCCACCGCTCGGGGTCGGCCGCCCGGGCCCGGTAGTAACCGGCGACCTCGGGGTGCGGCAGGACGAGGAAGCGGTCGGCGTCGATGGCGTCGAAGAGTGCGTCCGCGACGGCCCCGGGCTCGATCGCGGTGGGGGCGAGCACCAGCTCGCCGGCCGATCCGGCGGCGGTCAGCATGTCGGTGCGCACGCCCTGCGGGCAGATGGCATGGACCTTGAGGCCGCGGTGGCGGTAGGTGAGCGAGAGCCATTCGGCGAAGGCGTACGCGCCGTGCTTGGAGACGCTGTACGGGGCCGCGCCCACCATCGTGAGCAGTCCGGCGGCCGAGACGGTGGAGACGAAGCGGCCACTGCCGCGCTCCAGCCAGTCGGGCAGCAGCGCCCGGGCCGCGCGGACGTGGGCCATCACGTTGACGTCCCAGGCGGCGGCCCAGACCTCCTCGTCGGCGAACGCGTCGCCGGGCGAGGCGAGCCCGGCGTTGGCGCACCAGACGTCGACGGTCCCGCCCAGCGCGGCCCGGGCCTCCTCGACGACGGCGGACGCGTCGCCGGGGACGGCGACGCCGCCGATCTCGTCGGCGACGGCCTTGGTGCGGTCCGGGTCGAGGTCGTTGACGACGACGCGGGCCCCTTCGGCGGCGAACCGGCGGGCGAGCGCGGCGCCGATACCGCCTCCCGCCCCCGTGACGACGACTCCCGCGCCCTGCACCGTGCTCATGCGGTCCACCTCTCCGTTGCGGCTGTGCTGGCAGACTAACCAGTCGGTATGGAGTCGGGGAAGGGGTCGTCGGCAGCCCGTCCCGCACGCCTCGTTCCGCGCGGCGGCGGTGGGCGCTAGCGTGCGGGGCCATGTCAGGGAAGGCGATCAAGGAGGTTTCCATGAGCCTGTCCAGACGAGGTCTGCTGGCCGCGGGCGGCGCGCTGGCGGCGGGGTCCGCCGCGGGAGCGGCCCCGGCGGCCGCCGACGCACCGGCCGGGCGGGGCCGGCGGGTCCGCACCGGCTTCGAGCGGCTGGCCGCCGACGGCTACGCGGCGCTCGCCGGGCAGCGGGTCGGCGTGGTCACCAACCCGACCGGGATCACGGCCGAGGCCCGGCACGTCGTGGACGTCATGCACGCCGACGAGCGGGTGGACCTGGTGGCCGTGTTCGGCCCCGAGCACGGCTTCCGCGGCACCGCGCAGGCGGGCGGCTCGGAGGGCCGCTCCGACGACCCGGCGACCGGGCTGCCCGTCTACGACACCTATCTGAAGAGCGGTCAGCCGCTCGCGGACGTCTTCACCGCCTCGGGCGTGGACACGGTCGTCTTCGACATCCAGGACGTCGGCGCCCGCTTCTACACGTACATCTGGACGCTCTACGACTGCATGGCGGCGGCCGCGCTCGCGGGCAAGAGGTTCGTCGTGCTGGACCGGCCGAACCCGGTGACCGGGCGGGCGGCGCTCGGGCCGGTCCTGGACCGGGCGTTCGCGACCTTCGTGGGCCGCGAGCCGATCGCGCAGGCGCACGGGATGACGGTGGCGGAGCTCGCCCGGCTGTTCAACGGCGAGTTCCTGGCGCGGCCGGTGGCGCTGGAGACGGTGGCGGCGAGCGGCTGGCGGCGCGGTGACTTCTTCGACGCGACCGGGCTGCCGTGGGTGCCGCCGAGCCCCAACATGCCGACGCCCGAGACGGCGCTCGTCTACTCGGGCACCTGCCTCTTCGAGGGCACCAACCTCTCCGAGGGGCGGGGCACGACCCGCCCCTTCGAACTGCTCGGCGCGGAGGGGATCGACGGCCGGTGGGCGGAGGCCGCGAACGCGCTCGGCCTGCCGGGCGTCCGCTTCCGGGAGGCGTACTTCGCGCCGACCTTCTCGAAGTTCCAGGGCCGGACCGTCGGCGGGGTGCAGCTGATGGTGCACGACCGGGAGGTCTTCGACCCGGTGCGGACCGGGATCGCCCTGCTGGTCACCGCCCGGCGCGTATGGAGCGGCTTCGCGTGGCGGGCGGACCACTGGATCGACAAGCTGACCGGCTCGGCCCGCGTCCGCACGATGATCGACGCCGGCGCGCCGGCGGACGAGGTGGTGGGCGCCTGGGAGAGCGACCTGGCGGCCTTCGACGCGGTGCGGCGGGAGTATCTGATGTACCACTGAGAGGGGGGCTGGCCCCCGCGCGGTTACGGGGGCGGGCGGGATGTCCCCGCCCGGTCCCCGGAACGGAGGCTGAGGTCATGAACGTTCTCTCACGACGTCGCCGCCGCCCCCTCGCCGCCCTGCTGGCCGCCCTCTGCGTGGGCCTGCTCGCCCCCGCCGCGGTCGCGGCCGAACCGCCCGGGCCCGGCCCGGCCCGCGATCCCGCCCGTGAACTCGCCGTCACCGCCCGCCCGCTGGACGACGGCCCGGCCCTGAAACGGATCGTGGGCGCGGCGAAGGTGGTGGGTCTCGGCGAGGCCACGCACAGCTCGGCCGAGTTCTTCACGGCCAAGCACCGGATCTTCGAGCGGCTCGTGGAGGAACAGGGGTTCACCGCCTTCGCGCTGGAGGCGCCCTGGAGCACCGGCCTGCTCGTCGACGCCTATGTGCGGACCGGCGAGGGCGACATCCGGAAGATCATGAGCGACGAGTTCCAGAACTCGTACGCCTTCTGGAACAACGAGGAGTACCTGGACCTGTTCGTCTGGATGCGCCGGCACAACGAGCGCCACCCGGACCACCCGGTGCGGTTCGTGGGCAACGACCTCGGCTACGCGGGGCCCAACCTCTTCGACGAGGTCACCGGCTACGTCGCCCGGACCCGGCCGG
The DNA here is from genome assembly GCF_044544925.1 of Streptomyces sp. NPDC053431. Classification (NCBI taxonomy): domain Bacteria; kingdom Bacillati; phylum Actinomycetota; class Actinomycetes; order Kitasatosporales; family Streptomycetaceae; genus Streptomyces; species Streptomyces sp. NPDC053431. The sequence continues at coordinate 128,143 of NZ_JBITXX010000016.1, read as the reverse complement.
AGCTGCTCCCCCGCTTCCGCGAGCTGTACCGGAGCTCGCGCCCGTCCGGCCCGGTCGACAGCTGGATGAGCGCCTACCTGACGAAGCCGCTCGCCGAGCGCCGGGCCATGGCCGCGGACGTGAACCGGGCCCTCGCCCTCCTGGAGGGGCAGCGGCCCGCCGCTCCCGAGGACCGCGCGGCGCACGCGTGGGCGGTGCAGCACGCCCGGGCGATCGCCCAGGTCGGCACGGAGTACACGTACGAGCTCGGCACCGAGAGCGGCACGGCGCAGGCCATGCTCTACCGCGACCGGATCATGGCCGAGAACACCGTGTGGTGGCAGCGGCACACCGGCGACCGGATGGTGGTGTCCGCGCACAACGGGCACCTCACGTACGAGACCACCTGGCCCGAGCAGTACCCGCGCACCCAGGGCGCCTTCCTGCGCGACGCGCTGGGCCGGGACTACGTGAGCGTCGGCGCCTCCTTCGGGCGGGGCTCCTTCAACGCGCACGACACACGGGAGGCGGGCGAGCCGGTACGGGTCTTCACGGTCGGTCCGCTGGGCGCCGACAGCAACGCCCACGTCCTCGACCGGGTCGCGGCCCGCCCCTTCGTGCTCGACCTGCGCAGGGCGACCCCGGCCGCCCGGAAGTGGCTGGACGTGGCCCGGCCGACCCGGTCGATCGGCACCGCGTACCCGTGGCCGGGCGACGTGACGGACGTACGCCTGGGCACCTCGTACGACGCGGTCGTGCACTTCCCGGTGATCACGGCGGCGCGGCGGCGCGGCTGACGACTGGCCGTCCCTCCGCCGGGGAAGAATGTCCGGGAACGCCCGGGCGGCGGCGCGCCTTCGACGCGGAGGGACGGGGCCATGACGGTGACGAGTGTCGAGCCGTACCGCGAGGTCGTGTTCGACAAGGACGGCGACGGCCCGGCCGGCCAGGCGGGCGCCCTGGCGGCCCTGGCCCGGCAGGGATGCACGGACCTGGTGGTCTTCGCCCACGGCTGGAACAACTCGCCGTCGGTGGCGACGGGCCTCTTCGACCGCTTCTTCCAACCCTTCCCCGGGGTGACGGGCCCGGGCGTGCGGCTCGGCTACGCCGGCCTGGTGTGGCCCTCGATGATGTTCTCCGACGAGCCGGTCCCCGACTTCCACTCGCTGGCCGCGGTCGTGCCGGAGCGGGCGGCGACCGTCCGGCGGCTCGCGGAGCTGGCCGAGGAGGAGCCGGCGGAGGAGGCCGCGCTCGTCGAGTTCGCCGCGCTGCTCAGGGAGTTGACGGACACGGACCGGCAAGGCCTGGCGGGCACCGACATCCCCGGCTTCCTGGTCGGGGATCCGCCGGCGGTCTACGGGATGTTCGCCGACGCGCAGGAGAGCGCGGCGGGCCCGGGGGTCGCGGAGTCGCTGCTCGGCGGCGACCGGCTGAAGCGCCTGTGGAAGGGCGCCCGGGAGGCCCTGCGGCAGGCCACGTACTACACGATGAAGTGCCGGGCCGGCGTGGTCGGCGAGCGGGGGCTCGGCCCGCTGCTCGGCGAACTCTCCCGCACGGCGCCCGGCCTGCGCGTCCATCTCGTCGGGCACAGCTTCGGCGGCCGGCTCGTCGCCCACGCGCTGCGCGGGGTGCCCGCCGACGCCCGCAACGTGAAGTCGCTGACGCTCATCCAGGGCGCCTTCTCGCACTACGCCTTCGCCGCCCGGCTGCCGCACGCCCAGGACCACGGCGGCTCGCTCCGCGACCTCCAGTCGCGCGTCGACGGCCCCTTGGTGGCCTGCCACTCGCAGCACGACTCGGCCCTGCGCGTCTTCTACCCGCTGGCCTCCCGGCTGGCCCGCGACGACCACTCGCTCATCGGCCAGGAGGACCGCCGCTGGTGGGCCATCGGCTACGACGGCGTCCAGGCCGTCCCCGGCACCCTGACCCGCACCCTGGCAGCGGCCCTGCGCGACGGCCTCCCGGCATCGGGCTGCATCAGCGTGGACGCCGCCCAGGTGGTGTCCGAACACAGCGACATCTGCCACGAGGAGCTGGCCCGCCTGGTGGCCCGCGCGGGCCGCTTCGGCGAGTGAACGGCGCCGGACCGCATGACGTGCGGGGCCACGTCACCGTCGGGGCCGGGGCCGGGCCATGGGCACGGGCCGGGCCATTGTCACCGGCGGGGCGCCTCACTGACCCTCAGCAGGCCTCCGACCTGCGCGGTGGCGGTTCCTCGCGGCCCGCGAGCCGGGGGCAGCGGCTCCTCCTCGCCGCCACTCGCGAGCCGCTCGCACAGCTGCGCCGCCAGGGCCGGGTTCTCGGTGAGTCCCAGCAGCGCCTCTCGCACCGTGTCTCCCGTCGGCACCCTTGATGGCTTCCATCGTCGAATCGATGGAACAGGACGGGCGGCTCGTTCGTCCATCTCATATCGCCGGTGCTAGCGACGGAGGTGGCAGACGATGGCCGGGTTCCGGAGTCTTGCGAGACAGGTCCGCGATCCTGGGAGCGACACGGCGCTGCGGCGCTATTCGCTGCGCAAGTGCCTGGAGCGGTTCGCGCCGTACGGGCACAGGGCGACCTGGGATCATCTGTGCCGGAGGCACGGATTCGGGCCCGAGGACCGGGACGCCGACCCGGGGCGCCTCGTGGCGGCGCTCGAGGAGCTGGAGGCGGCGCGGGCCGTGTGGCTCGCGTACGAGAGCGAGTTCGCCGAGCGGCGGCGGCGCGAGAAACAGGGCGGGCTGCGCCGGCCGGGCGCGCTCGACGAGTGGCACCGCAAAATCTGGGGCGGCAACGGGGTGGCCCGCTGCGACGACCCCGCCCACCATCCGTCGGCGCCGCTGCCCGAGGTGGTGGGCCGGCTCGTGGACGCGCTGCGGCGCGGCCCGGGCGAGCGCTGCCCGGTGTGCGCGGGGCCGCACATCGAATGGCGGGCCGAGCTGCGGGACGAGCCGTGGTTCGGGCCGGTGTGCGCGGACTGCGGGGTGCTGATACCCCGCGCCGTGCTGACGCCGCGGGCGCTCGCCCGGACGCGCGGCGAGGGCGTGCCGCGGCTGGCGTCGGTGGCCTGATGCTCCAGGTCTGTCTCAACGGGGGCCGCGGGCCCGGGGACGGCGCGGCGGTGCCGATGTCCCCGGTCGCGATGGCCGAGGCGGCCGGGGCGGCCGTGGCCGCCGGCGCGGACGAGGTGCACGTCCATCCCAGGACGCCCTGCGGCGGCGACACGCTCTCGCCGCGGGTGCTCGCCGACACCCTGGCCGCGCTCCGCGCGGCCGTGACCGTGCCGGTCGGCGTGACGACCGGTGCGTCGGCGGAGCCCGACCCGGTCCGCCGGCTCGCCCGGGTCCGTTCCTGGACGGCGCTGCCGGACCGCGCGACGGTGGCGTGGCACGAACCGGGCGCCGAGGTCCTGGCGGCGGCGCTGCTCGACCGGGGCGTCGCCGTCGACGCGGTGCTGCGCCAGGGCACCGACGGCCCGGCCCGTTTCCTGCGCTCCTCCCTGGCACCGCGGGTGCCGCGCGTCCTCGCGGAGGCCGCGTCGGAGGAGGCGGCGATCGCCCTCCTCGCGACGCTCGCCCGCTCGCCGCACACCCGCCCGGTCCTGCTGTACGGCCGCGGGACCGCGGCCTGGCCGCTCTTCCGGCTCGCGCGCCGGCTGGGCCTCGCCGCCCGTACCGGCCTGGAGGACACCCTGCTGCTCCCGGACGGGACGCCGGCGGGCTCGAACGCTCAGCTGGTGTCGGCGGCGCTCGCCGAGTCCGCCGCGGCGACCATGTCGGCGTAGGCGATCCACCGCTCCTCGGGCGGCAGCGCGAGCAGGGGGACCCGGGCGTCGAGGTGGGAGGCGTGCCGGAGGAGCCAGGCCCGCACCTCCACGAGCGGATCGGGGGCCCAGGCGGACGTCCAGCGCGAGGCGTCGTCCTGGAGGAGGTCGTCGATGCCGTGGTCCAGCCATGCCACCAGGTGCCGCCGCTCCGCCTCCGCGCCGAGGCGAGCCGCCCAGTGGTCGAGCATCGGCGTCACGGACTGGCGCATGTCGGCGCACAGCTCGTAGACGGTGCGCACATCGGGACGGGGCGTGGGCGAGGCCAGCGTCTCGGCCCACCAGGTGGCGAGGAAGGCGTCGACGGCCTCCGCCTCCTTACGGGGCCATCGCTGCCAGTCCGTGCGGCCGAGGCCCGTGGGCAGGTATCCCGCCCCCGCGAAACGGCCCTCGGCCGCGTACGCGAGGAACTGCGGCAGCAGCCGCCGCATCACACCGGGATGGTCCGTGAAGTGGTCGGGCGTCTCGTGGAACATCATCCGCAGAAGATCGTCACCGACCGGCGTGTCGGGCAGCGTCAGCAGCTCCAACTCGTGTGGGGCGTAGCAGTATCCGCAGCCGCCGGGGCGCGCGGTCCGGCCGGCGAAAACCCGCTTCACGCGGCGGTGGGCGGCGGCGAGCGCCGCTGACATGGGGGTGTGGTGATCGGTCGACACGGTGGTCCTGCCGGGACTCCGTCGGGGCCGCGCCCCGCGAAGAGGATGACGCTACCAGCCAACAATCCGCTGGCCCAGGGGAATTCGGACCCGGCACAGTGTGCGGCGATGACCACCTACGGGAAACCCGCCGAGCGACCGGAGTTCTGACATGTCGACGCTGCGCGTCACCGCCGAAAGCCTGACCGTCCACGACCACCCCAACGCCGACGCGCTCGAACTCGCGCAGGTCGGGCTGTACCGGGCCGTGGTCGCCAAGGGCCGGTACCGCACGGGTGACGTCGCGCTCTACATTCCGGAGCAGGCGGTACTGCCGGCCGCGCTGGTCGACGAACTGGGGCTGACCGGGCGGCTCGCCGGGAAGGCGAGCGACCGGGTCAAGGCGGTACGGCTGCGAGGGGAGTTGTCGCAGGGACTGGTGTGCCTGCCGAAGGCGCTCGACGGGGTGGATCTCCGGCGGGCGGCGGAGGAAGGGACGGACTTCGCGGAGCTGCTCGGGATCACCAAGTGGGCGCCGCCGATCCCGCCGACCATGAGCGGGGAGGTGGCGGCGGAGCCGGACCTGCTGCCCTGGGTGGAGATCGAGAACCTGCATCGTTTCCCGGACGTCTTCGAGCCGGGCGAGCCGGTGGTCCTCACCGAGAAGCTGCACGGCACGGCCTGCCTCGTCACCCATCTCGCCGAGGCGGACCGGACGCTAGTCTCCTCCAAGGGCTTCGGCGCCAAGGGCCTCGCGCTGAAGGAGGACCCGCGCAATCTGTACTGGCGCGCCGTCCACGCGCACGGCGTGCCCGCCGTCGCCGCCCGCCTCGCCGAGCGGCTCGGGGCGACCCGCGTCGGCGTCTTCGGCGAGGTGTACGGCGCGGGGGTGCAGGACCTGGCCTACGGGGCGAACGCCCGCGCCGAGGACGGGCTCGGCTTCGCCGTGTTCGACGTGTCCGCCGAGATCGACGGGCAGGTGCGCTGGCTGGACCCGGCCGAGGTGCTGGAGCCGGGCGAGCTGCCGCTCGTACCGCGCCTGCACACCGGTCCGTACGACCTGGACACCGTGCTCGCGCTGGCGAGCGGTCGGGAGACGGTCTCCGGCCGCGCGCTGCATCTGCGCGAGGGGGTCGTGATCCGCCCGGTGACCGAGCGGTACAGCCCGGTCGTCGGCGGACGGGCGATCGCGAAGGCGGTCAGCCCGGCGTATCTGACCCGCAAGGGCGGCACCGAGTACGAGTGACGCCCGCGTCCCGGACCGAGCAGGGGCCCACCCACGGGGGTGGTGGGCTCCTGCTCGCTTTTCTCCGCCGCCGCCTTCGGTGCCGCGGTGGTGGGCTCCTGCTCGCTGGCCGCCTTCGTTCCCGCCGCCGCGGCCCCGCGGGGTGTCAGTCCTCCGTGCGCTCGGGCAGCAGGCGCGAGCCGGTCAGGCGCTCGCCGAAGACGTCGTCGGGGTTGGAGAGCACGCACTTCTCCAGGGACAGGCAGCCGCAGCCGATGCAGTCGCTGAGGTGGTCCCGCAGCCGGCCGAGCTGCTTGATCCGCTCGTCGAGTTCCGTCCGCCAGGTCGCCGAGAGCCGGGCCCAGTCCTCGTGCGTGGGCGTGCGCTCCTCCGGGAGCTGCGCCAGGGCGTCGCGGACGGTGGCGAGGGGGATGCCGACCCGTTGCGCGGCGCGGATGAAGGCGACCCGGCGCAGGATGTCGCGGCCGTAGCGGCGCTGGTTGCCGCTGGTGCGGCGGCTGCTGATGAGGCCCTTCGCCTCGTAGAAGTGGAGGGCGGAGACGGCCGCCCCGCTGCGCGCGGAGAGCTGGCCGACGGTGAGCTCGTGGATCTTCTCGGGAATCTGCGGCACTCGGTCGACCCTACGTCAGGACCGTTCCGTTCCGTTGACAAGGCGAGCCCTCCCCGCACATCCTGAGCAAGCGCTTAGACACCACCTTTTGAGACTGCCGAGAGACGGGACGAGGAACATGGCCGAGCCGAGGATCTTCACCTCCGCCGAGGAGCTGCGCGCCGGGGTCGGCGAGCAGCTGGGGCACAGCGACTGGCTGGAGATCGAGCAGAAGCGGATCGACCAGTTCGCCGAGGCCACGGGCGACCACCAGTGGATCCACGTCGACCCGGAGCGCGCCGCCACCGGCCCGTTCGGGCGGACGATCGCGCACGGCTACCTCACGCTCTCGCTGCTGCCGACCTTCGTCCCGCAGGTCATGCGTGTCGAGGGCATGAAGATGGGCATCAACTACGGCACCAACAAGGTCCGCTTCCCCGCCCCGGTCCCGGTCGGCTCGCGGCTGCGCGCCACCGCCGTCCTCACCGACGTGACGGAGGCCGGCGGCGGGGTGCAGGTCACGGCGACGGTGACCGTGGAGCGCGAGGGCGGCGACAAGCCGGTGTGCGTCGCCGAGTCGGTCTCCCGCTACTACTTCTGACCGCCGACCATCCGCAGCACGAGGTCGGCGTAGAGCGCGCCGACCTCGTCGGGCGTCCGGCGGCCCTGCACGTTGAACCAGCGCGAGACGTCGATGCAGAGGGAGAGCACGGCGACCGCCGTGCCGGCCACGTCGGGGACGTCGAACTCCCCGGCCGCCACGCCCTCGTTGATGATCCGCCGCACGGTGGCGTCCGACTCGCGGCGCAGCGCCACGATCTCGTCGCGGTGCTCGGCGCCGAGGGCGTCGAGCTCGTACTGCACGACCCGGGCGGTGGTGTGGCGCTCGGCGTGCCAGCGGACGAAGGACCGTACGGCGTCGGCGAGCCGCTCGGCGGCCGTGCCGTCACCGTCGGCGGCCTCCCGCAGGATCTCCAGGGCCTTGTCGTGGCCGATCCGGCTGATCCGGTGGAGCAGCTCTTCCTTGGTCTTGTAGTGGATGTAGAGCGCGGCCGGGCTCATGCCGGCCCGGCCCGCGATGTCCCGGGTCGTGGTGGCGTGGTAGCCGCGCTCGGCGAACGCCTCGACGGCCGCGACCAGCAGGCGCCGGGCGGCCTCGGGCGTGACCTCGCCCCACGGCATCTCCTCGCCGCCGGGGGTCTCCTCCGCCGCGCTCATCGCACACTCCTTCTCGGGCCGTCCAAGGACGAACACCATACAACGCCGGTGAGCAAGCGCTTAGAGAGATGCGGCGGTGTCAGAGCTTCTGGAACGGGTCGTGCTCGGCGAGCAGCTTCTCCAGACGGGCCTGGTCGACGCGGCTGACGATCTGCCCCGCCTCCTGCCGGTCGCGGACGACCTTGGAGAGGGTGAAGGCGGAGGTGGTGAGGTAGAGGACGGATACGGCGAGGAAGGCCCGCACCCAGGCGCTCGCCTCCAGCTGGTAGATCCCGACGGTCACCGCCACCAGGGCGAGCCCGAAGGAGATGACGGCCTGCAGGTAGTAGGCGGCGGTGTTCTGCTGCTTGACCGGTGTGTCGCTCATGCCGGACAGGATCGGGCGGACGTGGCCTCGGCCACATCCGCCCGGATACTCAGCAGCGTGCCGCGGGGTACTCAGAACGCGGACACACCCGTGAGCGCCCGCCCGATGATGAGCTTCTGGATCTGGCTGGTGCCCTCGTAGAGGGTCATCACGCGGGCGTCCCGCAGCAGCTTGCCGACCGGGTACTCGTCGATGTAGCCGTAGCCGCCGAAGACCTGGAGGGCGTTGTTGGCCGAGCGCACGGCGGCCTCGGAGGCGTACAGCTTGGCCTTCGACGCGGCCGTGGCGAACTCCTCGCCGCGGTCGATCAGATCGGCGACCCGCCAGGTCAGCAGCCGGGCCGCGTCCACGTCGACGGCGATGTCGCTGATCAGCTCCTGGACCAGCTGGTACGAGGCGATGGGCTTGCCGAACTGCTCGCGCTCCCCCGCGTAGCGCACCGCCGCGTCGAGCGCGGCCTGGGCGATGCCGACACAGCCGGCCGCCACCGACATGCGGCCCTTGGCGAGGGCGGACATGGCGACGGAGAAGCCCTTCCCCTCCGGGCCGAGCAGCGCGCTCGCCGGGACGCGGACGTCCTGCAGGACCAGTTCGGCGGTGGCCTGGCCGCGCAGACCGAGCTTCCCGTGGATGGCGCGGCGGGTGAGGCCCGGGGTGTCGGTGGGCACGAGGAAGGCGGAGACGCCCTTGTGGCCGGGGGTGTCGTTGCTGCGGGCGAAGAGCAGGACGACGTCGGCCCAGGTGCCGTTGGTGATGAACGTCTTGCTGCCGTTGATCACGTACGTGTCGCCGTCGCGGACCGCGCGGGTGGCCAGGTTCCCGGCGTCGGAGCCGGTGCCCGGCTCGGTGAGGCCGAAGCAGCCGAGGGCGTCGCCGGAGGTGAGCCGGGGCAGCCAGGTCCGCTTCTGCTCCTCGTCGCCCCAGCCGGCGACGGTCTTGGCGACCAGGCCGAGCGAGACGGAGACGATGCCGCGCACGGAGGAGTCGCCGCGGCCCAGCTCCTCGGTGACGAGGCAGTAGGAGAGGTGGTCGCCGCCGGAGCCGCCGTACTCCTCCGGGATCGTCAGACCGAGGAAGCCGACGGCGCCGAGCTTCTTCACGATCGCCCGGTCGACGTCCTCGGCGCGGTCCCACTCCACGACGTGCGGGGCGACCTCGCGGGCGACGAAGTCCTCGGCGAGCCGCCGTACGGCCTCCTGCTCCTCGCTGAGCTCCAGATTCACCGCGCCACCGCCTTCTCCCAGAACTTAATTACCACTGCTAGTTTTCGTGGCCAGGCCTACTATGTGCGCCATGGCCCGACCGCGCAAGCCCCTCCTCAGCCGAGACCGCATCGTCGCGACGGCGGCGGCGCTCGTGGACGCCGAGGGACTCGACGCACTGTCGACCCGGCGGCTCGCGGCCGAGCTGGGCGTGAGCGGGCCCTCCCTCTACAACCACTTCCGCACCAAGGACGAGATCCTGGACGCCGTCGCGGACGCGGTCAGCGCCAAGATCGACCTGTCCATGTTCGCGGCGGACGACCCCCGTGACTGGCGCACAGCACTCCACGACTGGGCGGTGTCCTACCGGGCCGCGCTCGCCGACCACCCACACGTCGTCCCGGTCCTCGCCCAGGGCCCGGGCCGCCGCCCGGCGGGCCTGAAGGTCGCCGACGCGGTCTTCGGCGCGATGGTCCGGGCCGGCTGGCCGCCGGCCCAGGCCACCTATATCGGCGCCCTGATGCGCTACTTCGTCACCGGCTCCGCGCTCGGCTCCTTCGCCCGCGGCTTCGTCGACGACGAGACCGCCTACGACCCCGCCGACTACCCCCACCTCGGCCAGGCGCACCTGCTCGCCGAACACCGCGAGAAGGTCGACGAGGGCGCCTTCACGACGGGCCTGCGCGCCCTGCTCGACGGACTGCAGGCCCAGTTCGCGGCGTACGGGACGGAGCGGGGCGCGTAAGGGCGCGCGGGCCGGGCGCGGGGCGTGAACGCCTAGGCGGGCCGGGCGCGAGGCGGGAGGCCGAGGCGGCATGGACGCGGCGGCACGGACGGCGACGGGACGGGCGGAGTAGACGCGGAGGGCCAGGAGGCCGGGCGCGGCTGGACGGCGCGGAGGGCCGGGCACGGCCGCCGGGCGGGCGGCGTCGGGCGCCGGAGGAGCGCCGGAGGAGCGCGGGGACGGTTCGGCCGGGGCCGAAGCATGACTGCGGCATCCTGAGGGAATGGCCCCCAAAGACCTCGCCTCCCTCGCCGCCCTCTTCGCCGACGAGACCCGCGCCGCCTTCCTGCTCGCCCTGCTCGACGGGCGGGCGTGGACGGCCGGGGAGCTGGCCCGGCACGCGCGGGTGGCGCCGTCGACCACCAGCGAGCACCTCGGCAAGCTCGTCGCGGGCGGGGTGCTCGCCGAGGAGCGGCAGGGCAGGCACCGTTACGTGCGGCTCGCCGACGCCGGGATCGCCCACCTCGTCGAGGACCTCGCCGCCCGCTCCGAACCGGCCGTGCCCGAGGCGCCGCGCACCCTGCGGGCCGCGAGCGCCGGGCAGGCGATGGCGCGCGGCCGGACCTGCTACGACCATCTCGCCGGCCGGCTGGGGATCGCCATCACGGAGGCGATGACCGTACGCGGACTGCTGCGCCAGGACACCGGGTTCGCGCTCACCGACGGCGGCCTGGCCTGGTTCGCCGAGCAGGGCATTCCGCTCGTGGCCCGGGGGCGGCGGCCCGTCGCGCGGGGCTGCCTGGACTGGACCGAGCGCAGGCCGCACCTCGCCGGGATCGCCGGCGCGGCGCTGTGCCGGCACGCGATGGACGCCGGATGGTGCGTACGGATCGGTTCCGAGCGCGCGGTGAAGGTGACGGCGGACGGGGAACACGCACTGCGCACGGCCCTCGGCATCGAACCGGCGGCGCTCCGATGACCCGGCCGGCGCCCCCGCGGGATATTGCGGTGACCGCCGAACGGTCCGCGCCCTACGGTCGTCCCATGCCGAACCGAACCTCCCGTCTCGCGCTCGCCGCCGCCGGTGTCACCGTCGTCCTGTGGGCCTCCGCCTTCGTCTCCATCCGCAGCGCGGGGGCCGCCTACTCGCCCGGCGCCCTCGCCCTCGGGCGGCTCCTCGCCGGCTCCCTCGTCCTCGGGATCGTCCTTCTGATACGGCGCGAGGGCCTGCCGCCGCGCGCCGCCTGGAAGGGCATCGCCCTGTCCGGACTGATGTGGTTCGGCGTCTACATGGTGGTGCTCAACTGGGGCGAGCAGGAGGTCGACGCGGGCACGGCCGCGATGGTCGTGAACATCGGCCCGATCCTGATCGCCCTGCTCGGCGCGAAGGTGCTCGGCGAGGCCCTGCCGCCGCGGCTGCTCGCCGGGATGGGCGTGTCCTTCGCCGGCGCGGTGGCCGTCGGCCTCTCGATGTCGGGCGGCTCCGGCGAGAGCCACGCCTCGGTCCTCGGTGTGGTGCTGTGCCTGATCGCGGCGATGGCGTACGCCGGCGGGGTCGTCGCCCAGAAGCCCGCGCTCGCCCACGGCAGCGCGCTGCAGGTGACCACCTTCGGGTGCCTGGTCGGCGCGGTGGCCTGTCTGCCGTTCGCCGGGCAGCTCGTCGAGGAGGCGGCCGAGGCACCGCTGTCGGCGACCCTCAACATGCTGTACCTCGGCGTGTTCCCGACCGCCCTGGCCTTCACCACCTGGGCCTACGCCCTGGCCCGTACGACGGCGGGGCGGATGGGCGCGACGACGTACGCCGTACCGGCCCTGGTGGTGCTGATGGCCTGGGCGCTGCTCGGCGAGCTGCCCGCGCTGCTCACGCTCGGCGGCGGCGCGCTGTGCCTGGCGGGCGTGGCGGTCTCGCGGTCCCGGCCGAAGGCCCCCGTGGTGCCTGCGGCCGGGCCCACGGAGCCGGCCCGGCAGGAGCCGGCCGGAACAACGGAGCCGGCCGGAACGGAGCCGGCTGCCCGGAAGGAACCGGCCTGAGCGGGCCGCCCCCGAGGGAGACGGCCTGACGACGACGGTCCGGCCGGGACTGCGGCGGGGCCCTCGGCGGAGCCCTCGCGACGAAGGCTCCGCCCGGGTCCCGTCTAGAACACGACCAGCGCGCGCCCGCCCTTGCCCGCCAGCATGTTGTCGAAGGCGCCCGGGATGCCCTCCAGGGTGATGCGTTCGGTGACCAGGGCGCTCAGGTCGAGGCGGCCGGCGCGGATGTGCTCGGCGAGCACCGGGAGGTCCTTCGCCGGGTCGGAGTTGCCGTAGACGCAGCCGGACAGCGTACGGCCCCAGTGGAAGATCTCCAGGGCGTGGAACGTGACCTTCTCCTCCTTGCCGCCGATGCCGACGACCGTGGTGCGGCCGCCGCGCCGGGTGGCGTCCCAGGCGGCGCGGATGGTCGCCGCGCGGCCCACGCACTCGACGGACACGTCGACGCCGTGGCCGCCCGTCAGCTTCCGGACGTCCTTGGCGGTGGTCTCGGAGGCGACGACGTACTCGGTGGCGCCCGCGGCCCGCGCCAGGGCCTCCTTCTCGGGCGACACGTCCACCGCGACGATCGTCGCGGCCCCCGCGATCCGGGCGGCCTGCAGGGTGGCGAGGCCGACGCCGCCGACGCCGAAGACCGCGACGGTCTCACCCTCCCGCACCCGGGCGGAGTGGTGCACGGCGCCCCAGCCGGTGAGGACCGCGCAGCCGAGCAGCGCGGCGTCGGTGAGGGGGACGCCGTCGGGCACGGGCAGCACGCAGTTCGCCGCGACCACGGTCTCCTCGGCGAAGGCGGCCACGTTGAGCCCGGGGTGCAGCTCGGTGCCGTCCTCGGTGCGGGCGTGGACATTCGCCGCCCCGCTCATCGCGTCGGCGCAGAGCCAGACCTCGCCGAGCGAGCAGGGGTGGCACCTGCCGCAGGACGGCGCCCAGTTGAGGACGACGCCGTCGCCGGGGGCGACATGGGTGACGCCCTCGCCGACGGAGACGACCGTGCCGGCGCCCTCGTGGCCGAGAACGGCGGGGACGGGCACTCGCATGGTGCCGTTGGTCAGCGACAGGTCGGAGTGGCAGACGCCGGCGGCGGCGAGCCGGACCCGCACCTGGCCGGGGCCGGGCTCGGGCAGTTCGATGCCGATGATCTCCAGGGGAGAGCCGACGGCGGGCAGGACGGCGGCGCGGATCACGCGGGGGGCTCCTTCGGGTCGGTGCGGCCAGGGTCGTACGGCGCTCAGAACTGCAGGGACTTGGTCTGGAGGTACTCGGCCAGGCCGTGCGCGCCGAGCTCGCGGCCGACGCCGGACTGCTTCCAGCCGCCGAACGGGGCCAGCGGGTTGAAGCGGCCGCCGTTGATGTCGACCTGGCCGGTCTCCATGCGTCGGGCGAAGGCGACGGCCTCCTCCGGCTCGCCCCAGACCGCGCCGGCGAGCCCGTACACGGTGCCGTTGGCGATGGCGAGGGCGTCGGCCTCGTCCTCGTAACGGATGATCGAGACGACCGGGCCGAAGATCTCCTCCTGGGCGATGGTCATGTCGGGGGTGACGTCGGCGAAGACGGTCGGGGCGACGTAGTAGCCGGTCTCGCGCGGGGCCTCCGGGCCGCCCGCGACGATCCGGGCGCCCTCGGCGACGCCCTGCTCGATGTAGCCGCGGACCCGGTCGCGCTGCCTCGCGTTGACCAGCGGGCCGACGCGCTCCCCGGGGACGTACTTGGCGACTGCGGCGGCGGCCAGCTCGACCGCCTCCTCGTAGCGGTCGGCGGGGACCAGCATCCGGGTCCACGCGCTGCAGGTCTGCCCGGAGTTGGACATGACGTTGGCGACGCCGACGGCGACGGCCTTGCCGAGGTCGGCGCTCGGCAGGATCACGTTGGCGGACTTGCCCCCGAGCTCCAGGGCGACCCGCTTGACGGCGCCGCCGGCGAGCGCGCCGATCTTCCGGCCGACGGCGGTGGAGCCGGTGAAGGAGACGAGGTCGACGTCGGGGTGCTCGGCGAGCGCCTGTCCGGCGACCGTGCCGAGGCCGGTGACGAGGTTGAAGACACCGGCCGGGACCCCGGCCTCGTGCACGGCCTCGGCGAACAGCTGGGCGGTGAGCGGGGTGTCCTCGGCGGGCTTGAGGACGATCGAGCAGCCGGCGGCGAGGGCCGGGGCGACCTTGGCGACGATCTGGTGGAGCGGGTAGTTCCAGGGGGTGATCGCGGCGACGACGCCGACCGGCTCGGAGTAGACGGTCGAGTTGCCGACCTTCTCCTCGAAGGGGTGGGTCGCGGCGAGTTCGGCGTACGAGCCGGCCACGGCGATCGGCAGCCCGGTGTGCACGGCGGCGGCGAGCTGCGGCGGGGCGCCGAGCTCGGTGGTCACGGTGGCGGCGATCTCCTCGGCCCGCGCCGCGAGCGCGTCGCGCAGGGCGGCGAGCCGGGCGGCACGCTCGGCGGGCGGGGTGGCGGCCCAGCCGGGGAAGGCCGCGCGGGCGGCGCGCACGGCGGCGTCGACGTCCTCGGCGGTGCCGGCCGGGACATGGGCGACGACCTCCTCGGTCGCCGGGTCCAGCACGGGGATCGTCTCCGTGGAGGCGGCGGCGCGCCACTCCCCGCCGATGTACATCGCGTCGTGGGCCTTCATCCGCTGTCTCTCCTCGCTGGTCGTGACGGTGGTCCGGCCGCGCGTCGGGCTCCGGCCGGGCCGGGACGCGCGTACGCGTACGGCCTGGGCCGGGCGTGTTCGCGCGTACGGCCGGGGGCCGGGGGTGCGGCCGGCCGGGGCCGGGGGCCGGGCCGGGTTCTCCGGGTGGTCGTCGCCGGGCGGTGCCCGAGGCGACCGGTTCCGCGCGTGGTCCGGGCGGCGTCGTCGCCGGGCCGGGCTACGCGCGAGTACCCAAACTAGCGCTGTTAGTTTTCTGGCGCCAGGCCCCTGCCCCTCCGGCCCGCCGGGCTCCTCCGCACGGGCTCGTCCCAGGTACGTCCCGGTACGGAGCGATCGTCGCCTCCCGCCCCCCGCCCTGTCCACGGCCCGCCCGGACAGCCCTGACCGCCGCGAACTGGCGGATTCCGCCTTGCCCGGCCCCAGGACCGCTTCACGGAGGCGGCGGGGGCTGCGCTCGGGGGGCAACCGCGCCGGCGTCGAGTCGGCCGTTCCGGCCGCGCCGCACCTGCTGATCGAGGAGTCGACCGGGGCCCGAGGCCCGCGAGCCGGCCGGGACGGCCGTCGGGGACGCCGAGGGCGAAGGCCGTGTGGTGCCGGCCACACGGCCTGGGTCGCGCCCGGTTCGCGCACGGAGACGGGCGGCCGAGCCGCGCGCGGAAGCGCCGGCCGATCCGGGCACGGAAGCACCGGCCGGTCCGGCGGAACGGTCCATCACGTCAGGTCGCACGGGAGCCACCAGGCGCGCGGTACGAGGCGCAGTGAGCGGTCGCGCGCGGGCGGAACCGGCCGTGCACGAGGGGCGCCCCGAAGGGGCGCTCGCGCTGCTCGCCGGCCGCCGGAGACGGGCACGGCGGATGGCACATGGCATGGCCTCGGCGCCACCGGCGTACGGGCGCCCCGGGCGGGCCGCCGAGGTGACAGCGGCCGAGGCGGACAGCGGCGACAGAGGCGGCGGCCGAGGTGGCGTCAGCCCGCCGGGCAGGCGGGCGGCTCGCCGAGACGGAGACCAGGGCAGTATGCGCGGTCGCGCTCGACGCGCCGGGCCGCGCGGGAGGCCGCCGCGGAGTTCGCACGGGCGGCCGGACGCACGGGCGGCCGGACGCGCGGCAAGGCCGGACGCGCGGCAAGGCCACCGTATCCGGCGGGCGCGCAGAGGGACCGGGGCCCTCCGGGGCCGGGGCGTCGCCCCTGACCGGCCCGGAAGGCGAGTTCCGGTGCGGTCGGTCGACGCGGCCCGAGGGGGCCCCGGTGGTCAGATCTCCCGGTCGACACCGGTGAGGTGGGCGAAGACCACGATGTTCGAGGCGTAGCCCTCCTTGCGGTCGAAGTTTCCGCCGCAGGTGAGCAGGCGGAGCTCGGGACGGCCCGTGGCGCCGTACACCTCCTCGTCGGGGAAGGCCGACTTGGCGTACGTACGGACCCGGTCGACCGTGAAGACGGCGACGCGGCCGTCGGCGCGGGCGATCCGGACCGTGTTGCCGGGGGCGAGCGAGTTGAGGTTGAGGAAGATCGCCGGGCCGGTCCGGGTGTCCCGGTGGCCGACGACGACGGCGGTGCCGCGTTCTCCGGGCGTCACGCCCTTGGCGTACCAGCCGACCACCCGGGGATTGTCGACGGGCGGGGTGGCGAGCTGCCCGGACGCGTCGAGGTCGAGCCCGAGTACGGGGGCCTCGATGGTGATCGCGGGGACGGCGAGGGTGGTGGGCCGCGAGCGGCCCAGGGGGGCGGGCGGGGGCTGGGGCTTCGCCGTCGCCTTGGCCCGCGGCGTGCTCTTCGGCTTGGGGTCCGCCGCGGCCGGCCGGGCCACGCCGTGGGCCGCGGGGCCCACGGCGAGCGCCGGTCCGGCCGTTTCGCCGTCGTCGGCGGCCCACCAGACGCCGCCGATGACCAGGGACAGGGTCACGGCGACGGTTCTGGTGAGCCTGAGGAGCCGGCGTTGCCGCCGGGTGGTGGGTCTGCGCGAGGCCAGGCCGCGCAGGTGGGGCCGGCGCGGGCTCCGCCCGTACGGGAGAGGGTGGGGAGCCCGGCCGGCGGGAGCCGTCCTGCGCAAGGAGGCGGTCCTACGCGACGCCATTGTCGCGGCGGCGCGAACGGCGGATGAGGATCAGACCCGCGGTGCCCGCGAGACCCGCGGCGAGGGCGGATCCGACGCCGAAGGCGGAGCCGTCGTCAGTGGTGCCGGTGGAGTCGGCCGCTCCGCCGCCGCCCGCGCCGACCGGGCCGTGGGGCGGCTTGTGGTGGCCGTTGCCGCCGTTGTTGCCGCCCGTGGTGGGCGGGTTGGTGGGCGGGTTGGTGGGCGGCGGGGTCGCGCACTCGACCCTGAACACCTTGCTCTTCTTGGCGCCCTGCTGCCCCGGCCAGGTCACCTCGACCTTGTACATGCCGTCGGGGAGCGTCAGGTCGATGCTGTGTCCGTCGCCGTTGCTGTCCAGCGCGATGTTGCCCGAGAGAACCGCGTTGCCGGGTTGCGGCTGGTTGTAGATGTCCCAGTGGATCGACGGCGGAACGATGTCGTTGAAGTTGAAGGCCGCGAAGTAGAACGGGCACACCTGGGGCACGTTGCGCTCGTCGTTCTCGGGCGTGCGCGGCGGGTTCGGGCCGGCGTTGTGGACCTTGATGTCTCCGTCGTCCCCGGGCGCGGCGAACGCCGAGGGCGCCCCGGCGAGGGCGACCGAGCTCAGGACCAGTGCGGTCGCGGCCGTGGAGAGCAGGGGGCGGAGAGCCGAAGCGGTCATGCGGGGGTTCCTCCAGTCGTCAGACATCGGATCAGCAGGGCCGATAATCTGACTATTTGTCATCCCATAGCTACGGAGGGTGGCGCCTCGCCGCGCCACCCTCCGACTTCCACCCGTCCGGCCCTCGGCTGTCCCGTACGGACTAGATGATTCCGAACAGGATCCCCGCCGCCAGGACCGCCAACGAGGTCAGCGCGGCCCACTTCACCGTGAACCTCGTGTGGTCGCCGAACTCCACCTTCGCCATGCCGACGAGCACGTAGACGGCCGGGACCAGCGGGCTCGACATGTGCAGCGCCTGGCCGACCAGGGAGGCCCGGGCGATCTCCAGCGGGGACACGCCATGGGCCGCGCCCGCCTCGGCGAGCACCGGCAGAACGCCGAAGTAGAAGCCGTCGTTGGACATGAAGTACGTGAGCGGCAGGCTCAGCACGCCGGTGACCAGCGCCATGTGCGGGCCCATGCCCTCGGGGATGGCGCCGACCAGCCAGTCCGCCATGTGCTTGACCATGCCGGTGCCGGTGAGGACGCCGGTGAAGACCGCGGCGGCGAAGACCATGCCGGCGACGTTGAGGACGTTGTCCGCGTGGGCGGCGATCCGGGCCTTCTGGTCACCCACCTTGGGGAAGTTCACGGTGAGCGCGAGCGCGGCGCCCAGCAGGAAGAGGACCGGGATCGGCAGCAGCTCCATGATCATCGCGGCGAGCAGGGCGACGGTGAGCCCGGCGTTGAACCAGTAGAGCTTCGGCCGCAGCGTCGCGCGCCTCGGGTCGAGCCCCTGGAAGCCGTCGTCACCCTGACCGTTCTTGCCCTGACTGTGGTCACCCTGGCCGTTCTCGCCCTGACCGTCGTCGGGCAGACCGGCGCCCGAGCCGAGTCCGGCGCCCGAGCCGACACCGGCGGCCTTCGCGGCACCCCGGTCACGTCCGGTGCCGCCACCGGCCTCCACCAGGACGGTCTCGGTCCTCTCGGTGAGCACCTCGTCGAGGCTCAGGTAGCCGATGCGCTTGCGTTCGCGGCGGCCGAGGACGTAGGCGAGGACGAAGACGAAGAGCAGGCCGACGCCGAGCGCGGGGATCATCGGCACGAAGATGTCGGCCGCGTCCAGCTTGAGCGCGGTGGCCGCGCGCGCCGTGGGGCCGCCCCACGGGAGGGTGTTCATGACCCCGTTGGCGG
This sequence comes from Streptomyces sp. NPDC053431, assembly GCF_044544925.1. Classification (NCBI taxonomy): domain Bacteria; kingdom Bacillati; phylum Actinomycetota; class Actinomycetes; order Kitasatosporales; family Streptomycetaceae; genus Streptomyces; species Streptomyces sp. NPDC053431. The sequence goes on along the minus strand of NZ_JBITXX010000016.1, from coordinate 109,795 downwards.
TGGCGGCGACACCCGTCATGACGACGAGGCTCATGCCGAGGCGCTTGTAGAGCGGATACATCGCGGAGACGGTGATCATGAAGGTCGTCGAACCGTCACCGTCGAGCGAGACGACGGCCGCGAGCACCGCCGTACCGACCACGACGCGCACCGGGTCGGCCTTGCAGAAGCGCAGGATGCCGCGGACGATCGGGTCGAAGAGACCGACGTCGATCATGACGCCGAAGTAGACGATCGCGAACATCAGCATCGCGGCCGTGGGCGCCAGCTTGCCGACGCCCTCGATGACGTAGTCCCCCAGCTGGGCCCCTTGTCCGACAGCGACGCAGAACAGCGCGGGTATGAGCACGAGCGCCGCGATCGGCGACATCTTCTTCATCATGATCAGGACCAGGAAGGTCGCGATCATGGCGAAGCCGAGGATGGTCAGCATGGGAGGACACCTCACGTTCACCCTTGAACACCCGCCAGAGCGGCGGTGCGGATGACGGTAGGTGCCCCCTTCCGGCGTTAACAAGACGTTGACGTGTGAGCAATACGAGCAAAACCCCAGGTCACAGGCCAGGTCGCCGACCAGGGCACGCCCAGGTCACGCGCCGGGTGACCCGACCGGGCCGACGTGGACGGGGAAACCGTTGAGGACGGCGGTGCCCGACAGGGGGTCCAGCCGGGAGCCGTCGAGCAGTTGGTTGACGTTGACCCCGGGACGGCCCGCGGCGACCCCGAGCCGGGTGCCGGGCCGGTCGTGGCCCCAGCCGTGCGGGAGGCTCACGACACCCGGGCGGACGGAGTCCGTGACCTCCACCTCGGCCTCGATCTCCCCGCCCTCGCCCTTGATCCGGGCCGCCTCCCCCGCCGTCAGGCCCAGCCGGGCCGCGTCCGCCGGGTGGACCTGGAGCGTGCAGCGGTTGGAGCCGCCGGTGAGGGCGGGGATGTTGTGCAGCCAGCTGTTGTTGGAGCGCAGATGGCGCCGCCCGACCAGCTGGAGGGTGCCCGGGTCGGGTACGGAGCCGAGGGCCGCGCGCAGCCGGGGCAGGTCGGCGGCGATCGGCGCGGGCAGCAGCTCGATGCGCCCGCTGCGGGTCTTGAGGAGCCCGGGCAGTCGGGGGGCGAGCGGACCGAGGTCGATGCCGTGGGGCGCGGCACGCAGGGCGTCGAGGGTGAGGCCGTGCGAGCGGGCGTACGCGCCGAGGCGCAGCATCAGGTCGAGACGCCGCTCGGGCCCGGTGGCCCCGGTGAGGCCGGCGGCCACGGCCTTGGGGTCCGCCCCGTACAGCGGCGAGTGCTCCTGGGCGACGGCCTTGGCGAGGGTGGTGTCGATGGCGAGGTCGTCCACGGCCGAGGGCGGGGCGCCGTGCATGCCGGAGACCGCGAGGATCAGCCGGGCGTGGATCTCGCACTCGTCCATGCGGCCGGGGGCGAGGGGGACGGCGGCCGGGGTGTAGCGGACCTGGTTGCGGACGGCGAACTGGTTGAAGGCGAAGTCGAAGTGCGCGCTCTGCGAGGGCGGCGGCGGGGGAAGGACCACGTCGGCGTGCCGGGAGGTCTCGTTGAGGTACGGGTCGACGGCGACCATGAAGTCGAGCGACTCCAGGGCCGCGTCGAGACGCCGCCCGTCGGGGGCGGAGAGGACGGGGTTGGCGGCGACGGTGACGACGGCGCGGATGCGCCCCTCGCCTGGGGTGTCGATCTCCTCGGCGAGGGCGGCGAGCGGCAGTTCGCCCTTGGCCTCGGGGTGGCCGGAGACCCGGCTGGCCCAGCGGCCGAGCGCGAAGCCCTTGCCGGGGCCCGCGGGGCGGGGCGCGGGGGTCGTGGCGGAGAGCGGGAAGAGGGCGCCGCCGGGGCGGTCGAGGTTGCCGGTGAGGATGTTGAGGACGTCGACGAGCCAGTTGCCGAGGGTGCCGTACGCGACGGTGGACGCGCCCATCCGGCCGTAGACGGCGGCGGTCGGGGCGGCGGCGAGCTCACGGGCGGTGGCACGGATGGCCTCCGCGTCCAGATCGCAGGCGGCGGCGACCGCCTCGGGGGTGAACTCCCGTATCGCCTCGCGCACTTCCTCGACGCCGCCGGCCGCCGTGTGGGCTTCGAGGGCGCCGAGGTCGGTGAGCCCCTCGGCGAAGAGGGTGTGGACGAGGGCCGCGAGGAAGAGGGCGTCGGCTCCGGGACGGATGGCGAGGTGGCGGTCGGCCAGCCGGGCGGTGCGCGTGCGCCGGGGGTCGACGACGGTGAGCGTGCCGCCGCGGCGGCGCAGCGCCTTGAGCCGGCCGGGGAAGTCGGGTGCGGTGCACAGGCTGCCGTTGGAGTCCAGCGGGTTGGCGCCCAGCATCAGGAGGTGGTCGGTGCGGTCGAGGTCGGGCACCGGGACGGCGAAGGCGTCGCCGAAGAGCAGTCCGCTGGAGACGTGCTTGGGCATCTGGTCGAGCGTGGAGGCCGTGAAGAGGTTGCGGGTGCCCACGGCGCCGATGAGGAGGGGCGGGTAGAGGGCGCCTGCGACGGTGTGGACGTTGGGATTGCCGAGGACGATGCCTACGGCCTGGGGCCCGTGCTCCTCGATCAGCGGGCGGACGCGTGCGGCGATCAGGTCGAAGGCCTCGTCCCAGGTGGCGTCGCGCAGGACGCCGTTCTCCCGCAGGAGGGGGCCGGTGAGCCGGTCGGGGTCGGCGTCGACCTCGGGGAAGGCGGCGCCCTTGGGGCAGATGAAGCCGCGGCTGAAGATGTCGTCCCGGTCGCCGCGGGCGGCCGTGACGCGCCCCGCGTCGAGGGTGAGGGTGAGCCCGCAGGTCGCCTCGCAGAGCGGGCAGATGCGGGGGGCCGTGGACGGCGTGGAGCTTTCGGGCGAGGCGTGCTGCGGCGTGAGGGGCTCCGGCGTGGAGCTCTCCGGGGAGGAGGGCTCCGGCGTGAGGGGCCACGGCGTGGAGCCCTCAGGCGTGAGGGGCCCCGCTGCGAGGGGCTCCGGCACGGACGTCTCCGACATGGCGGTCTCCCTGGGGGCGGCGGTGGCGCACGGGCAAGCGCGAGCATACCGACCGGTAGGGACGTACGACAGGCCTCTGACCGGGCCCGACCGGAAAGGCATGCCCTCCCGGGTGCGCGGAAGGTCAGGCCGCCCGGCCCGAGGCGCCGCTACCTGTCCGACGCGCCCTGACCCAACGACGGCGCGAGGTAGGCGTGCAGGAGGGCGCGGGTCTCGGCGATGAGGGCGGGGTCGCCGGCCGGGTCGGTGCGGAAGGCGAGCCGGAGGAGGGCGTCGGTGGCCTCGACGCCGACGAGGACCTTGCGCAGCAGGACCGCGTCGGCGGGCCGGCCGAGCGGGGCGGCGAGCAGGCCGCAGATGCGGTCGGCGACCAGGTGGTTGGGGTCCTCGTCGCCCGGTTCGGCCGGGGCGGCGGAGGGGACGCCGAAGTCGACGAGGGCGAAGCCCGGCACGGTCCGCTTCATGGCGATGTACGCGTCGAGGACCGTGTCGATGACGCTCAGGGCGTCGACGGCGGGCAGCGCGGCGAGTCCGGCGCCGATCCGGTCGGCGTAGCTGTCGAGGTTGCGGTGGGCGAGGGCGGCGACCATGGCCCGCTTGTTGCCGAAGAAGCGGTAGACGGAGCCGATGGGGACGCCCGCGCGGGCGGCGACGGCGCGGGTGCTCAGCTGCTCGTAGCCGGTCTCGTCGAGGAGCTCGGCGCAGGCCTCGAGGATCCGGGCGAGGCGTTCTGCGCTGCGCTGCTGGACGGGGGCGCGGCGGAGTGCGGGCGCCCGGCCCGGGGCGGGCGAGGGCTTGGGGGTGGGCTGGGGCACGGGGACCATCATGCCGCTCCGGTGGGCGTCAGGCGATCAGCAGGCCGATCCCGCCGAGGGTGTACGCGATCATCAGGGCGAACAGCGGGAGTTGGCCGGCGACCGCCCGCGCGGCCGGGAAGAGGCGGACGGACCGGTCGTGCGCGGCGACGACGCCGAGGACGTGGCCGGTGACGATCGCGGCGACCTGGAGGGTGGCGAGGCCGCCGGGGCCGAGGGCGGGAGCGGGCAGGGGGGCGTTGTCAGTGCCCGCTGCAATGATGACGGTGCGTGGTCCTTCAGTGACGAGGAGTGTGAAGTAGTGCGCGACGAGATAGCCGAGGGCGATGGGCAGGAGCGAGTGGGCGAAGGAGGTGAGCGGGGTGGTGAGTTCGCGGTTGAGCAGGCGCAGGGCGCCGGCGCACAGCCCGTAGAGCGCGGCCACGAGGGCGACGGCGGCGAGCAGGCCGAGCGTGGCGGTGGGGGTGCGGCCGAGGGGTGAGGTCTGGAGGGCGGTGATCCAGCGGGGGTTGTCGGACAGGCCGTCGTAGGCGGTGGAGCCGAGGAGGACGCAGACGGTGGCAACGAGGCCGGGCGCGGGTGGGGTGGCGTCGAGGCCGTTGAGGGGGGAGCGCAGGACCAGGCGCCCGTCGGCGCGGCGGCCGAGCGGGGAGAGCCGGGCGAGAAGGGAGGAGTAGACCTCGAAGGGGTCGGCGTGGGCGAACCAGTCGGGGCCGTGCCGTGCGGCGCCGATGAGCTGGACGGCGCTGTGGACGGCGAGGGCCGCGAGGAGGACGGGGGTGCCGGTGTTGTCGGGGGCGACGAGCTCGAGCCAGGTGAAGAGCAGGAGTCCGGCGGCCGCGGGCCGGATGCCGAGCCGGGTGGGGACCGGCCGGGGCGGGCGCCGCATGGGGAGTTGCGCGTGCAGGGAGCGCAGGGGGTTGAGGAGTCGCCAGACGGGTCCGAGGAGGAGGGAGGCGGGCACGAGGCCGACCCAGAGCAGGACGTAGACGGCGCCGGGGGCGGGGTTGCGGTCCGGGTCGTCGGGGCCGAGGAGGAGGTGGAGGACGAGGGTGAGAGCGGCGGCGGCGCCGAGCGCGCGGAGGGCGGTGCGGGTGGCGGGGGCGTCCGCGAGGCGCTGGAGGACGGCGGGCAGCGGACGGCCCGCCCGGGCGCCGCGGAAGCGTGAGGAGGACCAGAGCAGGCCGAGCGAGAGGAAGGAGACGAAGAGCGCGGCGAAGGCGCCGGCGTACGCGTAGAAGGGCGAGAGGGGCAGGTCGTGCCGGGCGCCCACGCCATGGGCGAGCGGCAGCGGGCCGAGTGCCGTCACCGGACGACGAGTTGGGTCAGCACGAGTCCGGACTCGTGGGTCTCGACCTCGAAGAGTCCGGTGCGGTCGGCGGTGAGCGTCAGGGTGGCCTGCCGGCCGGGAGACAGGGCGATCTCGCGGTCGTAGCCGTGGACGTGGAGGGTGTCGGCACGGTCGCTGGTCACCTGGAGGGTGAGGCGTTCGCCCTTCTTCAGTTCGACCCGGGAAGGGGGTGGTTGTACGGAGCCTCCGGTGACGGTGACGGTGAGGGTACGGCCGGCCGGTGCGGCGGGCGTACCGCCCGGGGCGGCGGGCGTACCCGCCGCGCCCGGGGCGGCGGGCGTGGCGGGCGTGGCGCCCGGGGCGGCGGGCGTACCGGGCGGGTCGGCGCCCGCGTCGGAGGAGGCGCCGGCGGGGGCGCCGGCGCCCAGGCGGACGGTGGTCTCGACGGGGCGGCCGGCGACGGCCCAGACGGTGTGGTCGTCGGCGAGGAGCCGGGCGGTGAGTGTGCGGGCGCCGACGCCGGCCGGGACGTGCACCCAGGGGCCGTAGGCGCGGGTGGTCTCGCGGCCGTCGACGAGGAGGCGGGCATGGCCGCGGCCGAGGAGGGCGGCGCCGCCGGTGCTCTCGGGGGTGAAGCGGAACCTCTCCACGAGGAGGTGGACGTTCCAGCCGCCCTCGCTGTCCGGACGGGCCTCGATCCATACGGCGGGCGCGCCGGCGGCGGGCACCTCGCGGAGGCGGTGCCCGGCACCGTCCCTCGCGGCGAGGAGGGTGCCGTTGTCGCCGGTCGCCTCCTGATGGCCGGTCCCGGGCTTGTGGTGGGTGGTGGCAAGCCCGCCGCAGCCGGCGACCGCCGCGGCGCCCAGGACGAGGGCGAGCAGCACGGTCACCGCGCGGGCCGCACGGCGCGCGGCCGCACGGCGGACGGCCGGACGGCGGCCGGCCACGCGGTCGGCGGCCGGACGGCGCGCGGCCACACCGGCGTCGCCCGTGCGGCGGGCGGCCTCGCGCTCGGCGGCCGGACGGCGACGGGCCGCACGGTCGGCGGCCGGACGGCGCGCCACGCGCTCGGCGGCCGAACGGCGGCCGGCCACGCGGTGGTCGGCCCGGCGGTGGCCGGCCCGGCGGCGGCCAGCCCGGCGGCGGGCGGTCATGCGGCGCCGCCGGTAGGTGCGGCGCCGGGGCCGTCGGCCGGGGCCGGGCCCGCAGGGGCCTGTCCTGCCGTGGCTGGCCCCGCCGGGGCCGGTCCGGCGTGCTCCGGGTGTGCGTCCGCGGTTCGGTTCCGGCTCGGGCGGCCGGGGCCGGCGGCGATCGCGGCCCACAGGACCCAGACCACGGCGAGGAGTGCGCGTGCCCAGGCGGGGCTCAGGGGGATCCAGGGGATCATCAGGACCGCCTTGTCGAAGGCGTCGAGGAGGGTGAGCGCCCCGAGGGCGATCGTGGTCCAGGCGAAGAACCGGCGGTGCGGTCGCAGGGCGAGGCCGAGGGCCGTCCACCACAGGCCGGTCAGGAGGAGGGCGAGGGCGGGGAGGAGGGTCGGGGTCAGGGCGAGGGTCGAGCCGGCGACGTCGAGGGCCAGACCGAGCAGGCCCAGGATGGTGGCCACGCCGGCCAGGCGGTGGTTCCGGAGCCGGCGCCACCACAGGAGCGTGCCGACGAGGGCCAGGACGGCGGCGGTGCCGAGGGCGAGCTGGGTCTCGACGCGCCGGATGCCGCGCGCGCCGTACCAGTCGCAGCCCGCGGGCAGTCGGCGGGCCTGGACGTCGTAGTCGGCGCAGACGAGGAGTTGGGCGAGTTTGACCGGTTCGCCGACGAGGCGGCGGGTGTCACCGGAGACCTCGCCCCACCGGGGGCCGCAGGCGGGCAGGGCGTAGGGGGTGGCGGCGCCGGCGTCGGACTGCCAGCAGTTGCCGCCGCCCTGGCCGTCCCACCACACGTCGGTGCGGTTGGGCCGGGAGGTGCCGGCGCGGTCGACGCCCAGGTGGTTGCCGGCGTAGCGGTTGTGGTGGGAGGTGTCGGTCTGCTTGCCCCACTCCGATTCGCCGCGGATGAAGGCGGGGACGGCGCTGAGGAAGAAGGCGGAGCGCTGGTGGCCGTAGATCCAGTTGTTCTCGTAGAGGTTCCAGTTGCCGCCGGCGGTGATGACGCCGGTGCCGGGCGGCATGGAGATCTGGGGGCAGACGACGCCCTGTTCGTAGCCGCGCTCGACGGGCGGCTTGGCACAGGTGCCGTCGGCGACGTACGGGTAGTAGTTCTGGTTGTTGTCGTGGATCAGGTTGCGCTCGAAGCGGGCGTGGTTCTGGGGCAGTCCGGGGTGGCCGGGGAAGGCGGAGTCCATGGAGGCGCCGCCCATGTTGTGGTCGAACTCGTTGTCGTGCACGTAGATGGAGTCTCCGGCGGTGCCGCTGTAGCCGACCATGTTGTGGTGGCTGCGGCAGCCGGTGATCTCGATGGAGTGCCGGGGGACGTCGTAGCCGCGGCCGTCGTTGATGTTCGAGGCCGAGCCGGGGTAGATGCCGGAGTCGCCGTTGCCGTAGGACTCGCAGTTCTTGTAGAGGCCGTGGTCGGAGGCGAAGGTGAGGAAGCCGTACTCGTCGTTCCAGCGGGTGAGGACGTCGTCGATGACGAAGCCGTCGCCGGCGAGGACGTAGAGCGCGTTGAAGGTGGTGCGCTGGGCGGTGAAGTTGCGGAAGTAGACGCCGTCGGAGCCGTCGGCGCGGATCGCGTTGAGTTTGGCGTACCTGGCGTCGATGACGACGTCGAGCCGGGAGGCTCCGGTGCCTTCGATCTGCAGGTTCTTCTTGCCGAGGATCGCGACCAGGTTCTGGTTGTGCGGGCACCGGCGCTGCTGTTCGTAGCTGAGGATCTGGTAGCCGAGCGCGGACCTGGGCGCCTTCAGGGCGGCGCACGCGCCGGTGGGCGCGGGCAGGGAGGGCTCTTCCTCGTAGAGCCCGGGCAGGATCGCGATGGTCATGCCGGGCCGGTTCACGGCGTCGACGGCCTGCTGGAGATGGCGGTGGCCCTGCCGTCGGCAGCGCTCGTAGAGGGCGAGGTTGCGGGCCTTGAGGTCCGCCGGGAAGGCCGCGATCCGCCGCGCGAAGTCGGCCCGGTCGCTCTTGCAGACGAGCAGGTCGGGCTCTCCGGTGCGCAGCACGGGCACGCTGCCGGAGCCGTCGGGGAAGGTGACGGGCCGCTCCTCGTGCGCCTGGGCGGCGGGGGCGGTGGACAGGGCGGCGGCGAGTGCCGCGAGCACGACCGAGAGCGCGAGAACGAACCGTCGGGTCCATGACATGCGGGTGAGAGTAGAGCAATGTTCATGTTTTGGAACCCCCCGTGCACCCACCACGTCCAAGACGCCCACCGACCGGCTCGGGACGGCCCGGGAAAGACCCACAAGGGGCGGGAAGGGCCCGGAAAGTCACCGTTGACGCGAGCGGGAGCGGAATCCTACGGTCATGCATAGGATTGTTGGGAGCGTCAGGACAGGAGCACGCGATGAACGCGGAGACCCAGGCGGAACAGGCGAGAAAGACGGCCGAAGCGCTGACCTACAGCACGGGCTTCGGCAACGAGCACAGCTCCGAGGCCGTCCCCGGCGCCCTCCCCGAGGGCCGGAACTCGCCGCAGCGGGCTCCGCTGGGGCTGTACGCGGAGCAGCTGAGCGGCAGCGCCTTCACCGAGCCCCGGGCGCACAACCGGCGCTCGTGGCTGTACCGGATCCGGCCCTCGGCCGCCCATCCCCCGTTCACCCGTGTCGACAACGGCGCCGTGCGCTCCGCGCCGTTCACCGAGACGGTGCCCGATCCCAACCGGCTGCGCTGGAACCCGCTGCCGGAGCCGGCGCCCGGCACGGACTGGCTGGCCGGTCTGTGGACCCTCGGCGGCAACGGTGACGCGACCCAGCGCGCCGGCATGGCCGTGCACCTCTACCACGCGAACGCTTCCATGGAGCGGGTCTTCAGCGACGCCGACGGCGAGCTGCTCATCGTGCCCGAGCACGGCGGACTGCTGCTGCGCACCGAGCTCGGCAACCTCGCGGCCGGCCCCGGCGAGGTCGCGCTGATCCCGCGCGGCGTCCGCTTCCGCGTCGAGCTCCTCGACGACCGCGCCCGCGGCTACGTGTGCGAGAACTACGGCGCACCGTTCCAGCTGCCCGACCTCGGCCCGATCGGCGCCAACGGCCTGGCCAACGCCCGCGACTTCCGGGCGCCGGTCGCCGCCTACGAGGACGTCGAGTGCCCGGTCGAGGTGGTCAACAAGTACTGCGGCAACCTGTGGTCCGCGACGTACACCCACTCGCCGCTGGACGTCGTCGCCTGGCACGGCAACCACACCCCGTACGTCTACGACCTGCGCCGCTTCAACGTCATCGGGACGATCTCCTACGACCACCCCGACCCGTCGATCTTCACGGTGCTCACCTCGCCGTCCGACACCCCCGGTCTGGCCGGCGTCGACTTCGTGGTCTTCGCCCCGCGCTGGCTGGTCGGCGAGGACACCTTCCGGCCCCCGTACTTCCACCGCAACGTGATGAGCGAGTACATGGGCCTGATCGAGGGCGCGTACGACGCCAAGGCGGAGGGTTTCGTGCCGGGCGGCGGCTCGCTGCACAACATGATGTCCGCGCACGGCCCCGACCGGGAGACCTTCGACAAGGCCAGTGCCGCCGAGCTGAAGCCGCAGAAGATCGACGACGGTCTGGCCTTCATGTTCGAGACCCGCTGGCCGGTCACCGCCACCGCCCAGGCGGCCGGTGCCGACCACCTGCAGCGCGGCTACGACGACGTATGGCAGGGTCTTGAGCGCCACTTCCGGCCGTGAACAGCCGTAACATCCGGCCGGGTGTCTCGTAGTCGTCGTTGGAGAGAGCCGTGACCGCCTTCGCTCCCGACTCGCTGGTCCTGAACCGGAAGCTGCCGCTCTGGTACCAGGTCTCGCAGTCGCTGCGCGCCTCCATACTGGGCCGCACCCCCGACGCCTCGCTGCGGCTGCCCACCGAGGAGCAGCTCGCGGCGCATTACGGCGTGAGTGTGCTGACCATGCGCCAGGCCCTCAAGGAACTGGAGGAGGAGGGCCTGATCAGCAGGCACCGGCGGCGCGGCACCTTCATCGAACCGGGCGCCCGGCGCTCCACCCCGCGCCGGCTGCTCGGCTCGATCGACGCGATCGTGGCCCAGCAGTCCGGCGAGCGGACCACCGTGCTCGGCCACGGCACGGAGCAGGTCCCCGGCGAGCTCGCCGAGTACTTCCCGGGCACCGCCGAGGTCGCCGTGTTCCGGCGCCTCCGCGCCGACGGGGAGAGCGGTGAGCCCACCAACTGGGCGGAGAACGCGGTGCTCCCCGACATCGCCGCGGGCATCGACCCGGCCGATCTGGAGCGCTGGCCGATGACGAAGGTGCTCCGGGACGTCGTGGGCGTCCGGATCAGCCGGATCACCGACACCGTCGAGGCCCGCCTCGCCGACCCGGAGACGGCGAACCTGCTCCAGGTCCCCCTGCTCTCCCCGATCCTCCACTACACGGGGGTGACCTACGACGCCGACGGCCGGGTCGTCGACGTGGCCCGCATCCGCTACCGCGGCGACCGCTTCTCCTTCACGGTGACGGTGGAGGCGCACTGACCCCCGTCCGGTTGCCGGATCCCGGCAACCGGCGGACCCGCCCCTTTCCGTCGCCCGGCGTTGCACCGCGTGTCGGCGCGGCGCAGGCTGAGGGCGCAGGGGGATCGCGCCGCAGGGCGGGCTGGCGGGGGGTGCGGGATGAGGCATCGGGCCGTGTTCCGATGGGTGCTGGTGCTCGGCCTCGTGCTGCTCGGGGGTTCGTACGGGCTGTACGAGGCGAGGCCGGGCTTCCCCGAGCTGCGGCAGATCGACCTGGTGGTGCTCGACGAGAAACCCGACGGCACGTGCCGGGTCCAGTGGGTGGATCCCTTCGGGGACCGCGAGCTCGAAGGGCCGTACCACTGCGATCCCGAGCGGTCCTACCGGCTGAAGGCACCCGCCTACGACGAGGGTTCCGGCTACGGCTGGGAGAGCGGTTTCATCCGCACCGAGGAACCGCACCGGGGCGAGCTGTACGCGCTCGACGACAGCCCGGAGCCGGACTGGCGCGGCGACCTCTCCGCGCTCCTCATGGGCCTGGGGTCCCTGCTCGCGGTCGCCGCGCTCATCGGCGGGGCCGTCCGCACCGGGCCCCGGATCCGCGAGGCGGAGCCGCGGTTCCTGCGCCGCGCGGCCCGGCTGCGGGACGCCGCCGCGTGGGTGGTCCACGACCACGACCGGGCCGTCGCGGCCGTCCACGCCGCGCGCGGGGACGGGACCGTGACGCTCGAACGGTACGCGGAGCGGCCCGACGCCCCCGGTGCGGAGCTGGTCCGGGCGCTGCGCGTGCTGCGGGAGGCCGGGCCGTCGGCCCGCGAGGCGGCGGAGAGCGGCCGGCGCCTGAGGGAGCGGCTGGAGCCGCTGCTGGCCGACGCGGCGCCCGCCGCCGGGTACCGGAGCGTCCTGGGAGCCGGGCCGGAGGCGCGGCGGCGCGCGGCGCTCGCGGTCGCCGCGCTGCGTCCGCTGGTGGAGGAGGCCGAGCGGGCCGGCCTCCCGGAGCGGTTCGCGCAGTCCTCGGTCGACCTGCTGCGCGGGCAGGACGCCGATCCGGCCGGACTGGCCGCGTGGGCGGACTTCACACGCGACCCCGCCGCCTACCGCCGCCTGCTGGCAGACGTCACGGGCCCCCGCCCCACCCGCCACGCACCGTCCACCCCGCCCCACCGCCGCCGTCACCCCCGCCGAAGCCGGTGACACCGGACGGGCCGCCCGCCGGCGCCGGGCCAGGCGCCGACAGCGGGCGGGGCCACCGACACCAGGCCGGCCGCCCACACCAGGCGGGGTATCGCGCTCCGCCGGGTCGCGGCGTGAGGGGACCCGGTGCTTTCGCGGCGGCGGTGGATGGGGGCGGATCGCGCTCATTAGCATGCGGGGCGTGACGGAAGACGCGGCGCTCGAGGATCTGCCCCTGCTCGACGAGCTGATGCCCTGGGCCGTGGCGCCGTTGCGGCTGGGGCGGGCGTGGATCGTCGCGCCGGACGCGCGCACGCTGCGGGCCCGATGGGAGCGGCTGGTCGCGGCGGAGGGCGCGGAGCGGGAGGCCTTGTTCCGGCCCAGCCGGGCGCGGACGCCGGGGAGTTCGGTGGCCGCGCTGCCCGGGCAGCGGACCGGGACGGTGCGGCTGGCGCGCGAGCCGGGGCCCTGCCCGGAGCCGGTGCGGCTCGCGCACGGTCCGTTCGACGAGCAGTGGCTGCTGCCCGACCACCGGCTGATCGACACCGCGCGGCCCGAGCTGTGGCGGGTCGCCGACGACCGGCAGCTGTTCGCGGTGGAGCAGGGGTACGTGCCGGGGGCGGCCGGGCCCGCGCTGCTGGTGACGGCCGCGCTGCCCGACGGACGCTCCCCCGCGGGCCGGCCGGGCCGGATCCGGCCGCTGTTCCGGCGGCCCGGCGGCCTGGAACCGAACGTGACGCCCGGTCTGCTGCCGCTGCTGAGCGCGCGGTACGGCTCCGAGGTCGACGCGGCGGACGTGGCGGCCTGGGCGGTGGCGGTGGCCTCGCCCTCCCCCGCCGGCTGCCGGGTGCCGCTGCCCGCGGACCCGGAGGTGTGGGCGGCGGGCGTGGCTCTGGGCCGGGAGCTCATCGAGGTGCAGCTGCGCGGGGCCCGGGGCGGCGCGCGGCCCCGGCTGCCGGGCGGGCGCCGGCCGTACGTGCGGGCCGCGATCCCCGCCCGGCCCACGACGCTCGCGTACGACCCGGAGGAGGAGGTGCTGAGCCTGGACGAGGGCCGCATCTCGCCCGTGCCGCGCCGGGCGTGGGAGTTCGAGGTCGGTGGGGTGCGGATGGTCGAGCAGTGGTTCGCGCACCGGACCGCACCCGCCGAGCCGGGCAGTCTGGAGGCGATCGGCCCGGCCGGCTGGCCGCAGGGGTGGACCTCGGAGCTGCTCGAACTGATCACGGTCCTCGCCCTGCTCGCGGAGCGCGAGCCGGAGCGCACGGCGCTCAGGGAGCGCGCCACGGCGGCGGGGGTGAGCCGGGGCGCACTGCGGGAGGCCGGGGTGCTGCCGGTGCCGGACGGGGCACGCCGGCCGGCGTCCGTCCTGGATCACCAGGAGGAGGGCCCGGAGGGGCAGTTCATGCTGCTCTGATCACGGCCGCCCTCCTCAGGGGCCGTCCTCAGGGGCCGCTTCCTCGAAGGTCGCCCTCCTCAGGCGCCCTCCTCAGGCGCCCTCCCAGCGGCCGTCCTGAGGGGCCGTCGCTCAGCTGCCGCCCTGCGGGGCCGTCCTCAGGCGCCCTCCTCAAAGGCCGCCCTCCTCAGGGGCTGCCCCCAGGCCTCTTTTCCCGGAGCCGAGCCGCCCGGGCCGACCCCTCCCGCTCCCGGCCCGTCGCCCCCGTCACGTGGCGGAGGGCGCGAGTACCGGCCGCTCGAACTCACCGCGATCGGCGAGGTCATCGCCGCCGCGACTCGCGCCCCCGTCAGGTGGCGGAGGGCGCGAAGGAGTCGAGCAGTCGGGCGATCGTCAGCTCGAACACCTCGTCCGGGTCGGCGGGTGCCGGGGACGCGGTGATCAGCGCGGCGAGGTGCGGGTAGGCGCCGCTCGTGAGCTGCTCCCGCAGATAGGCGCCGCGCACCGCCTGTTCCTCCGCCTCGCTCCAGGGCAGTCCGCGCGCGCGCTCGGCGATGGCCTGCTCGTTGCGGACGGTGGCCATCACGGTGCCGTTGATCATCGCGATGAGCTGCATCTTCTGGCCGGGTTCCACGTCCAGCGGCTCCAGGGCGCCCAGGCACCACTCCAGGTAGCGCAGGGCGTTCGGGCTGAAGCCGTAGGCGGTGGTCATGATCCGGGACAGCCAGGGGTGCCGGTACATGATGGCGCGGGTCTGTCGCGCCAGCCCGGTCATGTCGGCGCGCCAGTCGCCGCTGGGCGTCTCGGGGAGCTCGTACTCCTCACCGGCCGCGTCGACCATCAGCTCGTACAGGTCCTCCTTGCGCGGCACGTAGTTGTACAGCGACATGGTGCCGCAGCCGAGGTCGGCGGCGATGCGGCGCATGGAGACCGCGTCGATGCCCTCGGCGTCGGCGATGCGGACGGCCGCGGCCACGACGTCCCGCCGGCTGTGCGCCGGTTTCGGGCCTCGGCCCGTGCGCTCGGGGCGCGCCCAGATCACTTCGGGTTCGGCCGCTCGGCCCGCCATCGGTCATCACCCTTCCTCGCCCCGCGGGCCCCATCGTAGTGAGGCACCTGGTTACGTACACCGTACGTAGTGCGCTAGGGTCACCCCATGACAACTACGTACGCTGTACTTAGTGAGGGTCTGCGGAAGCGGTACGGCGAGGTGCACGCGTTGCGGGGGCTCGACCTCGCCGTCCCCGAGGGCACGGTCTGCGGCGTCCTCGGCCCCAACGGGGCGGGCAAGACCACCGCCGTCCGGGTGCTCACCACGCTCCTTTCACCCGACGCCGGCAGCGCCCGGGTCGCCGGCCGTGACGTGGTCCGCGACCCGGCCGGGGTGCGCGAGCGGATCGCGGTCACCGGGCAGTACGCCTCCGTGGACGGCGACCTGACGGGCGCCGAGAACCTGCGGCTCTTCGCCCGTCTGCTGCGCGTCCCGCGCTCCCGCGCCGACGAGCTCCTGGAACGCTTCGGGCTCGCCGAGGCCGCGGGCCGGCCGGCCCGCACCTACTCCGGCGGGATGCGGCGCCGCCTCGACCTGGCCGCGAGCCTCGTCGCGCGGCCGCGGGTGCTCTTCCTGGACGAGCCCACCACCGGGCTCGACCCGCGCAGCCGCAACGGGATCTGGGACGCCGTACGGGAGTTGGCGTCCCAGGGCACGACGGTGCTGCTGACCACGCAGTACCTGGAGGAGGCGGACCGGCTCGCCGACGAGATCGTCCTGGTCGACGAGGGCCGGGCGGCCCACCGGGGCTCCCCGGCCGAACTGAAGGCGCTCGTCGGGCACTACGCGGAGGTGGTCGTCGCCGACGCCTCGTTCCTGAACGCCGCCGCGGCGGTGCTCGACCGGCTCACCGGATCGGCGCCGCGGCTCGACGCCGAGCGCCGCACGGTCGGCGCGGTCACCACCGACACCACGCTCACCCTGCCGCGGATCGTGCGGGAGGCGGACGCGGCCGGGGTCCACCTGGTCGACGCCTCCCTGCGCCCGCCCACCCTCGACGAGGTGTTCCTGCGCCTGACCGGCCGCGCGCCCCGTCCCGAGCCCCAGGAGGCGGCCGCATGAGCGCCCTCGTCCACGACGGCACCGCGATCCTCGGCCGGCACCTCCGCCGGATCCGGCACGCCCCGGCGATCACGGTCATGACGCAGACCATGCCGATCGTCTTCCTGCTGTTCTTCGGATACGTCTTCGGCAGCGCGCTCGCGATGCCGGGCGCTGACTACCGGGCCTTCCTGGTGCCGGGCATGTGGGTGGCGACGGCCGCGAACGGCGTGATGACCGGCATGTTCCAGGCCGCGCAGGACACCCACCGGGGCGTGGCGGACCGGCTGCGGACGATGCCGGTGAGCCGGGCGGCGGTCCCGCTCGGGCAGGCGCTCGCCGACCTGGTGAGCAGCACGGTGGGCATGGTGCCGCTGATGCTGGTGGGGCTGGCGATGGGCTGGCGGATCGAGGGCACGCCCCTGGAGGCGCTCGGCGCCGTCGGTCTGCTGCTGCTGTTCCGCTTCGCGACGACCTGGGTGGGCATCCTGCTCGGGCTCGCCTCGCGGAGCGAGGAGGCGGCCGGCCAGCTGGGCAGCGCCACGTTCATGCTGCCGCTGCTGTCCAACGCGTACATCCCGACCGACGGGATGCCGGGCGGGCTGCGCACGCTGGCGGAGTGGAATCCGATCTCGGCGGTGACGACCGCGGTGCGCGTGCTGTTCGGGAACGCGCCCGTGCCGGCGGACGCGGCCTGGCCGGTGGCGCATCCGGTGGCCGGGGCGCTGCTCTGGTCACTGGCGCTGATCGCGCTGTGCGCTCCGGCGGCGGTCGGGCGGTACGCCCGCACCTGACACCGCGCCGGGTGGTGGCGCCGGGTGCCGTGGGTAGGAAGAGGCGCCGGACGGGCGGGGACACGTCCGGCGGGCGGTCAGGAGCTCAGGGGCCGAGCGGGTGCGGGCGGGGTGGTGCGTCGGGGTACGCGGGTGCCCGGCCCGGACGGCCTGTCAGCCGTGGCTGCCGAAGAGCGAGCGGCGCAGTCGGCGCAACGGGGCGAAGAGCGAGACTCGCGAGCTGCGGCTGCGGTGACCGTGCACCGGCACCTCGCGCGTACGCGTCGTCAGTTCCCGCATGAGCAGTGTCGCCTCGGCCGCCTCACGCTGCGGCACGGCGGGACCGCCGAGCACCGCGAGATGGCGGTCGAGTCGCGAACTCGTCGCGCTGCTCCCGCAGGTGATGGCAGGCACACGCGGCCTGCTGCGCATTGCTATCTGTTCCATGTCACTCCCCACCCGTACGAGGGCACCCGGCCCGGGCAGGTTAACCCTATCGCCCCGCTACGACACCCGTGTATTCCGGCCGCAGGATTCACCGTCTGAGTACGGGGGTTGACGATCACTGTCCGAATCCGTCTGATTCCAGGGTGAGTTGGACAGCGATCGAACACCTGTCGAACCGTCACGAACCATCCTGCACGCGCGGGCCCCACCAGGGGGCCTTTCGCCGGGTGTGATCTCCGCCACCAAAAATCGGCCGGGCTCGGCTACCGTGGAGTGATGACGCTCATCGCGGGTCGTTACCGCCTGCTCGACGTGCTCGGCGAGGGCGGGATGGGCACCGTCTGGCGGGCCAGGGACGAGGTCCTGGGGCGCGAGGTCGCCGTCAAGGAGGTCCGGGCGCCGGCCGGGCTGCCCACCGAGGACCGCGAGCGGCTGTACGCCCGTCTGGAGCGCGAGGCCAGGTCCGCCGCGCGGATCGCGAACCGCAACGTCGTCACCGTCTACGACGTGGCCCTGGACGACGGGCGTCCCTGGATCGTGATGGAGCTGGTCCGCGGGCTCACCCTGGCCGAGACGCTGGAGGCCGAGGGCCCGATGCCGCCGCAGCGGGTCGCGCACATCGGTGCCGACGTGCTGGCCGCGCTGCGGGCCGCGCACGCGGCGGGGGTGCTGCACCGGGACGTCAAGCCGGCCAACGTCCTGCTGGCCAACGACGGCCGGGCGGTGCTCACCGATTTCGGCATCGCGGCCGTGGCGGGCACGTCCCCGCTCACCATGACCGGCGAGCTCATCGGCTCCCCCGAGTACCTGGCGCCGGAGCGCGCGCTGGGGCAGACGCCGGGACCCGCGGCCGATCTCTGGTCGCTGGGCGTGCTGTTGTACGCCGCCGTCGAGGGCGTCTCGCCGTTCCGGCGGGAGACCGCGCTGGACACCCTGCGGACGGTCGTGGACGAGGAGCCCGCGCCGCCGGTCCACGCCGGTCCGCTGGCCCCGGTGATCGAAGGGCTGCTGCGCAAGGACCCGGAGCAGCGGCTCGCGGCGGACGCGGCCGAGGACCAGCTGCGGCTGGTCGGCGCGGGCGGCACCCCGCGCACCGAGCCGCTGCGGGCGACGACGCCGTACGCGCCGTTCCCCGCGGGCGGTCCGGGGGCCGAGGGCGCCGGGCCGCGCGGGCCGGTGGGCCCTGGGGCGACGGCGCCGATGACGGCGCCGGGTCCGGAGGAGCCGCGCCGGCGCCGGCGCGGCGCGCTGCTCGCCGGGATCGCGGCGCTGCTCCTGGTGGCGGGCGGTCTGACGTACGCGGCGCTGCGGGACACCGGTTCCGGAGGGACGCCCACCGTGCCGCCGGTCACGACGAGCGCGCCGACCACGGAGCCGACCACTCCCCCGCCGACGACGGCGACCACGAGCGCCTCGCCGAGCGCGACGACGACTCCGCCGGTCTCGGTGCTGCTGTTCGTGCGGGCGGTGCGGGACACGTATCAGGGCTCGTGTCCCCCGACGGAGGCCGAGGCCCCGGCGTTCACGGCGACGGTCACGGTGGACCGGACGCCGGCCACGGTGTCGTACCGCTGGGCGACGGAGAGCGGCGAGGCCCAGGACACCCGGTGGCAGACGCTGGACTTCCCCGAGGGCGGGCCGACCGAGCAGCGGCTCGACCGTACGCAGGCGGCGTATCCGCCGGGCGCCGCGGTGCTCGACCGGATCCGTCTCGAGGTGCGGGAGCCGGTCGCGCGGCAGTCCAACTGGGTGCCGTTCACGGTGGACTGCGAGGAGACGGCCTCGCCGTCGACGCCGCCGACGACCGCGACGCCTTCGAGCGGGACCGCCTCCCCGGGCGGAGCCGTCAGGCCGCCCCGTTGAAGCTCGGCAGGTAGCCGCCGGACTGTCCGGACGCGGTGGGGTGGTACGACTCGCCGATGTTGAGCCAGTTGACGCTGTGCAGCCAGGCCGAGCCGGAGCAGATCTCGTGCCCGGTGAAGGCGGGGACCACGCTGGCGAAGGTGAAGCCGTGGTCGGCGGCGCGCTTGGCGGTGGCCGCGTTGAGGTAGTCGGCGGCGTTGTTGATGGCGCTGCGCTCGTTCTCGCTCAGGCCGGCGATGCAGGTCCCGCCCAGCTGGTAGAAGCGCGGGTAGCCGAGGACGACCACATGGGCGTTGGGGGCCTTGTTCCGGACCGCCGTGTAGACGCTGTCGAGCTTGCCGGGGAGGGTCGTGTCGACGTAGCTCTTGGCTTGATTCACACGGTTGATACAGGTCGACTCGGACTGCAGGACGCAGGTCGTCATCACGTCGGCGAAACCGGCGTCGTTGCCTCCGATGGTGAGAGAGACCAGGTCGGTGGCGGTGGAGAGCGGTCCCAGCTGATTCGCCGTGACATCACCCGTTCGGGCGCCCGAGCAAGCGGTGAACGCGAAGGACGAGGGGGCGTGGGCGTTCTTCCAGAGGACGGGATACGCCTTGGTGGAGCGCTTGCAGTCGCCGCTCGCGCTGTCGTAGCTCCCGGCCCCGACACCCGAGGAGTACGAGTCCCCCAGGGCGACGTAGTCGAGTGCGGCGGTGTCGGCGGCCTGAGCGGCTCCCGCCCCGGTGAGGGCGAGAACGGCGCCGAGGAGGAGCGAGGACGAAAGTGCCGTGAATCGGGACAGTCTCATGGAACCTCCCTGTAGCAGGATCTCTGCGTTACCAGGTAGTAGCAGCGGATCCGCCGCGCCGGAAGTGTCCATGTCAAAAGTGAGAGTGACCGGGGGCCGACACCCCCTCAGAAACCATCGACTTCAAGCCAGGGGACGAACCGTCAAAAGTCGATGCGCCGGAGTGCCCCCGTGGCCGATCATGGCGCCATGTCTGCCACCCACGGCGCACCGCGAGACCCGTCCCTGCCCGAGCGAGCCGTCCCCCTCCGCCTCCACCTCACCGGCGACGACGCGCCGTCCGACGTCGTCGACGCCCTCTTCCTCGGGCGCTTCGCTACCGGCGAGCAACCCCACGTGCACAGCACCAGCCTGGACCGGGTGAAGCCGGCCGCGACCCTGCTGCCCGCGGGCGCGCGGCTGCTGCGCGCCACCAAGGGCGACGACCGCAGCTCCCTGCTCGCCGAGGGCGAGGGCTGGACCGTGCTCGTCTCCCGCTGGAGCCGGGGGGCCGACGTCACCGTCACCGCGACCGACGCGGAGCTCGCCGAACGCGTCCTCAAGGAGGCCGTGGACGGCGCGAAGGACGAGCCCGAACCGCAGCCGGAGAACGTCACCATGGGCTTCTGGTACGTGTCGCCCCGGCGCGGCCCGCACCGGACCACCCGGCAGATCGGCGCCGGCACCTGGGAGGAGATCCGGCCCAACTACACCGCGCCCGTCGCCGAGGCCATGGACCGGCTGATGGCCGTCACGCCCGACGACATCACCGGCCGCCTCCTGCTGCTCCACGGCCCGCCCGGCACCGGAAAGACCTCCGCGCTGCGCACCCTCGCCCGGTCCTGGCGCGACTGGTGCCAGGTCGACTGCGTGCTCGACCCCGAGCGCCTCTTCGGCGACGTCGGCTATCTCATGGACATCGCGATCGGCGAGGACGAGGGCGGCACGAAGAGCCGCTGGCGGCTGCTGCTCCTGGAGGACTGCGACGAACTGATCCGCGGCGAGGCCAAGAACGCGGCCGGCCAGGCGCTCTCCCGGCTGCTCAACCTGACGGACGGTCTGCTCGGACAGGGCCGCAACGTCCTCGTCGCCGTCACCACCAACGAGGACCTGGAGCGGCTCCACCCCGCCGTCGTGCGCCCCGGCCGCTGCCTGGCCCGGATCGAGGTCGACCGGCTCACCCGGCCCGAGGCCGTCTCATGGCTCGGGCGCGAGGAGGGGATCGGGCGGGACGGGGCGACTCTGGCGGAGCTCTTCGCGCTGCGGCGCGGCGCGCCGCGGGTCGGCGTGCCCGAGCCCCGCGGCACGGACGCGGGGCTCTACCTGTAGGGCGTCAGCCGTCGTACGCCGCTCTCAGCGCGTCCCGTACCGCCGCCTCCGCCGCCTCCCTCGTCAGGCCCAGACGGTGGGCCTCCGTGGCGTAGCCGGCGGCGGCGGTTGCGGCGAGGCGGGAGGCCGCGTCGGAGGCGGCGGCGACGAAGGTTCCGTTGCGGCCGCGGGTCTCGATCACGCCGTCCGCCTCCAGGGCCTTGTACGCCTTCGCGACCGTGTTCGCCGCGAGCCCGAGGTCTTCCGCGAGGCCCCGTACGGTCGGGAGCTTGTAACCGACGGGCAGCTCGCCCGAGCGGGCGCTCTCCGAGATCTGGGCGCGCAGTTGTTCGTACGGAGCGGTGGTGGAACGGGCATCCACGCTGATTCGAAGCGTCACCCGCCCGATTGTGCACCCGGCCCGCGGGAAAAGGGGAGGCGCCCGGGCGTCCCCGCCGCATAGCGTGCGACACCATGACTGTGATCGTCCGCGACGTACGGAGCGGTGTCCCCGAGGACGCCGAGGCCTTCGCCCGAGTTCGGCGCGCCGCCCTCCCCTACATGCTCGCCACCGGCCGGCAGGTGGCCTACGACCTGGCACACGCCCATCCCGAAGCCCGGAACCGGCCGCTGCTCGCCGAGGTCGACGGGGAGGCCGTCGGCACGGCGGAGGTGTCCCTCGCCCACGAGTCCACCGAGCCGGGCATCGGCGACGTGAACGTCTTCGTCCACCCCGGACACCTGGGGCTCGGCGCCGGGTCGCTGCTGCTGCGCGCCGCCGAGGAGCACCTGGCGGAGGCCGGCGCGACCACCCTCTACAGCTGGGTCCTGGACGAGCCGTCCCACCGGGCCTTCGCCGAGAAGCACGGCTACCGGCCGAGCCGGTCCGCGTACTTCCTGCGGCTCGATCTGGCCACGGCCGAACTGCCGCCGCTCCAGGCGCCGCCCGCCGGGGTGGAGCTGCGCACGGCGGCCGACTTCGCCGCCGACCCGCGCCCCCTGTTCGAGCTGGACGCGCTGACCACGGCGGACGAGCCGGGTGACGTGGCGGCCGAGCTGACCGACTTCGAGCACTGGCTGGCGTCCACCTGGAACCATCCGCTGCTCGACCGCGAGCTGACCACGGTCGTGGTGGCCGACGGACGTCCGGTGGCGTTCAGCGCGGCCCGGACGGACGGCCTCGGCCGCTACGGCTCGGCCATGACCGGCACCCACCCCGGGTACCGCGGGCGAGGGTTCGCCAAGCTGGCGAAGAACGACTCGCTGCACCGGGCCCGCGCGGCCGGCTGCACCGAGGCGTTCACCGGCAACGACGCGAAGAACGGCCCGATGCTGGCCGTCAACGAGTGGTTCGGTTACGAGATCTGCGCGAAGGAGACCCGACATGTCCGCACGCTCGGCCGAGGCCGGTGACCAGGTGGAGATCGCGCTGGTCAAGGCGGGCCGGACGAAGATCCGCTATCCGGCGGAGCTGCTCGCCGACGACGGGGTCCGGCTCAGCGTCCGCGCGCCCTGGGCCGCCGAGGGGGTACGGGACTTCGGCTTCGTGCGCTTCGAGCCGGGCGACGTGTTCACCGAGCACTACTGGCGCGACCGCTGGTACGCGGTGAAGGAGGTCCGCTCCGGCGACGGCACGCTCAAGGGCTGGTACTGCGACGTGACCCGGCCCGCCGCGGTGGACGGCGGCACCGTGCTGGTCGAGGACCTGGACCTCGACCTGTGGGTGTCGGCGGACGGCACGGAGGTGCTGCGGCTCGACGAGGACGAGTTCGCGGCGAGCGGTCTGGCCGCCTCCGACCCGGAGGCGGCCGAGAGTGCCGTGGCGGCCCTCGACGCGCTGGAGGCGCTGGGCCGGGACGGGCTTCGGGCCCTCGTGGGCCGGACCGGCTAGCCCAGCGCGACGTCCTGGCTCTTCCGGGCCAGGAAGCCGGGCAGCGGCAGGCCCAGCGGCCCGGCCGGGGTGAGCTGCATGAGGGTGGCCTCCACCCGGGCGTCGCCCGCCCGGTAGCCGGGCTCCTTCACGACGGCGCTGTTGGTCCACTCGTGGACCAGACCGTCGCAGACGGCGCGGGTGCCGCCGATCCCGGCGGAGCGGTCCTCCTGGATCAGCGTGGAGCTGACGAAGACCGGGCCCGCGCTGTCGTCGACGCAGCGGTAGAAGCCGGAGAGGGTGACCGAGCCGTCCTCGGCGAGCGTCCCGCTCGGGTCGACGGAGAGTCCGTCGGCGGGCCCGGCGTGGGCGGTCGAGACCGTCGCGGCGGTGGCGGCCAGCAGGACGCCGGCGGCGAGGGCGAGGCGAGCGCGCATGGGTGGGGGTCCCTTCGGGGTGGGGGGATGACGCTGCCCGCCAGGGATACCGGATGCCGCCTCCCCAGCCCCGAAACTCACCCGATCAGGGGCGGGTTGAGGTCGCCGCCCTGACGGGGGGCGACCTCACGGCAGCGAGACGTCCTTTCGGTAGTGAATACGGTCGTACGGTCCGTCCACGCGGCGCTCGGTGACCTCGTAGCCGTAGCGTGCGTACAGCTTCTGGTTCTCCCACATCATCGCGTTGGTGAGCAGTCGCACCTCGGGGAGGCCGAGCTCCCGCGCCCGCTCCTCGACCCAGGCCATCAGGGTCCGGCCGAGCCCGGTGCCCTGGGCGTCGGGGTGGACGGCGACGGTGTCGAGGTAGAGGTGGCCGGCCTCGGGAATCACCACCACGAGACCGGCCACGGGCTCGCCCGCGACGAACACCCGGCCCGCCGCGACGTTCGCCGCGTGGTCCTCCTCCATCGGAGCCGGCACGACGCCGATCCGCTCGATGTAGTGGTGGAAGGCGGCGTCGATCACGGCCTTCACGGCGGGCACGTCGGCGGCGACGGCGGAGCGCACACGTGTCATACGGTCACGGTACGGCGGCGTGCGATCAGCTTCCGCAGCAGCGGCCAGGCGAGCAGGACCAGCACCACCGCGTACACCGTCAGCGAGAACGGCGTGTCGACGAGTCCGGCCGGCGAGCCGTCGCTGATCTGGAGGGCGCGGCGCAGCTGTTGCTCGGCGGCCGGGCCGAGGATGACGCCGATCACGGCGGGCAGGACCGGCAGCCCGTAGCGGCGCATGCCGAATCCGATGAGACCGATGACCAGCAGGATCACCAGGTCGAGGGCCTCCCCGCCGACCGCGTACGCGCCGACGGCGGCGAAGAACAGGATGCCGGCGTAGAGGTACGGGCGGGGGATGCGCAGCAGCTTGGCCCAGACGGGCGCGAGCGGCAGGTTGAGCGCGAGCAGCAGCACCATGCCGACGAACAGCGAGGCGATCAGGCCCCAGACCAGGTCGGGTTCGCGTTCGAAGAGCAGCGGACCCGGCTGGATGCCGTACTGCTGGAAGGCGGCGAGCATCACGGCGGCGACGGCGGTGGTCGGCAGGCCGAGGGTGAGCATGGAGACGAGGGTGCCGGCGGCGGAGGCGGAGGCGGCGGACTCGGGGCCGGCGACTCCTTCGATGGCGCCCTTGCCGAACTCGTCCTTGTGCTTCGACAGGCGCTTCTCGGTGACGTACGACAGGAAGGTGGGGATCTCGGCGCCGCCGGCCGGGATCGCGCCGAACGGGAAGCCGATGAGCGGCCCGCGCAGCCAGGCCTTCCAGGTGCGCCTCAGATCGCTCCCGCCCAGCCACGGGCGGCCCACCGGGATGGCCTCGCCGGCGGTACGGCGCAGGTGGGCGGCGACCCACAGGGCCTCGCCGATGGCGAACAGGCCGACCGCGACGATGACGACGTCGATGCCGTCGGCGAGCTGGAGCGAGCCGAAGGTGAGGCGCTGCTGGCCGGTCATCTGGTCGAGGCCGACGAGGCCCAGGGTGAGGCCGATGAGCAGCGAGGCGAGGCCGCGGATCCGGGAGGAGCCGAGGACGGAGGTCACCGCGATGAAGGCGAGGACCATGACGGCGAAGTAGTCGGGGGCGCCGATGTCGACGGCGAGCGCGGCGACGGTCGGGGCGAGCGCGACGAGCAGGATCGTGCCGGCCAGGCCGCCGGTGAAGTGTCCTATGGCCGCGGCGGCGAGGGCCTGGGCGCCGCGGCCCGCCTTGGCCATGGGATTGCCCTCGATGGCGGCGACCACGGCCGCGCTCTCGCCGGGCGTGTTGAGCAGGATGGAGGTGGTGGAGCCGCCGAACATCGCGCCGTAGTAGATGCCGGCGAACATGATGAAGGCGCCGGTCGGTTCGAGCCCGTAGGTCACCGGGAGCAGCAGCGCGACGGCCATGGCGGGGCCGATGCCGGGCAGTACGCCGATGGCGGTGCCGAGGAGGACGCCGACGGCGGCCCACAGCAGGTTCATGGGGGTCAGCGCGGTGCCGAACCCGTCGATCAGGGAGGTCAGCGAGTCCATGGGTCAGAGCACTCCCATCAGCGGGCCGCCGGGCAGCGGAACTCCGAGCAGGTGGTCGAAGACGACGTAGGTGAGCAGCGAGAGCACCGCGGCGATCAGCGGGTCGCGGTGGAGGTGGCGGCTGCCGAGGGCGTAGGCCGCGCCCCAGAAGAGCAGGGCGCCGGCGACGGGGAAGCCCACCGGGCCGATGAGGACGGCGAAGCCGAGGAAGACCCCGGCGAGCAGCAGCACGGTGCGCCCGTCGCCGGGCTCGGTCAGGTCGACGTCCTCGCCGCCCTCGGCCTCGCCGCGGCCGCCGCGCAGGACGTCGATCGCGAGGAGGACGGCGACGACGAGCAGGCCGCTGCCGACGACGAGGGGGACGGTACGGGGTCCGACGGGGCCGCGCTGCCCGATGTCCACGGTCATGGTGAGGGCGTCGGTGAGGACGAGGACGCCGAGGATCAGGAGGATGAGGCTCACGCCGAGTTCGGAGTGCTCGCGCAGCCAGGACTTCCTGGTGACGGCCGCGTCGGGGGCCGTGGTGCCGGTCGAGGTCGTGGTCACAGTCCCAGCTCCTTCAGGACGGCGCCGACGCGGCGGTCCTGTGCGGTGAGGAAGGCGCCGAACTCGTCGCCGGGCAGGAAGGCGTCGTTCCAGCCGTGGGTCCTGAGCGACTCGCGCCACTGGGGGGAGTCGTGCAGGGCGGTGACGAGGCCGACGAGCTTGTCGCGTTCGGCGTCGGACAGGCCGGGCGGGGCGACGATGCCGCGCCAGTTGACGAACTCGGTGTCGAGCCCGGCCTCGCGCAGGGTCGGCGCGTCGAGCCCGGGCACCCGCTGGGCACCGGTGACCGCGAGCAGCCGCAGTTCGCCGGCCTTGATCTGGTCGAGGTACTCGCCGACACCCGAGACGCCGAAGGCGACCTTGTCGCCGAGGATGGAGGCGAGCAGCTCGCCGCCGCCGTCGAAGGGGATGTAGTTGACGCTCTTCGGCGCGATGCCGGCGGCCTGGGCCATCAGCATGGGGGCCAGGTGGTCGGGGCCGCCGGGCGAGGAGCCGCCGCCGACGGGCAGCTTGCCGGGGTCCTTCCGCCAGGCGGCGAGGAGCTCCTGGATGGTGCGGTACGGGGAGTCCTTGCCGACCACGACGATGTCCTGCTCCATGGTGAGCCGGGCGATCGGGGTGGTGTCGGCGAGGGTCTTCGGGGTCCTGTTGGTGTGGACGGCGCCGACGACGCCGAGGCCCATGGACATGGCGAGCCGGCCGTTGCCGCGTTCGCCGACGAGCCGGGTGAGGCCGACGGTGCCGCCGGCGCCGGGCAGGTTGAAGACCTCGACGTCGGAGGTGAGTCCGGCGTCCTCGGCGTTCTTCGCCGCGGTGCGCGCGGTGATGTCGTAGCCGCCGCCGGGTGTGTTCGGGACCATGAAGCGCAGGCCGGGGATCTGTGTGCCGGTGTCGGAGCCGCTGCCGGTGGTGAGCAGCGGCGGCCCCAGGAGCACGAGCAGAGCCGCCCCGAGCAGGGCGAGGGGAGTGCGCAGACGCACGGGTGCCGCCTCTCGGAGAGTGGGGACGGAGGTGTGAGGTGGCCCACATGTTGCCTGCGCGTTAAGAAGCTGTCTCGCTTCCGCAATCAACGGACGTTGTGGTCGTTGCGGTCGCGTCCTACCTTGTCGGCGTGACGAAGGTGCTGGTGGTCGACGACGACTTCATGGTGGCGAAGCTGCACTGCCGCTATGTGTCGGCGGTGCCGGGCATCGAGGTCGTCGGCGTCGCGCACACCGGGGCGGAGGCGCTGCGCGCCGCGCACCGGCTGGAGCCGGATCTGGTGCTGCTCGACATCTTCCTGCCGGACATGGACGGGATCGCGGTGCTGCGCGAGCTGCGGGCGACGGGCCTGGCGGTGGACGCGCTGTTCATCACGGCGGCGCGGGACGCGGAGACGATCCGCTCGGCGCTGCGCGCGGGGGCCCTGCACTATCTGATCAAGCCCTTCAGCCAGGCGGCGCTGCAGGAGCAGCTGCGGCACGTGGCCTCCCTGCAGGGCCGTCTCGACGAGCTGGCGCAGGCGGAGGCCCGCCAGGAGGACGTCGACCAGATCTTCGGCACCCGCCCCCGCGGCTCCCGCGAGCTCCCCAAGGGTCTGGCCGCGCACACCGCGGAGCTGGTCGACTCGGTCCTCCGCGCCCATCCGGAGGGCCTGTCGGCCACGGAGTGCGCGGAGGAGGCCGGCTCGCTGTCCCGGGTGAGCGCCCGCCGCTACCTGGAGTACTTCGCGGAGACGGGCCGCGCGGAGGTCACGCTCCGGTACGGGGGGACGGGGCGGCCGGAGCGGCGCTACCGGCGCCTGGGCTGACGGCGCCGCCCGAGCAGGGCGCGCTGCTCCGCCTGCAGCCGGGCGAAGCCCTCCTCGGCGTAGCGGTGTATGTCCCCGGCGGGGAAGGTCACCACCGACTGGTGCTCGCTGTAGTCGTCCCGCTCCCAGCGGGCGAAGGTGATGTCGTAGCCGGCCACGTGCGCGTAGAGCTCCAGCAGCACCGGAGGCATGCCCGGTTCGTCGAGCAGGTCGGCGTGGTCGACCACCACGTCGCGCATGGCGCGGATGTTGGGCAGGAAGACGGTGGTGGCCCACAACCGCCACTCGGCCAGCTCCGCCTCGGTGGGCGGGGTGGCGTCCCGGAAGGGCGACTTGCCGTTCGGCCTGGAGTGGTTCGCCAGGAACTCCTGGAACATGCGCGAGTTCGTGCTGGTCAGCGCGTACAACGGCCCGTAGAAGTCGCTGAGTTGCCGATTGACCCGGGCGAGTCGCTCCTGCCGCTGCGACAGCCGGAGGCTGTTGAGGTAGGTGACGAGATAGCCGACGAAGGCCAGGACGATGGTGACGACCACTGCGCTCATGGGCTCGGATGCTAGTTCGGGCCGGGCGGGCGGTGCTGTCTGTGGCCCCGCTTAGTGGCCCCTTAACGCGACCATAAGGATGGCCTTCTCCCGTTCCCCGGGCCGCTTTTCGCGGATTCCGGGGGCTAGTTTGCTGGGCAACCCCCCACACCCCCACCCTCGTGAAGGAGTTGTCCCCCCATGACCTCACGCCGTACGGCCGCGGCCCTCACCGGCACCCTGGCACTCACGCTCACCGGACTCGCCACCGCGCCCGCGCTCGCGCACGGGTCGATGACCGATCCGGTGAGCCGGGTCGCGACCTGTTACGCGGAGGGGCCGGAGAGCCCGAAGTCGGCGGCGTGCAAGGCGGCGGTGGCCGCGAGCGGGACGCAGGCGTTCTACGACTGGAACGGGGTGAACATCGCGAACGCGGCCGGGAAGCACCGCGAGCTGATCCCGGACGGCAAGCTGTGCAGCGCCGGCAACGACAAGTACCGGGGCCTCGACCTCGCCCGCGCGGACTGGCCCGCCAGCCGGATGAACTCCGGTACGCACACCTTCCGTTACAAGGGGACCGCGCCGCACCGGGGCTCCTTCTCGCTGTACGTCACGAAGGACGGCTACGACCCGTCGAAGCCGCTGAAGTGGTCGGACCTGGAGGAGAAGCCGTTCGCGACGGTGACGGACCCGGGGATGCGGAACGGCGACTACGTGTTCACCGGCACGGTGCCGAAGAAGTCGGGGCGCCACCTGATCTACTCGATCTGGCAGCGCTCCGACTCCCCCGAGGCCTTCTACACCTGCTCGGACGTGGTGTTCGGCGCGGACTCCGCGCCGTCGTCGGCGCCCACGGCGTCCGTGCCCACCGTGGCCCCCACGGCGGCGCACGGCGGGCACGGCGGGCACGCGGCGCCGAGCGGCACGGCGGCTCCGGGTACGGCGGCTCCCGGTACGACGGTGCCGGGCAGCGCCGCTCCGGGCTCGCCGGCTCCGGGCGGCACCACCGGCCCGAGCACCGCCGCGGCTGCGAGCTCCGCCCCGCCCGCCGTCGCTCCCCAGGGGGCGGGCGAGGAGCTCGCCGAGACCGGTGGCGACGCCGTCACCCCCTATCTCGCGATGGGCGGCGCCGCCGTACTCGGGATCGGGGCGACGGTGCTGTTCGCCACGGCGCGGCGCCGGTCGGCCGGGTCCCGGCGTTAGGGCGTGTCCGCCACGTCCCGCCTGGCTCGCGACGCCCGGCACGCCCTGGCGGCGGCTAGCCGAGGACCGACAGGCAGGTGGTCGGGGTCGCGTGGGCCGGGTCGAGGGCGTTGTTCACCTCGTGGAAGACGATCCGGTCCACCGTGCCGATGGCCACGTGCTCGGACAGGTCGAGCGCGCACCGGTCCTGGAGCAGGACGTTGCTGACGTCCGGCCCGGAGAGCCAGCCCGACCGGTAGGGCGTGACGACCTCGTCGTACTGGGTGGCGATCACCGTGTAGCGCACGCCGGGCACGGTGTCGCCGCCCGCGTTCAGCTTGGTGAGGAACGCGGAGCCGGCGATCTGGTCGGCGAGCCCGGGGGTCGAGGCCTTCAGCAGGTCCTCGGCGCCCGGGAAGTGGGGCAGGAGCTTGGTGAGGCCGCTGAGGGTGGTGCCGTGGTTGTCGGGGGCGATGCCGACGAGCGCGTTCACCTTCTCGGCGCCGCCGAGGAACTTGAGGTAGTAGCGGGGCATCATGCCGCCCTGCGAGTGTCCGACGAGGTCCGCCTCGGGGGCGCCGGTGGCGGCGAGGACCCGGTCGACGTAGGCGTCGAGCTGTTCGGCGGACTTGTCGATCGGGCCGAGACCGTGGAAGAACGGCACGTTCGGCAGCTGGCCGTAGTCGAGGGAGAAGACGCAGTAGCCGCGGTTGACGAGGTACGGCGCGAGTCCCAGCCAGTTGTCGACGGAGTTGCCGAGGGTGCCGTGGACGAGGACGACCGGGCGGGGGTGCTGGGCGGACGGCTTGCAGGAGAAGTCGTTCCAGCCCCGACTCGGGGCGGACTCGGCCTGCGTGGTGTCGGCCTGGGCGGTGGTGGGGGCGAGGCCTGCGGCGGCGGTCAGCAGCAGGACGGACAGCGCTCTGACGGCGTGCTTCCAGGGCAGCATCGGGCGATCTCCTTGCGGCTCAAGGGGAATGAGGGAGTGCTCTACGCCCTGCGGTCCGGACCACAAGTGGGGATGCGCTTCCCGCCAAGCTACGCATGAGTAGGTTCAGGGGGGAAGTTACGCGTCGGTAAAAAGTGGCGTGTCGCCCCCAGGTCCGCCAACTACCTTGTGTACGAACCGCGTTGTTCTGAGTGCGGCTACTCATGCGGGCAGCGGGGGCGCCCCCGGACACTCGGACGCATGAAGACGCGTCGCACGGTGCCCCTGACCGCACTCGCCGCCCTGTCCGCCCTGGCGCTCACCGCCTGCGGTACGGAAGGGGCGGACGCCTCCGGTGCGCCCGCCGCACCTGGCACCGCGTCCCCGTCCCGCTCGGCCTCCCCCGCTCCCTCCGCACCCGCCCCGGAACCCGAGTTGGCGTTCATGGGCATGCTGCTCGACGTGGCGCGACCGTGCGGTCCCGACCTCCCCGCCGAGCCGATGACTCCCCCGCCGGTGGACGGGGCGCCGGGGCGGAAGCCGCCCCGGCAGCCGGCCGGGCCACTGCCGGTGGACTCCTCCCCGCCGGGCCCGGCCAAGCCCGCCGACCCGTCCTGGGAAGGGGAGCTGAACTCCTTGGAGCAGTGCGCGGGCCGGCTGCACACCGCGCGCGTCACCAAGGAGCTCGACAGGCTCGGCGACGCTGCTCCCCCGCGCGTCAGGGCCGCCCTGAACGGGCTCGGTTACATCGACGGACGCATCCACGGGCTCCGGCGCACGGGCACCACGACGACCTTCCGGCTGGACCTGCGCTCCATGGGCGGACTGCTGTGCCTCAAGGGGAGCACGGGCCCCGGCGGCACCACGCTGAAGGCCTTCGCCCTGTCCCCGGAGAAGCCGCTCACCTGACGGGACGCCTCCTTCGACCCGGTTCGGCCCGCCCCTTCGACCCGGTTCAGGCCGCCAGCGACCCCGGCAGCACCGCCCGCGGGCCGTACTTCGCGCGGGCGCGGTCCGCCACCGCCTCGATGCGGCGGGCCTTGTCGTCCGCCGGGTCGAAGGTCAGCTGGTGGGCGGCGCCCTCGGCGGGGGCCAGGCCCTCGGCGCGCAGGGCGATGCCCCGGACACGGGCGCGCTGGAGACCGAACGAGGCGAGGATCGCGTACGCGAGGGTGGTGAGGTCGGTCGAGTGGGCGGTGGGTTCACGCAGGGTGCGGGTGCGGCTCGACGTGCTGCGGTCCGCGTAGCGCACGGTGACCGTCAGGGAGCGGCAGACCTGGTCCTCGGTCCGCATCCGGACGCCCAGCTCCCCGGTGAGCGAGAGCAGGGCCCTGCGGTGTTCGCCGGGGTTCAGCTCGTCGTGCGGGAAGGAGCGTTCGGCCGCCAGGGAGCGGGAGAGCTCGCCGGGGACGACGGGCGTGCGGTCGATGCCCTGGGCCCGTTCCCACAGCTCGCGGCCGGCCTTGGCGCCGACGAGCCGCTGGAGGACGGCGAGCGGCGCGTCGGCGACCCGGCCGACGGAGTCGAGCCCGTAGCCGCAGAGGGTACGGGCGGTGGCGCGGCCGACCCCGTCGAGGGCGACGACCGGCCGGTCCCGCAGGAAGGCCGCCGGGTCCTCGACGACCAGGGTGGCGCCGGGCCGGGCCTCACGGGCCGCCATCCGGGCCAGCATGGGGTTGGGTCCGACGCCTGTCACGCAGTCCACCCCGTACAGGGCGAGCGCCCTGACCCGGATCACCGAGGCCAGTTCGGCCGGGCTCCAGCCGAAGTAGCGCAGCGCGCCGCGCACGTCGGCGAACGCCTCGCCGGGCGGGACCGCCTCGACGACGGGGGTGAACTCGCCCAGGAGGTCGAGCAACCGGGGGAGCATCACCTCTCCCGCGGGCTCCAGTCCGAACCGTACGCAAAGGATCATCCCGCGCTCCCGGGGCTGCTGTGCCAGAGTTTCCGCGCCGGTGTGGCGGCGCCTTCCCCGGCCGGCTGGAGGTCGGCCCAGGGGTTCATCGTGTAGCCGGTGGACATCGTGATCCGGCGGCCGGTGTCGCCCTCGGTGGAGGACTCGGCGGGGGCGGGCTCCGGCGGGCTCTCGGAGAGCCGCTCCCCCACCGCCTGCAGGCCGCCGGTGGCCCGCAGTTCGGCCAGCTCGGCGAGGTTCCAGGCGGCGGCGCCGACCACGCTGAGGCTGCGCGGGCCGCGCCGCTGCACCACGCCCCGGACGAGCAGCAGCCAGGAGTGGAAGACGGTGTGGGCGCAGCGCTCGTGGGAGTCGTCGAAGAAGGCCAGGTCGACCAGGCCGGTGCCGTCGTCGAGGGTGGTGAAGACGACCCGCTTGCCGGAGCGGATCGGCGGGGTCTGGGTCGCCGCCTTGGCGCCGGCGACCAGGACGGTCTGGCCGTGCCGGGCCGAGCGCAGCCGCTGGGCGGAGACCACGCCGAGCTCGCGCAGGAAGGCCTGGTGGTCGCCCATGAGGTGGCGGGAGGCGTCCATGCCGAGGATGCCGAGTTCGGCGCTGAGCCGTTCGGTCTCGTCGAGGTCGGGCAGGCCGACGGGGGCGGTCTTGCGGCCCTGGGCGAGCGGGAGCTGTCCGCCGTAGGAGGCGGTGCCGCGCTGAACGCGGTGGAGCTCGGTCAGGTGCAGGAGCAGGTCGCGGCGGTTGGCGCCGAAGGCGTCCAGCGCACCCACCTGGGCGAGGCGTTCGGCGACGGGTTTGCGCGGGCGGGCCCGCTCCCAGAAGTCGAGCAGGGAGGCGTAGGGCTGTCCGGCCTCGATGCGGGCGCCCTCGGCCTCGCTGATGCCGTGGACGTCGGTGAGGCCGAGCCGCAGGCCCCAGGTCTCCGTGCCGCCCTCGGCCACCCGCTCGACACGGTGGGCGACCCCCGACCGGTTCACGTCGAGCGGCAGTACGGGCACCCCGCGCCGCCGGGCGTCCGCGAGCAGCAGCCGCTTCGGGTACATGCCGGGGTCGTGGGTGAGCAGCCCCGCGTAGAAGGCGGCCGGGTGGTGCGCCTTGAGCCAGGCCGACTGGTAGGTCGGCACGGCGAAGGCGACGGCGTGCGCCTTGCAGAAGCCGTACGAGCCGAAGGCCTCGACGATCTCCCAGGTGCGGGCGACGACCTCGTCCGCGTACCCCTTGAGCCGGGCCCGCTCGGTGAACCAGGTCCTGATCCGGCCCTGCGACTCGGGGTGCGAGAGCCCGCGGCGGACCTGGTCGGCCTCGTCGCGGCCGCAGCCGGTCATGACGCTCACGATCTTGATGAGCTGCTCGTGGAAGACGACGACGCCGTACGTCTCCTTCAGGGCTTCCTCCAGGTCGGGGTGCGGGTAGCGGACGGGGGCGCGGCCGTGCCGGGCCTCGATGAACGGGCGGACCATGTCGGCGGCGACCGGGCCGGGCCGGAAGAGGGAGATGTCGACGACGAGGTCGTGGAAGTTCTCGGGCTGGAGCCGGCCCACCAGGTCGCGCTGGCCGGGCGACTCGATCTGGAAGCAGCCCAGGGTCTCGGTGGAGCGGATCAGCCGGTACGTGTCGGGGTCTCCGGGCGGGACCGCGTCGACGTCCGGGCGGGTGCCGGTGGCCCGCTCGACCTCGGCGACGGCGTGCGCCATCGCGGACTGCATCCGCACCCCGAGGACGTCGAGCTTGAGCAGGCCGAGGTCCTCCACGTCGTCCTTGTCGAACTGCGACATGGGCAGCCCCTCGCCGCTGGTGGGCACGACGGGGGTACGGGCGAGCAGCGAGGCGTCCGAGAGGAGGACGCCGCAGGGGTGCATGGCGATGCCGCGGGGCAGCGCGTCGAGGGCCTCGACCAGCTCCCAGAAGCGGGTGTCGCCCGCCCGTTCGGCCTTGAGGCCGCGCAGTTCGGGCAGCTCGTCGAGGGCGGCGCGGGCGTCCCGGGCGCGGATGTGCGGGAAGGCCTTGGCGATCCGGTCGGTCTCGGCCGGGTCCATGGACAGGGCGGCGCCGACGTCCCGTACCGCGTGGCGGACCCGGTAGGTCTCGGGCATGGCGACGGTGACGACCCGCTCGGCGCCGAAGCGGCCGAGGATCGCCCGGTAGACCTCGATGCGGCGGGCGGACTCCACGTCGATGTCGATGTCGGGCAGGGCGGTGCGGCGCTTGGACAGGAAGCGTTCCATCAGCAGGCCGTGCTCGACCGGGTCGGCGTGGGCGATGCCGAGGAGGTGGTTGACGAGGGAGCCGGCGCCGGAGCCGCGGGCGGCCACCCGGATGCCCATCTGCCGTACGTCGTCGACGACCTGGGCGACCGTCAGGAAGTAGCTGGCGAAGCCGTGGTGGGCGATGATGTCGAGCTCGTGGTGCATCCGGTCCCAGTAGGCGCGCCGGTCGGGGCGGCGGTCGTAGCCCTTGAGGACCATGCCGGCGGCGGCCCGGGAGGCGAGCACGCGCTGGGCGGTGCGGTGGGCGGCGCCGACGAGGTACGGCTCGGGGAAGTGGGCGGAGCCCATGCCGAGGTCGTCCTCGGGGTCGACCAGACAGGCGGCGGCGACGGCCTCGGTCCGCTCCAGGAGCCGGTGCGCGGCGTCCCGGCGGAAGCCCGCGGCCTCGACGATCCGCTCGGCGCCGGCCAGCATGGCGTCGGCGCCCTTGAGCCAGGCCTCGCCGCTGTCGAGCCCGGCGCGCGGGTCGACCGGGACGAGCCGGCGGGCGGAGTCGAGCACGTCGGCGACCGGTCCCTGGCCGGGGTCGGCGTAGCGGACCTCGTTGCCGAGCACGGGCCGGACGCCCTGCTCGGCGGCGAAGCCGACGGTACGGGCGGCGAGCCGCAGCGAGCCGGGGCCGGTGCCGGAGCGTCCGTGGTGCACGACCTCCAGGCACAGGGCGTCGCCGTACCGCTCGCGCCAGGGCACGAGCAGCCGCGCGGCCCGGTCGGGCCGGCCGGCGGCCAGGGCGCGGCCGACGTCGGAGTCGGAGCCGAGCAGCACGAAGAGCCCGTCGCCCTGGTGGGCGGTCCAGGGCAGGACGGGCCGCCCCTCCCCCGCGTGGGCGTGGGCGGCGGTGACGAGCGCGCAGAGGGCGGCCCAGCCGGCCCGGGAGCGGGCGAGGAAGACGGCCCGGGGCGCGGACTCGTCCACGAAGGCCCCGCCGCGTACGGGCATCCGGCGCGCGGAGGTCTGCCCGCCGCGGCCGGGCGCCGGGCGCCCGACCGGTCCGGCGCCGGGCGGGACGGGGGCGAGCGGCACGGGGGCGAGGAACGGCTCGTACCCGAGGTCCACGCCGAAGAGCGGGCGGACCCCCTCCTTCTCGCAGGCCTTGGCGAAGCGGACCACGCCCGCGACGGTGTCCCGGTCGGTCAGGGCGAGGGCGTCCATGCCGCGCTCGGCGGCGCGCTCGGCCAGCCGGGCGGGGTGGGAGGCGCCGTAGCGCAGGGAGAAGCCCGAGGCGGTGTGCAGATGCGTGAACCCCGGCATGTTCCCCACCTCCCGCGTTCGAATTCGTACATACGTTCCCACCCCCCTGAGTCCAGCGTAACCCATTTTCGAACGCCCGTACGATAACCGCGCGAGCTCAGCCATTCGGCCCTGCCCCACCTGCGAAGGCACCCCCCGCCCCGGAGCGTGGGGGCATGAGTCTCGTCGACGAACTGAAGAGCGCCGTCACCCCCCGAGCAGCCCTGCTGGTCGTCGGCGTCTTCGCCCTCCAGCTCCTGTTCATCACCTCGTACGTCGGGGCCCTGCACCATCCGAAACCGACGGACGTGCCCTTCGGGGTGGTCGGGCCGCAGCAGGTGTCCACCGTCCTCATGGAACGGCTGGAGAAGCTGCCCGGCGACCCGCTCGACCCGCGCGTGGTCGCGGACGCCGACGAGGCGCGGGACCAGATCCTGAACCGGGACATCGACGGAGCCCTGATCGTCGACCCGCGGGGCCGCACCGACACCCTGCTCGTCGCCTCCGGCGGCGGCACCGTGCTCTCCTCGACGCTGGAGCAGATGTTCACCCGGCTGGAGGCGGCCAACCAGCGCACCGTGCGGACCGTCGACGTGGCCCCGGCCTCCCCGCAGGACTTCGACGGGCTCTCCGCCTTCTACCTGGTCGTCGGCTGGTGCGTCGGCGGCTACATCTGCGCCGCGATCCTGGCGATCAGCGCCGGTTCCCGGCCGGCCAACCGGGAGCGGGCGATCATCCGGCTCGGGGTGCTGGCGCTCTACTCGGCCCTCGGCGGCCTCGGCGGCGCGATCATCGTCGGCCCGATCCTCGGCGCCCTGCCCGGCAGCGTCGCCGCCCTGTGGGGACTGGGCACCCTGGTGGTCTTCGCGGTGGGTGCCGCCACCCTCGCCCTGCAGTCGGTGTTCGGGATCGTCGGCATCGGCCTGGCGATCCTGCTCGTCGTGGTCGCGGGCAACCCCAGCGCGGGCGGCGCCTTCCCGCTGCCGATGCTGCCGCCGTTCTGGAGGGCGATCGGCCCGTACCTGCCCCCGGGCGCGGGCACCTGGGCGGCGCGCTCGATCGCGTACTTCAAGGGCAACGACATGACCGCCTCGATGGTGACCCTGGCGGTCTGGGCGGTCGTCGGCTCGGGCGTCACCCTGGTGATGTCCTCGCTGAGGCGGAAGCCGGGGACGGAGCGGATCGCCGGAGAGGTCGGCGCCCCGGGCGGGGCCGGCGAGGCCGGTGGGGCCGGCGGGGCCCGGACGGCCTGAGGACGCGCGCCCGGGAACGCCTTCCCGGTGCTCGCGTCGTGCGGGGCGCTCCCGGCGGAGGCCCCGGCGCACCGACGGCGGATGTCCGCCGCCGTGGCGACCCACGGCGGCGGACCGCCCGGCGGACCACGCCCGGCCCGTGGAGCGGGACCGGGGGGCTGGACCGGCGGGCTCGGACCGGGCTAGTAGACGCTGACCCCGTACGCGCTCAGCGCCTCCGTCACGGGCTGGAAGAAGGTCGTCCCGCCCGAGCTGCAGTTGCCGCTGCCACCGGAGGTGAGGCCGATGGCCCGGCTGCCGGAGTAGAGCGGGCCGCCGGAGTCGCCGGGCTCGGCGCAGACGTTCGTCTGGATCATGCCGTACACGATGTCGCCACCGCCGTAGTTCACCGTGGCGTTGAGGCCGGTGACCGTGCCGCTGTGGATGCCGGTGGTGGAGCCGCGGCGGGTCACGGACATGCCGACGGTGGCGTTCGCGGCGCTGGTGATGTCGACGCTGCCGACCGTGCCGGACTTGGTCACCGAGCTGTTGGTGTAGCGCACGATGCCGTAGTCGTTGGTCGGGAAGCTCGACCCGGCGGTGGTCCCGAGCACCGTGCTGTGCGAGGAGTTGGACCACCAGGTGCCCGCGCCGTCGGTGCAGTGGCCGGCGGTGAGGAAGTAGTAGTTGCCCGCGCCGTCCCTGACGTTGAAGCCGAGCGAGCAGCGCCAGCTGCTGGCGTAGATGGCGTCGCCGCCCGATATCAGCTTGTTGAACTTGCCGGGGGTGCGCTCGATGCGCAGGGCGCCGGCGTTGGCGCCGGCCTGGCGCTTGATCTTCGCGAGGTCGGCCTGCGAGACGGTGGAGTCGGCGGTGACGACCACCGTCTTCGTGGCGGGGTCGACCCGCCAGGCCGTGCCGGCCACGTCGGCGGCGAGGACGGCGTCACCGGCGGCGGTGAGCTGGGAGGCGCTGAAGGTGCCCGGGGAGGCGGTGGAGTCGGCGTTCGCGGTGGGGACGGCGATCGCCGCGGCGGCGACGAGACCGGTCGCGACGGCGAGCATCCGGATGTTTCTCGTGGGGGTGGTGCGCGTGGTCCTCACTTCTCGTTCCTCCATGGGGGAATGGGGGGCCCGCAGTGGGGTGCCGGGCCCGTGAGGCGCGGCCCAGGGCCGGCGCTGTGGGGGAGTCTCGGGCTGTACGGCGGACGGCCGCAAGGGCGGCTTTCGGCCGTACAGCCTTCAACTGACCAGCTGTGTGCGGGAGTTGCTCGCCTGGCTCAGTACAGGCTGACCTTGTACTTGGCGAGCGCCTCGGGCACCGGCTGGAAGAACGTGGTGCCGCCGGACCGGCAGTCGCCGCTGCCTCCGGAGGTGATGCCGAGCGCCTTGCTGCCGTCGTAGAGCGGACCGCCGGAGTCGCCGGGCTCGGCGCAGACGTTGGTCTGGATCAGGCCGCGCACGGTGCCGCCACCGGAGTAGTGGACGGTGGCGTCGAGGCCGGTGACCGTACCGCCGTGCGTGCCGGTGGTGGAGCCGGTGCGCTTGACGGACTCGCCCACGTAGGCGTTGGCCGCGGTGTAGCCGCCGGAGTGGCTGAGCGAGGTGTTGTCGTAGCGGACCAGGGCGAAGTCGTCGCCCGGGAAGCTGGACCCGACGGTGGGGCCGATCAGCGTGGACTGGGCCGAGTTGGCGTACCAGGTCTTCACGACGTTGCCGCAGTGGCCGGCCGTGAGGAAGTAGTACGTCGAGCCGCTGACCACGTTGAAGCCGAGCGAGCAGCGGTAGCCGTTGCCGTAGATGGCGTCGCCCGCGGCGAGCAGGGGCTTGAAGACCCCGGGCGCGCGCTCGACGCGCAACGCTCCGGCGTCGGCGCCGGCGGCGCGTCTGATCTTCGCGAGGCCGGCCTCGGACACGGTGGAGTCGGCGGTGACGACGACCCGGCCGGCGGCCTCGTCGACGTACCAGGCGGTGCCGCCGACGTCCGCCTTCAGGACGGCGGCGTCGGCACGGGCGAGCGCCGCGGCGCTCGCGGGGCCGGGGGTGGGGGCTGCCTGGGCGCCGGGGAGGCCGAGGGCGGTGGCGGCCGCGACGGCGGAGGCGACGGCGAGCAGTCGGATGCGCGTGGTCCTCACTGTTCTCCTTCGGGGTACGGCGGAGGGACCCGCGGGTGACGGATCCATGAGGCACCGTCAGGTGACGTGTTCCTGACATGCACCGCGAGCGATACTGGCCCGTCGAAGCGGAGCGCACAAGACCGCCCACACGTCCCGTCTACGCGCGGGGACACGCGCGGACGACGCGGCCCCCCGTAGGCCCGCGCCGTCCGCGGTCGACGGCTTCAGCCCCCGACGACCCGCCGCTCCCCCGCCGCGACCGCCGTGTCCAGCGTGTTCCCCGGCGGCGGGAAGGGGCAGATGAAGTGCGCCGCGAACGCGCACGGCGGCAGCAGCGCCCGGTTGAGATCCACCGTCACCGAGCCGTCCGCCGCGGGGGCGGGGGGCCGCAGGAACCGGAAGCGATAGCTGTCCCGCCCGCTGGTGGCGTCCGCGAAGACCGCCCACAGCGTGCCGTCGTCCTCCACCGCCACCTGCAGGCTGTGCTCGGCGCCGTGCAGGTCGAAGACCAGCTCACCGGCGAGACCGAGCCCGCGCTCCTTGCCGTCCGCGTTCTCCACCCGCACGTGCCGGTCCTCGCCGTACGGGCGGAACACTCCCGGCCGCACCCACGCCTCGTCGTACGGCGTGGCCTCGATGCCCCGGAAGGAGCGCCGCGCCTCCGACTCGGGGTCGAAGTCCCGCACCGCCCACTCCCCCTCGCGGCGCAGGACGACGAGCCGGCGGCGCGCCGACTCGACCCGGGACTCGTGGATCGGGGCGTGGTCGGCGGTCAGCCGGACCGTGCCGATCAGCGGCTTGCCGTCGACGGTGATCGCGTCCTCGGCGCCCGCGGTCAGGACGACCTCGTCCCCCTCGGCCCGCCACTCCCCCGGAACGGCCGGAATTCGCCCCTCCGGGAAGTCCGACAGCCAGTACGTGCCGGTCAGCGAGAGCGGTCCGTACGACGAGGCGACCGCCGCCGTCCGCTGCTCGTGCCAGTGCTGCCACTCCTGCCGGGGATCGTCGCCGTGCGCGCCCCGTGCTGCATCCGTACTCATGGTGTGTCACCTTTCCACACGTCAGTTACCGGTGCGGGGCAGGCCGGGCGGGTTGATCTCGGAGCGCGGCACGGCCTCGGTGCTCAGTCCCCAGCGCTTGAGGACCTGCGCGTAGGTGCCGTTCTCGATGATGTGGTTCAGGGCGCCGGCGTAGGCCTCGACGAGGCCGCTGTCCTTCTTCGTGGTGGCGGCGATCTTGCCCTGGAGCCCCGCGCCGGCGCCGGAGAACTTGCCCACGATCTCGGTCTGGCCGGCCGAGGCGACGTGATAGGCGGAGGTCGGGTTGGGGCCGAGGTAGGCGTCGATGCGGCCGGACTGGAGGGCCAGGTAGTAGTCGGTCTGGTTCTGGAAGTACTTGATGTCGACGGGCTTGCGGCCCGCCTTCTCGTTCTGCCGGCTCCAGTCGACCAGGATCTTCTCCTGGTTGGTGCCGGAGCTGACCGCGATGGTCCGGCCCGCGACGTCGGCGGGGCCCGCGACCTTCCAGCCGGCGCCCTTCTTCGCCTCGAAGGCCAGGTCGTCGAGGCGGTAGGTGGCGAAGTCGTACTTGTCCTTGCGCTCCTCCGTGACGGTCACGTTGGAGAAGACGCCGTCGAACTTGCCGCTGTCGAGGCCGACGAAGAGGTTCTCCCAGGAGACCGGCGAGAACTCGGGCTTCACGCCGAGGGTGTCGGCCACGAGCGTGGCGAGGTCGAGCTCGACGCCGATCAGCGTTCTGTCGTCGGTCGCGTAGAAGGCGAGCGGCGGGGCGCTGCCGGTGGAGACGCCGAGGGTGAGCGTGCCGCGCTTGCGTACGGCCTCGGGGAGCTTGGCGGCGAGGGCGTCGACCTTGGCGGTGTGGACGCGCCGCTGGTCAGGGCCGAGGTTGATGGTGGTGCCCGCGCCCTTGCGGTCCTTGGGCGTGACGGTGTCGGTGGCGGCGTCGCTCGCGCCGCAGGCGGTGAGCAGGCCGAGGGCGGAGAGCGTGGCGAGCGCGACGACGAGCGGGCGGTGGCGGAGGGACATGACGGAACTCCTTCGGTGGGTGTGGTGGGGCAGGGGGATCTCGGGGGAAGGGGACCTCAGGGGTAGAGGCCCTACGGGTCGGAGGACCTACGGGTCGGAGAGCCTCGGGGGCAGCGGAACCCGGGGTCAGAGGACCTTGGAGAGGAAGGCGCGGGTGCGTTCGTGGCGGGGGCTGTCCAGGACCTCCGCGGGCGGGCCCTGCTCGACGATCTGCCCCTCGTCCATGAAGACGACGGTGTCGGCGACCTCGCGCGCGAAGCCGATCTCATGGGTGACGACGATCATCGTGGTGCCGCCGGCGGCCAGGTCCTTGATCACGTCGAGCACCTCGCCGACCAGCTCCGGGTCGAGCGCGGAGGTCGGCTCGTCGAAGAGCAGCAGGGCCGGTTCGAGGGCCAGCGCGCGGGCGATGGCCACGCGCTGCTGCTGCCCGCCGGACAGCTGCTTGGGGTAGGCCCGCGCCTTCTCGGCGAGGCCGACCCGGTCGAGCAGCTTCAGGGCGGTGGCCTCGGCCTCCTTGCGCGGCCGCTTCAGGGCGGAGACCGGGGCCTCCACGATGTTCTCCAGGACCGTGAGGTGCGGGAAGAGGTGGAAGTTCTGGAAGACGAAGCCGATCCGGGTGCGCTGCTTGAGGACCTCGCGCTCGCGCAGCTCGTACAGCTTGTCCCCGGAGCGGCGGTAGCCGACGAGCGTGCCGTCGACGCTGACGGAACCGCTGTCGACCTTCTCCAGGTGGTTGATGGTGCGCAGCAGGGTGGACTTGCCGGAGCCGGAGGGGCCGAGGACGACGGTGACCTCGCCGGGCCGGACGTCGAGGTCGATGCCGCGCAGCACCTGGAGGTCCCCGAAGCTCTTGCGGACGGACCGGACTTCGACCATGGAGCTCATCGGGTGCTCCCCTTCGCGTAGTGGCGTTCGACGTAGTGCTGGACGACGGAGAGCGCGGTGGTCAGCAGGACGTACCAGGCGGTGGCGACCATCAGGAGCGGGACGACCCGTCCGTTGCGGCCGTAGACGACCTGGACCTGGTAGAAGAGCTCGCCGATCGCCATGACGGAGACGATCGAGGTGCCCTTGAAGAGCGAGATGATCTCGTTGGCGGCGTTGGGCAGGATCGAGCGCATGGCCTGCGGAAGCACGATCCGCCGCAGCTGCCGCAGCCGCGGGATGCCGAGGGCTGCCGCCGCCTCCAGCTGGCCGCCGTCCACGGCCAGGACGCCGCCGCGGACGATCTCCGCCGCGTAGGCGGCCTGGTGGAGGGCGAGACCGAGGACGGCCGCGCTCATCGCGCCGACCAGGCCCATGGTGTCGAAGGACCAGAAGCTCGGCCCGAAGGGGATGCCGAGGCTCAGCTCCTTGTACAGGTAGGCCAGGTTGAACCAGAACAGCAGCTGGACGATGAGCGGGATCGAGCGGAAGGCCCAGATGTAGCCGAAGGCGACCGCCTTGAGGAAGGGGTTCGCGGACAGGCGCATGAAGGCGAGCACGATGCCGAGGGCGAAGCCGAGGGCGGTGCCGTAGAAGGTCAGCTGGAGGGTGACCCAGACGGCCTGGAGGATGGCGTCGGCGGCGAAGAAGCGGGCGAAGACGTCCCACTCCCAGCCGGGGTTGGTGACCAGACCGTGCAGAAACTGGGCGAGCACGACGGCGGTGGCGGCGACGGCGACCCAGCGCCAGGGGTGCCGTACGGGCACGATCCTGAGGGCCGGCGGGTCGGTGGCGGGGGCTTGTGCCCGGGCGAGGTCGACGGGCGGATCACTGGTCAGGGACATGGAGGTACCTCGGGTCGGCGGGGAGGACGGGGAGAGTCCGGGGAGACGGGCGGGCGGACGGACGGAGGGACGGACGCCGGACCGACGGACCGGCGGACGGACCCACGGACCGGCGGACGGACGGACCGGCGGACGGACGGCGGAAGCGCTCAGGCGCTCAGGCGCTCAGGCGCTCAGGCGCTCACCGGTGCCGAGGCCTGGGTGGATTCCGCCGGACAGGACAGGTCGCGCAGCAGCGTGAGCGCGGCCCGCGCGGTCCGGTCGTTCTGGCGGAAGGCGAAGCCGCCGGTACGGGGGCGGGTGAAGGCCCCGCCGGCCCGGGAGGTGGTGTGCGGGCCGAGTGCGAAGCGCCGTGGGTGCGGGCGTCCGTCGCTGCCGAGGACCCGGCCGTCGCCGGGGTCGACCGCGAGCAGCCCCGCCTCGGTGGCACGGGCGCCGTCCTGGTGGAGGGAACGGAGCAGCGGGGCGGCACTGTGCGCCACGGTGGGGTCGGGAAGCCTGGCCTCGACGAGGGCGCGGGCCTCGGTCCACTCCCCCGGCAGGCTCGTCGAGGAGGCCCGGAAGACGCCCCGTTCCTCGTCGGTCTCGATCGTGACGCCGGCGCCGAGGAAGCGGACGATCCCGGCGTCGGAGAGGGCGAGCAGCTGCCGCAGCCGGGGGCCGGGCGGGCCGGAGGCGAGGTAGCTGAAGAAGCCGTGCCACCAGTTGCCCGGGTCCCCGATGTCGCCGATCCGCGCCAGCTGGCCGTAGACGGAGAGCAGGGCGTCGAAGACGGCCAGGTCGGGGCTGTTCGCAGGGTCGTGACGGCGGGTCAGGTCATCGGCGACGTACCGGCGCAGTCCCTCCTGGAGGGCGTCGGCGGAGGCGTACCGGACCCCGGCGAGGGGATGGTCGAGGGCGGCCGGGTCGA
The DNA here is from genome assembly GCF_044544925.1 of Streptomyces sp. NPDC053431. NCBI lineage: Bacteria > Bacillati > Actinomycetota > Actinomycetes > Kitasatosporales > Streptomycetaceae > Streptomyces > Streptomyces sp. NPDC053431. The sequence continues at coordinate 66,471 of NZ_JBITXX010000016.1, read as the reverse complement.
AGCGGTCGGCCGGGTCCGGTACGGCGCGGGCGACCAGCGCGTCCAGCTCCGGACCGAGGGGCGCGGCGGCCGCGTACCGCTCCTCGAAGTCCTCCCGGGCGACGGCGGTGCGCTCCGGGTGGGCGGTGAAGAGCCGGTGGTAGTGGGCCCAGCCGAGCTCCTTGGCGACCAGCGGCCACAGGTCGCGCCGGAAGTCGACCGGCCGGCCGGCGGCGAGCAGCGCGTCGACCTCGGCGGGTCCGAAGAAGCGCGGCAGCGGCGGGCGTTCGCCGGCGAGCTCGTAGCCGATCTTCGAGTGGTACGGGACTCCGCGCCGCGACCCGACGTACAGCACCGGCTCCCGGCCGGACGGCACGTACACGAGCCGGTCCGGGTCCGTGGCGTGCTTCTCGTACCGCCCGCCCCGCCCTTCGGTGAGCAGCACCATCAGGTCGACGAAGGCGAGGCCGAAGCCGCGGACCAGGACGGGCTGGCCGGCCGGCAGGACGGACAGGTCGGAGTCGGCGGTGAATTCCGGCGGCAGGTGCACCAGGCCGTGCCGGGCGGCGAACCCGGCCGGCTCGCGCAGCCGGGCGTCGGGGCGGGCGTCGAGGTGGCCGAGGGCGAGGACGACGAGGTCGGCGGCGAGCGGTACGGCGTGCCCGTCGAGCCAGACCCGCTGCCGCCCGTCGCGCGGGCCGGTGACCCGCAGCGCGGTGGTGGGGTGTTCGTGCACGGTGACGCCGGGCGGCAGGGCGGCCCGGGCCCGGGCGTGCACCCAGCGCAGGTAGGCGCCCTGCTGGGGGCGGGTCGGGAAGGCGCGGCCGTCGATGCCGGCCCATTCGGCGAGGCTGGGACCCGGGAGTACGGGCCCGTCGATGCGCACGGTCTCGTCGGTGAACATGGTGACGTCCTCGGCCCGGGAGTTCATCCAGAGCAGCGGGGACTGGGCGGTGCGCCAGATGCGTCCGGGGCCGGCCGGGTGCGGGTCGACGAGGTGGACGTCGAGGGGCCGGTCCCCGTAGAGCTCGGGCAGGTTGGCGGCGAGCCGTTCGAGGAAGCCGGTGCCGCGGGGCCCGGCGCCGACGACGACGACCGAGGGGCGTCCGGCGCTCATCGCGTGCCGCCCGTGCCGCGCGCGTAGTACCGCTCGACGTAGTGCTGTCCCACGCCGAGGACCGAGGTGACCAGGACGTACCAGACGGTGGCGACCAGGAGCAGCGGGATGACCTGGTAGGTGCGGTGGTAGACGAGCTGGACGGAGTAGAGCAGGTCCTGGACGGCGATGACGGAGACGATCGAGGTGCCCTTGAGGGTGCCGATGAGCATGTTGCCGGCCGGCGGCACGATGGAGCGCATGGCCTGCGGCAGCACGATCCGGGTGAGCCGGCGCCGGCGGCCGAGGCCGAGGGACTGGGCGGCCTCGATCTGGCCGCGGTCGACGGAGAGGATGCCGCCGCGCACGACCTCGGCGGCGTAGGCGCCCTCGTGCAGGGTGAGGCCGATGACGGCGACGGAGACGGGGCCGAGCAGGTTGACCGTGTGGATGCCGAGGATCGTGGGGTACAGGGCGCCGATGTTGAACCAGAACAGCAGCTGGACCAGGATCGGCGTGGACCGGAAGAACCACACGTAGCCCCAGCTGACCGCGCGCAGCACCGGGTTGGCGGAGAGCCGGAGCACGGCCAGCAGGGTGCCGATGGCGAAGCCGAGCACCATGACGACGGCGGTCAGCCACAGCGTCAGGCCGAGGCCGCGCAGGACGGCGGTGGAGGTGAAGTAGGCGCCGACCACGTCCCATTGGAAGGCCCGGTTGGTGACGACGGAGTACAGCCCGAGGGCGGCGAGGACGAGGACGGCGCCGGCGGCGGCCCACTGGCCGGTGCGGCGGGCCTGAACGATGCGGAGCGCCGGTTCCGGTGGCGCCGGGGCGGGGGCGGGGGCTTGGGTGAGGATCGCGGACATGGCGAAGGCTCCGTGGATTCCAGAGACGGATCGAACACGGGATGCGCCTTCAGCGCGCGGTGAGCCGCGGACCCGAGCCCCTCAGCAGGGTCCGCCCCTTCACGCTACGCGGAGCGCACGCCGCCCTGTCAAGTGCGTCCGGATGATGAGCCGTACGTCTCATCGTGGTTGACGCGGAAACGGATGCCTGTTCCACTTGGGCCATGCATCCGCAGCAGTGGCTGGTCACGCGCTCCCACATCGACTTCGGTCGTGTGTGGTCCTCTTCCTGTTGAGCCGACCCCCTGCTTCTCCCTGCCCGCGTGCTGTTCTCCGCGGCGCCTTCACCCGCGCACCTCTCGTGAGCACCCGAGCCTGACGCCCCTCGTTCAGCGTTCCCTCACTCTGCCTCCCTCCCCCTTTCGCTCCCTTTCGCCCTCCCTCCTCTCCCCTCCTCTCCTTTCCCTTCCTTCGTCCTGAAGGACCGTCATGACCTTCGCGTTGTCCGTGCACCGGACCACGACCACCGACCCCTTGGCCCGCCCGCTCCTCGACGAGCTGGCGCACGAGTACACGACCCGGTACGGCTCGTCGGAGGACCTGAGCCGCTATCCGGCGGAGGAGTTCACGCCGCCGCGCGGGGCGTTCCTGCTGCTCCTTGAGCAGGGGTTGCCCGTCGCGGGCGGCGCCTACCGCCGCTACGACGAGCACACCGCCGAACTGAAAAGGATCTGGACCCACTCCGGGCACCGCAGGCGCGGGCTCGCCCGAAGGGTCCTGACCGAGCTGGAACGGGAGGCCGCCGAGCGCGGCTACACCCGCGTCTACCTGACCACCGGTCCGCGTCAGCCCGAGGCCAAGGGCCTCTACCTGGCGACCGGATACCGCCCCCTCTTCGACGTCGCCGCGGATCCCGAGTCGATCGGACCGCTGCCGTTCGAGAAGCACCTGGAGACCCCGAGACCATGAGCACCCCGCGTACGACGCCGGGCAGGAGCCCGCGTACCCGACGTCATGCCGCCGCCTTCGGGCTGATCACCGCCGCCGCGCTGCTGCTCACCGCCTGCGGCTCGGGCGACCCGGTGGCGGCGCCGGCCGGCGCGACGGGCAAGGGGGGTGCGCGGGGCGCGCTCCCGACCGAGGACGTGGTCTCGGGCGTGCGGAAGAACGAGGCCGCGGCGAAGCTGCTGCCCGCCGACGTGCGGCAGCGGGGCGCCCTGACCCTCGCCGCCTCGGTCGGCAGCCCGCCGAGCTCGGCCTACCTCCCCGACGGCCGGACGATCGTCGGCCTGGACGTCGACTTCTCCGACGCCGTGGCCAAGGCGCTCGGCCTGGAGCTGAAGCGCGAGCCGGCCGGCTTCGAGGCGATCCTGCCCGCGCTCGGCAGCGGCAAGTACGACGTCGGCACGGGCAACTTCGGTGTGACGGAGGAGCGGCGCAGGACCATCGACTTCGTGACGTACGTCAACGACGGCCAGGGCTTCGCGGCCCGTTCCGACAGCACGCTGTCGGCCGTCACCGACCTCACGCAGCTGTGCGGCCTCAAGGTGGCCACCGGCGCGGGCACGACCTTCGAGCGCACCCTGGAGAAGAACAAGGGCAGGTGCGCCGAGGCCGGCAGGAAGCCGTACGAGGTGAACGTCTTCAACGAGCCGGGGGCGGTCTGGATGTCGCTCCAGCAGGGCCGCAGCGACGTGGTGATGAGCACCATCAACGGCATCCGCTACGCGGTGACCCAGCAGCCGGGCGTGAAGTTCCTGAACGAGTACCGGCGCCTCGACGTCGGCTTCGCCTTCAAGAAGGGCACACCCCTGGCCCCGGCCTTCCAGGCCGCCGTGAACGGCCTGAAGGCGGACGGCACCTACGACCGCATCCTGCGGAAGTGGGGCGTGACGGCCTCGGCGATCCCGGAGTCCCGGATCTCGCCGCCGGAGCTGCCGGCGCCGAAGAGGTGACGGGAGGTCAGCAGCCGTCGCAGGGGCAGCAGCAGTCGCAGCCCGAGCAGTCCGGGCAGTCGCAGTCGTAGCAGCAGCCCTCCCGCTTCTTGCGCGACCAGGGGCCCTCGTACTCCTTGGCGCAGCAGATCTGGCAGGTGCAGAACAGCCAGGTGAACATGGCGCAGCCGGCGAGGAAGCCACGGGGCTTCTTGGGCTGCTGCGGTCCACCGGCGCCGAACTGCGGCGGCAGGCCGCCGGGGCCGCCCGGGCCCGCGGGCCCGGGCGGCCCTCCGTAGGGGTTACCCCCGCCGTGCGGGTTGTACGAGCCGTACGGCCCCGGGGTGCCGCCCCCGTAGGGGTTGCCCTGGGCGGGTCCCGGGGCTCCGTGCGCGCACGTCGTGCCGAAGGCGCGGTCGACCGAGGCGCGCAGCTCGTGGGCGAGGAGCACATGGGCGAGCCGGGCGTCGGCGAACTCGACGTCCTTCAGGGCGAGGCGGATGCCGTGCAGCGCGTCGTCGGCGAGCCTGCGGGCCTCCTCGCGGGAGGTGCCGGTCGCGGTGAGCGGGTTCCAGGCGCCGGCGGCGTCGTCGGCGGCCTGGTCCTCGACGGCGTCCAGGAGATGGGCGAGGCGTCCGAAGAGGCGGCCGGCCTCGGCGAGCGGCGCGGCGTTGCCGGGGCGGCCGGCGAGCGTGGCGGTGTGCGCGAAGGCGGCCGCGGTCGCCGTCTCGGTCGGCTCGGTGACGACCAGCAGCGGGGTGCCGGGTCCGGCGAGGGCCTCGATGCCGGTCTGCCGGTCGACCGCGTCGACCAGGACCGCGGTGTCGAAGCCGAGGTCGCGCCCGGTGCGCGCGCCGGCCCGGTCCCAGGAGCGGGCGACCCGGCGGGCCGCGGCGGCGACCGGACGCCGGGCCAACAGGCCGTCCCGGTCGGCGACGTGGTCGCGGACCTTCGCGGAGGCGAGGACCAGCGACACGGCGGCGGCGAGCCGGGCGCCCTCGCCGCGCGCGACCGGCGCGGTGCGCATGGCGCGCAGCGGACAGGGCCCCGCTATGCGGCGCCCCGCCTCGGTGGTGCCGGTCTGAGCCTCCGTCAGGACCGAGACGATCAGGCCGTCGTAGTTGGTGACGACCCGGGCGAACTGCCCGTGGTCGGCGCGAAGTGCCAGGCAGAGGCCGCAGAGATGGGCCATCCAGTCGGTCCTGAGGCCTTCGGTGAGGCGATGCGCGCAGGGCCTGACGATTCCGAACACTGTGACTCCCCCGTACCTTGCACCCTCGCCGCGCGTCGGTCCGCGCGGCCGCGTCGGGCATCGTACCGAGGAGCGTACGAGGGCGATCCGTTCACCCGTACGTCCCCCTCGTCACCCTTCCGGACCGACTTTCATATTTTAAGTTGCGCGTCCCGATCCGACCCTCTGTCAGCCCCCGCATACCGCTCGAACCCTGACGAATCGCCAGATTTCGAGCCTTACGTTCTGCACCAGTACCGTCACGAATCCCCTGCGCGCCGACTATCCACTTGGCGCGCGATCCGCATGATGGACGACGATAGGGAATGCGGAACCACGAGTGACCGCGCTGAAAGGAGGCGTCCATGGGATCGGTGCGCAAGGCCAGTGCCTGGCTGGGACTCGTCGAGGACAACGACGAGCGGTACTACGACGACGAGTACGCCGACGGTGCCGAGAGCGGCGGCGACGCATGGGTGACGGACCCGCGCGTGCGGGTGGCGTCCGACACGGCGCACGAGCAGGGCCGTCGGATCGCGACCGTCTCACCCGACGGGTTCCGGGACGCCCGGGGCATCGGCGAGCTGTTCCGGGACGGCGTCCCGGTGATCGTGAACCTGACCGCGATGGAGCCGAACGACGCCAAGCGCGTGGTCGACTTCGCCGCCGGTCTCGCCTTCGGCCTGCGGGGCTCGATCGAGCGGGTGGCCACCCGGGTCTTCCTGCTGACCCCGGCCGACACGCAGATCGTCAGCGGTGAGTCCGCCGGACGCTCGCAGGACGGCTTCTTCAACCAGAGCTGAGGACGGCGGGCCCCGGCGCGAGGCCGGTCGGCCCCGACACCCCCGGCGCGGCCGGTGGTCCCGTCAGTGGCCGGGCCTTCCCGATCCGGCCGGCTCGGCCCTGCCCCGCGAGGCGGGGACCCGTACGGCATCCGCGGTCTCGCCCCCCGTCCGCGGCTTCCGGTCCCCGCCCCCGGTCCGCTGCTGCGGCGCGCCCCCGGGCGCCGTCCGCCGCTTCGGCTCCGCGTCCCCGGGCGCCGGGTACGCCGGCGCGGGCACCGTGTCCTCCCCGGTCTCCGGTTCCTGTATCGCCGCGCACTCCATGACGCGCGGCAGCCGGAGCGCCATCAGCGCGCCGATCAGCAGCAGGCCCGCGCTCACGAACAGCGTCACGTGCAGACCGTGCACGAAGGCGTGCCGGGCGGCCGTGTGCAGGGCCTCGCCCGCGGTGCCGCCGAGCTGCTCGGCGACCTGGTAGGCCTCGCCGAGCGAGTTGGTGGCTGCCTTGGCGGCGCTGTCCGGCACCCCGGGCACCCCGCTCAGCGCGGGCGCGTACGCCGCGTTCATCACGCTGCCGAGCAGGGCGGTGCCCATGCCCGCGCCGAGCTGGTACGAGGTCTCGCCGATGGCCGCCGCGCCGCCCGCGCTCTCCGGCGGCGCCTCGCTCAGCATCGACTCGTACGCCGAGAAGAGCGTGGTCTGCAGCCCGAAACCGAGCAGCACGAAGCCGACGGTGAGCAGCAGCGGCCGGTCGTGGTGCCCCATGAGGACGAGCAGCAGCACCGCCGAGGCGGTCAGCAGGAAGCCCCAGCCGACCATCCGGCGCGGGCCGAGCCGGCGCAGGGTGTACGAGCCGGTGGCGCCCGCGGCCATGGCGGCGAAGGTCAGCGGGAGCAGCCGGAGGCCGGTCTCCAGGGGGCTGAGGCCGATCACCAGCTGGAGGTACTGGACCGCGATGAGCTGCAGGCCGACCAGGGCCAGCATGGCGAGCACGACACAGCCGACCGAGGTGGTGAAGGCCGCCCGGGCGAACAGCCGCATGTCGATCAGCGGGTGCGCCCGCCGCTTCTGCCGCCGTACGAAGACGACGAGCAGGGCGACGCCGAGCAGCAGCGGACCGGCCGTCGCCGGTTCGAGGGGCGGGTCACCGGCACCGAGCCGCTTGACGCCGAGGACGACGCCGAGCACGCCGGCCGCGGCCATGAGGGCGCCGAACACGTCCCAGGGGCCGTCGGAGCCGCCCCGGGACTCGGGCAGCAGCAGCCGCCCGAGCGGCAGGATCAGCGCCATCAGCGGGATGTTGATCAGGAAGACCGAGCCCCACCAGTAGTTCTCGACCAGGAACCCGCCGAGCACCGGCCCGGTCGCCGCGCCGATGGCGGCGGTCGCGGTCCAGATGCCGATCGCGGTGGCCCGCTCGCGCCGGTCGGGGAAGACCGCGCGGAGCAGGGAGAGCGTCGCCGGCATGATCATCGCGCCGCCGACGCCGAGCAGCGCGCGGGCGCCGATCAGGACCTCGGGGGCGGTGGCCAGCGCGGCGACCGCCGAGGCGACGCCGAACAGGCCGTAGCCGATCAGCAGCACCCGTCTGCGCCCGACCCGGTCACCGAGGGTGCCGAAGAGGATGAGGAGCGACGCGCAGATCAGCGGATAGGCGTCGACGATCCACAGCAGCGCGGTCGAGCTCGGGCGCAGGTCCTCGGTGAGGGAGGGGACGGCGACGTGCAGCACGGTCGCGTCGAGCGCGACGAGCAGCAGACTGACGCAGAGGACGACGAGCACGACCCAGCGGTTGGCGCCGCCGTCGGTTCCGTGGCCGAGGGGCCGCGGCCGCGTTCCGGCCGTGATCGTCCGCGCCATGTACGTACCTCCCAGTGAAGCCCTCGCGCTCGGCGGGCACCGGCCGGGAGCGGCCCCCGGGGCGGCCCGGCATCGACGGGCGAGTGAGCCGTCAGCGTACGCGAGTTCAAGCCCCGAGCGCGTGGTGCAGCTCTCACCCCGGCGGGCCGCGGAGTGTGGCGTACGCCACTCGGGTCGGGCCGCGCGTCCGCTGGAATTCCCCGCGGCGGACCGTTCGCGGAATTCCCCGGACACTCAAACACACTTCCGGAAACGCCCCTCCGGCAATAGGGCGGAAGGTCATCGGATTTTCCGACGGACGACGGGAACAAACGCCCGGCTGAGAGCAACTCCACATCACATCGTCATCACGAAGGCACCGGAACGACCAAGGTCGCTACTCACTCCCTGTAACGTCGATTGGGTGCGTACCGACATCTTTGCCCGGCTGGACCGGGAGCCGGAACCGCCGAAGATAGAGGTCCCGCGGATGACCCGCACGCGTCTCGCCCTCTTCGGCGGGACGTCGGCGTTCTATCTGGCCATCGTCGTCGCCGTACTGCTGTCGACCTGGCTGGTGACCCTCGACTGGAAGATCATGCTCTTCCGGCCCTATCAGCAGTGGCCGGAGCTGCACGCCTTCCTCGACTACTACGTCGTCCTCGGCCAGCGCGGCCCCACGGCCGTGATGGTGGCGGCCTGGCTGGGCTGGCGCTCCTGGCGCCAGCACACCCTGCGCCCGCTGCTCTCCCTCGGTGCCGCGCTGCTGCTGCTCAACGCGACGGTCGGCGCGGTCAAGCTCGGACTCGGCCGCCTCGGCCCCCACTACGCGACGCAGGTCGGCTCGGCCGAGCTCTTCGCCGGCGGCGATATATTCCCGTCCGGACACACCGCGAACGCGGTCGTGACCTGGGGAATCCTGGCCTATCTGGCGACCACGCCGAGGGCCCGCCGCTATCTGTCGGCCCTGTCGGCCGTGGTCGCGCTCGGGGTCGGTCTCACCACCGTCTACCTCGGCACGCACTGGCTCAGCGACGTGCTGCTCGGCTGGGCCGCCGGCCTGGTCATCCTGCTCGCGCTGCCCTGGTGCGAGCCGGTGATCGCGGTGGCGGAGGCCTGGATCCTGAGCCTGCGCGACCGGCTGCGCGAGCAGCTGCGGTCCCGCCGCCGGCTGGTGCCGTCGCTGCCCGTGGCGACCGGCGGTCCGCTGCCGGGGCTGTTCCCGCAGCGCCCGGCCGGGGCCGACGAGTCGGTCCGGGAGCCCGTGGGGGCCGGCTCCGGCCGGTCCGCGGCCGGCCGGGGCGCGGGTCTGCCGACGCCGCCGCTGGCCGCTCCCCGGGCCCACGCCGACCGTCACACGGTGCGTTCGGAGCGCGGTCCGGTCGGACCGGCCGGCAGCCGCCGCCCGCCGCACTCGCGGCCGGCGACCGGCGGCTGAGGCCGCCTCCCCCGGCGTACGGGAGGGCCCCGGCCGGATCCCCCGGCCGGGGCCCTCCCGCGTGTCCTGCGGCCCGCCGCTCAGCCGAGCCAGCTGCGGGTGACGACGCCTTCCTCGACCTCGAAGTTGATGCGCCCCTCCAGGTACTCCATGGTGATGATCGAGCCCGGCGGCAGGGACCGGACGACGCGCCAGCCCCGGTTCCGGGCGAGCCGTTCGGCCTCGTCCTCGGCGAGTCCCACATACGTATCGGGTGCGTGTTCGGGTGTCATACAGCTCACGTTAGTCCCCCGGCGGTCACGCTTGTGTCACAGCTTCTCGACATATGTTTGCCGCACCGCCGGTCGCCGGGAGTGGCGGTTTCCAGCCGTTTCCCGGGGAATTCCCGGTCATCCTCGCAAGGCGTTCCCCCACCGCGGGCACGGCCTCGGTGAATTCCGTTCGCCCGCGTTCGACGCGGAAATTCCCGGCCCGGCCCGACCGCCCGGCATTCACGTTTTCCCCGCAACCCGCACACGACGTCCGCCGACCGGACGACCTGTCGGGGCGGCCTCCCCCGTCACCCGGAGGGCGGGCGCCATCATCACCGGATGGGTACCGAGACCGAGTCCGCGGCCGTCGAATCGCCGCGGCAGCGGCATGGACGGATCCTGATCGACTGGATCACCACGACCGACCACAAGAAGATCGGTCACCTGTACCTGGTGACCGCGTTCGTCTTCTTCCTGATCGCCGGGGCGCTCGCCATGGTGATGCGGGCCGAGCTCGCCAGGCCGGGGCTCCAGCTGGTGTCGAACCTGGAGTTCAACCAGGCCTTCACCGTGCACGGCACCATCATGCTGCTGCTCTTCGCGACCCCGACCTTCGCGGGCTTCGCCAACGAGCTCGTACCGCTCCAGATCGGCGCGCCCGACGTCGCCTTCCCGCGGCTCAACATGTTCTCGTACTGGCTGTTCCTCTTCGGCGGCCTGATGGTGCTCGGCTCCTTCCTCACCCCGACCGGGCCGGCCGCCTTCGGCTGGACCGCCTACGCCCCGCTCAACAGCGCGCTGCGCTCGCCCGGCCTCGGCGTGGACCTGTGGATCATGGGGCTCGCCCTCTCCGGCTTCGGCACGATCCTCACCTCGGTGAACTTCCTGGCGACGATCATCGCGATGCGGGCGCCCGGCATGACGATGTTCCGCATGCCGATCTTCACCTGGAACGTCCTGTTCACCACGATCCTGGTGCTCGTCGCCTTCCCCGTGCTCGCGGCCGCCCTGCTGGTCCTGGAGTCCGACCGGCGGTTCGGCTCGGTGGCCTTCCAGCCGCAGAACGGCGGCGCGCTGCTCTGGCAGCACCTGTTCTGGTTCTTCGGGCACCCGGAGGTCTACATCATCGCGCTGCCGTTCTTCGGCATCGTCAGCGAGATCATCCCGGTCTTCGCCCGCAAGCCGATCTTCGGCTACGCGACCCTGATCGCGGCCACCATGTGCATCACCGGCCTCTCGGTGGTGGTGTGGGCGCACCACATGTTCGTGACCGGGGCGGTGCTGCTGCCCTACTTCTCCATGCTGTCGTTCCTCATCGCGGTGCCGACCGGCGTGAAGTTCTTCAACTGGACCGGGACCATGCTGCGCGGCTCGCTGTCCTTCGAGACGCCGATGCTGTGGTCGGTCGGCTTCCTGGTGTCGTTCCTGTTCGGCGGACTCACCGGGGTCGTCCTGGCCTCACCGCCGCTGGACTTCCACGTCACCGACTCGTACTTCGTGGTCGCCCACTTCCACTACACGGTCTTCGGCACCGTGGTCTTCGCGACCTTCGCCGGCTTCTACTTCTGGTGGCCGAAGTTCACCGGGCGGATGCTCGACGAGCGCCTGGGGAAGGTCCACTTCTGGACCCTCTTCGTCGGCTTCCACACCACCTTCCTGGTGCAGCACTGGCTGGGCGCGGAGGGCATGCCCCGGCGGTACGCCGACTACCTGGCCGCCGACGGCTTCACCGCCCTGAACACGGTCTCGACCATCGGCGCCTTCCTGCTGGGCGCCTCCACGCTGCCGTTCCTCCTCAACGTCTGGCAGACCTGGCGGTACGGGGCGAAGGTGGAGGTGGACGACCCCTGGGGGTTCGGCCGCTCGCTGGAGTGGGCGACGTCCTGCCCGCCGCCCCGGCACAACTTCCTGGTCGTGCCCCGGATCCGCTCCGAGGCCCCCGCCTTCGACCTGCACCACCCCGAGTTCGTCGCGTACGAGCGGCTGCTGACGGGCGGCCCGCCGCCGGAGCACCACCCGACCGGTCAGGGGCCCGGGACCACGGCTCCCTGAGCGCTCAGCGGAAGCGGCGCACGATCCTGCCCGCCCGGGCCCTCGCGGCGTAGCCGGCGTCGAGGACCGCCCCGACCGCCCGGTGGACGGCGGCGCGGGGCCGGCCGTGGCGGCGGGGGCGGGCGGTACCGGCGGCGGCGAGCTCGGTCCAGATGGTCTCGTGGCGCGCCGCGATCCGGACCGGGTCGAAACGCTCGGAGGCGACCAGGGCCGCCTTCGCCGCGCGGGCCCGGGCCTCGTCGTCGTTGATGAGGGCGAGCAGCGCGGCGGCCACCGCCGCCGTGTCGTCGACCGGGACGAGCCGGCCGTCGACACCGTCCTCGATGATCTCGGCGGGACCGTGCGGACAGTCGGTGGCGACCACGGGCAGACCGCAGCGCATCGCCTCGACGATGGTCATGCCGAAGGACTCACGGCGGGAGGTGACGGCGGCCAGCGAGCCCTTGGCCCACTCGGGCTCCATCGGGTGGGCGGTGCCCATGAGGAAGACGTGCTCGCCGAGCCCGCGCCGCTCGATCTGCCGGGACAGCTTCTGCTTCAGGTTGTCGGCGGCGTCGCCGGTGCCGTAGATCCGCAGCTTCCAGTCGGGGCGGGCGGCGGCCACGTCCGCGAAGGCGTCGATCAGCAGGTCGTAGCGCTTGACCGGGGTCAGCCGGCCGGCCGCCACGACGATCTTCGCGGCCGGGTCGGCGGCCGGCACGCCCGGCGCCGGCACACTGTTGGGCACGGCGTCGATCCGTACGTTCGGCAGGCCGAGGGCCCGGTAGGAGCGGGCGTCGGCCTCGGTGACGGTGGTGACCGCGTCGAGGAGGGCGTACTCGTGCGCGATGTCGCGGCGCAGCCGGTAGCTGTGCCCGTCGAGGATCAGGTGCTCCTGGCCGACGAGGACCGGCCCGCGCGGGGCCTGCCGGACGAGCTGCACGTTGAGCCCGGGGCGGGTGGCGACCACCACGTCCGCGTCGACGGAGGCCAGATGGGCGCCGATCCGGGCGTCGGTGAGCGCGCTGTACTGCTTCCAGCGCCCGTCGCCCCGCGGGAAGACCCGGGCGGGGCGGCGGAAGTCGGGGTGCCCGCCGTCGTAACCCGGGCTGTTCTTCCGGATGTCGACGAGGTGGCGCAGCGTCACTCCGTCGGGGACGCCGAGGATCGGCTCGTCGCGGTGGCGGAAGACCGAGACGATCTCCACCTCGTGACGTGCCGCCAGCTCGGCGGCGAGGGTGAAGGTGGTCCGGATGGTCCCGCCGATGTGGTAGCCGTTGTGGAGCAGGAAAGAGATGCGCATCGTGCCGCCGGTTCCCCCCGGTGAGGTGCCTGGTCGGGGCGACTGTACTGCCCCAGCCGGAAGTTGTTCACGGCCGGTACGGCAGCTGGGGGACCGTGGCACAGTTCGTGTTCATGTCGCCCTGCGTGACCCAGCCCCGGCCGTCCCGCCAACGGGCCACGGACAGACAGGTGCGCACGGCCCTCGGCGGCTCGGCGAGACGCACGAAGCGGACCGGCAGCAGCAGTCCGCGCGCGGTGTACGGCTGGGCCCGGCCGACGAACTCCTCCACACAGCCCTGGGTCAGCCCGCCGGGCCGGCCGAGACACCACTTCGCCGCGTCCGTGAACCACATGGCCGCCGCCCAGCCCTCCAACTGCCACTGGGAGAGCGCCCGGTTCCCCATGGCGGCCCGGAACTCCCGTACCGCCGGGACGTCCCGGTCGTCGTAGTTGCGGCTGGCCCCGGTGACGTAGAGCGCCGCCCGGCAGCCGGGCGAAGCGGCGTAGTCGCGGGGCACGGACGCGGACCAGTTCTGCACGTTGGTCACCTTCGCGGCGACCCGTACGCCCGAGGCCTCCATCGCCTCGCACAGCTGGGCGTTGCCGTGGGTGTCCATCGCGTCGAACACGACGTCGACGTGCTGCGCCCGCAGATCGGCGGCCACCGCGCGGAAGTTGGGCAGCACGAAGTCGACCTGCTCCTCGACGACCCGGTAGCCCTCGGCGCGCAGGCCCGCGGAGACCAGCCGGGCGTACGAGGCGGAGGCGGCCTGGTTGTACGAGACGACGGCGGCGGTCCGGGCGCCCAGATGGGTCCTGAACCACCGGTACACCTCCGTGCCGCCGTACAGGACCCCGTTCCAGCCGGGCGCCCTGCCGGTGCGCGGGGCGGAACTGCCGTAGATCCCGTACAGGTGCGGATACGTGTCGTAGGCCGGCGTCAGCGGCTGGCCGCCGATGTCGGGGACGCCGGCCTTCGCGACCAGCGGGGCGCCCGCGTAGTCCAGGGCGGTGGTGGCGACCAGGGCGAAGACCTTCCGCTCGTCGACCAGCTTGTGCACACAGGCGTTGTTGCCGATGCCGCTGCCGCCGTCGTCGCAGGTGACGACCTCGATCCGGCGCCCGTCCAGGCCGCCGCGGGCGTTGAGGGCGTCGAAGTAGGCGCGGGCGCCGTCGCGCGGACCGGTGAAGGTCTCGCCGCCCACCGGGCTGGTGGCGCTGGTGATGACGCCGACGCGGAGCGGCTCACCGCCTGAGGGGTGAGCGGTGGGCCGCGTCTCGAAGGCGCGCTCCGGGAGCCGGCTGCCGCAGCCCGCGACCAGGCCGGCGAGCAGCAGCGCCGCCAGGCACTCAGCAGCCCGGAACCGTCGCACCGCTCAGCTGCACCAGGCTGCAGAGGGTCTTCTCGGACACCTTCCAGGTGTCGTTCTGGAGCACGGAGGTGCCCTTGGCGTCCGGCAGCGCCGGGTTGCCGCCGACCAGCAGGTCGTAGGTGACGTTCGCGTTCGTGGGCGAGGTGAACGCGATGCCCTTCACCTCGGCCGAGCTCATGGCCGCGTTCTTGTCACCGGCGAAGGCCGCGAGGACGGCCGCCATCTTCGGGCCGTTCTCCAGCAGCTTGACCCGCTCGGCGGTGGGGGTCTTCGGATCGAAGAAGGCCGTCCAGTTCTTGGTGATCTCCGCCTTGGCGGCGGCCGGGTCCGCCGGCTGGTCGGAACCGGCGGGCGGGGCGGTCGGGCTGGTCTGACCGGAGGACGAGCCGGAGTCGTCCGAGCAGCTCGCCACGGCCGGCGTCAGGACCAGCACCACGACGGCCGCCAGCGCGGCGGAGCGTCTCTTGAGAACCATCTGGCTCACCACCGGATGTCCGTGCAGGCCGGGCGGCCTGATGATTCCAGGGTGTGCCGCTTCGGGGCATAGTGCAAGGAAGGGACGAAAGGCGGGTGATGCCCCGTGCCGTCGACATCCCGGATCCCCCTGATCCTCCTGTGGGCCGGACTCGTGGCGGCCGCCGGGGGCGCGGTGCTGTCCGTGGCCGGCTGGTACGGGATCTCCGGTGAGCGCTTCGCCGAACGCCAGCTCCCGTACCTGGCCTCGTGCACGCTGCCCGGGGCGGCGCTGATCGTGGCGGGAGCGGTGCTGTACGTGGGCGGAGTGCTGGCCGACCGGAGCGAAGGACCCGGCCCCGGACCGGAAGGCGCCCCGGAACGCGCATACGAACGGGGACGGGGACGCGAACGGGTGGGCGGCGAGGGAGACGTGTCCGCTGCCCCCTCTCCCCCGCACCCCCCGTCCTCCTCCGACCCGCCGCTGCGGGTCCCGGGGGGGACGCTGGCGCACCGCCCGGACTGCCCGCTGATCATGGGAAAACCGGAGGCGGTCCCGGTCGGGGACGCCGTGCTGACGCCGTGCCCGGTGTGTGAACCGTGGCCTCGCTGACGTACGACCTCACGCTCGCCGGTCTCGCGATCGGCAGCGCGGCGGCGCTCACCGGCATCGGACTGATCGTCACCTACCGGGCCACCGGCGTCCTCAACCTGGCGCACGGCGCGATCGCCATGATCTGCGCGTACGTGGTGCGCCACCTGGTCGTCGAGTGGGGCTGGCCGCTGCCGCTCGGAGCGCTCGTCACGCTGCTCGTGGTGGCACCGGCCATCGGCCTGCTGCTGGACCGGGTGGTGTTCCGGCCGCTGGCGCTGGCCGGCGCGGGCGCGGCGCAGACCCTGGTCGCCTCGATCGGCGTCTTCGTGCTGCTGGTCGGCACGGCGGCCCTGATCTGGGGTGGCGACGCCCGCGCGGACGCGCCGGTGCTCCTGGGGGACGACCCGTGGGCCCAGCTCGCGGTGGTGGTGGCGCTGGCCTGCCTGGTGGGGGCGGTGACGCGGTGGACGCGGTTCGGGCGGGAGCTGCGGGCGGTGGTGGACAACCGCCCGCTGGCCGTCCTGTCCGGCATCCCGGCGGACCGGGTGTCGGCGGCGGGCTGGGCGTTCGGCTCCTTCACGGCGGGCCTCACGGGCGTGCTGATCGCCCCGTACGTGCGGCTCGACCCGTACGGGATGCCGCTGCTGGTGGTGGAGGTGATCGCGGTCGCGGTGCTGGCCCGGATGCGGAGCCTGCCCGTCGCGATCGGGTCCGCGCTGGCGCTCGGCGTGGCCCAGGCGCAGCTGACCCGGCTGCACCCGCCGGGCTGGGCGGGCGAACTGGTCCAGGCGGCCGGGGCGAACCTGTTCGTGCTGGCGCTGCTCGTGGCGGCCCTGGTCCTGCCCGGCGTGGGCACGGACGACACGCTCCCGTCACCCGGGGCAGCGCCACGGGTCCCGGCGCCGGTGTGGCTGCTGACCGCCCTCCTCTTCCTCCTGCCCCTGGCCCTCGCGGGCGAGGACCTGACGACGGCGGTGCAGATCCCGGCGCTGGCGGTGATCCTCCTGTCCCTGGTGGTGGTCTCGGGCCGGGGCGGCCAGATCGCGTTGGGGCAGGCGGCGTACGCGGGCCTGGGAGCGCTGTTCACGGCCCTGCTGGCGGCGGCCGGCCTGCCGGAACTGCCGGCGCTCGGACTGGCCGTGGTGTGCGTGGCGCCGCTGGGCCTGCTGACCGGATGGCCGGCGATCCGCCGCCACGGACTGGCCCTGGCGCTGGCGACGCTGGCGGTGGGCGTGGCGGTGAGCCGCTTCGTCTTCGCGCAGCCGTACGCCACGGCGGGCGTGACGCTGCAACGCCCGCCCGGCCTGGACCGGGACCGCCCTTACTACGCCGTGGAACTGGCCGTCCTGACGTGCTGTCTGCTCCTGGTCGCCGCGCTGCGCCGGGGCCGCGCGGGCAGGGAGCTGGCCGCCCTGCGGGACCACGAACGGGGCGCGGAGGCGGCGGGCGTCCGGGTGGCGGGCCTGAAGCTGCTCGTCTTCGTCCTGGGCGCGGCGCTGGCGGCGCTGGGCGGGGGGCTGCTGGGCATGGGCGTCCGCGCGTTCGACCCGGACGCGTTCGACCCGGTCCGCGGACTCCTGTGGTTCGCCGCGGTCCTGACCCTGGGCGCCGACACCCTCCTCACGCCGTTGGCGGCGGCGGCCCTCCTGGTCGCCCTGGACGCGGGCACGCACGCGGGGGTGGCGGTGGCCCTGATCGGCCTCCTGGCCACCCTGACGGGCCGGATCCCCCCTCTCCTCACCACCCTCCTCCCCCGAACCCACCCCCCGGAAGCCGGCCGCTCCGGACACCGCACGAAGCCCGCCACCCCGACACCGCCGCCCCCGCCCGGCGCGGCCGGCCCCGCCACCCACCCCAAAGCCCGGCTGCCCCACCCCGACGAACCACGGCCCGCCGCCGTCCTCGGCCCAACCGCAGACCGCCCCCACCCCGACCAGCCGACGACCACCGTCGTCGTCGGCGGCCCGACCGATAACCGGCTTCACCCCGACGAGCCGCCGACCGCCGACGGGGCCGCAGCCCCCAGGGGAGAACCCGCGGACACCGCCCCACCCCCACAGGCGGCACAGCCGGGAACCCCCGGCCCGGCCGAAGACCGGCCGGTGCCTCACCGGCCCAGGCCCGCCGACACCCCCACCCCCCTCACGGGAGAACCCCCAGACACCACCCCGCCCGCACGGGCGGCACGGGCGGGACCCCCGCCAGGCCCGGCCGGCGGCCTCGGCCCGGCGCCCCGCCGGCCCGAGGCCGCCCACACTGCCGCACCCGACGTGGGCCGCCCGGCCGAGCGCCGCGCCCCCGCGCCGACGCTCACCGCCCACCGCCTCACCCACACCTACCCCGGCGGCCTCACTGCCCTCGACCGCGTCGACCTGGTGCTCCGCGCGGGCACGGTGACCGCCGTCGTCGGGCCCAACGGCGCGGGGAAGAGCACCCTCTTCGACTGTCTCGCCGGCACCCTGCGCCCCACCGCCGGCCGTGTCACCCTCGGCGGCGTCGACATCACGGCGCGCCCCGCCCACGCCCGCCACCGCCTGGGGATCGCCCGGACGTTCCAGCAGCTCGCCGTGTTCCCGTCGCTCACGGTCGAGGAGAACGTGCGCGTCGGCGCGCGGGACGCCCGGGCCGAGCCGGTCGAGCAGGCGCTTCGCCTGTTCGGGCTGGCAGGCGCCGAGCGGTACCGCACCGCGGCCGGGCTGCCGACCGGGATGCTGCGCCGGGTGGAACTGGC
This sequence comes from Streptomyces sp. NPDC053431, assembly GCF_044544925.1. Classification (NCBI taxonomy): domain Bacteria; kingdom Bacillati; phylum Actinomycetota; class Actinomycetes; order Kitasatosporales; family Streptomycetaceae; genus Streptomyces; species Streptomyces sp. NPDC053431. Next base: position 48,606 of record NZ_JBITXX010000016.1, on the reverse strand, counting down.
CCGCGCGCTCGCGAGCACACCGCACACGCTCCTGCTCGACGAGCCCGCCGCGGGGCTGGACGCGGACGAGACCGCCGCGCTGGCCCGGACCCTCTCCGCCCTCGCGGCCGACGGCCTGACGGTGCTCGTCGTCGAGCACGACCCCGACCTCGTGGCCGGCATCGCCGACACCGTCCACACCATGGAAGGCGGCCGCATCGTGTCCCGGGCCCCGGAGCCGGCGGCGTCGTCATGACCGTCGAGATCGCCCTCCGCCGCGCCCGGGTCCGTTACGGCCCCCTGGAGGCCCTGCACGGTCTCGACCTCGCGCTGCCCGCCGGCACCGTCTCGGTCCTCCTCGGCCGCAACGGTTCGGGCCGCACCACGGCCCTGCGCGCCCTCGCCGGTACGGTGCCGCTGGCCGGCGGAAGCGTGGTCTGGCGGGGTACGGACGTCACCGGGCTGCCGGCCCACCGGCGGGCCCGTCGCGGGCTGTGCTTCGTACCGGACCTACGGGCCGTGTACGCGACCCTCACGGTCGCCGAGAACCTGGACCTGGCGGCTCCGGGCCGCCGGGACGCGGCCCTCGCCGCGTACCCGGAGCTCGCCCGGCTGCTCACGCACCGCGCCGGCACGTTGTCCGGCGGGGAGCGCCGGATGCTGGCGCTGACCCGGGCGCTGCTCGCGCCCGCCCCCCGCGTGGTGCTGGTCGACGAGGCGTCGCTCGGCATGGCACCGGCCGTGGCCTCGCGCACGTACGGGCTGCTCGCGGCGCTCACCCGCCCGCCCCTGTCGGCGGCGGTCGTACTGGCCGAGCAGCGGGTCCCACAGGGGCTGCCGCCGGGCTCGCTCGCGTACGAGCTGAGCCGCGGCTCCCTCGCGACCGCAGGCGAGATCACCACCCCCGCCCCAGGCACCCACCCGCCTCCGAACCCACCCCCCGACACCACCCCCTGAGCCACGGCCCCCGCCGCCTACAGCGGCGAAAGCCTCAGCATCGTGCCCGTGGTCAGGCGGTTCGGGTCCGGGCCGATCGTCGATCTGTTCGTTGCGTACAGGGCCTGCCAGCCGCCCCGGATCTTGAAGCGTCGGGCGATCGCGCTGAGCGTGTCGCCGGGTTGCACCACGTGCGCGCGTCCGCTCAGGCCGTACCGGCGGGAGCAGGCCGGCCAGGCGCTCCAGCCCTGCACCCGCAGCACGTTCTCGGCGACCTTGATCTGCTGCGCCCGGGTCGCCAGGTCGGCGCGGCGCGCGTACCGGCGGCCGCCGAACTCGTCCCAGGTCGCGGGCCAGAACTGCAGCCCGCCGTAGAAGCCGTTGCCCGTGTCGGCGCGCCAGTCCCCGCCGCTCTCGCAGGCGGCGACGCACCCCCACGGCCACTGGTCCTTCACGCACGCCTCGACGGGCGTGGGGGCCGCGGGGGCCCCGGGGGCCGCCGCGGCGGCTGCGGCGAGGCCCTGCGGGAGCAGCGCCGCCGCCAGCACGACGGCACCGGCCGTCCAAGATCGGATCTTCGACATCGGGGCAGGCTAGGCAGCGGTCCCGCGCCCCGCGCCCGTGCCGCGCGGAACAGCGTTCACATGCCACCCGTCCGGAGTCATGCGGGCGCGGCCCAACTTGTCCGCCCCGGACGCGTTACCCGGGCCGATCCTTCCCCGTTGAACTCGGCATGAGACGACCGGGAACCGCCCGGCGTCGCACGCGAAGAGTCCAGGAGTCCCCCGTGCCGCGCATGCTCGACGTCAGCGAGGACGTACGCGCCGAGATCGGCGACGAAGAAGCCGACCGGCTGCTGGCCGGTGAGAACGCCCCGGGCAGCTACGACTGCACCTCCTGCCGTACGCCGGGCAACTCCGAGCAGGAGCGGACCAGCACGGTGCTGTTCGTCGGCGAGGAGACCGCCGTGCTCGCCTTCGCCCACGCCACCTGCATCCCGTCCCAGGTCGTCCGGGTCGCCGAGGAGCAGCTGCAGGGCGCCGTCGCCTCGATCACGGCGGCCGACGCCGCCGACTCCCTCTCCGCCGCCCACCCCGAGCAGGCGGTCCTGGGCATCACCAGCGGCCTGGTCCTGATCGAGGGCGAGCTGCACCCGGCGCTGGTGGTGGAGCCGACCGCGCCGGTCGCCCGTCCCGGCTCGGACGGTCTGACGGACGAGTTCCTGCAGCTCCTGGTCGAGCAGGGCTTCCAGCCGGTCGCCGACGTCAACCAGAAGCCGGTCCCGCTGCCCGGCTGGTCGGTGCTGGTGGCCATGGGCCAGCTGCACTCGGTGCTCCAGCCCGGTACGGGCGGCACGGGCCAGGTCGCCTGGTGGCAGGCGCACCAGCCGCTGCAGGTCACGGAGGGCTGGCGGGCCGCGGCGAACAAGTCGCACACGGTCCTGGTCTTCGCCGCCCCGGTCGGCTCCATCGGCCAGCAGCCGCGCGAGGACCTGCTCCGCGACGCCCTGGAGAAGGCCGCGGCCAACGGGCGTCTGGTGGCCGCCGCGATGCCGCTGGCCGGCACGTGACGGACCACGCGCGTCCCGGCTTAGCGCCGGGCCGCGTCCCGGGGGTGCCGACCGTTCCGCGGCCCCGGCCGGCTCCTCTTTCCGAGGGGCGCCCGCATCCCACGGACGGCGGGGTCGTTGGCACATACGTGCACGCATACGAGCATTTCCGCCAGCAGTATCCGAGTCCCGCCCCGATCCCGGCCATGCGCCCGGCGCAGGACGTGTCGGGGGGGCTCTCGGCGACGCCGATCTACGACGCCCTGTACTCCGAGTACCGGCGGTCGTTCCGCACGCTGCCGGGTGACCGCAGCGGCGAGGAGGAGCTGAGCTTCCGCTCCTTCGCCGCGACGTCGGGCGGGCATCGCCGGCCCACCGGGGCGGGCACGGCATCAGGAGCGGGAGCGGGCTGGGTGCCGGCGTACGTGCTGCCGCCGAGTCCGAGGAGCAGCCTGTAGGAACGGCCGAGGGCCGGGGCGTGAAGCCCCGGCCCTCGGCCGTTCCCTAGGCCATTCCCCGGCCGTTGCCGCCGTGCGACGGTCCGCCGTCGTGTGACAGCCGCCGCCGCTCCTGGCGGCCGCTACTTCTTCTTGCCGCGCTTCTCGCGCACGCGCACCGACATGTGGATCGGGGTGCCCTCGAAGCCGAACTCCTCGCGGAGACGACGCTCGACGAAGCGGCGGTAGCCCGCCTCCAGGAAGCCGGAGGCGAAGAGCACGAACCGGGGCGGCTTGGTGCCCGCCTGCGTACCGAACAGGATGCGGGGCTGCTTGCCGCCGCGGATCGGGTGCGGGTGGGCGGCGACGAGCTCGCCGAGGAAGGCGTTGAGCCGGCCGGTGGGGACGCGGGTCTCCCAGCCGGCGAGGGCGGTCTCGATCGCCGGGACCAGCTTCTCCATGTGGCGGCCGGTCTTGGCGGAGACGTTGACCCGGGGCGCCCAGGAGACCTGCTGCATCTCGGTCTCGATCTCGCGCTCGAGGTAGTAGCGGCGCTCCTCGTCGAGCTCGTCCCACTTGTTGTAGGCGATGACGATGGCGCGGCCCGCCTCGACGGCCATGGTGATGATGCGCTGGTCCTGCACCGAGATGTGGTCGGTGGTGTCGATGAGGATGACGGCCACCTCCGCCTTCTCGACGGCGGCCGCGGTGCGCAGGGAGGCGTAGTAGTCCGCGCCCTCCTGGAGGTGGACCTTCTTGCGGATGCCCGCGGTGTCCACGAACTTCCAGGTCTTGCCGCCGAGGTCGATCAGCTCGTCGACCGGGTCGCGGGTGGTGCCGGCCAGCTCGTTGACGACGACGCGGTCCTCGCCGGCGACCTTGTTGAGCAGGGAGGACTTGCCGACGTTGGGGCGGCCGATGAGGGCGATGCGGCGCGGCCCGCCGACGGCGGTGCCGAAGCGCTGCTCGGGGGCGTCGGGCAGGGCCTTCAGGACCTCGTCGAGCAGGTCGCCGGTGCCGCGGCCGTGCAGCGAGGAGACGGGGAACGGCTCGCCGAGGCCCAGGGACCACAGCATGGCGGCGTCGGCCTCGCCGGACTGGCCGTCGACCTTGTTGGCGGCCAGGACGACGGGCTTGCCCGCGCGGCGGAGCAGCTTGACGACGGCCTCGTCGGTGTCGGTGGCGCCGACGGTGGCGTCCACCACGAAGAGGCAGGCGTCGGCGGCCTCGATGGCGTACTCGGCCTGGGCGGCGACGGAGGCGTCGATGCCGAGGACGTCCTGCTCCCAGCCGCCGGTGTCGACGACCTTGAAGCGACGGCCGGCCCACTCGGCCTCGTAGGTGACGCGGTCGCGGGTGACGCCGGGGCGGTCCTCGACGACGGCCTCGCGGCGTCCGATGATGCGGTTCACCAGGGTCGACTTGCCGACGTTCGGGCGGCCGACGACGGCGAGGACGGGCAGCGGGCCGTGCCCGGCCTCCTCGATCGCGCCCTCGACGTCCTCGAGGTCGAAGCCCTCTTCCGCGGCGAGCTCCATGAACTCCGCGTACTCGGCGTCGCCAAGTGCCCCGTGGTCGTGCTGGTCGTTCATGAAGTCCGTTCCTCGATCATTCGTGGTCGGTGGGTCCCCGTCGCCGGGGCCCACTACTCAGAGTGTCGCTCAGCGCCCGGTCAGGCGCCTGGCGTTTTTCAGGTGGTCGGTGAGCCGTTCCTGGATGCGGACGGTCGCCTCGTCCAGCGCCTTGCGGGTGCGCCGGCCGCTGCCGTCGCCGGCCGCGAAGGCGTCGCCGAAGACGATGTCGACGTCGCTGCGGAACCGGGGCAGTGCCTTGACCAACCGTCCCGGCTTGTCGGTGCTTCCCAGCACCGCCACGGGGACGATCGGCGCGCCGCTGCGGACGGCGAAGTAGGCGAGGCCGGCGCGGAGCGAGGCGAAGTCGCCCTCGCCCCGGGTGCCCTCGGGGAAGATCCCCAGCACGCCGCCGTGCTCCAGGACCGCGAGGGCGTTGCCTATCGCGGCGCGGTCGGTGGAGTGGCGGTCCACCTTGAGCTGCCCGATGCCTTCCAGGAAGGCGCCCAGCGGTCCGACGAACGCTTCCTTCTTGATGAGGAAGTGCACGGGCCGCGGGGCGGTGCCCATGAGCATGGGGCCGTCGATGTTGTGCGCGTGGTTGACGGCGAGGATGACGGGGCCGGAGGCCGGAACCCGCCAGGCGCCCAGGACGCGCGGCTTCCAGAGGCCGTACATCAGCCCGATGCCGATGCCCCGGCCGACGGCGGCGCCCCGCTCGGAGGGCTGGGTCACTTGGCGGCCGTCCGCTTCTCCTCCACCAGGGTGACGACGCACTCGATGACCTGGTCGAGGGTGAGCTCGGTGGTGTCGACCTCGACGGCGTCGTCCGCCTTGGCGAGCGGGGAGGTCTTGCGGCTGGAGTCGGCCGCGTCCCGCTTGATCAGGGCCTGCCGGGTGGCGTGCACGTCGGCGCCCTTGAGCTCGCCGGAGCGGCGGGCGGCGCGGGCCTCCGGGGAGGCGGTCAGGAAGATCTTGAGGTCGGCGTCGGGGAGGACGGTGGTGCCGATGTCCCGGCCCTCGACGACGATGCCGCGCTCGGCGCCCCTGGCGATGGACCGCTGCAGCTCCGTGATCAGGGCGCGCACCTCCGGGACGGCGCTGACGGCGCTGACCTTGGAGGTGACCTCCTCGGTGCGGATCGGGCCGGCGGCGTCGACGCCGTCGACGGTGATGGTCGGCCTGAGCGGGTCGGTGCCGGACACGATGTCGGGCTTGGCGGCGGCGTTGGCGACCGCGTCGGCGTCGTGGACGTCGACACCGTTGCTGATCATCCACCAGGTGATGGCCCGGTACTGGGCCCCGGTGTCGAGGTAGCTCAGCCCCAGCTTGGCGGCAACCGCCTTCGAGGTGCTCGACTTGCCCGTGCCGGAGGGGCCGTCGATGGCGACGATCACGGTTTCCACGGTGGGGAACGCCTTCCTGGGGGGAGCGGGAGGTCCCGGCGGACGTGCGGGGACCCCCACAAGGTTACCGAGTCCCCCGCACCCGTTCGGCCCAGCGCCCTGCCGCCCGCCTGGGCGGCACCCGGCTGTGCCACGGGGGGAGACTCGGTTGCCCGCCGGGGCGGCACCCGACTACCCCACCAGGGCGCCACCCGACTGCCCGCCGGGGCGCCACCCGACTCCCCACCGGGGCGGCGTTCGGCCGTGCCGGCGGGCGGGCCCGCCGCGGTCCCGCCGCCGTCAGCCCGTGCGCAGGGCCCAGCCCCGCTCCCGCAGGGCCTCGGCGAGGACCGGGGCGGCCGTCGGCTCGACCATCAGCTGGACCAGACCGGCCTGCTGGCCCGTCGCGTGCTCGATGCGCACGTCCTCGATGTTGACGCCGGCGCGGCCCGCGTCCGCGAAGATGCGGGCGAGCTCGCCGGGCTGGTCGCTGATGAGGACCGCGACGGTCTCGTACGCCGTCGGGGCGGCGCCGTGCTTGCCGGGGACGCGGGCGCGGCCGGCGTTGCCGCGGCGCAGGACGTCCTCGACGCCGGAGGCGCCGGCCCGGCGCTTGGCGTCGTCCTCGGACTCGAGCGCCCGCAGGGCCCGTACCGTCTCGTCCAGGTCCGCGGCCACGCCCGCGAGGACGTCGGCGACGGGGCCCGGGTTGGCGGAGAGGATCTCGACCCACATGCGCGGGTCGGAGGCGGCGATCCGGGTGACGTCGCGGATGCCCTGCCCGCAGAGCCGTACCGCCGTCTCGTCCGCCCCTTCCAGCCGCGCCGCGACCATCGAGGACACGAGCTGCGGGGTGTGCGAGACGAGAGCGACCGCCCGGTCGTGGGCGTCGGCGTCCATGACGACGGGGACGGCCCGGCAGAGGGCGACCAGTTCCAGGGCGAGGTTCAGGACCTCGGTGTCGGTGTCCCGGGTCGGGGTGAGGACCCACGGGCGACCCTCGAAGAGGTCGGCGGTGGCGGCCAGCGGTCCGGAGCGCTCCTTGCCGGACATCGGGTGCGTGCCGATGTAGGCGGTGAGGTCCAGGCCCATGTCGAGCAGCTCCCGCTTGGGTCCGCCCTTGACGCTGGCCACGTCGAGGTAGCCGCGGCCGAGCCCGGCCCGGATCGCGTCGGCGAGGGTGCCGGCGACGTGCGCGGGCGGTACGGCGACGACCACGAGGTCCACCGCGCCCTCGGGCGCCTCGTCCGTGCCGGCGCCGAGCGCGGCGGCGGTACGGGCCCGGGCGGGGTCGTGGTCGCGCAGGTGGACGGTGACCCCGCGCCCGGCGAGGGCGAGCGCCGCCGAGGTGCCGATCAGACCGGTGCCGATGACGAGCGCGGTTCTCACTGGGCGATGTCCTTGCGCAGGGCGGCCGCGGCACCGAGGTAGACGTGCGCGATCCGGGACTTGGGCAGATCCGACTCGACGTGCGCGAGGAGCCGTACGACCCTCGGCATCGCGCCCGCTATGTCGAGCTCCTGGGCGCAGATCAGCGGAACGTCCACGATCCCGATGCGGCGGGCGGCCGCGGCGGGGAAGTCGCTGCGCAGGTCCGGCGTGGCCGTGAACCAGATGCTGATGAGGTCGTCCGTGCTCAGCCCGTTGCGTTCGAGGACGGCGGTGAGCAGCTCCTCGACCTGCTCGTGCATGTGCCCGGCCTCGTCCCGCTCCAGCTGGACGGCGCCTCGGACCGCTCGTACCGCCACCTCGTCACTCCTTCGTCGCCTGCGTCGGTGCTCCTCCGGCCAGCCTAGTCAGCCGTACGGCGTCGCCGTCGCGGGCGCCCGCCCTCCGAGACGGCGGCAGAGGTCCGCGTCGGCCCTCGTCGGCCCTCGTCGGCTCTCTCCTCGGCCATGATCAATGTCACCCGGGCCGGGCGGTGCCGCCACTCGGGGTAGGGGCGGGTGCGAGCGCGGGGTAGAACTGTCGGCATGCTGCTGCACGTCGTACCGCTGGACGAATGGTCCGCCGACCCCGAGCTCCCCTACGCCCCGCCCTCCCTCGCCGCCGAGGGCTTCGTCCACTGCTCCCCGGACGAGCCGGCGGCCCTCGCCATCGCCGACGGCCATTACCGGGACGTGCCGGGTCCGCTCCTGGTCCTGGTGATCGACGAGACCCGGCTGTCCGGGGAGGTCCGCTGGGAGGGCTCGGAGGACATGCTCTTCCCGCACGTGTACGGGCCGGTCGAGCGGGCCGCCGTCACGTCGGTCCTGGAGGTACGGCGGGACGCGGAGGGCCGGGCGAGGGAGCTGGCGCCCTGGGCCTAGGCGTGTTGCGGCGCCGGGGGCGGACAGCTCGCCAAGCTGGTCGGCATGACTGCTGACGCCCTGCCCCGCCTGTCCCGCCGTGCGGCGCTCATCGCCGGTACGGTCCTGGTCACCGGCTGCGGTGACGACGGATCGGGCACCTCGGAGGAGACGACGCCCGCCGCGCCCCCGACCGAGGCCTCGTCCCCGAGCGCCTCCCGCCCCGCGCAGCCCTCCTCCGTCCCCTCCTCGCCCTCCCCTTCCGCCTCCGCAGACGGCCGGCCGCTGGCGAAGACCTCCGAGATCCCGGTCGGCGGCGGCACGGTCTTCAAGGACGCGAAGGTCGTCGTCACGCAGCCCGCGAAGGGCGACTTCAAGGCCTTCTCGGCGGTGTGCACCCATCAGGGCTGCCTGGTGGACAAGGTGGCCGACGGCACGATCGACTGCCCGTGCCACGGCTCGAAGTACCGGATCACGGACGGTTCGGTGGCGGGGGGACCGGCGCCCCGCCCGCTGCCGCCGGAGGAGATCCGGGTCTCGTCGGGAACGATCACCCTGCCCTAGCCTGTCGCGCATGACTCCTGAAGAACTGGTGCGCGATCACACGATCTACTCCTGCGTCATGGGGTCGCGCGCCTTCGGTCTGGCGACCGAGGACAGCGACATCGACCGCAGGGGCGTCTTCCTCGCGCCCACCCCGCTGTTCTGGCGCTTCGACAAGCCGCCGGCCCATGTGGAGGGCCCGGCCGACGAGCAGTTCAGCTGGGAGCTGGAACGCTTCTGCGAGCTCGCCCTGCGCAACAACCCGAACGTCCTGGAGTGCCTCCACTCCCCCGTGGTCGAGCACGCCGACGCCCTCGGCCGGGAGCTGCTGGACCTGCGCGGCGCGTTCCTGTCGCGCCAGGCCCACGCCACCTTCGTCCGCTACGCGACCGGCCAGCGCCGCAAGCTGGACGCGGACGTGCGCCATCACGGCGCCCCGCGCTGGAAGCACGCGATGCACCTGCTGCGCCTGCTGACCACCTGCCGCGACCTGCTGCGCAGCGGCGAGCTCCGGATCGACGTCGGCGAGGAGCGCGACCGCCTGCTCGCGGTCAAGCGCGGCGAGGTGACCTGGCCGGAAATCGAGTCCTGGATGAACCGCCTCCAGGACGAGGCCGACGAGGCCCACTCGACCACCCCCCTCCCGGACACCCCGGACCACGCCCGCGTCCAGGACTTCCTCGTCCGCGCCCGCCGGGCCTCGGCGGAACGCGAGCTCCAGCCCAGCCGCGCCTAGGCCCGGGTCCGCCCGGACGGACTCCGGGATTCAGGCGTCCCAGAGCGCGCCGAAGGCGAGGAGTTCGTCGCGGTGTTCGAGGTGTGCGGTCCATTCCTTCGGCCAGGCGTCCGCGCCCAGGTGGGCGCCGGCGAAGGCGCCCGTGAGGGCGGCGATGGAGTCGGAGTCGCCGCGGGTGCAGGCGGCGCGGCGGAGGGCGGTCAGGGGCTCGTCGGGGAAGAGGAGGAAGCTGAGGAGGGCGGTGGCCAGGGCCTCCTCGGCGATCCAGCCGTCGCCGGTGTACTGACACGGGTCGAGCTCCGGGTCGGCGGTGCGCTGGACGGCATCCAGGCGCTCCAGGACGGTCAGGCACTCGTCCCAGCCGCGCCGGATGAAGTGGGTGGCGTCGGGGTCCTGGGAGCGGGTCCACAGGTCGCCGAGCCAGGGCTCCTGGTAGCGGGAGCGGTTGTCGAGGGCGTACGAGCGGAGCCGGCCGACCAGGCCGGTGGGGTCCGTGCCCTGGGCGAGCAGGTGGACGGCCCGGGCCGTCAGGTCGGAGGCCGCGAGGGCGGTGGGGTGCCCGTGGGTGAGGGCGGACTGGAGCTGGGCGGCGCCGGAGCGCTGCTCGTCCGTGAGGCCGGGCACGAGACCGATGGGCGCGACGCGCATGTTGGCGCCGCAGCCCTTGGAGTGGATCTGGCTGGCGTCCTGCCACAGGCGGTCGCTGTCGAGGAGCCTGCAGGCCACCATGCAGGTGCGGCCGGGGGCCCGGTTGTTCTCCGGCGAGTGGTACCAGTCGACGTACTCCGACCGTACGGGCCGGGCGAGGCGCAGCGGGGCGAGCGCACCCCGGTCCATGGCGGTGCGGATGCCCCGCGCGAAGGCGAGGGTCATCTGGGTGTCGTCGGTGATGTACGCCGTGCCCCGGCTGATCGGCAGCTCCATGGCGCGCCACGGCCCGCACTTGGCGAGGATCCGCGGCACGTCGTCGAACTCGGTGGGGAAGCCGAGGGCGTCTCCCAGTGCCAGGCCGACCAGGGCGCCCGTCGCGGCCTTCTTCGTCCCCCGTGTGGTCATTCCGTCCGTCCTTCCGGTCGCAGCAGCGGCGGGTGGAGGGCGGTCGCCTCGCCCGCCCGGTAGAGGGCGGCCGGTTTTCCGCGGCCGCCGGTGCGGCGCGGGGGTGCCTCGACGGGCCGGACGAAGCCGGGGGTGGCGAGGACCTTGCGCCGGAAGTTGGGGCGGTCGAGTGCGACGCCCCAGACCGTCTCGTAGACCTGCCGCAGCTCGCCGAGGGTGAACTCGGGCGGGCAGAAGGCGGTGGCGAGACAGGTGTACTCGAGCTTGGCGCCGACGCGTTCGCGGGCGTCGGCGAGGATCCGGTCGTGGTCGAAGGCGAGGTCGCGGACGTCCTCGTACGGCAGCCAGCGGGCCTGCGCCGCGTCGCCGCCGCCGCGCGGCTCGGGCAGGTCGGGCACGAGCGCGGTGAAGGCGACGGAGACCACCCGCATCCGGGGGTCGCGGTCGGGTTCGCTGTAGGTGCGCAGCTGTTCGAGGTGGAGCCGGCCCGCGGTGGTGCCGGACAGGCCGGTCTCCTCGGCGAGTTCGCGGCGCGCGGCCCGCTCGGCGGACTCGTCGGGCAGGACGAAGCCGCCGGGCAGGGCCCAGGCGCCCGCGTAGGGCTCCTGGCCCCGTTCGACGAGCAGGACGTGCAGGCGTTCCTCGCGGACGGTGAAGACGGCGAGGTCGGCGGTGAGGGCGAAGGGCTCGAAGCCGTACTTGTCGTAGCCCGCGGGGCCCGGCTGTGCGGTGGTCATCTGCGTTCCGGTAGGGGGTCGGTGAACTGCCAGCCCTCGGCGAGCAGCGCGTCCACGGCGGCGACGGCCGTCGCGAGACGCTCCTCGTGCGGGCCGGTGAGGACGACGGTCCTGCGGCCGGTGTGGGCGAGCTGGGTGAGGAAGCGCGCGGTCATCCAGGGCCTCAGGTGCTCGCCGTCGCGCAGTCCGTCGTCCTCGAAGGGGACGCCCCGGTGGTCGGTGAGCAGCCACAGGTGCTGCCGCCCGCGGGCGGCGATCTCGCCGGTGCCGGGGCTGCTGGTGCCCATGTAGCGCTCGTGCCAGATGGTGGTGGCGAAGGCGTCGGTGTCGCAGAAGAGGACCGGCGAGCCGTCGCGGGCGGCCTCCTCCTCCAGCTCGGCCTGGCGTAGGGCGATGACGGGGAAGTCGGCGGAGTGGAAGACCACGTCCGACCAGCCGGCGCCGGGCCGCTCGGCCCGGAGCTCGGCGAGCTTGAGCTCGCTGTACTCGCGCCCGTACTCGGGCACGGACCGGGTGCGGGCCCAGACGCCGCCGCGGCGCCGGTAGTGGTCGGCGAGGGCGAGCGCCATGGTGGTGGTCCCGGTGGACTCGGCGCCCAGGACGACGACCCGCCGGGTGAGCGCGGCCCGTACGGGGGCCTCCAGGAAGTCCCAGCAGGCGACGGGGTCGGCGCGGACGGCGGTCCCGGAGACGGGGTGGCGGAGCCGCTCGGGGTCGACGCACACGGAGTCGGCGCCGAAGCGGCGGGCGAGCTCCTCGCCGTACGGCTCCGAGGTGAAGACGGCGTCGACGGGCTCCGGCACGGCGGCCCGGAAGATCTTCATGTGGGCGTCCCACACGTCGGGGTCGTGGAGGTCGACGGGAACGTCGTCGACGGCGCCGACGACGAGCACGTCGGGGTGGATCTCGCGCATCCAGGCGACGCGGTCGGCGAGGGGCAGGGACTCCACGGAGGAGGCGCACACGAGCACGGTGAGGCGGTCGCACCGCTCGCGCGCGGTGCGGACGAGGTGGTGGTGGCCGGCGTGCGGCGGATAGAACTTGCCGAGGACCAGACCGTGCCCGTAGCGGCTCATGCCCGGGCCTCCCGGACGCGGAGGGAGCCGGTCAGGTCACGGCGCCAGTCGCGCAGTCCGACGGCGCACAGCGTCATGAAGCCGACGTAGAGCAGCGAGGTCAGGTAGAGCTCCTTGTACGCGTACAGCGGCACGTAGATCACGTCGGCGGCGATCCAGAGCCACCAGGACTCCAGGCGCTTGCGGCACTGGCCGTAGGTGGCCGTGAGGGAGAGCGCGGTGGTCAGGGCGTCCCAGAAGGGGACGGTCGAGTCCGTGGCCCGGTCGAGGAGCAGGGTGAGGACGAGGGTCCCCACCGCCCCCGCCGCCAGCAGCCAGATCCACTCGGTGCGGCTGGTGCGCCGTACCGGGAGGGTGTCGGAGCCTGGTCCACCCCCGTGGGTCCAGGTCCACCAGCCGTAGGCGGCGAGGGCGATGAAGACGAACTGGAGGCCGGCATCGGCGTAGAGCCCGCTCTGGGTGAAGAGCAGGACGAAGAAGAGGTTGTTGGCGATGCCGATGGGCCAGTTCGCGACGTGCTGGCGGGCGACGAGCCAGACGCAGAGCGCGCCGCTGCCGAAGCCCAGGACCTCGGTCCAGCTGACCGGGGTGTCGAGCAGGGTGAAGAGCGGCCGCTGCAGTGGTTCCAGGACGTTCGCGAGACTCATGCCCGCCTCCTTGCATCCTTAAGAGTCAGCCTGACTATAAATGGCGGCGCGGCTCGACCACAAGTACGAAAAAGGCCCGCGACCGCCGGTGTGGCGGTCACGGGCCTTCATGGCCGGAAGGGCTGCCGGCGGGGGCCGCCGGCGGGAGGGGCTGCCGGCGGGGGCCGCAGGCAGCGGGACTACAGGCCGACTTCCTTCATCAGCATGCCGACCTCGGTGTTGCTCAGGCGGCGCAGCCAGCCCGACTTCTGGTCGCCCAGGCCGATCGGGCCGAAGGCCGTACGGACCAGCTTCTCGACCGGGAAGCCCGCCTCGGCGAGCATGCGGCGCACGATGTGCTTGCGGCCCTCGTGCAGCACGACCTCGACCAGGTAGTTCTTGCCGGTCTGCTCGACGACCCGGAAGTGGTCGGCGCGCGCGTAGCCGTCCTCCAGCTGGATGCCGTCCTTGAGCCGCTTGCCGACCTCACGGGGCAGCGGGCCGGTGATGGCGGCCAGGTAGGTCTTCTTCACGCCGTACTTGGGGTGGGTGAGACGGTGGGCCAGCTCGCCGTGGTTGGTGAGCAGGATGATGCCCTCGGTCTCGGTGTCGAGGCGGCCGACGTGGAAGAGCCGGGTCTCGCGGTTGGTGACGTAGTCGCCGAGGCACTGGCGGCCGTCGGGGTCCTCCATGGTGGAGACCACACCGGCCGGCTTGTTCAGCGCGAAGAACTGGTACGACTGGGTCGCCACGGTCAGACCGTCGACCTTGATCTCGTCCTTCTCCGGGTCCACGCGGAGGCCCTGCTCCAGGACGATCTCGCCGTTGACCTCGACACGGGCCTGCTCGACCAGCTCCTCGCAGGCGCGGCGCGAGCCGTAGCCGGCCCGGGCCAGCACCTTCTGCAGACGCTCGCCCTCCTGCTCGGCGCCGGGGAAGGTCTTGGGGGTCTTGATCTCCGGCTTGTTCGCGTACCGCTCCCGGTTGCGCTCCTCCGCGCGGGCGTCGTACTCGCGCGAGCGCGCCGGGGCGGTACGGCCGCCGCCGCGCTTCGGGGACTGCTTGGGGCCGCCCTTGGCGCCGCCGCGAGCCGCGTCGCCGCGACCGCGCTTCGGGCCGTCGGACGGACGGCCGGCCAGGCCGTCGACGTCGTAGCTGCGCTCCTCCGGGCGGGGGCGGCGCGGGCGGCCGGCGCTCTGGCCGCCCCGCTCGTCGCGGCTGTTGCCCGCGCCCCTGTAGTTGCCGCGGCCGCCGCTCTTGGCACCACGGCTCCCGCCGTTGTTTCCGCTGTTCCTGCCGCTGCTGCTTCGCATCAAACTTCCGTCGTCTCGTCTGCGTGATCTTCTGCGTCGGGGTCGAACGACGGAACTCCTTCGAGGCTGTCCGGCTCGACCGCCTCCGCCTCCGGGAGGAAGGGGGCGAGCTCGGGCAGTTCGTCCAGGCCGCGCAGGCCCATCCGCTCCAGGAAGTAGTTCGTCGTCCTGTACAGGATCGCACCTGTTTCGGGTTCCGCGCCCGCCTCCTCCACCAGACCCCGCTGGAGAAGGGTGCGCATGACGCCGTCACAGTTCACCCCGCGGACGGCGGAGACCCGGGAACGGCTGACCGGCTGGCGGTACGCGACGACCGCGAGGGTCTCCAGGGCCGCCTGGGTGAGCCGGGCCTGCTGGCCGTCCAGGACGAAGGCCTCGACGGCGGGGGCGTACTCGGCGCGGGTGTAGAAGCGCCAGCCGCCGGCGACCAGGCGCAGCTCGAAGCCACGGCCCTGCGCGGTGTACTCGTCGGCCAGCTCGCGCAGGGCGTCGCCCACCTCGCGCGGGGTGCGTTCGAGCACCTTGGCGAGGTGGGCCTCGGTGGCGGGCTCGTCGACGACCATGAGGACGGCTTCGAGGGCGGGCTTGAGATCGCTCACGAGGCGGCCTCCCGGTCTTCTCGGTGGCCTTCTCGGCCTTCTCGGTCTTCTCGGTGGCCTTCTCGGCCTTCCGGGTCTTCTGGGTCTTCCTGGTCGAACTCGTCGGTCACGGCGCCGGAGAGGTCCGCCTCCCCGCCCGCCCAGGACACGGTGAGGTCGCCGAGGGCGGTCTCCTGGTCGAGGGCGACCGCCTTCTCGCGGTAGAGCTCCAGGAGGGCGAGGAAGCGGGCGACGACGGTGAGGGTGTCGTCGGTGTCCTCGACCAGCTCGCGGAAGCTGAGCGTGCCGCGCTCGCGCAGCAGGGCGACCACGATCCCGGCCTGCTCGCGGACGCTCACCAGCGGGGCGTGGATGTGGTCGACGTACACCTGCGGCGCGGCCTTGGGCTGCATGGCCTTCACGGCGAGCCTGGCGAAGCCCTCGGCGCCGATGGAGATGACGACCTCGGGCAGCAGCTCGGCGTGGTGCGGCTCGAGACCGACGGTGCGCGGGTGGCGCCGCCCCTCGGCCTCCCACCGCTCGCCGAGGATGTCGGCGATCTGCTTGTACGCGCGGTACTGCAGCAGCCGCGCGAACAGCAGGTCCCGCGCTTCGAGGAGCGCCAGGTCCGCCTCGTCCTCCACCTCGGCGGCGGGCAGCAGCCGGGCCGCCTTGAGGTCGAGCAGGGTCGCGGCGACCACCAGGAACTCGGTCGTCTGGTCGAGGTCCCAGTCGGGCCCCATGGCCCGGATGTGCGCCATGAACTCGTCGGTGACCTTCGAGAGCGCGACCTCGGTGACGTCCAGCTTGTGCTTGGCGATCAGCTGCAGCAGGAGGTCGAAGGGCCCCTCGAAGTTCGCGAGCCGCACGGTGAACCGCCCGTCGCCCACCTCGTGGCCCTCACCCGCGGCGGCTCCGGCGTCGGGACCTGTACCCGAGGAGGACTCGCCCGCGCGTGCTTCCACCGGGGGCGCCTCGCCCCGGGCTTCCGCCGGGGTCGCCTCGACCTCGGGGACGTCCGGCGTGGCGGCCTCGACCGCAGGGACGTCCGGCGTGGCGGCCTCGACCGCGGGCGACGCCGTCACGAGGGTTTCGAACCTGGTCGACTCCGCCGCGGGCATCTCCGCCCCAGCGGCCTCCGATCCGGGCGACTCCGCCTCCCGGGCCTCGGCCGACTCCCTCGCGAGGTCCCTCAGGGCCTCCTCGGAAGCCCCTGTACGGCCCTCCGGGGCGTCCAGGGCGTCCAAGCCCTCCAAGCCCTCCAAGCCCTCCAGGGCCCCCGACGCGGCCGCCTCGGGCTCCACCGCCGTGGGCGGCGCCGGTGCGGGCGCCGGAGCCGGCGACGGGGCGGGCGACGGGCACGTTCCCGGGCCGCGGCCGAGGAGGCGGCGGCGGGGGCGGGACGTTTCGTCAGGGGGTGGAGGCATGGGGGTCCTGGCTGAGCGGGGGTGCGGCAGAGCCGCAGGCTACCCTCAGCGGCCGCGCAGGCGGCGCACGAGGATGCTCGCGTCGCCGCGGGACTCCAGGTCCGCCAGGACCACCGCGACCGCCTCGCGGACGATCCGGCCGCGGTCGACCGCGAGGCCGTGCTCGCCGCGCAGCACCAGGCGCGCGTGCTCCAGGTCCATCAGCTCCTCGGCGGAGACGTAGACCGTGATCTTCTCGTCGTGCCGCTCACGCCCGCTCGGGCGCCGGTTGGTGGTGCGGCTCCGCCGCCGCGCCGAGCCGGCGGGAGCGGCGGCGGCCTTCGCGGGGCTCTCCGGCTCCGCCGCGCGGGCCCGGGGCTCCGCCGCCTCCGCGTCCGCCGCGGTGTGCTCCGCGGAGCCCGCGCCGTCCGCCCCCGTCCCCGCCGCGGCCGAGTCGCTCTCGCCCGCGGGTGCCGGAACGGTACGGCGCGGCGTGGACGCCTGGAGCGCCATCCCCCCGGTCGTACGGAACAGTTCGTCGGCGCCGGGAAGACTCACTCGGCGTGACACCGGGCGAGCACCTCCCTGGCGAGCTGACGGTAGGCGGCGGCGCCCACGGAGTTGGACGCGTAGGTGGTGATGGGCTCGCCGGCGACCGTGGTCTCCGGGAAGCGGACCGTGCGCCCGATGACCGTGTGGTACACGTGCTCGTCGAAGGCCTCGACGACGCGCGCGAGCACCTCGCGCGAGTGCACCGTGCGGGAGTCGTACATCGTGGCGAGGATGCCGTCGAGCTCCAGGTCGGGGTTGAGCCGCTCCTGGACCTTCTCGATGGTCTCGGTGAGCAGCGCGACGCCGCGGAGCGCGAAGAACTCGCATTCCAGCGGCACGATGACCTTGTGAGCGGCCGTCAGGGCGTTCACGGTCAGCAGGCCCAGCGAGGGCTGACAGTCGATCACGATGTAGTCGTAGTCGTTCATCAGCGGCTTGAGGGCGCGCTGCAGCGTCGACTCGCGCGCGACCTCGGAGACCAGCTGGACCTCGGCCGCCGACAGGTCGATGTTGCTGGGCAGCAGGTCCATGTTGGGGACCGCGGTCTTGAGCAGCACCTCGTCCGCCGACATGCCCCGCTCCATGAGCAGGTTGTAGACGGTGAGGTCGAGCTCCATCGGGTTCACGCCGAGGCCGACCGACAGGGCGCCCTGCGGGTCGAAGTCGACGAGCAGGACCCGTCGTCCGTACTCCGCGAGCGCGGCACCCAGGTTGATGGTCGACGTGGTCTTGCCGACGCCGCCCTTCTGGTTGCACATCGCGATGATCTTCGCGGGGCCGTGGTCGGTCAGCGGGCCCGGGATCGGGAAGTACGGCAGGGGCCGTCCGGTGGGACCGATCCGCTCGCGGCGCTGCCGGGCAGCGTCGGGTGCGAGGGTGGCCGCGTACTCCGGGTCGGGCTCGTACTCGGCGTCGGGGTCGTAGAAGTGCCCCTCGGGCACCTCGTCATAGGCGGCGAAGTGGGTGGACTCTCGGCCCATCTCGTTGCCGGCCGTGGCGTTCACGTGTAGGCCGTCCGTCATCTTCATCGTATGGGCTGGCGTCATGGTCTGGTGCGTCGCGAAGGTCCGCACCGCGACGGAGCCGATCGGGGCTCCTGGCTCCGCACCCCCGGGAGTAAATGTCGACTCATTCACAAGTCGTCTTACCTCCTTGGATGTGACCAGGAACATTTATCGATAGGTCAGCGTGGCACCATGCCGACGGTTGGCGACTCTATGGCGTGTCACCGCTCCGCAGCAACACAATCCGCCGGACCCGGCCCGATGTGTCGGCAACCGAACACCCCGCTGTCAAGGGTGCGCAGGCAGGGAACCGCACGTTTCAGGGGTGCGCGAAACGGTTAAAGAGTTACGTTCGAGGCGAGTTGACCAGGCGTCGGAACGTGGCCGGACACACATCGGGCCGGACCTTGCTCGCCAAGGTCCGGCCCGATGCGTGAGGTTGACGACGGGGGTTGACACCGCCGCCTACGGGGGTCAGCCCAGGAGGCTGCTCAGCTCGAGGTGCTCGTAGCCGTGCGCCTCGGCGACCTCCTTGTAAACCACCTTGCCGTCATGGGTGTTGAGACCCTTGGCGAGGGCGGCGTCGCGGCGCAGCGCCTCGACCCAGCCGTTGTTCGCCAGCGACACGATGTAGGGCAGCGTGGCGTTGGTGAGGGCGTAGGTGGAGGTGTTCGGAACCGCACCCGGCATGTTGGCGACGCAGTAGAAGACCGAGTTGTGGACCTGGAAGGTCGGCTCGGCGTGGGTGGTCGGGTGGGAGTCCTCGAAGCAGCCGCCCTGGTCGATGGCAATGTCGACAAGGACACTTCCGGGCTTCATCTTGGCGACGAGCTCGTTGGTGACCAGCTTCGGGGCCTTGGCGCCGGGGATGAGGACGGCACCGACGACGAGGTCGGCCTCGATGACGGCCTTCTCCAGCTCGAAGGCGTTGGAGACGATCGTCTTGACCTTCGTGCCGAAGATCTTGTCGGCCTCGCGGAGCTTGTTGATGTCCCGGTCGAGCAGGGTCACGTGGAAGCCCAGGCCGATGGCGATCTGCACGGCGTTCCAGCCGGAGACGCCGCCGCCGATGACGACACACTCGCCGGCGTGGGTGCCGGGGACGCCGCCGGGGAGCACGCCGCGGCCGCCGGCCGAGCGCATCAGGTGGTAGGCGCCGACCTGCGGGGCCAGGCGGCCCGCGACCTCGGACATCGGGGCGAGCAGCGGGAGCGCGCGGTTCGCGGTCTCGACCGTCTCGTACGCGATGGCGGTGGTGCCGGACTCCAGGAGGGCGTCCGTGCACTCCTTGGAGGCGGCGAGGTGCAGGTAGGTGAAGAGGGTCTGGTCCTTGCGGAGGCGGTGGTACTCCTCCGCGATCGGCTCCTTGACCTTGAGCAGCAGGTCGGCGGTGGCCCAGACCTCGTCGGCGGTGCCGAGGATCTCGGCGCCGGCGGCGACGTACTCCTCGTCCGTGATCGAGGATCCGACACCGGCGTTCTGCTCGATGAAGACCTGGTGGCCGTTGCGGACGAGCTCGTGGACACCGGCAGGGGTGATGGCCACACGGAACTCGTTGTTCTTGACCTCGCGGGGGATGCCGACCTTCATCGTCGATCACGGTCCTTGAATCAGGGGATAACGGGGGTACTTGCGGGGGTGCCGCACGTGTGGCTGCGCCGGCGGAGAAGCTGACATAGCCATACATACCCGGATGCACTGCGGCGCATCTGGGCAGACCGCGATCGAACGCGGTGCACCCAGTCTAATGAAGGAGTTCCCCCTGTCTAGCCTTTCAAAGTATTAATCCTCAGCAGATGCACTGCGGATTTCGTAGGCGGAGGGGTCGGTTCCCAGCAGTCTTTCCGCGGCGGAGCGGTGCAGCCGCGCGGCCGCCGGGTCGCCGAGCCGGTCGAGCGTGTCGGCCAGCCTGAGCTGCAGCGCCGCCTGCAGCCGTACGTCTCCCGCGCGGCGCGCCCACTCGACCGCCTCCTCGCAGGTCCGGAAGGCCTCCTCGGGCCGACCGGCGTACTCCTGGACCCGGGCCGCCTCGCTCAACGCCCGTGCGTATCCCGGGAGATCGGCCAGTCGCCGGTAGCCCGCGGCGGCCGCGCGCCAGTTCCGCAGGGCCTCCCCGTAGCGCCCGGCATAGGTGTGCACCGCGCCGAGCCGGCCGTAGAGCCGGGCCTGGTCGGCACGCTCGTCGCGGGCGAGGCGCTGCGCGAGGGCCCGCCCGTACCAGTCGCCGGCTCGCTGCCAGTCCCCCAGCTCCTGGTAGGTGCCACCTACGGATTCCATCGCCCGACCCGTCGCGTACGGATCATTTGCTGCCCTTCCGGCCTCCAATGCCGACCGATATCGCAGCAGAGCGTCCTGGGAGCGGCCGGTCCGGGCGTCCAGGTCGGCCAGGTTCAGCAGGGCCGCGGCCCGTTCCCGGTGCAGCCCGCGCCGCTCGGCGACGTCCAGGACGAGACGGTGCAGCCCGTAGAGGTCGGTAGCGGCCGCCTCGGCGCCCCGGTGCGCGGCGAGCGCCCGGACGAGGGCCGCGATCAGCCGGCGGGCCAGGGTGTCGAGCTCGCCGTCGGCGACCGCGAGCCGGGCCGCGGCGAGCAGTACGGGCCGGCGGCTGGCCAGCCAGGCGGCGGCGGTGGCGGCGTTCGGGAACCGCAGGGCGCGGGGCAGCCCGGCCAGCTTGCGGCGGGCCGGGGAGCCCTCGGGTTCGGTGACGGCGCGGCTGGACTGCAGGAGGCGGACGGTCCGCTCCAGCATCCGTGCCCGGGCGAGCTGCACCTCGGGCGCACGGTCGTGCTCCTCCAGCTCGGCCCGCAGCAGCGGGACGAGATGTCCGGGCAGCTCGTACTGCCCGTCCCCGTCGGGGATCTCCCGGACGAGGCGGAGCGCGGCGAAGTCGGCGAGGGTGGTCGCGGCGGCCGAGACCGAGCAGCCGGCCAGCGCGGAGGCGGTGTGGGCGTCGGCCCGGCCGAGCGGCGCCAGGCAGAGGTGACGCAGTATCCGGGCGGCCGGCTGCGGCAGCGAGGCGTGGACGAGGGTGAAGGCGCGGGTGAGCGGGTCGCCGGTCAGACCGCGCAGCCGCTTGCTGAGGTCGGCGACGGAGGCCTTGGGGCGGGCGGCGAGCCAGCCGCCAGCCAGCACGAGCGCGCCGGGCAGTCCGCCGCACTCCTCGGCCAGGCTCTCGGCGGCCTGCGGGTCGACCGTGACGCGGACGGAGCCGGTGAAGGAGGTGAGCAGTTCGATGGCCGACTTGGGGTCGAGGCCGCCGACGGTGCAGGGCCGGACGTCCGGAATGCCGGTGAGCGGACCGCGGGCCACGCCCACGACCAGGGCGTCGGGGTTGTCCGGGAGCAGCGGTTCGACCTGCGCGGCGTCGACGGCGTCGTCGAGGAGCAGCAGCGCCCTGCGCTCCGCGAAGGCCTCCCGGACCAGGGCGGTGAGCTCCTCCTCGGCGGCGCCGGGCGGCTCCTCGACGCCGAGCGCGGCGAGCAGGTCCTGGGCGGCCCGGGCGGTGGGGACGGGTTCGCCGCCGGGCTCGGCCAGCCGGGCGCGGAACACCCCGCCGGAGTAACGGTCGGCGAGCGAGGCGACCAGCTCCTCGGCGAGCGCCGTCCGGCCGGAGCCGGGCTTGCCGGCGACGAGCAGGACCCGGGCGCGGGGCGCCTTGCGGCCGGTCAGGGTGTCGAGCCCGGTGCGTTCGATGTCCGCGCGGAGCGCCTTCAGCTCCCGCTGGCGGCCGTAGAACTGCGAGGCGCCGACCGATGCCACCGCCTGATCCGTCACGGGCCACGCTCCCGTCCACCTGCGCACGACCATCCCGCGGGGGGCTCCGCACGGGCGATCACGAGCGTAGTTCAGCGGGCCCCGGGGACCCGGCGGAGCGCGGCGGACAAATCCCCCGATCGGATCACGGGATTGTCTGACCGGCGCGGATCTCCCCGCCCGGGCGCCGGTGCCCGGGGCGCGTCTCCTGCCGATCGGGCCGGATCACCCGCGAGCCCGGCATGACCGGCGCGACGCCGGCTACGCCTCGAAGGGCCGGGCCGGCCACGGTGCCTCGGCCGGGCGCAGGGCGTCCAGGCCGTCGCCCGCGCGGGCGGCCGTCAGCGAGAGCACGCCGACGACCAGGCAGGTGTTGTGCAGCTCGCCGGCGAGCACGCCCCGGACGAGCTCGTCCAGCGGCACCCGGGCCAGCTCCATGTCGGCCTCCTCCTCGGCGACCTCATACCGCTCGCCCTCCGCCTCGGACAGGTCGCGGGCCAGGAAGATCCGTACCGCCTCGTCGCAGCCGCCGGGGGTGGTGTAGACGTCGGTGAGCACCCGCCAGTCCTCGGCCTTGACGTGCGCCTCCTCGTACAGCTCGCGCTGGGCGGCGCGCAGCGGGTTCTCGCCGGGGACGTCGAGCAGTCCGGCCGGGATCTCCCACAGCTTCTGCCGCACCGGGTGCCGGTACTGCTTGAGCAGCACGACCCGGTCCTGCTCGTCGAGGGCGACGACGGCGACCGAGCCGGGGTGGACCTGGTAGTCGCGGCGGACGACCGAGCCGTCCGGCATCTCCACGTCGTCCGTGCGGACACTCGTCTTGTTGCCCTTGAAGGGGGTGGTGGTGGCGACGACCCGCCACTCCTCCGGGGTGTCCTGCACCTGCATTCAGCTGTCCTTCCACGATGACCGCACACGAAAGCCGGGGTACGCGTTCCCCGGAAGGGAACCCGTACCCCGGCAACGTTAACGCCGGCGGCTACTTGGCCGTCTTGCCGGTCTTGCGCTCGACGGCCGCCTTGACCAGGCCCGCGAAGAGCGGGTGCGGGCGGGTCGGGCGGGACTTGAGCTCCGGGTGCGCCTGCGTGGCGACCAGGTAGGGGTGGACCTCACGCGGGTACTCGACGAACTCGACGAGCTTGTTGTCCGGGGAGGTGCCGGAGAAGACCAGGCCGGCCTTCTTCTCCAGCTCCGCGCGGTACGCGTTGTTCACCTCGTAGCGGTGACGGTGGCGCTCCTCGACGTACGGCTCGTCGGCGTAGACCTCGCGCACGACCGAGCCCTCGGCGAGCTTCGCCGGGTAGAGGCCGAGGCGCATCGTTCCGCCCAGGTCGCCGGCGCCCTCGACGTAGGCCAGCTGCTCCTCCATCGTCGAGACGACGGGGTGCGCGGTGGCGGGGTCGAACTCGGTGGAGTTGGCCTCGGGGATGTCGGCCAGATTCCGGGCGGCCTCGATGACGATGCACTGCAGGCCGAGGCAGATGCCGAGCAGCGGCACCTTGTTCTCGCGGGCGTACTGGATCGCGCCGACCTTGCCGGAGACACCGCGGTCGCCGAAGCCGCCGGGGATGAGGATGGCGTCGCAGTCGCCGAGCTGCTTCTCGGCGTCGGCCTGGGTCCGGCAGTCGTCGGAGGTGACCCACTTGACCTTGACCCGGGCACGGTTGGCGAAGCCGCCGGCCCGCATGGCCTCGGTGACCGAGAGGTAGGCGTCGGGCAGGTCGATGTACTTGCCGACGAGCGCGACGGTGACCTCGTGCTCCGGGTTGTGGACGCGGTCCAGGAGGTCCTCCCAGACGGTCCAGTCCACGTCCCGGAACGGCAGGTCCAGCTTGCGGACCACGTAGGCGTCCAGGCCCTCGGAGTGCAGGACCTTCGGGATGTCGTAGATCGACTTGGCGTCGATGGCGGCGACGACCGCGGCCTCGTCGACGTCGCACATCAGCGAGATCTTGCGCTTGATGGCGGTCGGGACCTCGCGGTCGGCGCGCAGCACGATCGCGTCGGGCTGGATGCCGATGTTGCGCAGGGCCGCGACCGAGTGCTGGGTCGGCTTGGTCTTCAGCTCGCCGGAGGGGCCGATGTAGGGCAGCAGCGAGATGTGCACGACGAAGACGTTGTCGCGGCCGACCTCGTGGCGGACCTGCCGGACGGTCTCCAGGAACGGCAGCGACTCGATGTCGCCGACGGTGCCGCCGACCTCGGTGATGACGACGTCGACGTCGTCGGTGGCCATGCGGCGGATGCGGGACTTGATCTCGTTGGTGATGTGCGGGATGACCTGCACGGTGTCACCGAGGTACTCGCCGCGCCGCTCCTTGGCGATGACCTGGGAGTAGACCTGG
Organism: Streptomyces sp. NPDC053431; assembly: GCF_044544925.1. Taxonomy (NCBI): domain Bacteria; kingdom Bacillati; phylum Actinomycetota; class Actinomycetes; order Kitasatosporales; family Streptomycetaceae; genus Streptomyces; species Streptomyces sp. NPDC053431. Next base: position 24,736 of record NZ_JBITXX010000016.1, on the reverse strand, counting down.
CCGGTGGTGACGTTGGCCGAGCCGTCGAGGTCGACGTCCAGGAAGCGCTCGTAGTGGCCGATGTCCAGGTCGGTCTCGGCGCCGTCGTTGGTGACGAACACCTCGCCGTGCTGGAACGGGTTCATGGTGCCGGGGTCGACGTTCAGGTACGGGTCGAGCTTCTGCATCGTGACCCGCAGGCCCCGCGCCTTCAGGAGCGCACCCAGGCTGGAGGCGGTCAGGCCCTTGCCGAGGGAGGAGGCGACACCCCCGGTGACGAAGATGTGCTTGGTCGTCGTGGTGTTGGGCGGCATCGCCAAGAGGGGGCTCCCGTGGTCGCGTTCTGGAGGTGCGTTCCGGCGTGCCCTCCGGAAGAATCGGGGGATGCCGTCGCTGCGGTTTCGGGGTTCTCGGCTGTCGCCGTTTCCCACCGGTCCACGGGGTACCAGGGTATCAGCGAGATCGGGAGACCGCTTCCGGCCACACGGGGCAGTCGGGTGCACACCGTGCGCGACACGCCGTGACCGGAGCGGACGCTTCCGGCACCATGGGCGGGGTACGGGCGGGGCACCGGCCGAGGTCAAGACCTGTTCACCCGATCGGACCAGCAGCGTTACAAGATCGGCTCCACCGGTCACTAGGGTGCGACGTATCCTGCTCGGACACGCGCTGCCGAGCCGGACCGGCACGGCAACACCCCCGCCCGTCATCCGGTACCAAGAAGCTCGTCAACGATCCCTTGACCGCTGACCTGTAGGAGCCGCCCCACGCGGGGCGGACGTGGCCGTTCGACTGGAGTGAAGCACGTGGCCGGGCGCATCGAGGATTACGCACTCATCGGAGACATGCAGACCGCCGCCCTGGTCTGCCGGGACGGCAGTGTCGACTGGCTCTGCCTGCCCCGCTTCGATTCGCACGCCGTCTTCGCGGGACTCCTCGGCACCGAGGAACACGGATTCTGGCGGGTCGGCCCCGCCGGGCCCGAGGGCGCGCCGGCGGCCCCCGCCGACCGGCGCCGCTACCGTGGCGACTCACTGATCCTCGAATCCGAGTGGGACACCCCGCGCGGCACGGTCCGGGTGACCGATTTCATGCCGCCCCGTGACGGTGCCCCGCAGCTGATCCGGATCGTCGAGGGCGTGAGCGGCCGGGTGCCGATGCGCTCCAGCCTGCGGATGCGTTTCAGCTACGGCCGGGTGGTGCCCTGGGTGCACAAGGTCGGCGAGCGCACGGTGGCCGTCGCCGGGCCCGACTCCGTGTGGCTGGACACCGACGCCGAGACCCACGGCAAGGACCTCACCACGTACTCCGAGTTCACCGTCACGCCCGGGGACAAGATCACCTTCACGCTTTCCTGGCAGCCCTCGCACCGGGAGCCGCCGCCGCTGCCGGACCCGGAGGGCTCGCTGGAGGCGACCGCCGACTTCTGGCGCGAGTGGGTCGAGCACTGCACGTACCACGGCCCCTACCGGGAGGCGGTGGTCCGCTCCCTGATCACCCTGAAGGCGCTCACGTACGCGCCGACCGGCGGCATCGTCGCCGCGCCGACCACCTCGCTGCCGGAGGAGATCGGCGGCGTGCGCAACTGGGACTACCGCTACACCTGGCTGCGGGACGCGGCGATCACCCTCTCCTCGATGCTGCGCACCGGTTACCGCGAGGAAGCCCGCGCCTGGCGGGACTGGCTGCTGCGCGCCGTCGCCGGCGACCCGGAGAACCTGCAGATCATGTACGGCATCGCCGGTGAGCGGGAGCTCGGCGAGGCGGAGCTGGACTGGCTGCCCGGCTACGAGAACTCCGGCCCGGTCCGGGTCGGCAACGGCGCCGCCAACCAGCTCCAGCTCGACGTCTACGGCGAGGTCACCGAGGCCCTGCACCTGGCCCACATGACGGGCCTGTCCCGCAACGACTACGCCTCGCTGCTCCAGATCAAGCTGATCAACTACCTGGAGACCAACTGGAACCAGCCCGACGAGGGCATCTGGGAGGTGCGCGGCCCCCGGCGGCACTTCACCCACTCCAAGGTGATGGCCTGGGTGGCGGTGGACCGCACCATCAAGCTGATCGAGTCCGGCGACGCCGACGGCCCCCTGGAGCGCTGGCGCGAGCTGCGCGACGACATCCACCGGGACGTCTGCGAGAAGGGCTACGACAAGGAGCGCAACACCTTCACGCAGTCGTACGGCTCGCAGGAGCTGGACGCCTCGCTGCTGCTGATCCCGCAGATGGGCTTCCTGCCGCCGGACGACAAGCGGGTGATCGGCACGATCGAGGCGATCCAGCGGGAGCTGTCCACGGAGGACGGCTTCGTGCTGCGCTACCCGACCGCCGGCGAGGAGGCCGGCGTGGACGGCCTGGAGGGCGACGAGGGCGCGTTCCTGGCCTGCTCGTTCTGGCTCGCCGACGACCTGGCGATGATCGGCCGCGTCGACGAGGCGCGGAAGCTGTTCGAGAAGCTGCTGTCGCTCCGCAACGACCTGGGGCTGCTCGCCGAGGAGTGGGACCCGCGGCTGCAGCGGCAGGTGGGCAACTTCCCGCAGGCCTTCAGCCATGTTCCGCTGATCGACACGGCCCTGCGGCTGACCGCGAGCGGGGCGTACGGCGGCTGATCCGCCGACACGCGGGGGACGGGGCCCGGACCTACGATGAAGGAGTCCTGTCCCCCCTCCGGCGCGTGCGCCGGAACGACGAAAGGGGGGCGTGCCATGGCTCCCCAGACCACCCTTCCGGACAGAGCGCTGACCGGGCTCCGCGAGGACCTGGCCGGAGAGGTGTACCTGCCGGGCGATCCGGGGTACGACGAGGCCCGGGCGATCCACAACGGCATGATCGACCGGCGTCCCGCGGTGATCGCCCAGTGCGCGAGCCAGGCGGACGTGTCCAACGCGATGCTCTTCGGCCGGGAGGCGGGGCTGCCGATCGCGGTGCGCGGCGGCGGCCACAGCGTCGCCGGGACCTGTGTGGTCGACGGAGGCCTGGTCGTCGACCTGCGCCGGATGCACGGGGTCGTCGTCGATCCGGAGAACATGACCGTGCGCGTCGAGGGCGGGGCGACGATGGGGCACCTGGACCGCGCCTGCCAGCCGTTCCACGTGGCGACGACGGGCGGGCGGGTGTCCACCACCGGGGTGGGCGGCTTCACCCTGGGCGGCGGATCGGGCTGGCTGGAGCGCAAGTTCGGTCTCGCCAGCGACAATCTGCTGGCCGCCGAACTGATCACGGCCGAGGGCAAGCACGTCCACACGGACGCGGAGGAGAATCCCGAGCTGTTCTGGGCGCTGCACGGCGGCGGCGGCAACTTCGGGGTGGCGACCTCGCTGACGCTGCGGCTGCACGCCCTGCCGCGGGTGAGCATGGCGATGCTGTTCTTCCTGCCGGACAACGCGCCGGAGATCGTGCGCACGTTCCGGGACATCGCCGCGGACGCCCCGGACGAGGTGGGCGGCGGCGCCATCTACCTGCCCGCGCCGCCGGAGCCGTTCGTCCCCGAGGACCTGGTCGGCAAGCTGCTGTGCGGCTCGCTCTTCACGTACGCCGGTCCGGTCGAGGACCTGCGGGAGATGGCGGCCCCGCTGTTCGCCCTGAAGCCCGTGATCGAGATCGTCACGGACATCCCGTACGCGGACCTGCAGTCCATGATGGACGACCCGCCGGGGCTGCGGAACTACTGGTCGGCCGAGTACCTGACGGCCTTCCCGGACGAGGCCGTGGACCGGTTCTGCGAGCGGGGCGCGCGGATGCCGATGCCCGCCGCCATCCAGCAGGTGCTGTTCCTCATGGGTGGGGCGGTGGCGGCCGGGCCCTCCACCTACCCGCAGCCGTGGCGGACCGCCCCGTGGGCGGTGCACCCCTTCGCGACCTGGGAGGACCCGGCGCTCGACGACCCGGCCCGGCAGTGGGTCCGGGACGTGCGGACCGATGTGGAGCCGTGGGCGCTCGACGCGACGTATCTGAACTTCGTCGGCGCCGAGGGCGACCAGCGGGTCGTCTCCTCCTTCGGCGAGGAGAACTACCGTCGGCTCGCCGCCGTCAAGGCCGTCTACGACCCCGACAACGTCTTCCGCTTCAACCACAACATCGTCCCGGACTCGCCCTGAGCCGGTGGACACGCCCTAACGGAGGGCGGCGATCACCTCCTTCGCGGCCCGCTCGCCCTCGGTGGCGCCGCCCTCCATGAAGCCCTGGAAGTCGTACGAGCAGTGCTCGCCGCCGATGTGGACGTTGCCCTGGGCGGTGCCCTCGTAGCCGGCGTAGCGGTGCAGATAGCCGACCGGCCAACAGGAGTAGGCGCCCAGGGAGTACGGGTTGAGGTGCCAGGCGGACAGCTGGGCGCGACCCGTGTACGCCTTCGACGTCCCCGGGAAGAAGGCGTCGATGCCCGCGAGGTAACGGGTGACCAGGTTCCGTACGTACGGGTCGGACTCGGTGGAGAACGGCGCCGCGGGGCTCAGGGACCGGGCCAGGGTGCCGCCGCCGTACTGGAGGAGGATGCCGCCGGTGCCGCCCTGGACCTTGGTGGTGTCCCAGGTCTGCTGCACCTCGCTGTCGGTGAAGCAGTCGCCGGCCGAGACCCCGGGCCAGGCTCCGGTGCCCCGCCACGGGCGGGTGCCGAACTGCATGTTGAGCTTGGTGCAGTAGCCCATCCGGGCGTCCCGCAGCAGGTTCGTCATCAGCGGGTCGAAGCCGGCGCGGGAGAGGTCGAGCCGCTGGAGGATCGGCAGCGGCACGCACAGGACGGTGTGGTCGGCGGTGACGGTGCGGGTGGCGCCGGCCTCGGTGAAGGTGAGCGTCTGGGTGCCGTCGGCGTTGGCGCGTACGGCGTCGAGCGACCAGCCCATGCGCAGGGTGCCGGGCTTGAGGGCCCCGGCGATCGCGTTCGGCAGCCGGTCGTTGCCGCCGACGATGTGGTAGCGCTCGTTGGACAGGCCCCACACGTTGAAGTTGCCGGGATTGGTCTGGTAGCCCATCAGCAGGACCAGGGCGAGCGAGGACTGGGCGGTGGTGTCGGCGCCGTACTCGACGTTGTAGGCGACGTCGATGAACTTGCCCAGCCGTGAGCCATGTCCGCCGGGGACCCGGCTCTCTATCCACTCGTGAAGCGACATGTTGTCGAGGGCGGTGCCGGTGGGCGTGGTCTGGTTCCACTTCACCTCGCCCGCGTCCAGCAGGTCGCGGTGGAGGGCCTGGTAGACGGCGTTGAAGTCCTCGTCGGCCTGTTCGCGCGGGTAGTAGCCGCCGTCGAACCAGAGGACCTCCTCGGCGCCGTTGGGCCCGCCGCCGAGGAAGTCCTCGGTGGCGAGGCCGAAGCGGCGGCAGAGCTCCAGGATCTTCTTGTGGCTGGTGTCGATGAGTTCGCCGCCGATCTCGGAGGTCTGCCCGTAGGCCCAGTGCTCGCGCTGGGTCCACATGCGCCCGCCGACCCGGCCGGGATTGGCCTCGTACAGGACGGGGCTGAGGCCGGCGTCCTGGAGCGTGAGGGCGGCGGTGAGGCCGGAGATGCCGGCGCCGACGACCGCCACCCGGGCGGGCGTGACCGCCTTGGCGACCGCCGGGGCGGCCACGGCCGTTCCGGCGGACACCGCGATTCCCGCGGCGGCGGCGTACTTGAGGAGGGTGCGGCGCCCGAGGGCGTCCTTCCTCATGTCGCGGAGTTCGTCGACGGGGAGGTTCAGCCGGCGGGCGTCGGCGTGCTCGGCGGCGAGGTGCTTCAGGAGGTGCATCGGGTTGGTGCGTGCCATGGGGCGCTCCTGGGATCGCTTCGGAGGGATCAGCTCTGCGGTACGGGCGCGGGGGTGGGTTCCGTGCTGTCGTCGGCGCGCTCGGCGGCGTCCTCCAGGACGATCCGGCCGATGATCTCGTAGCGCTCGGGGCGCCGGGCCTTGAGGTAGAAGCCGAGGCCGAGGCCGCCGAAGAAGACGAGGCCGACGATCCACGGGATGGCCTTGAAGAAGAGGGAGTCGGCGGCCAGTCCGGCCGCGGTCTCCATGTTGACGACCAGCAGCACGACGACGGCGATCATGCCGATGCCGCCGAGGAGCGGGGCGGTGAGGGTCTTGAACCAGTGCCGGTCCTCGGGGTGGTTCTTGCGGAAGTAGCCGATGACGGCGAAGGAGCAGAGGGTCTGCACGATGAGGATCGCCATCGTGCCGAGGATCGCGAGCAGCGTGTACAGGTGGATGTACGGGTCCTGCCCGGTGAGCCAGAAGGCCGCGACGAGGCCGACGGCGATGACGCTCTGCACGAACGAGGCGATGTACGGCGAGCCGTGCTTCGCGTGCGTACGGCCGAGCGCCGGGTGCAGGAAGCCCTCGCGCCCGATGGCGTACAGGTAGCGGGCGGCGCACTGGTGGAAGGCCATGCCGCAGGCGAAGGAGCCGGTGAGCAGCAGCCACTGGAAGGCGTCGACGGCCCAGCCGCCGATGAAGGACTCGGTGGGCGCGAAGAACAGGTCGAGCGGGCTGGCGGACGAGGACAGCTTCACCGCGCCGGACAGACCGTTGCCGGCGATCGTCATCCAGGACACGTAGATGTAGAAGAGGCCGACGCCGACGACGGAGATCAGGGTGGCGCGCGGAATGACCCGCTTGGGGTCGCGGGACTCCTCCCCGTACATCGCGGTCGACTCGAAGCCGACCCACGACCAGAAGGCGAAGAAGAGGCCGAGTCCGGCGGAGGCGCCGGTGAAGGCGTTCTTGGGGTTGACCGGCTCGACGGGGATGCCGTCGGGGCCGCCGCCGGAGATCAGGACGGCGGTGGCGACGGCGAAGAGCACCGCGATCTCGGCGACCAGCATGACGCCGAGCGCCTTCGCCGTGAGGTTGATGTCGAAGTACGACAGGACGGCGGTGACCGCGAGCATCACCGCCGCGTAGCCGATCCACGGCAGGTCCACGCCGAGCTGGTCGGCGACCGTGGTCTTGGCGAAGTAGGCGAACACCCCGACGATCGAGGCCTCGAAGACGATGTAGGCGAGGACGGCGAGCATCCCGGAGGCCATGCCGGCGATCCGGCCCAGGCCGTGCGAGATGTAGCCGTAGAAGGCGCCGGCGGCGGTGATCCGCTTGGCCATGGCGACGTAGCCGACCGAGAACACGGTCAGGACGACGGTCGCGAAGAGATAGCCGGCGGGCGCTCCCGTGCCGTTGCCGAAGCCGACGGCGATGGGAAGGTTCCCGGTCATCGCGGTGATGGGGGCGGCGGTGGCGACCGCCATGAAGACGACGCCGACGAGACCGACGGAATTCGCCTTCAGCCGGTGGACCTGGGGGGGCTGGTGCCCCGCTGCGGTGGGGTTCTCTGCCATGGCGCGAGAGCATCCTCGCACGTGACGTAGGCCACAATCGACATGCGGTCGCACAATTCGCGCCATGGGGCGACGAGTTGTCGCCCTGGTGTACGAACTGTCCGATCCGGTGACGCCGTGGTGATGTGCCCGCAACCCGGACGCGGGTAGCGTCCGCTCATGTCCATGGAAAGTCAGGGCGGGATCACCGTGCAGCGGGCACTCGAGCTTCCGGGTCTGCGCAGCGGGCTCCCGGAGGTCGTCGCCGGCGCCGACCGGCTGCACCGCACCGTGCGCTGGGTGCACGCGGGCGAGGTGCCGAACATCGCCTCGCTGCTCAAGGGCGGCGAACTGCTGCTCACCACCGGGCTCGGGCTCGGCACCCGGCCCGCCGAGCAGCGGGCGTTCGTCCGCCGGCTCGCGGAGCGGGGCATCGCGGCGCTCGTGGTGGAGCTGGGGCCGCGGTTCGCGCGGCTGCCGGCGACGATCGTGGAGACCGCCAGGACGGCGGGGCTGCCGCTGGTCCAGCTGCACCGCGAGGTCCCCTTCGTCGCCGTGACGGAGGAGATCCACACCGAGATCGTCAACGGGCACTACGCGCTGCAACGGCAGGCCGAGGAGGTCCACCGGCATTGCACCGAGGCCCTGTTGGGCGGCGGCGGGGTCCCGCAGGTGCTGCGGATCCTCGCCGACTTCGCGCTGAACCCGGTCTTCCTGGAGACCGCCGACGGCCAGCTCCTGTACGCGGCGGGCACCGACTCCGAGCCCGCCGACCCGCTCCAGGTGTGGGACGGGCTGCGCGGACAGCGGGCGGCGCGCGAGTCGGGGCCGCCGACCGGCGCGGTGCTCGTCGACGTCCCGGGCGGCGGCCCCGGCACCGCCTCGGTGCGGGCGCGCCTCGTCCTGCTCGCCGTGTCCTCCCCGCTGGCGCCGGTGCACCGGATGGCCGCCGAGCGGGCCGCCGGGCTGCTCGCGGTCGTCCTCATGCAGGCCCGGCAGGAGGAGGAGCTGGCCGCGCGGGGCCGGGGCGACTTCCTGACCGACCTCGCCGAGGGCCGGATCACGGCCGAGGACGCGCCGGCCCAGGCCCGGGTGCTCGGCTTCAAGCCGGGGGACGGCCCGCTGCTCCCGGTCGTGATGCGGCTGGCCCCCGAGCTGTCCCCCTCGGGCAACTGGGCGCTGCTCGCCCGGGCGGTCCTCGAGGAACTCTCCTCCGTCGGCGTCCCGGTGCTCCTCGGCGTCCGCCCGGTCGAGGGCCGCGTCCCGCTGCTCCTCGGCCTGCGCTCGGAGACGGAACGCACGGCCGTGGCGGACCGGGTCGCGGCGGCGCTGCGGGCCGGCGTCGAGCGGGCCGGCCTGATGGGGGCGCCCCCGGGCGCCCACCCGCCGGTGGTCGTGGTCGGTGTCGCGGGCGGCTGGGCGGCGGCCTCGGCGGGGCTGCGGCACGCGGCGGAGACGGCGACGGCGGCGCAGGGGCTGTCGGACCGGCCCTGGTACGACGCCCGGCGCCTCGACACGGACCTGCTGTTGTGGCGGCTGCGGGACCATCCGGACCTGGCGGCCTTCGTGGACCGCGCGATCGGCCCCCTGCGCGACCACGACCGCACCTCCCGCCCGCCGCTCCTCCCGACCCTGGAGACGTACCTGGCCCACGCGGGCCGCAAGGCGGAGACGGCCCGGGAGCTCCACCTCAACCGCCAGACCCTCTACAACCGTCTGGCCCGCATCTCCGAGCTCCTGGGCACGGACCTGGACGACCCCCAAACGGTCCTGGCCCTCAGCCTCGCCCTCAGAGCCCGCCGCCACACCCCGTAACGCCCGGCCTGGGGGCAGCGCCCGCCCGAGCCCCGGTTGCGAGCAGCGCCCGCCCGCGCCCTTGGCGGCTACGCCCGCCGCTCGCCGTCCCCGGTTGCGGACTGCGCCCGCCCGCGCCCGTGGGGGGCTACGCCCGGTGCTCGCCGTCCCCGGTTGCGGGCTGCGCCCGCCGTCCACCCCGTTGCGGGCTGTGCCCGCCCCTCGCTGGGCGCTGCGCCCACCGCCGCCCCGTTGTGGGCTGCGCCCGCCGCTCGCCGTCCCCGTTGTGGGCAGTCGTTCCGCTGGGGCGGAACGGGTGGGCACAACGGAACGCAGCGCCTTGCCGCGCCCAGGCCCCTACCGCCTTGACGCCCGCCGAGACCGCGCGGCGCCGTAAGGGGCGGGCGTAGGTACAAGGAGCGGACGCGCCGCCAAGCGCGGTCCCGTGTGCCCACCCGTCCCGCCCCAGCGGGACGACTGCCCACACGGAGGGTGGCGAGGCGAGCGCCCCACACGGGCGGAACGCCCACACGGAGGCGGCCGAGGGGTGCGCCCCCCGAGGGGCGGAACGCCACATGGCGGTCGGCGTGGGTGGACGCCCCGTACGGGGCGGAACGTCGGGGCGTGGGCGGGCGCCGCATACGGAACGCCCGGGCGTGCGCGGGCGCCGCATACGGGCGGAACGCCCGCACGGGCGTGGCGGGCGCCCGGTACGGGGCGGATCGCCCGGGCGTGAGCGGGCGCCGTATGCGGGCGGGAAGCGCGCGCCGGCGGGGGCGGGCGCCGCCTGGGGCGTGGGTCAGCGGGCGGTCAGTTCGTCGTAGATGGTGAGGACGTGGGCGATCGTCTCGTCCTCCGTAGGCCACGTCCCCGCCTGCACCCGCCCCGCCGCCGCCAGATCAAGCCGCCGCTCCGCGTCCTCGAGCAGCCCGCGGACACTCGCCGCGAGCGCGTCCGCGTCGCCGTACGGGACGAGTTCCGCCGCGTCGCCCACCAGCTCCGGCACACCCCCCACCGCCGTGGCGACCAGCGGTACGCCGAGCCGCAGCGCCTCCTGCGCGAGCAGCGAGCGCGCCTCCCAGCGCGAGGGCAGGACGGCGACGTCCGCCGCGGCAAGCAGCTCCGCCACGTCGTCCCGGCGTCCGATGAGCCGCACCCCGAGCCCCTCCGCCTCGATCCGCCGCTGCAGCGCGGGCCGTTCGGACCCCTCCCCCGCGATGACGAGCAGCGGCTGCGGGTCGAGGTCCCGCCACGTCCGGGCCGCGTCGAGCAGCATCCCGTACCCGCGCCCCGGCTCCAGCGCGCCGACGGCCATCAGCAAGGGCCGGTCCACGGCGCCGAGTTCGGCCCGCGCCTTGCCGTCGTGGAGGCAGACCGGGGCCCGCGAGGCGGGCACGGTCACGGGCGCGAGGCGGGCGTCGCGGGCGCCCCGTCGCCGGGCCCGGTCGACGAGCTCGGAGGAGGTGCCGAGGACGACGGTGGCCGCCCGCACGGTCCTGCGCTCCAGGAGGCGCACGAGGCCGGCGCGCGCCCCGGCCACATGGCTGCGGGTGTGCCAGGTGGTGACGAGCGGGGTGCGCGGCCCGGCGCCGCCGGACAGCGCGAGCGAGGCCCGCACCGAGGCGTCGAGGCCGTGTGCGTGGACGACGTCCGCGCCGATGCAGGCGTTGCGCAGCACGGCGACGCTCGCGAGGCCGCCGCACCGCTGCACCGGGACGACGTGCGCGCCGGCACCCGCGAAGTCGTAGACGTGGTCGAGTTCGGGCGGGGCGCACACGGTCACCCGCACGCCCCTTGCCACCAGCCCCGAGGCGAGCGACCTGACGTGCGCACTGCTGCCCGCGCTGCCGCCGCCCAGCACTTGGACCGTACGGAGCTGTGTCACGCGCCAAGGATGCCAGCCCGTACGCACGTTCCGGCACCGAAGTGGCGTCGTTGCCGTGTCGACCGCCTCAACTCACCGACGGGGTTCACTCACATGGGTGATAGATGGGGCTCTGCCGCGCGGGTTCGGACGGCTTCCCCCTGGCGCTCGGCCGCGGAGACACCCGTCGCCCGTCGCTCCCCGTGGACCGCCGCGGCGACGAGTCCCGCCGCGTGGGCGGCGAGGCCGAGCCGCCCGTTGCCGACGGCGATCGCGGTGCCGACGGCCGCGCCGAGGGCGTGCGCGCCGGTGTCGCCGAGCATGGTGCGCTCCCCCAGGTCGTCGGCGAGGACGGCGGCCACGGCGCCCATCGGCGCGGCGGCCTGCGGACCGCGCAGCAGCCCGGGCGCGGCGAGCCCGAGCACCACGAGCCCGGCCCGGCCGGGCCGCACGTCGACCAGGTTGACGAGGTGGGCGGTGCCGGCGATGACGACCCCGGCGAGCAGCTTGTCGACGGGCCGCTCCTTCAGGAACGCGCCCGCGGCCAGCCCGGCGGCACCGATCCCGAACAGCTTGACGGCCCCACTGGTCACCTCACCGTCCCGCAGCGCCGCCAGATGCGCCCGAAAGCCACGCCGCTCGTCGCCCCGCACGTCGTCGTACGCGCCGCACGCCCCGGCCACGAGCACCGCGAGGGCGCCCGCCCCGGTCCCGGCGCCCGCGGCGGCACCGAGCGCCGTCGCGGGACCCGCGTACAGGGAGACGCGCCGCCCGGCGTGGTTGGTCCGCTCCCAGCGCGGGTCGCGGACCCGCCGCAGCCCCTCGTACACGGCGCGGCTCACGCCCGCGGCCACGGCGAAGGCCCCGAGCCGCCCCATCAGGCGTCGGCCCGCGCCGTCGCCAGGAGCTCCTCGGCGTGGGCCCGGGCCGTCTCGGAGTCCTCCTGGCCGGCGAGCATCCGGGAGAGCTCACGGACCCGGTCCTCGCCCTCCAGGACCGTGACGCCGGAGCGGGTGACCGAACCGTCGTTGGTCTTCTCGACGAGCAACTGCCGGTCGGCGAAGGCCGCCACCTGCGGCAGGTGGGTGACCACGACGACCTGCGCGGACTTGGCGAGCTTGGCGAGCCGGCGGCCGATCTCGACCGCGGCCTTGCCGCCGACGCCCGCGTCGACCTCGTCGAACAGATAGGTCGGCACCGGGTCCGTACCGGCGAAGACGACCTCGACGGCGAGCATCACGCGGGACAGCTCACCGCCGGACGCGCCCTTGGCGATCGGGCGCGGCGGGGCGCCCGGGTGCGGGGCGAGGAGCAGTTCGACCTCGTCGGCGCCGGACGGCGTGTACGCGACACGACGCCCGCCGACCTCGACGCCCTCGGGGTCCTCGGTCTGCCGGACGGCGAAGGACACCCGTGCGTGCGGCATGGCCAGCGAGGCGAGCTCGGCGGTGACGGCCTCGGCGAACCGGTCCGCCGCCTCCGTCCGCGCGTCGGTGAGCCGCTGGGCCAGCGCCGACAGCTCGTCGCGCAGCCGGTCCCGCTCGGCGGTCAGCTCGTCGACGCGCTCGTCGTCGCCGTCGAGCTCGGTGAGCCGGGTCGCGCTCTGCTCGGCCCACGCGAGCACGGCCGCGATGTCCTCCCCGTACTTCCTGGTGAGCTGGGTGAGCGCGGCGCGGCGCTCCTCCACGGCGGCCAGCCGCAGCGGGTCGGCGTCCAGGTTGTCGGCGTATCCGGCGAGCTCCCCGGCCACGTCCGACAGCAGGATGGAGATCTCGCCCATCCGGTCGGCGAGCGCGGCGAGCGCCGGGTCGTGCGCCCGTACGGCCTCCAGGGCCCGGCCCGCGCCCGCGACGAGGGTCGTCGCGTCGACGGCCTCGGGGTCCTCGGGCTGGCCGGCCAGCGCGGCGTGCGCGAGGGCGGCGGCGGAGGCGAGGGACTCGGCGTGCCCGAGCCGCTCCGCCTCGGCGGCCAGCTCGACGTCCTCGCCGGGGCGCGGCTCGACGGCCTCGATCTCACCGAGCCCGAAGCGCAGCAGATCGGCCTCCTGGGCCCGTTCGCGGGCCCGGGTGGTGATCTCCTCCAGCTCGGCGGTGACGGCCCGCAGCCGCTTGTACGCCTCGCCGTAGGCGGCGAGCGGCACGGCCACGGCCTCGCCCGCGTACCGGTCCAGGGCGCCGCGCTGCCGGGCCGGCTTGAGCAGGCCCTGCTGGTCGGTCTGGCCGTGCACGGCGACGAGTTCGTCGGCGAGCTCGGCGAGCAGCCCCACGGGCACGGAACGCCCGCCGAGGTGGGCGCGGGACCGGCCTTCGGCGGAGACGGTACGGCTGACGAGGAGCGCGCCCTCGTCGAGCTCGGCGCCCGCCTCCTCCGCGCGCGCGGCGGCGGCCGCGCCCGGGGGCAGCGCGATGCGGCCCTCGACGACGGCGGACCCCGCCCCGATCCGTACCAGGGCCGGGTCGGCCCGCCCGCCGAGCAGCAGCCCGAGGCTGGTCACGACCATGGTCTTGCCCGCACCGGTCTCACCGGTCACCGCGGTGAAACCGGGCGACAACTCGACGACCGCGTCGTCGATGACTCCGAGCGACCGTATCCGCATCTCCTCCAGCACGCCCCAGACCATACGAGGTTTTCCCCGCCCGGTGCCACGCCACCCCGCTCCGACGGCGAATCGGCTGGTCAGCGCCCCGCCGCGGTCCGGTGGCGACGGCGTCTCGTTGACGGCGCCGCCTCCCGCCCCACGAGGGCGTCCCCCCGACGCGAGGGCGGCACGGGCGCCGGCCGGCAGCGCGAGGCGCACGTGCCCCGACCGGCGGCCCGAAGGCGGCGCGGGCCCCCGGCGGCGCCGCGAACGCGGCACTGCCCCCGGCCCCCGGCGCGAACGCGGAACGTGCCCCCACCGACGGCCCGAAGGCGGTGCATGCCCCAGCCGGCGGCCCGAAGGCGGCGCGGGCCCCCGGCGGCGCCGCGAACGCGGCATTGCCCCCGGCCATCGACGCGAAGGCGGCACCGGCCGCCGCTGGCGGCGCGGAAGCGGCGCAATTACCCGGCCAGCGGCGCGAAGGCGGCACTGACCCCGGCCGCCAGCCCGAAATCGGCACGGGCCCCCGCCGGCGGCCCGAAAGCCGCATGGACCCCGGCCGGCGGCCGCAAGAGGCGCGGGCCCCGACCGGCGGCCCCAAGGCGGCACCTGCTCCGGCCGGCGGCGCGGCCGGGGCACCGCGTCCTCAGTGCGGCGCCCCGCGCCACCCCGACACCGGCAGGGCGAACTTGGCGACCAGGCGGTCGGTGAAGGAGGCGTGGTGCAGGCGGGCGAGGCGGACCGGGACGGCGCCGCGGCGGACCTCGACGCGGGCGCCGGCCGGGAGCTCCACGGTGCGCCGCCCGTCACACCACAGCACGCCGTGCGGGGTGTGCGGCTCGACCTCGACGGCGAGCACCGAGTCGGGGGTGGTGACGAGCGGCTTGGCGAACAGCGCGTGCGCCCCGATCGGCACCATGAGCAGCGCCTCCACCTCCGGCCAGATCACCGGTCCGCCGGCCGAGAAGGCGTACGCGGTCGAGCCGGTCGGGGTCGCGCAGATCACCCCGTCGCAGCCGAAACCGGTCACGGGGCGGCCGTCGATGGCCAGGACCACCTCCAGCATCCGCTCGGGGGACACCTTCTGCACGGCCGCCTCGTTGAGCGCCCAGTCCTGGTGCAGGACGTCGCCGTTCTGGTAGACGGTGACGTCGAGGGTCATCCGCTCCTCGACCTCGTACGCGCGGGTCACGACCCGGTCGACGACCTTGTCGAGGTCGTCGCGTTCGGCCTCGGCGAGGAAGCCGACCCGGCCCAGGTTGACGCCGAGCATCGGCACCCCGGAGGCGCGGGCGAACTCGGAGCCGCGCAGCAGGGTGCCGTCGCCGCCCAGGACGACGAGGAGTTCACAGCCGTCGAGCGCGTCGGAGCAGGCCTCCGGGACCTTCTCGACGGCGTGCGGCAGCGGCAGGTCGGCCGCCTCCGCCTCCAGGACCCGCACCCCGATGCCGCTGCGCAGCAGCCCCAGGACGACGAGTTCGGCGCTGCGCACGGCGGCCGGCCGGCCGGTGTGCGCGAGCAGGAAGACGGTGCGGTTGTTCTCGGTAGACGTGCTCGAACCAGTGCTCAACGAGGTCCTTCCGCCACGGCGCGGTCGACTTCCGCAGGATCCAGAGCGGGCGCCCCGGCCCGCAGCCACAGAAAGTACTCGACATTGCCGGACGGCCCGGGCAGCGGGCTGGCGGTGACGCCGAGGACACCGAGCCCGAGCTCGCCCGCGCGCCGGGCCACGTTCTTCACCGCGTCGGCGCGGAGTTCGGCGCTCCGCACCACTCCGCCGGTGCCGAGCCGCTCCTTGCCGACCTCGAACTGCGGCTTGACCATGAGGACCAGGTCGGCGTCGGGCGCGGTGCAGGCCACCAGGGCGGGCAGCACGAGCCCGAGCGGGATGAAGGACAGGTCTCCGACGACGAGGTCGACCGGGATGCCGTCGATGGAGTCGAGGGTCATCTCACGCACGTTCGTACGGTCCTTGACGGTGACCCGCTCGTCGCTCTGCAGCGACCAGGCGAGCTGCCCGTAGCCGACGTCCACGGCGACGACGTGGGCGGCGCCGGCGCGCAGCAGGACGTCGGTGAAGCCGCCGGTGGACGCGCCCGCGTCGAGCGCGCGCCGGCCCTCGACCCGCAGCCCCTGCGGGACGAAGGCGGCGAAGGCACCGGCCAGCTTGTGGCCGCCGCGCGACACGTAGTCGGGGTCGCTGTCGTCCTGGGCCACGACGATGGCGGCGGCGGTCTCGACCTGGGTGGCGGGCTTGGTGGCGACGGTCTTGCCGACGGTCACCCGGCCCGCGGCGATCAGCTGGCTGGCGTGCTCGCGCGAGCGCGCCAGCTTGCGCCGTACCAGCTCGGCGTCGAGACGGCGGCGTGCCGGTCCTGCCACGTTCGGTTCAGCTCCTGTTGTCGTTCGGACGGGGTCCGGGCGGGGCGTCGAGCGCGGTCAGCTCGGCGCGCAGCCCACGGTGTACATCCTCGTACACGTCGAGGTGTCCGTCGGCCGTCAGGTGGTCGGCGTCGCCGAGCCGGTCCAGGAGCGCGTCGACGGCGGGCCGTCCGGTGGGGGTCCGTACGACGCCCAGCGGAGCGGGCCCGGCGGCCTCGTACGGGTCGGCGGGGGCCGGTCCCGCGGGCACCGTCTCCGGCGGGGCTTCGGGTGTCGCGTCGCTCATGCCCCGACGCTACCGCGAAGCCCTGCGGTACCGTCGACCGCGATGGCGACGATCACGGAGTGCCGTGAGGCACTGAACAGGCTCTCGGACAACCTGGCGGCGGCGGACGGCGAGGTGCGCGGTGCGGCCGCGCTCGACCGCACCCTCAGCTGCCACCTCACCGACCTGGACACGACCTTCACCGGCCGGCTGGCCGACGGAAGGATCGAGGTGGAGGACACGGTGTCAGGTCCGCCGCCCGAGAAGGCGCAGATCCGGCTCCGGATGACCGGCGACGACCTGGTCGCGATGGTCGACGGACGGCTGAACTTCGCCAAGGCCTGGGCCTCCGGCCGGGTCGGCCTGGAGGCGGGCTTCCGCGACCTCCTGAAGCTGCGGTCCCTGCTGTAGGGACCGGCCCGGCGGGATCCGGACGAGTCCGGCAGGATCAGGGGCCGGCCCGGGGGGCTCAGGACCCCCCGGCGGGATCCGCACCGGTCCGGCAGGATCAGGGGCCGGCCCGGCGCAATCAAGCCCGGCCCGGCGGGATCCGGACCGACCCGGCAGGACCGAGGCCGGCCAGCCGCAACCAAGACCCGCCCAGCAGGCCCAGGACCCGCCCGCCGCAACCAAGACCCGCCCAGCAGGATCCGGCCCGGCCCGGCCCGCTCAGGACCGCGCCGTTGCCGCCGGCCGGGGCCTGCGTGCCTTGCGGCCGGCCGGGACGACGAGCGGGGTGCCCGTCTCCGGGTCCTCGATGACCTGGCAGCGCAGACCGAAGACCCGCTCGACGAGCTCGGCCGTGACGACCTCGGCCGGCGGGCCCTCCGCGACGACCTCCCCGTCGCGGCAGGCGATGAGGTGGGTGGCGTACCGGGCCGCGTGGTTGAGGTCGTGGAGGACCGCGACGAGCGTGCGGCCCTGCGTCTCGTGCAGTTCGGCGCACAGGTCGAGGACGTCGATCTGGTGCTGGATGTCGAGGAAGGTGGTCGGCTCGTCGAGCAGCAGCAGCGGCGTCTGCTGGGCGAGCGCCATCGCGATCCACACCCGCTGGCGCTGGCCGCCGGACAGCTCGTCGACGTACCGCTCGGCGAGCTCGGCGACGCCGGTCGCGGCCATCGACTCCCGCACGATCCGCTCGTCCTCGGGCGACCACTGGCGCAGCAGGCCCTGGTGCGGGTAGCGGCCGCGGGCGACGAGGTCGGCGACGGTGATGCCGTCGGGCGCGACGGAGGACTGCGGGAGCAGCCCGAGCGTCCGCGCGACCTTCTTGGCGGGCATCGAGTGGATGGCCTGTCCGTCGAGCAGGACCCGGCCCTCGGTCGGCTTCAGCATCCGGGACAGTGCGCGCAGCAGCGTGGACTTGCCGCAGGCGTTGGGGCCGACGATGACCGTGAAGGAGTGGTCGGGGATCGCGACGCTCAGGTCGCGGGCGATGACCCGCTGGTCGTAGGCGAGCGTGACCGACTCGGCGCTGAGCCGCTGCTGCGTCTGCTGCTGCCCGTTCATTCCCTGGCTCCTGGTGGTGTTCTCGATGGTCATATCCGGCCGGCCTTCCGCTCGCTGACGAGCAGCCACAGCAGGTAGCAGCCGCCGAGGACGCCGGTGACGACGCCCACCGGCAGCTGCCGCTCGCCGAAGGCGTTGGTGGCGGTCCAGTCGGCGACCAGCAGCAGGGCGGTGCCCATGAGCGCGGAGGCGCCGAGGTTCGGGCCGGGCGAGCGGGTGAGCCGGCGGGCCAGCTGCGGCGCGCTCAGCGAGACGAAGACGATGGGGCCCGCGGCGGCCGTGGCGACGGCGACGAGCAGCACGGCCGCGCCCATGAGGACGATCCGGGTCCGCTCGACCTTGACGCCGAGCGCGTACGCGGCGTCGTCGCCCATCTCCAGCATCCGCAGCGCCCGCCCGTGCCCGAGGATCAGCGGCAGCAGCACGCAGCTGACGGCGAACAGCGGCCAGAACTGGGCCATGTCCCGGCCCTCCAGCGAGCCGGTCATCCACACCGTCGCGCGGGCCGCGTCGACGAGCTGCGCCTTGGTGATGAGGTAGTGGATGACGGCGGTGAGCATGGCGGCGGCGCCGATGCCGATGAGCACGAGGCGGTAGCCGTGCACCCCGTGCCGCCAGGCGAGCAGGTAGATCACCAGGCCGGTGACCAGTCCGCCGGCGATCGCACCGCCGGCCGCGGCCGTGGCGCTGCCCTGGAAGAGGACGATGACGGTGAGCGCGCCGACGGTGGAGCCCTGGCCGAAACCGATGACGTCGGGGCTGCCGAGCGGGTTGCGGGAGATCGCCTGGAAGACGGCGCCTCCGATGCCGAGCGCCGAGCCGACGAAGAGGGCGACGAGCACCCGGGGCAGCCGCAGGTCCATGACGGCGATCTTCTGCACCTCGGTGCCGCCGCCGAGCAGGGTGGCGACGACGTCGCCGGGCGCGACTGGGAAGTCTCCGCTGCCGATGAGGACCACCGCCGCCGCCAGGGCGACGACGAGCAGGCCCAGGACGGAGAGCAGGGCGCGCGGCTCGTACCGTACGGAGAGTCCGGCCGTCCGCAGGGTCTTGGTGCTCACAGCTTGGCCATCCTCTTGCGGCGGACGAGGTGGATGAAGACGGGCCCGCCGAGGAGCGAGGTGACGATGCCGACCTGAAGTTCGGCGGGGCGGGTCACGACCCGGCCGACGACGTCGGAGCCGAGGAGGAGGACGGGCGAGAGGACCGCCGCGTAGGGCAGGATCCAGCGCATGTCGGGCCCGGTGAAGGACCGCGCGATGTACGGGACCATCAGGCCGACGAACACGATCGGCCCGCAGGCGGCGGTCGCCGCTCCGCACATCAGCGTCACGGACACCATCGCCACGATCCGGGTCCGGGTGAGGTTCGCGCCCAGCGCCCGCGCGGTGTCGTCGCCCATCTCCATGGCGTTCAGCGGCCGGGCGATCAGCAGGGCCAGGACGGCGCCGACGAGGACGAAGGGGGCGACGCGGCCGACGGTGTCCATGTTCGCGTCGGCCAGGGAGCCGACGGTCCAGAAGCGCAGCCGGTCGAGGGCCGCGGAGTTGAGCAGCTGGACCGCGTTGACGTACCCGTACAGGGCCACGGTGGCCGCGGTCCCGGCGAGCGCGAGCCGTACCGGGGTGGCGCTGCGGCTGCCGCCGAGGACGTACACGAGGACCGAGACCACGGCCGCGCCGACGAAGGCGAACCACACGTACGCGGAGGTGTCCGTGACGCCGAGGAAGGCGATCGCCGACACCACGGCCGCGGCGGCGCCGGCGTTGACGCCGAGGAGACCGGGCTCGGCGAGCGGATTGCGGGTGAGGCCCTGCATGACGGCGCCGGCCAGGCCGAGGGCCAGACCGACGAGCAGCCCGAGGAGGGTGCGGGGGACGCGGACGTCGTGGATGACGACGTCGTTGCGGATGCCGCTGTTCTGGAACAGGCCGTGCCACACGTCGCCGAACGGCACCGGCTTGGCACCGATCATGATGCTCAGGACACAGACCAGCAGCAGGACCCCGACGGCCAGGACCAGTCCGACGGCGCGCACGGCGTTCCGGCGCGTCGGCGTCTGGGCAGGGCCGACCGGCTCCGCGCTCGCACGGGAGGGACTCTCGACCAACACGAGGTTAGGTTAGCCTACCCTCTGACGGGTGATCGATCCCCGGTACGGGGCTGCCGCCCGGCCGGACCGGCCCACCTCGCGCCGCGTCAGCCCACCGGCCTCCGCCGCACGACATCGGCCCACCAGTCCCGCCGTACGACATCAGCCCACCGGGCCCCCGCCGTACGACCCTCAGCCCACCGGCCCCAGCCGCTCCAGCGCCTTCCCCGCGTCCAGACCCGACGCCCCGGCCCCGGCCTCCGTCCACGCCGCCGCGCACAGCGCGCGCACACCGTCCAGCGGATCGAGCTCCTCGCCCGCGCCCTCCAGGACCAGCGCTCCCCCGCTCACCGAGGCCGACCAGCCCCCGCACCCGAACGCCCCGTCCGCACCCTCGACGACCTCCGGCTGGGGCTCCAGCAACCCCCGCAGGTCCGCCGCGACATACGTCGGCCGGTGCTCCGGCACCGCGGCGAGCAGCCGCGGCACGTCCGTCACGCCGGTCAGCACGAGCAGCGAGTCCACGCCCCCGTTGAACGCCCCCTCGATGTCCGTGTCCAGCCGGTCCCCCACCACCAGCGGGCG
Organism: Streptomyces sp. NPDC053431; assembly: GCF_044544925.1. Classification (NCBI taxonomy): domain Bacteria; kingdom Bacillati; phylum Actinomycetota; class Actinomycetes; order Kitasatosporales; family Streptomycetaceae; genus Streptomyces; species Streptomyces sp. NPDC053431. The sequence goes on along the minus strand of NZ_JBITXX010000016.1, from coordinate 4,406 downwards.
CTCGGCCCCGGTCCGCAGCACCGTCTCGCGGTGCATCGGCGGCAACGGCTTGCCCGCCACCTTCGGCTCCGCGCCCGTCGCGATCCGCACGACCTCCACGGCCGCGCCGTTCCCCGGCCCGATCCCCCGCACGCCCGGAATCGTCAGGTCCGTGTTCGAGGCGTACCAGGGCAGCCCCCGCCCCACCGCGTAACTCGCCTCCGCGAACCGCCCCCACGGCAGCTCCGGACCGCCGTAGCCCTGCACCACCGCCACCGGGTCGTCGTCCGCCGACTCCACCGGCACGAGCCCCCGCTCGCGCAGCGCCACCCGCAGCCCCTCGCCGCCGATCAGCAGCACCCGCGAGCCGGGCGGCACCTCGTCGGCGATCAGCCGGGCCACCGCCTGCGCCGAGGTGATCACGTCACCGGGCTCCGCCGGCACCCCGATCTCGGTGAGGTGCTCCGCCACCGTGTCCGGCGTCCGCAGCGCGTTGTTGGTGACGTACGCCAGGTGCATCCCGCCGGCCCGGGCCGCGCCCAGCGCCGTCACGGCGTGCGGAATCGCGTCCCCACCCGCGTAGTACACGACACCGTCCAGGTCGAGCAGCGCCGTGTCGTACGCCTCGCTCAACGCGCGCGCACTGCCACTCGGCCGGTCCCTGCCCTGCCGCTGGCCGATTCCCGTCATGCCATGGACTCCTCACGTCGCCGGGCTGACATTCTCCCGTTGCCCAGATCATCGCTCATGACCACCGCGCACATAGGATGACGAGATGCATACCTCAGGTCACGCGGCCGATGACGTCCGCGCTCCCGGTCTTCGACTGAGCCCCTTCCGGGGCATCCGGTACGTTCCCGAACGGGTCGGCAGCCTGGCCGCCGTGACCTCCCCGCCGTACGACGTCGTCGTCCGGCCCGACGGACTCCTCCACCTGGAATCCGCGGACCCCCACAACATCGTCCGGCTCATCCTCCCGCAGGCCATGACCGCCGGCACCCGGCACCGCAAGGCCGCCGTCACCCTCGACCGCTGGCTCGCCGACGGCATCCTCGCCCCCGACCCCGAACCCGCGCTCTACGTCTACGAGCAGCGCGGCGACGGCCTCCTCCAGCGCGGCGTCATCGGAGCCCTCGAACTCTCCACCCCCGCCGAAGGCATCGTCCTCCCGCACGAGGACGTCATGCCGCACGTCGTCGAGGACCGCGCCGCCCTCATGCGCACCACCGCCGCCAACCTGGAGCCGCTGCTCCTCACCTACCGCGGCGACGGCGACGGCGCGGGCGCCGTCATCGACCGCACCGTCGAGCGCGAGCCGCTGCTCTCCACCACCACCGAGGACGGCTTCCACCACCGCCTGTGGGCCGTCACCAACCCGGCCGACCTCGCCGCCGTCGCCGCCGAACTCGGCCGCCACCAGGCCCTCATCGCCGACGGACACCACCGGTGGGCCACCTACCTGCGGCTCCGCGAGGAGCACACGGCGCCCGGCCCCTGGAACCACGGCCTGGTCCTGCTCATCGACACCGGCCGCTACCCGCTCCGGGTCCGCGCCATCCACCGGCTGCTCAACCGCCTCCCGGTCGCCGACGCGCTCGCCGCCCTCGGCGACGCCTTCCGCGTGACGCGCGTCGACGGCCCCCTCTCCGCCGCCCAGGAGGCCCTCGCCACGGCCACCGCCGAAGGCAACGCCTTCCTCCTCGCCGGCGACGGCGGCTTCCACCTCCTCGACCGCCCCGACCCGGGGCTCCTGGCCCGCACGGTCCGCACCGACCGCCCCGAGGCCTGGCGGACCCTCGACGCCACGGTCCTGCACTCCACCCTCCTCGACCACGTCTGGCACATCGCGGAGGACTCCCCCGAGGACATCAGCTACATCCACGACACCCAGGCCGCCGTCGAACAGGCCGAACGCCGTGGGGGTACGGCGGTCCTGATGCACCCGGTCAAGGAGGAGGTCGTACGCGACCTGGCCCGCCAGGGCGTCACGATGCCCCGTAAGTCGACCTCCTTCGGCCCGAAGCCGGCGACGGGCCTGGTGCTGCGCAGCCTGGCCCTCGACTGACCTGCCGGCGGGCGCCCCTCGGCAGCCAGGCCGCTCTGCCGTTCGGCAGCCGGTCACCGCGAGAACGCCGAAGGGCGGCACCCCGTGTGGGGTGCCGCCCTTCGTTTCGTGTCCTACGGCGCAGGCCGTGGGGCGTCAGCTCTCGTCGCTGTCGCCCTCGCGCGGCTCGTCGTCCTGGTCCTGCCGGTCCTGCGCGGCGGCGGCGTTCTCGCCACCGTTCTCGCCACCGTTCTCGTCGGCGTCCTCGGAGTCGTCGAAGGCGTCGACGAACTCGACACCGTCCAGCTCCGCCAGCCGGTCGGAGGCGTCCGTGGAGCCGTCCTTGTCGGCCTCCAGGGCCTTCGCGAACCACTCACGCGCCTCGCGCTCACGCCCGGCGGCGAGCAGCGCGTCGGCGTACGCGTAGCGCAGGCGCGCGGTCCACGGGTGGTTGGCGTTGGACGCCAGCTCCGGGCTCTGCAGGGTCACGATGGCCGCGTCGAGCTGGCCCATGTCCCGGCGGGCGCCGGCGGCCACGAGCCGCATCTCGACCTGGCCGGCCTTGTCCAGCTTCAGCACCTCGGGCTCACCGGCCATCGCCAGCGCCCGCTCCGGACGCCCGAGCCCGCGCTCGCAGTCCGCCATGACGGGCCACAGCTCGACACTGCCGGTCATCCGCCGCGCGGCCCGGAACTCGGCCAGCGCCTCGGAGTACTTCTGCGTCGCGTACGCCGCGAAGCCGGCGGCCTCGCGGACGGCGGCGACACGGGAGGCGAGCCGCAGGGCGATGCGCGAGTACTCGTACGCCTTCTCCGGCTCCTCGTCGATCAGCTGGGCGACCATGACGAGGTTGCGGGCGACGTCCTCGGCCAGCCCCTTGGGCAGGCTCATCAGCTCCTGGCGCACATCCGCGTCGATCTCCTCACCGGTGACCTCCGGCGGAATCGGCAGGCGCTTGATCGGCGCACGGTCCCCACCGCGCCGGTCACCGCGGTCGCCGCGGTCGTCCCGGCGCCCGTAGCCGCCCCGGTCGTCCCGGCGCGGACCACGCCCACGGTCGTCCCGGCGGTCGTCACGGCCGCGGAACCCACCGCCACCACGCCGGTCGTCCTCACGCCGCGGCCCACGGGGGCGCTCGTCACGGCGGTCGTCCTGGCGGTCGTCGCGCCGGTACGAAGGACGGTCGTCACGGCGGAAGCCGGACCGGTCGTCCTGGCGGTCGTCGCGACGGTAGGACGGACGGTCGCCCTGACGGTCGTCACGGCGGAAGCCGGGGCGGTCGTCCTGGCGGTCGTCACGACGGTACGAGGGACGGTCGCCCTGACGGTCATCGCGACGGTAGGAGGGACGGTCACCCTGGCGGTCGTCACGGCGGAAGCCGGGACGGTCGTCGCGGCCACCGCGGTAGCCACCACCACGGTTGTCGTCACGGCGGTCGTCGCGGCGGTCGTCCTGTCGGTCGTCACGACGGTAGGAGGGACGGTCGTCACGGCGGTCGTCGCGGCGGTCATCGCGGCGGAAGCCGGGGCGGTCGTCGCGGCCGCCGCGGTAGCCACCACCGCGGTTGTCGTCGCGACGGTCGTCGCGACGGAAGCCGGAGCGGTCGTCCTGGCGGTCGTCACGACGGTACGAGGGACGATCGCCCTGGCGGTCGTCACGACGGAACGGCGGGCGGTCGCCCTGGCGGTCGTCGCGACGGAAGCCGGGGCGGTCGCCCTGACGGTCATCGCGCCGGAAGGAGGGACGGTCGCCCTGACGGTCGTCACGACGGAAGCCAGGACGGTCGTCACGGCCGCCGCGGTAGCCACCACCGCGGTTGTCGTCACGGCGGTCATCCTGGCGGTCGTCACGACGGTACGAGGGACGGTCGCCCTGACGGTCGTCACGACGGAAGCCGGGGCGGTCGCCCTGGCGGTCGTCACGACGGAACGGCGGACGGTCGCCCTGACGGTCGTCACGACGGTCATCGCGGCGGTCGTCACGACGGTACGAAGGGCGGTCGCCCTGACGGTCGTCGCGGCGGTCGTCGCGGCCACCGCGGTAGCCACCACCACGGTTGTCGTCACGACGCGGCCCACGGAAGCCGCCCCGCTCGCCACCGTCCCGGCGGCGCGGCTCGCGCTCCGGACGGTCGTCGGGAGAGTTGGTGGACATCGACGTGACTCCTGTCTTCGGGTACTGCAGTCATTCTCGCGCAGCCGGCACCGCACCGCGCTTTCAAGAAATACGTGGAAAAACAAAAGGACCCCTGGTCCAGCGTGAACGCTGGGACCAGGGGTCCTGAAAGATTGTTCGGCGGTGTCCTACTCTCCCACAGGGTCCCCCCTGCAGTACCATCGGCGCTGAAAGGCTTAGCTTCCGGGTTCGGAATGTAACCGGGCGT